>NZ_CP034451.1:5102500-5702500 GCF_003952525.1 Mesorhizobium sp. M3A.F.Ca.ET.080.04.2.1 | reverse complement strand
GTGAACCCGCCTCCCAATATCACCGACCCGCTCGTGCTGTTCATGCCGTCCGGCAAGCGCGGGCGGTTTCCGGTCGGCACGCCGGTGCTGGATGCCGCGCGCCAGCTCGGTGTCTACGTCGAAAGCGTGTGCGGCGGCCGCGCCACATGCGGGCGCTGCCAGATCGAGGTGCAGGAAGGCAATTTCGCCAAGCACAAGATCGTCTCTTCCAACGAGCACATCTCGTCGAAGGGCGCCAAGGAAGAGCGCTACGAGCGGGTGCGCGGCCTGCCTGAACGCCGCCGCCTCTCCTGCTCGGCGCAGATCCTCGGCGATCTCGTCATCGACGTGCCGCAGGACACGGTCATCAACGCCCAGACCATCCGCAAGGACGCCGACACCAGGGTGATCGCCCGCGATACGGCGATCCGCATGTGCTATGTCGAGATCGAAGAGCCCGACATGCACAAGCCGCTCGGCGATCTCGATCGGCTCAAGATCGCCCTGATGAAGGACTGGGGCCTTACGAACCTCGAGTTCGACTTCTACCTCATGCCCCAGGTGCAGGGCATCCTGCGCAAGGGCAACTGGACCGCCACCGCCGCCATTCACAAGGACGCCGACAGCGACATCGCGCGCGTCATCGCGCTCTGGCCTGGCCTGAAGAACGAAGCTTACGGTCTCGCCTGCGACATCGGCTCGACCACGATCGCCATGCATCTTGTGTCGCTGCTGTCGGGCCGCGTCGCCGCTTCCTCCGGCACGTCCAATCCGCAGATCCGCTTCGGTGAGGATCTGATGAGCCGCGTCTCCTATGTGATGATGAACCCGGATGGCCGCGAAGGCATGACGGTCGCCGTACGCGAAGCCGTTTCCGGTCTTGTCGACAAGGTCTGCACGGAAGGCAATGTCCAGCGCAATGACATTCTTGACGCGGTGTTCGTCGGCAATCCGATCATGCACCATCTCTTCCTCGGCATCGATCCAACCGAGCTCGGCGGCGCGCCCTTCGCGCTTGCCGTTTCCGGTGCCGTGCGCATCAAGGCCTCGGATCTCGGCCTGAAACTGAACCAGGGCGCGCGTCTTTACATGCTGCCCTGCATCGCCGGCCATGTCGGCGCCGACGCCGCCGCCGTCACGCTTTCGGAAGGCCCGCATCGCCAGGACGAGATGATGCTGATCGTCGACGTCGGCACGAATGCCGAGATCGTGCTCGGCAACAGGACCCGCGTGGTCGCGGCCTCGTCCCCAACCGGACCCGCCTTCGAGGGCGCGGAAATCTCCGGTGGTCAGCGGGCGGCACCGGGCGCCATCGAGCGCGTGCGCATCGACCCCGACACGCTGGAACCCCGCTACCGCGTCATCGGTTCGGAATTGTGGTCGGATCAGCCGGGTTTCGCGGAGAGCGTCCAGGCGACCGGCGTCACCGGCATTTGCGGCTCCGGCATCATCGAGGTGATTGCCGAGATGTATCTGTCGGGCATCATTTCGGAAGACGGTGTGGTCGACGGTTCGCTTTCATCCCGCTCGCCGCGCATCGTCGCCACCGGGCGCACCTTCTCCTACCTGCTCAAGGAGGGCGAGCCGAAGATCACCATCACCCAAAACGATGTGCGCGCCATCCAGCTTGCCAAGGCGGCGCTCTATGCCGGCACCAAGCTTTTGATGGAAAAGCAGCACACCGCCCATGTCGACCGCATCCATTTCGCGGGCGCGTTCGGCTCCTTCATCGATCCGAAATACGCCATGGTGTTGGGGCTCATCCCCGATTGCGACCTGGACAAGGTCTCGGCTGTCGGCAATGCCGCCGGCGCCGGTGCCCGCATGGCGCTTTTGAATCGCGGCTACCGTCGCGAGATCGAAGAAACGGTGAGCCGGATCGAGAAGATCGAGACGGCCTTGGAGCCGAAGTTCCAGGAGCATTTCGTCTATGCCATGGCGCTGCCCAACAAGGTCGACCCGTTCCCGAAGCTGGCAGCTGCGGTGAAGCTGCCGCCGCGCAAGACGGTGGGCGAGGATGGCGCCGCCGATGCCACGCCGCGAAGGCGCTCGCGCGAGGAACGCGCGGCACGGCGCGGCCGGGAATAGCCCGGCTGCCGGCCCTTCCGACCTGAGATTTCATTTGCATGCAAATGTTTCCGGATTGACTGATCCGGAAACGATCGCGCTGTTTTCGCGAAATCCGACGGAAACACGCCAGGCGCATTTAGCCTGCCATCGAAGGCCGGCGTGAAATGTCTTCGCGCCGCGGCGACCTTCCGGAGGAACCAACATGTCGATGTTTGATAATCTGAGCCGTTTCGGCGTCACCATCAGGCAGGCTCATGCACGGGGCAAAGCGGTCCGCGCTCTGAACAGCCTGCCTGCTCATGTTCAGAAGGACATTGGCTGGCCGGCGTCGCCGCCGAGCGACCCGCAGGCAGTCCTTCATTCGTTGCTGCTGGGGACGGCGCGCTGATGACCTTCGCCGACAAATGCAAGCTGCTCGGCAGGCGCCGGGGCCCAAACGTGGCCTCGGCGACCGGCGACCACAAGCTGCGGGCCGCGCTGCTGCCACGGCGCTAAGGTGTCCGCCGTCGGATCACGCCGATGTGCCGTGGCCCGAACCTTGACATTTTTAACTGAGGTACAATCTTCGGATTGCGGGGGGAAGTTCTCTTAGTCGGCTCCGTCGAAGTCCGTGTATCCCCATGCCCAGTCTGAAAAGCCACTTCGTCTCGTTCGTTCTCAGGCACAGCCGCAAGAAAGCCTTCTCCAGCCCTGAGAACCTGCAGCGATGGATCGCTTACGCCCGCAGGACCGAGGATCATCATCCGCCGGCCTTGCTCAGGTCGCGCCTGGACATCACTGAAGATGTCGTCGACGGCTTTCCGGTCTATGAGATCGCGCCCAAGGCCGGCGAGCGCCGGCGTATCCTCTACATGCATGGCGGCGCCTTCGTCTTTCAGATCACGACCTACCATTGGGGTCTGATCGCCGAAATGGCGGAACGGCTGGGCTTCGGCATCACCGTGCCGATCTACCCCATCGCCCCGGAGCACGACTTTCACGCCATGTTCGGCATGGTGAGCCATGTCTATCGGCTGATGCTCGAGGAGACCAAGGCCGAGGACATCATCTTCATGGGCGATTCCGCCGGTGGCAACATGGCGGTCGTGCTCACCATGATGGCGGCCGAGCAAGGCCTGCCTCTGCCGTCTTGCCATGTGCTGATTTCGCCCGGACTCGACATGTCGCTGTCCAATCCGGAGGTGTTCGAGGCGGAACGCAACGATCCTTGGCTTGGCATCTCAGGCGGGCTGGAGGCGATCCGGCTCTACAGCGCCGGCATCGATCGCGCCGACTGGCACATCAGCCCGCTCTACGGTGATCTCTGCGTGCTGCCGAAGACATTGCTGCTGACCGGCTCGCGCGACCTGCTCACCCCCGACAACCTGATCTTCGCCGAGCGGGCGCGGGCCGCTGGCGTCGAGGTCGACGTGGTCTACGAAGAAGGCATGTTCCACGTATGGCCGCTGATCGAGATGCCTGAAGCGCGCCGCGCGCGCGACAGCATCGTCGCCTTCCTTACGAGGGAACCGGTGTCCCGCCCTGCCCAGGCGCGGCGTGGGACGAGAGCCATTTTCGCAGACGGTTCCGCACCGGCGGCCGAATAGATCAGAACTTGCCGGTTTCGTGGAACAGCTCGAACGTCGCGCGGATGTGGTCCGCGACGGCCTTCACCGGCGCACTGGCGTCCGGCGCCACCACCATGGCGAGATTGTAGGTGCCGATATCGGGCATGCCGTCCTTCGGGCCGAGTTCGACCATGTCGTCACCGAGGAAGGACTTCGGCAGCGGAGCGACGGCAAGATCGGCCATGATCGCGGCACGCTGGCCGGCGGTGTGGGCGCTCATATAGGCGACGCGATAGTTGCGCCCCTCGCGGCCAAGCGCTTCGAGCGCACCGGCCCGCCAGGCGCAGCCCTCTTCCCACAGCGACACCGGCAGCGGCTCGCGCAGATGCGCGCAACCGCCCTTGGCGCCGGCCCACACGATGGGTTCGGTCAGCAGCACCTCGGCGCCAAGCGCGCTGGTCTTGTACGAATTGGTGAGCAGCGTGATGTCGAGCGCGCGGTCGTCCATGCGGCGGCGCAGATTGCTGCTCTGATCGATGGTGACGTCGACGGCGATCGATGGATGCGACTGCGCAAAGCGCTTCAACACATGCGGCAGCACACGCTCGCCATAGTCGTCCGGCGAGCCAAGCCGCACCACGCCGACAATGTCGGGAATGATGAACTTCGACACCACCTCGCGGTTGATCGACAGAAGCCTCCGGGCGTAGCCGAGCAGCATTTCCCCATCCGTGGTCAGCGTCACCGAGCGCGCGTCGCGCGCAAACACGGAGCGGCCGAGAATATCCTCCAGCTTCTTGATCTGCATTGAGACGGCCGAAGGCGTGCGGAAAACGGCGTTTGCGGCAGTGGTGAAGCTGCCGGTCTCGGCGATTGCCACGAAGGTGCGCAGCACATCGAGGTCAAGCAAAGGCAAAGGGTGATTGAGCGGGGCGTTCATGGGGGTCCACCTTCAATTTTTCTGATGCAAACCATCATCCCATTTCGTTTGATTGAACATCAGTTCGGGCGCATAGTCAACTCCATCGATCGAGGCTCCTGCCAAGGGTGATCACGGACCGACCATCAAAAGGGCCTGCAATCGATGTGAACTGAAGCAGACCAACGCATCGCCGGGGCGTCCTCCCTGCCCCCGAACCCATAGGAGAGTGAAATGTCCATTCTGTTATCCATTGGTCGGCTCGCGACCGAGTTCAGCGCCGCCCGCGCCCGCTACCAGACCGAACGCGCCATCCATGCGCTGCCCATCGAACTGCAGAAGGATATCGGCTGGCCGGAAGCCGCCGATGCCAAGACCGGCTCGCGTCTGGGTGTCGGAAGCTGGGCCGGAGCGAAGTAAAAGAGTGAACAGTCAAGATTGAAGGCCTGCCGCCCAGTCCGGCAGGCCTTTTTGTTTGCGTGCCTACGAGTTTCGCAGAGCCATGCAACCGCTGCACGACGCATATGAACCACTCGCATAACGATCCTGCTTCGGCATTAAATCGCTGTAAACAATCGTAAATTTCAGGCACATTGCCCAAAGATATCGCAATCGATGTCGCTTTTCATAACAACCACTTCGCTTTTGCGATTTTGTTTTCGCTGAAGCACGCCTATATCCACGCCAGCAAAACGAGCTGCCCCACTCCATCAAGCGAAGGCGACCCGTCCGCGCAACCGAATGGAGATGACAATGAAGCTTTTTGCCCGCCTTTTCAGCCGCCGCGAAATGAACCTGACGACCGCTCTGGAGCGTCAGCGTCTTGCCAAGACCATGCCCGGTCAGACCGGCGCTGTGGCCGCTGCCCGCCTCGGCTTCGTCGCCTGAGGCAGTCTTGGACCGGGCGGCTCCGCCGTCACTGAGATCGATCAAAACGCCGCCCGGCTGGACCGAGGCGGCGTTTTGCTTTGATGGCGCAGCTTCTCTGAATACCTAGGGTGGTAGCGACTGGCCAACCGCCATTGGCGATTGCCCATTTGCGACCCGTGTCGCAAATTTAATCTTCGCTAGACCGTCTACCCGATTGACAGGAATGGTTTTTCCTGATGTCGCTATGCTGTTCGCGACATCCTGTTCGCGTCATGGCCGCGTGAGGTTTTCCCGTGAATGCCGCAAAGCACCCGATCAAGAGATCTTTTGTATTCTTCCTCGTCCCCGACTTCACGATGATCGCCTTTGCGACGGCGCTCGATCCGCTGCGCTCGGCCAACCGGATGCTCGGCTACGACGCCTACAGCTGGCGTCTGGCAAGCATTGACGGCAAGCCGGTGCGCGCCTCGAATGGCGTCGAATGCGCCGTCAACACCTCGCTTGAGGAAGAGCGCAAGAAGATGTCGGGCGCGGATAGGCCGAACATGGCCATCGTGTGCAGCGGCGTCAATGTCGAGCGGTACTACAACAAGTCGGCTTTCGCCTGGCTGCGCGAGGAATACAATCGCGGTGTCGCCGTCGGCGGGCTTTGCACCGGCGCGCACATCCTGGCCGCGGCAGGCCTGCTCTCCAACAAGCGCTGCGCCATCCATTGGGAGAACCTGCCGGGCTTCTCGGAAGCGTTCCCGAAGGCCAATGTCTTTGCCGATCTCTTTGAGGTCGACCAGAACGTCTACACCTGCGCCGGCGGCACCGCCGCGCTCGACATGATGCTGAAGCTGATTGGCGACGATTTCGACGAGAGCCTCGTCAATCGCGTCTGCGAGCAGGTTCTGACCGACCGCGTGCGCAGTCCGACCGATCGCCAGCGTCTGCCGCTGCGCGCACGTCTGGGCGTTCAGAACTCGAAGGTGCTGACGATCATCGAACTGATGGAGGCGAACCTCTCAGAGCCGCTGTCGCTGATTGAGATCGCCGACCACGTCGATTTGTCACGGCGGCAGATCGAGCGCCTGTTCCGCACCGAGATGGGTCGTTCCCCGGCCCGCTATTATCTGGAGATCCGGCTCGATCGCGCCAGGCATCTGCTCATCCAGTCGTCGATGCCGGTGGTCGAGGTGGCTGTCGCCTGCGGTTTCGTCTCGGCCTCGCATTTCTCCAAATGCTATCGCGAGCTCTATGCGCGCTCGCCGCAGCAGGAACGGGTCGACCGCAAGCAGCTTCTCGCCGCCTGACCCGCACAGAGTGGGTGGGCTTCAGTACCGGTCGCAGTAGCACTCGGCCGACGAGATGCGATCGTTCCAGCCGGTGCCGCCGAAGTCCCGAACCCTGCGATTGAGCTCGATCGAACCGCCTCGCATTCCGGTGTGCTCATAGGCGACGAGCGTGCAACCGCGGCGCACCAGCACCGAGGAGATGCGATCATTCCAGAACTGGCCGCGACGGAAATTGACTGCGTCGTCGGGGCCCATTTCGAAGGAACGACCTCGGAAATTCGCGTGTTCGAACAAGACGCAGGCTGCCTCCCCGTAGAATTGGGCGCTCGCAGTGCCGGCAAAAATGGTCGACGCAACTGCGGTCAGGATGAACAGGCGTTTCATGTCATGCCTCATTGTTTGCTCGCTTCGAGCGATGGCGCCGATCCAGGCGCATTGCCACGGTAAGGTACTTAGAGCAAATCCAGGAAAAGTCTGTAGCGCTTTTCCGTCCCCAACTGCGTCGGGACAGATAGCTGGAACGGTCAGCGGGTGTCGTACATCCAGCTTCGGTTGCGCCACATTTTCTCGCCGGCCATGCAATCGGCGGCCGGCCTGTCGTCGGCAAGCACCACCGGCGGGCGCGCTGCCTGTTCGGCAGCCCATTGCGACGATGCAGGACCGGCAAGTTCGAGCACCAGCTTGCGCCGTACAGCCTCTGGAAATTGCGTCCAGTCATTGACCGGAATCATGAAGGCGCCCGCTCCCCCGATGACGCAGTCGCTGTAGTAGCGGTCGAGATTGTCGACGTCGAAGGCGCCGCCGTAGCCGCCTCGCGTCATCAGCGGCAGTCCGTTGATGGTGATGCCCTGCTTCACCACCTCGTCCCGCGTGATGTTGACCGGCGCACCCTGATTGTTGGGCCCATCCCCGGAAACGTCGATGACACGCTTGGTGCCCTGGAAACCGCTTTCGGCGAAAAGGTCGCTACCGAAGGTCAGTGCACCGGAGATCGACGTGCGCCGTGCACTGTCGGGCGGCCGCGCATTGAGCTGAGCGACGAAATGATCGGCGTCGGCGCGATTGGTGATCGGCGTCCACGGCACGATGACGCGCTGCCATGTCGTGCCGGCCCACTCGACATAGGTAACCGCGATCTTGCCATAGGTGCCGTCCGCGATGGCCTTCAGAACATTGTCGTGCGTCAGCGCGGCCGCGTAGCCGTGCCGCTGGATCTCGAGTTCATCCGGCGACATGGAGAGCGATACATCGACCGCCAGCACCAGTTCGACATCGACCGGCTCGACCGCGGTCGAGCGTGCCGTCAGGCCCAGGAACAGCGCCAGCGCGGCAGCGCCCGGAAGCCAGTGACCTCTGCGGCCGTAAGCGGACATGCCTTGACGGTAAGCGATATTCGATCTGTGGACAAAACAAAAAAGGCCCGGCAGCGACCGGGCCCTTTCGCGAACATTTGCAGCGCTCAGCTGCGCGGCTTGAGGTTCTCCGGGTCGTAGAGCGGCTTGTAGCCGACGCCGGCCACCTCCACCGGGTAGGTCTCGCTGAAATACTCCACCTGCAACTTCCGGCCCTCCTGGCAGTAGGCCCAGGGCAGATAGGCGAGCGCGATGTTCTTGCCGATCGTCGGGCCATAGGCGACGGAAGTGGTGAAGGAGCGGCGGCCAAGCTCGTCGACCAAAGTCTCACCGGTCGCGGGATCCTGCACCGGCATGGTGCCAACCGGATAGCGAGCAACGCCCTTGGAATCGAGGTTCTCGGTCATCACCAGGGTGCAGAGCATTGCCGGCTGGTGTTCGCGGGCCCGGTATTCAAGATGCTTGGCCTTGCCGCAGAAGTCGTTCTCCTTGACCTTCGGGCGGGCAAGGTCGGCCTCGAGCAGATTGTACTCCGTCAACAGGTCGGCGTTCTGCAGCCGCAGGCTCTTTTCCATGCGGCGCGTGTTGGCGTAGGTCTCGACGCCGAACGGCATGACACCGGTCGAGCGCAGCGCGTCCCAGACGGCCAGACCGTCCTCGTAGCGCATATGCAGTTCCCAGCCCTGCTCGCCGACATAGGAGATGCGGAATGCCGTCACGTCCTTGCCCCCGATGCGGATCGGCTTGATCGCGGCGAAGGGGAAATTCTCCGGCGTCAGCCCATTCGGATCCTCGACCACCTTCTGCAGGGTCGTGCGCGCGTTCGGCCCCCAGATACCGATGGTGACGTATTTCTCGGTCACGTCGGTGACGGTGACGTCGAAGCCTTTGTCCTGCGCGGTGCGCTGCATGTAGCGGAAGTCGCGTGGCCCGGCGTCGGCGCCGTCGATCACCCGGCAGCGGTCGGCCATCCGGATGACGGTGAAGTCGGCGCGCACCATGCCTTCCTCGTCGAGGAAGTGGGTGTAGATACCCTTGCCGATATTGTTGTCGCCGCCGATCTTGGCTGCGCACAGCCATTCCAGCAGGGCGACATGGTCTGGCCCTTCGACGTCGTACATCGAGAAGTGCGAGAGGTTGACGATGCCGCAATCCTCGCTCATCGCCAGATGCTCGGCATTGGAGACGCGCCAGAAATGGCGGTTGTCCCACTCGTTCTCGCGCACCGGCACGCGGTTGCCGTATTTTTCGAGGAGATGCTCGTTGGCGGCATAGCCGTGCGCACGCTCCCAGCCGCCCAGTTCCATGAAATAGCCGCCGAGCTCCTTCTCCCGCTCCCAGAACGGCGAGCGGCGGATGTTGCGCCCCTTGGAGAACGGCTCGCGCGGATGGACCGCCGGATTGTAGACCTTCATCGCCGTCTCGGTGCAGCGATCCCAGATGAACTGTTCCTTCGTCTGGTGCGGATAGAAGCGCGCATAATCGATGGCGTGATGGTCGATTTCAGTTCTGCCGTCGGTCATCCAGTCGGCGATCAGCTTGCCCATGCCTGGGCCGTCCTTGACCCAGATGGCGACGGCATACCAAAGGCCCCTCACCTTCTGGCTCTCGCCCATGGACGGGCCGCCGTCGGTCGTCACCTGCAGCAGGCCGTTGAAGGAATGGCCCTCATTGTAGCCGAGCTCGCCCAGGATCGGCGTCAGCTCCATGGCGCGCTCCAGCGGCGCCAGGATCTGCTCCATGTCGAGGTCGCGCTGCGACGGCGACAGCCGCGCCTGATCCTTCTCGAGCAGGTCGCGCGGATGGCAAAGGCGCGGATTGTTCTCCTCGTAGTAGCCCCACTCGATCTGCCCGCCTTCGGCCGTCTTGGGATCGCCGGTGTCGCGCATATAGGCCGAGTTGCCCTGGTCGCGCAGCAGCGGCCAGCCGATCTCCTTGCCGGTGCCGGCGAACTCGTTGTAGGGGCCGAAGAAAGTGAGCGGGTGGTCGATCGGCATGACCGGCAGGTCCTCGCCGACCATTTCCGCGGTCAAGCGGCCCCATATGCCGGTGCAGACCACGACATAGTCGGCTTCGATGGTGCCGCGCTCGGTCACGACGCCCTTGATGCGACCGTTTTCGACCATCAGCTCCTTGGCCGAGGTATTGGCAAAGGCCTGGAGCTTGCCGGAGGCTACACCCTGGTCGACGAGCTTGCCGGCAACCGTTTGTGAGCGCGGGATGACGAGGCCGGCGTCGGGATCCCACAACCCGCCCTGCACCATATGTTCTTCGATCAGCGGGAATTTCTGCTTGATTTCGGCGGGCTCGATCAGGCGGGCGCGAGTGCCGAAGGATTTGGCCGATGCGATCTTGCGCTTGATCTCGTCCATGCGGGCGTCGTCACCGACACGGGCAACCTCGAGCCCGCCGATGCGCGCGTAATGGCCCATCTTCTCGTAGAAATCGATCGAATAGAGCGTTGTCCAGCAAGACAGGAAATCGTGGCTGGTCGTATAGCAGAAATCGGAAGCGTGCGCGGTCGAGCCGATGTCGGTCGGTATGCCCGACTTGTCGATGCCGACAATGTCGTCCCAGCCGCGTTCGATCAGGTGATGGGCGACGGACGCGCCGACAATACCGCCAAGACCGACGATGACGACCTTCGCCCTTTTCGGAAATTCTGCCATTTCCCGCGACTCCAAAGTGGTAAGCAGGCGCGCCGGCGCCGGTTCGAATGGCGCACAATATGCAGACGAGGACGCTCGGGCTACCGCCTGTTTGCGACACGCGCCAAGGTGCGGCGCGACCCGGCGGGCTGGCCCGCTGTCACAGGAGATTTTGGCTCAAACGAAGGCCCAGATGTCCTCGGCCTGGAAGCCGACCTGGTAGCCGGCGGTCTTGAGTTTGACGATAACCTGACCGATCTCGGCGGCCGGCAGAGCGCCGACCTCGACCTTGATCATGCCGGGGCGGTAGCGCGTGAGGTCCAACTGATCGAACACCATCCAGTCAGCGCCTTCGCAATCGACCAGGAAAGCGTCGATATAGGTGATGCCGTTGCGGTCGAGCAGCGTCTGCAATGTTTCAGACGGGACCTCGATGTCCTTCAGATGCGGCGCGAACTTGTTGAAGTTGGCGTCCGCCTCGCCCCAGGCGTTTTTGCCGGACATCAGTTTGGTGTCGGTCACCGACGAGCAGCCGATGAACTCGATCGGCAATGTGCCCGACTCGAGCGCGACCGCGTCGAACGTGCGAACGGTGATGGTGCCCTTCGTCCTGGTCACCGCGACCGGCTCGATGACGAAGCGCTCGGCATCGGGATAGTTGGCGCGCAGCCGCTTCTGATTGTAGGGGATCGGCTCGACCAGCAGCGCACGCGCATGGGGAATGCGGCGCAGCCAGGGCGTCACATCGTCGAACAGCGCGCCGTCGCAGGCGCCGACATTGACCATCTGGAACGGCCGTCCGCCGCCGAAGCGGGCCGTGAGCGCCGCGCTGGCCAGGAACTTCGTGCCATGCAGGGCCGGTCCGCGATCGAGCAGGCCGGTGGGCAGGCCGAGCGACAGGAGAACACGCACGAGGCTGGACACCGAACTCATGATTTGTCTCCGGCGACTGCCTGCGGCGCGGCGCGGCGTCCGCCCTGGCTCGCTGACGCCCAGAGCCCGGTCAGCGGCACCACGAGCATAAGGAATGGCGGCAAGAGATTGGGAAAGTAGATGCGTGTATCGTGGATCGGGAAGACTGCGAACTTCGCCAGCACGCCGAGCACGAGCGCTGCAAGCAGGATCCCGGCGCGGCGGTCGAGCCGAAAGCCGGCGCGCCCGAGCCCAAACCAACCGGCCAGCGCCAGCACCGAGACCCCAACCCAACTGTTGAGGCTGACCGCACGAACCAATGAAGCGGCGAAGGCTTTGAGATAGGCCGCCACCGAGAAAGGCGGCTCGAAGCCGTCCATGTTGTAGTGCTGCTCGATGCTGGAGAACCACAGATGCGCCCACCAGCCGGGATGCTCGGCCCAGTGCGAAATGGCGAAATAGGCGATCAAGGACGCCACGAAGCCGGCCAGCGCGCCCCATGCCTTCTGCCGGAAAGCGACGAGCAGCACGGCGAAGATGGCGAGGAAGACGATGTTGTCGGGGCGCGCCAGAAAGGCGAGGAAGAGCAGGAGCGCGCTCGCCGCCTCGCGTTTGCTGAGATAGGCAAACAGTCCGCCGAGAAACAGCGCAGAGCACAAGAGGTCCGGCGTCGCGGCCCGCGCCACGTCGCCGAAATCGGCTATGATCAGAATGGCGCCCACGGCCGGCGCCAGCGCCAGCGCCCCCTGCGCGCGCAGCCAGAGCAGCGTGATGGCGCCGAATAGCAGCACCGAGAGCACCTGAACCAGGCGCATCGCCTCGACGGGCGAAACGACATGGCTGAGACTCGACAGGATCTCGGCATAGAGGAACTTGATGCGGTACATGCCCAGCAATGAATGGAAGTCGGCGGCGTTCTCGGCCATGTGGCTGCGGAAGCCGCCACCATCTTCGATCAGCGCCTGGTACTCGGCGGCCGGCACGCCGGCCTTGACCATGCTGTAGGCATAGTCGTGCAGCGCTTGCGGATCGGGGTGGGTGCGTTCCTCGGCGATCGCCAGGTAGGGCAGCATATCCCAATTGGCGTCAGGCATGATCCAGGCCGTCACTGCGGTGAGCAGGATATAGAGCGCGAAAGCTGCCGCCCCGATCGGCGCCGCAAATCGCGCATAGGTGCCCTCGCCCCAGGCCAGGCTGGCACCGGCGAGCCTTTCGAGCGGATTGGCGGGAGCAGCGGGCGGCCGGGTCAGCATCGCCTGCCTCAGCGGACCTGGCTTTTCACGAAGTCCTTCACGATCGCCACGATGCCGCGCGACAGCAGACTGTCGAAGGCGTCGACGAAGCGATCGACATGCTCGCGCTGGCAGATTAGGGGCGGCTCGAGCCGGATGACGTTGCGATTGTATTCGGTGAAAGCGACGAGCACGTCATAGTCGCGCAAGAGCAGGGCGCCGACGAAACCCGACAGCGATCCCTTCAGCTTGTCGTCGAGCACGCTTACCACCGGTCGCAGCACCATCGGCAGGGTCTGCGAGAAGTCGTGGAACTCGAGCCCGATCATAAAGCCCTTGCCGCGCACGTCCTTGATGATCTTTGGATATTTTTCCTTCAGCGCCTGCAATCGCTGCAAAAGGTATTCGCCCGTCGCAGCGGCGTTGTCGATCAGCCCCTCGTCATAGAGGACGTTCAGCCCCTCGATCGCGGTGACGCAGGCCTCGCCCATACCCCCGAAGGTCGCCATGGCATGGATCATCGCCGTCTTCGGCGTCCCGTAGGCCTTCATGTAAACATCGCGCTTGGCGATCATGGCGCCAACCGCGGCCTTGCCGGCGCCGAGCGACTTCGCCAGCGCCGTGACGTCCGGCACCACGCCATAATGCTCGAAGGCGTAGAAGCGGCCGGAGCGGCCGTAGCCGCACTGGACCTCGTCGGCGACCCACAGCACGCCATACCGGTCGCAGAGCGCGCGCAGCTTCTGCCAATATTGCGCCTCTGCCTGGATGATGCCGCCGCCGCCCTGGATGGTCTCGAGCACGATGACGCCGATCTCGGGATCGCTCTTGAACAGTCGCTCGACCGCGTCGATGTCGCCAAAGGGAACGCGCACGACATTGTCGGCCACCTTGAAGTCGGCGCGGTAGAGCTGGCCGTCGGTGATCGCCAGCACACCCTTGGTCTTGCCGTGGAAGGAATTCTCGGCATAGACGACCTTCGGCCGCTTCGGGCCTGCGGCGCGTTCGGCAAGCTTGACCGCCGCTTCCATCGCTTCCGAGCCGGAGGAACCGAGGAACACCATGTCGAGGTCGCCAGGCGAGCACTTGGCGATATTGTGCGCAAGCGCTGCCGCATATTGCGACATGAAGGCGATGGCGATCTCCTGGCGCTTTTCCTCCTGGAATTTCCTCCGTGCCTCCAGGATGCGCGGATGGTTGTGGCCGAAAGCCAAAGACCCGAAGCCGCCGAAGAAGTCGAGGATCTTGCGGCCGTTCTGGTCGATGTAGAACATGCCTTCGGCGCGCTCGATCTTGACCTTGTGGAAGCCGAGCAGCTTCATGAAATGCAGCTGGCCCGGATTGAGATGCGTCTTGAACAGGTCGGTGATGCGGGCGACATCCATCCCCTTGGCCTGCTCGACGCTGATCAGGTCGGGCTTGGCTATTGCTGCGGGCGCCAGCGCCGGCGCCTCCACTAGAGCGCGCGTGCCAGTGTGTTCCGGCTTGGCCATGACGGTCATCTCGAAAATCTCCCGTTGCCCTTCGTTGTCCTACTCGGCGGGCACATGATTGGTGGCGACTGCGTGGCCGTGTTTCTTGGCGCGGTATTCGCTGTAGGCGGCGATAAGCATGTCCTCGTCACGGTATTGCGGCACCCAGCGGAGCTGGCGCTCGGCCTTGGACACGTCGAGCACGCATTCCTCATCGGCTATCAGATACTGTTCCGGATCCATGATCGGCATGTTCATCAGGTCGAGCAGGTCCAGCGTGCGCTTGACCGCCCAGCCTGGCGTCGGCAGCAGGATCGACTTCGAACCGGCATGCTTGATCAGATGGCCGAGCAGCTTCCTGACCGGCGGCGGATTGAGCGAGCCGAGATTATAGGCCTCGTTCGGCACGCCGGCCTTCCAGGCCGCCCGCGCCGCCTCGGCGCAGTCGAACACCGAGATGAACTGGTAGGGATTCCTGCCGGAACTGATCATCGGCACCGGCAGATGCCAGTCGATCAGCTTGAACAGCTTTTCCAGGATGCCGAGACGGCCGGGCCCGATGATCAGGCGCGGGCGGAACAGCGAGATCGACATGCCGCGTTTGCGCCATTCGGCGGCGAGTTCCTCGGTCTTGAGCTTCGACCACCCATATTCGCCAAGCGGCGACACCGGATGATCCTCGGTCATCGGCAGCACCACGGTGTGGCCGTAAATCATGTCGGTCGTATAGTGGACGAGTTTCGATGCGCCGGCCTTGTCCATCGCCCGGATGATGTGCTCGGTGCCGTGGAAATTCACCGGAAAGAAGAAATCGTGCCGCTTGGCGCGCACCTGGATCGGCGACAGCATCTTGGCCGAGAGGTTGTAGACCATGTCATCGGCGCTGAGGCCAATCGCTGCGACCGACGCCGGATCGGTCACGTCGCAAGTGACGAAACGGACATTGCGATAATGCGACAGGTCGCTCTTGACGATGTCGGCGACGACGACGTCCTCGCCGTCCGCCGCGAGCTTCGGAGCAAGATGACGGCCGACGAAGCCGTCGCCGCCGAAAATCACATGTCTCATCGAACGATCTCGTTTGTGCCGATCTGGTCGGGGATGATGGAAGCCGTCTGGTGCTCGTGCCCTCGCCCGCCCAGATCGCGACCGCTCTGCGCGATCAGCACGGTGCCGACGCAGATGCAGGCGATGCCGGCGATGCGCCAGGCATTGAGGTCTTCGCGGAACACGAAATAGGCGAAGACCGCCACGGCGACATAGGCAAGGCTGAGGAAGGGATAGGCAAAGCTGAGCTCGACCTTCGACAATACATAGAGATGCGACGCCATCGAGATGACGAAGGTGCAGAGGCCGAGGAAAATCCACGGACTGAAGACGATCTGCAGCAGCTTGAAGAGCGGATTGACGCCCTCGAACGAGATCGGTCCCAGCGACATCATGCCTTGCTTCAGCATCAGCTGCGCCGCGGCATTCGTCATGACCGTGAACAGAATAAAGACTATGTATTTCATACGCTGCACCCGCCCCTGAGCGGTCCTACTACAAATCTGCAAACACTTCGTGAAGTCACAAGACGTTTTTGAGTAAACCGCGGTTTTAACGATTTGTTATCCATGATTTATTCAAGTTTTATCTATTCTGCGGCTTGCGCTGCCGCTTGGCTCACATCCAGTTTCTTTGCCGTCCGAGCCCAGAAGCTCGACATGAAGCCCGGGTCCCGAAGCGTCTCCAGCCGCTGCCATTCCGGGAAGGAGGCGGCGAAGGCCTCGGCGCTCATGCGTGCATCCTTGTAGGGATTGACGGCTCCGCCCGCCGCGACTGTGACGCGGTCCAGTTCCGCGAGCAGCCGCAGCGTCCTTTCGCCCCTGTTCGGAAAATCCAGCGTCAGTGTGTAGCCCGGTCTCGGAAATGACAGCAGTCCCGGCGAGCGAACGTCGCCAAAGCGCTTGAGCACAGTGAGGAAGGAGCTCTGCCCGGCTCGCCGCGTTGCTTCGAGCAAGGCGCGAACCGCGCTGCGCGCGTTCGCTTCGGGCACGACGCTCTGGTGCTGGAACAGGCCGCGCGGCCCATAGAGCCGGTTCCAGCCGCGAACACCGTCAAGCGGGAAGAAAAAGCTTTGGTAGCCGGCTTGGCGCGGCGTCGAGGACCGCCCCTTCCTCCATCGATAGGCTGCATTGAACAAGGTCAGGGACGTGCGGTTGAGAACATTGAACGGCGGCTGCACCGGCACTGCAAGGCGGCTGCCTGCCCGCGAAGCGGCATGCGAGCCGTGCTCGGCATGGTTGCCGGTCAACAGCAGGCCGCGCCCGCGCCCATGGCCGCCGGCAAGCTGGTCGATCCAGGCGACCACATATTCGTTGGCCTGGTCTGCCGCTTCGGCAAGCTCGAAGAATTCGCCGAGATTGCGGAACGGCGTCGCCTTCTCGACGATGTCGAGTGAGGGCACCCGCATCAATCGGATCGATGCCGACAGGATCACCCCGGTGAGCCCCATGCCGCCGACCGTCGCCCGGAACAGAGGGGCATTGTCCGTATGGGAGCAGCAATAGGTCCGCCCGTCGGACCTGAGCAGCGTCAGGCTTTCGACATGGCAGCCGAACGTGCCGCGCCGATGGTGGTTCTTGCCATGGACATCATTTGCGATCGCGCCGCCCAGCGTGACGAACTGGGTGCCGGGGACCACGGCCGGAAAGAAGCCGTAGGGCGCGGCGTGGGCGATAATCTCGCACAGCAGCACCCCTGCATCGGCCTCGATGATGCCGGTCTCGGCGTTGAAGGAGCGAATACGGTTCAGCGGCCGCATGTCGACCACTGCGCCGGCATGATTCTGGCAGCTGTCGCCATAGGAGCGGCCGTTGCCATAGCCAAGCAGCGAGCCCGGCTCGGCCGCGCCGCTCTTCAACAGCGCGATCGCCTCGTTGGCGGGAATCGCGCGCGGTGCCGACGGCGTCGCCCGTCCGAAGCTGCCGAAATGCTCAGCGGCCATCCTCACCAGCCCCAGCCGCCGGCGACCAGAAGGCTCGCGCCGAACAGCACGACGATCTGGCTGCGCCAGTCCCGGATGATGAAGACGACGGGATCGTCATGCATCTCGTCGCGGCGGGCGAGAATCCAGACGCGCATGGTGAGATAGAGCACGATCGGCGCCAGCGGCCACATCAGCCACGGGTGCGGATAGAGTTCGCGCACCGCCACGCTGTCCATGTAAAGCGCCAGCACCAGCGCCGAGGAGAAGGCGGAAGCCATGCCGGCCTGGGCAACGATCTCCTGGTCCTCCGTGCGGTAACCGCGGCCAGCGATGCGCTCCCCCGGCGGAATGGCCGTGGTGCGTAGTTCGACGAAGCGCTTCACCAGCGCCAGCGACAGGAAGAAGAAGATCGAAAATGCCAGCAGCCAGAAGGAGACGTCGACGCCGGTCGCCGCGGCACCCGCAAGCACGCGGATCGTATACAGGCCCGCGAGCGTCAGCACGTCGACCAGCAGCATTCTCTTGAACGACAGCGAATAGGCGGTGGTGACGACCATATAACCGCCGAGCACCCCGAGGAATTCGATCGGCAGCAGCCAGCCGGCCACGATACCGATCGCGAGCAGCACGCCTATGGCGCCAAGGCCGAACGGGATCGACAGCGCGCCGCTGGCGAATGGCCGGTTGCGCTTGGTGGGGTGCTTGCGGTCGAGCGCGAGGTCGAAGAAATCGTTGACGATATAGATCGCGGACGCAACGGCGCTGAACGACACGAACGCCAGCACGCAATCCCAGATCATGCTGACGTTGAAATATTCATGCGAAAGCACCATCGGCACCGCGATCAGCGCGTTCTTCAGCCACTGATGCACGCGCAGCATCTTGACGAAGGTCTTCGCAGTCGGCCTCGGCGTCGGCACCGTCTCGGCGCCATGCGCCGCCTGCCATCGCTGGGCGCTGCGGTCCGGGGCCACGACGATGGCGCGGCGCGCTGCGTCGAACACCTTGAGATCGTGGCGGCTGTTCCCGGCATAGTCGAAGCCGCCATCGCCATAGGCCGCAATCAGTGAAGCGCACTTCCTGCCCGAGGTCATGTTGTGCGGACCATCCGTCGCCAGCACGCGATCGAAGATGCCGAGATGAGAGGCGATCGCTTCAGCGAATTTGCGTGGCGTTCCCGTCGCCAGCACGATCCTGCGGCCTTCGCCATGCTCGGTGAGCAGGCGCTCCAGCAGCTCACGGCGATAGGGCAGCGAGGCGGCGTCGATATCGGTGCGGGCAGCGATCTCCTGCTTCAGCCTTGCCGGCCCCCCGGTCAGCCAGATCGGCAGCAGCAGAAGATAGAGCGGATTCTTCTTGATAAGTATGAAGAGACCTTCCCAGAGAAGGTCCGTTGCAATCAGCGTGCCGTCGAGATCGACCGCAAGCGGTATTGCGTTCCTTTCCGACCTCGCGTCCATTCCTGCCCTGCCTGGAGCGCATGACCCCGAGATTCCGATTTCGGAAAGGAATCATGCGCCGCTCAAAACCCGCGCCGTGCATCGGCGTCTTCGCGAACGATATAGCGGGGGATGGCGTAGCGAAGGTTAAACGCCCGGTTGTGGCGGACAGCGCGAGCGGTATTTCGGAGGCCATCGTTAAGCAGCGGCTACCAGAAACGATAAAAGGCCAGGCATCCGCCCGGCCTTTGCCCAGCCATGCTGCCGATGTTACTTGATGCGGGCCACGCCGCCCGAGATCTCGACCGTTTCCGAACCGGTCAAGGCTTCAAGGTCGCCATTGGGCAAGGTCACGAAACAGCCATTCGGACAGAACTCCACCGTCTCGCCGGCGGCCAGCGCCAGTTCGGTCTTGGCACCTCCTTCGGTCACCACCAGCGTTCTGGTCTGAGTGTCCCTGTTGATCGCGCTCGCCGCGAAAGCCGAGCCACTCGCGGCCAGAAATGCGATGCCGACAACGACAGACTTCCACATTTTGCGATACCGGTGTTTCCACCGCCTCTGTTCAATTGTGCAAGGCATTCTCGCCCTTTGCTGGTGAGCTTATATGAGATGCAAGCTGAACCGCAACTGAATGCCGCATTCATGCCACAATTGGTTTTCGCCCTCTGGATGAGGGCCGGTATCGGCTTACGCCCAATGTCCGGCAGCTACTGCATGCCGCGCAAAAGTGTGCAGCGGTTTTGCGAAAACGACATGCACAATACCAAAGACCTAAAGCCCGTCGCCAGGATCTCGCAGCGCTAAGCGCTTTAGTCGGGATCGGGCTTTCGTCCCTTCCGCTTCGTCTTCGCGAGACGCTCCCGCTCGGCAGCCGCTTCAGCCTCCAGCCGCTCCCGCTCGGCAAACTCGGCCTCGATCTTGTCGTCGTCGATCGGCCATGCCTCGTGCTTGGTGGGCTCGACGACCGCGCGCGGCGTCGACGGGATCTCGATGTGCTCCTTTTCGAAGATATCGAAGATGGCGAAGCGGATGTCGTTCTGCACGATGCTGCCGTTCAAGACGTCGGCAAGGAACACACGGATTTCGAATTCGAGCGCAGCCGCCCCAAAATTGGAGAACAGCACGAAAGGCTCGGGATTCTTCAGCACCATGGGATGGGCGCGCGCGATATCGAGAAGGAGGGCGTGGACGCGCTTGACGTCGCTGCCATAGGCAACGCCGATCTTGATCTCGACGCGACCGAGCTTGTTGCGGTGCGTCCAGTTGCCGACCGCGTTGTTGATGAGATTGGAGTTCGGCAGGATCACCGATTGCCGCTGGAACGTCTCGATCTCGGTAGCGCGCACGCTGATCCTCTTCACCGTGCCGCTTATCTCGCCAGCAACGATCCAGTCGCCAACCTTGAACGGCGAGCAGGATCAGGCCGGAGACGAAGTTGGAGACGACGTTCTGCAGACCGAAACCGATACCGAGCGACAGCGCTCCGGCAACCAGGGCAAGGTTGGAAAGATCGATTCCCGCCGCTGAAATGCCGACGAGGGCCGCGAGCGCCACACCGGCGTAGCCCACCGCCAGCCGGATCGAGTTGCGAACGCCGGCATCGACCTTGCCTCGCGCCATCACCGAGCCGTCGAGCCAGCCCTGGAACCAACGGGTCAGGAAATAGCCGATGACGAAGACGACGACGCCGGTCAGGATGCCGAGCACGGAAATGGTCACCGAACCGATCGTGACGCCCGTCGCCAGCTTGTAGGCCCAGGCCTGGATATCGCCGGGCTGGAAGCCCCACATCAGCAGGGTCAGCGGCAGGAAGATGAGCACGATCATCAGGTTGATGGCGATGCTGACCACAAGGCCGAGCTGGTCGAGCGCCGTATCCTCATAGCTGGAATTGGTGCTCAGCCAGCGGCCGACCGAGGTGTCGGCGAAACCGCCCTCCTCCCCGATCGCCCGCGCCGACAGAAAGCCGATATAGGCTGTGATCAGGACGGTGCCGGTTACCACCACTTGCAGCGAGACGAAGAGCGACAGACCGATATAGCCGAGCAGCGACGTTGCTATGGTGAACAGGCCGAGCCCGACGGCGATGAAGCGAAGCCAGGCCGGCCATGGGCGCCACGAGCCGTCACGGGCCCTGAATGGCCTCAGCAACCCCATCAGGATCAGGATGATGCCGACGACGATGGTGGCGACGAAGCTTCTGGCGATGGTCAGCGACAGCGGCGAGCCCATCTTGTCGTTGACGACCGAGAGGAAATAGTTGAAGCCGATGACCACGGCCATCGCCGTGGTCAGCCGGACCAGCCAGCGGGCCGGGCCGGTTTCAACCGGAATGAGGCGCCAGTTCGGCAGGCGCGGCTCCAAGGCCGCGTTGGTCAGGCGGTTGACGCAGAACACCACGCCGATGACAGACAGCAGCGCGTTGAGGAACAGGCCGATGTCGCCGCGCAAGACGTTGTAGTAGTTGAAGAAGAACACGGTCGAGGCGAGAAAGACCGCCAGCGCCATGCTCGGCAGCAGCGTCGACCAGAACGCCACCGAGAGCCGGCTGAGATAGGACGGCTCTTCGATGGAGGGGTTTGGCTCGAAGACACGTCCGAACAGCCGCCTGCCGCCGACCAGAAGCACAACCGCGAGCATCAGCGCCATCAGCGTCGCCGCAAGCATGGCCTGGAACTTGAACTTGATGGCGAAGCTCAGCCAGGACGCCACCGCCTTGTAAAGCCCGGTGAACTGCTCGTGCGCATCGGAAAAAGCCTGGGGACTCAGCGCATCGGTCAGTTCGTAGCGCTTGGTCAGGACGCTGCGGAACAGTTCGCTGCGCATGACGCTGATCCTGTCGACCAGTCCGTTGACGCGGATCGACAGGTTCTGCGCGCCGGCGACCACTGCATTGATCTCGGCCTTCTCGGACGCCAGCGCGGCGCGCTCATTGGCAACAATGGCCGGTTCCTGCTGCCCCTGCGCCGGCGGCGGCCCCAGCACCTCGATACGGCTGTTGATATCATTGAGGCGCGGACGAAAGGCGAGCGCGCTGGTCAGGGCTGCCCGCGATATCTCCTCGAGCTGCAGACGGATATCGACGAGGCCGGCATCGTCCTCGTCAGGATCGCTCACCTTCTTTTCGAGGCCGTCGGTCTTGGCCGCCAGGTCCTTGATGACCTTGGTCTGATCGGCGATGAGCTGCGCCGACCCCTGCCCGATGGCCTGCGCAACCGCGTCCAGCGAAGGCTGCGCCGCGGCGGCGACAATGACGACCAGGATCAGGCGTAGCAGTCGGAAGATCATGGGGTGACGGGCGAATCGCGGTCGAAAATTTTCGAAAATTCTGCCTTTGATAAAGACCGCCATACCGGGCGGCAAGCCGTCGCGGTTCCGCACCGCCAGGCGCAGTGGCGTCGGCCTGTCGAAAAGCGATGGCGCAATCTTGGCTTTACGCCTGCGGCCTGCTCTATAGTCTGCCGCCTTCGCACCAATAGGACGACAGGAAGAATGGCGGAATATTCAGCCTTTTCGCTGCTCAAGAACGCGCTGACCGGGAACCAGGATTGGAAACCCGCATGGCGCAAGCCCGACCCCAAGGCATCCTATGACGTGATCGTTATCGGCGGTGGCGGGCATGGCCTGTCCACGGCCTACTATCTCGCCAAGGAGCACGGCATCACCAATGTCGCGGTGCTGGAAAAGGGTTGGCTGGGTTCGGGCAATGTCGGCCGCAACACCACCGCCGTGCGCTCCAACTATCTGCTGCCGCAGAACACCCGCTTCTACGAACACTCGATGAAGATGTGGGAAAACCTGTCGCACGACCTCAACTACAACGTCATGTTCTCGCAGCGCGGCTGCCTCAACCTCGCACACACGCCGGCCCAGCTCGACGACTATGCCCGGCGCGGCAATGCCATGCGCCACCTCGGCGTCGACGCCGAACTGATGAGCGTCGGCCAGATCAAGCGGCTGGTCCCGGCTCTGGACGTGTCGGGCTCGGCGCGTTTTCCGATCCTTGGCGGGCTGATGCAGCCGCGCGCGGGCACCGCGCGCCACGACGCCGTCGCCTGGGGCTATGCACGCGGTGCCGACCGCCGCGGTGTCGACATCGTCGAGAACTGCGAGGTTACGGGCTTCCTGCGCGACGGTGACCGCGTCACCGGCGTGATGACCAGCCGCGGCGAGATCCGCGCCAAGAAGGTGGCGCTCGCGGTCGCCGGCAGCACAGGGCGCGTCATGCAACTCGCCGGAATTTCCCACATGCCGATCGAGAGTTATGTGCTGCAGGCCTTCGTCTCGGAATCGGTGAAGCCGATCATCGACACCGTGCTCACCTTCGGCATGGGCCATTTCTACATCTCGCAGTCCGACAAGGGCGGCCTGGTCTATGGCGGCGACCTGGACGGCTACAACAGCTATGCGCAGCGCGGCAGCTTGCCCATCGTCGACGAAGTGATGAGCGAGATGCTGGCGCTGTTTCCCGGCCTTGCCCGAGTACGCATGCTGCGCTCCTGGGGCGGGGTCTGCGACATGACGATGGATGGCTCGCCGATCATCACCACCGGTCCGGTGCCCGGCATGTATCTCAATTGCGGCTGGTGCTATGGCGGCTTCAAGGCCACCCCGGCCTCTGGCTGGTGCTTCGCCTGGACCATCGCCAAGGATGAGCCGCACGAGTTCAACGCGCCCTTCACACTCGATCGCTTCTATCGCGGCCTGATCATCGACGACAAAGGCCAGGGCGCGACGCCGCGGCTGCACTAGGGGTTGAAACACCATGCTCATCACCTGCCCCTATTGCGGCCCGCGCGACGTCATCGAATTCACCTATCAGGGCGACGGCAACCGCGAGCGGCCGCAGCCGGCCTCGCAGGACCTCGACGCCTGGAACGCCTATGTCTACGACCGGCTGAACCCGGCCGGCGACCACAATGAGATCTGGCAGCATTCCGGCGGCTGCCGCGCCCATCTGCGGGTCGTGCGCAACACCCTCACCCACGAGATCCTGAGCACGGCTTTCGCCCGTGGCGGACACAAGTCCGCGGGCCACAAGACCGAGGGCCGCTCGTGAGCCCGCGGCGCACCGAAACCGGTGGCCGCATCGACCGGCTGCGCACCATCCGCTTCACCTTCGATGGCGCGCCCTATACCGGGCACGCCGGCGACACGCTGGCTTCCGCGCTGCTCGCCAATGGCGTCACGCTGTTCGGCCGCTCCTTCAAGTACCACCGCCCGCGCGGCCTGCTCGCCGCCGGCGTCGAGGAGCCGAACGCGCTGGTGACGGTGCTGCGCGGCGAGGTGCGCGAGCCAAACATCCCGGCCACCATGGTCGAGATCTATGACGGGCTGGTGGCCGTAAGCCAGAACCGCTTTCCCTCGCTCGCCTGGGATATCAACGCCATCAACCAGCTCGGCGGCAAGCTCCTGTCGGCGGGCTTCTACTACAAGACCTTCATGGGGCCGGTGATCGGCCCGCTCAAGGGCACGCGCTTCTGGATGTTCTGCGAGCACTTCATCCGCCGTTCCGCCGGCCTCGGCAAGGCCGGTACTGCGCCCGATCCATCGCGCTACGAGCGCATGAACGCCTTCTGCGACGTGCTGGTGGTCGGCTCCGGTCCAGCCGGACTGATGGCGGCGAAGGCCGCGGCAGACCAGGGCGCGCGGGTGATCCTCGCCGAACTCGAAGCGCGTTTCGGCGGCTCCGCCAATTGGTCTGGCGAGACGATCGAAGCTGCGCCGGCCGCCGACTGGGCGCAGCGCATCGTTGGCCAGCTGGAGGGCAACGACAATGTGCGCCTGCTGCCGCGCACGACGGTCTGGGGCTATTACGACGGCAACACGCTTGCCGCGCTTGAACGAGTGACGGACCACAAGGAGGTCCCGGCCAAGGGTGAGCCGCGCCAGCGCTACTGGGCGATCCGCGCCAAGACGGTGGTTCTCGCCACCGGCTCCTTCGAGCGGCCTTTGGTATTTCCCGGCAACGACCGTCCGGGCGTCATGCTTGCCCATGCTGCCGAACGCTACGTCAATGAATTTGGCGTGCTGCCCGGCCAGCGCATTGCGCTGTTCACCAACAATGACAGCGCCTATCGCTCTGCCGTTGCGCTGAAGAAGGCGGGTGCCGCCGCCGTCGCCATCATCGACGTCCGAAGCGAGATTGCGAACGACATGCGCAGGTTGGCCAGCGAAGCCGAGGCCGAACTGCTGGCCGGCCATGCCGTGGTCGCGACCGAAGGCGGCAAAGTCCTGACGGGTCTCAAGGTGCGGCGCTTCGACACGATGAGCGGTGCGCTCAGCGGCGACGAGCGCAGCATCCATGCAGACTGCCTGGCTATGTCGGGCGGCTGGTCGCCGACCATCCATCTCGCCAGCCAGGCCGGCGCGAGAGCCGAGTGGGATTCGGCGCGGCAGGCCTTCCTGCCGCCGCAGCCGACGCAGCGCTGGATCGGCGCCGGCGCCTTTACCGGCAGCTTCTCGACGGCGCAAGCCATTGCCGAGGGCCGTGCCGCTGGCCTGTCTGCGGCCGGCGGAACGGCCTCGCTTGCTTCCCTGCCACTCGTCGAGCCCGCTCCCGGTGATCCTGATCCGGCGCCGGTGTTCGAGATCAAAGCCAAGGGCAAAGCCTTCGTCGACTTCCAGCACGACGTGACCGCCGAGGACGTGCGGCTGGCGCATCGCGAGGGCTTCGTGTCCGTCGAGCACCTGAAGCGCTATACCACGCTCGGCATGGCGACCGACCAGGGCAAGAATTCCAACGTGCCGGGCCTCGCCATCATGGCCGAGGCGCTCGGAAAGCCGATCCCGGAAGTCGGCACGACACGCTTCCGTCCGCCCTACACCGCCGTCTCGATCGGTTCGCTGGCGGCCGAGCGCTTCGGTGACTTGAAGCCGGAACGGCTGACGGCGATGCATGACTGGCACATCGACAACGGGGCGACCATGTATGCGGCCGGGCTGTGGTATCGTCCGATGATCTATGGCCTTGCCGGCGAGACGGTCGAGCAGGCGTATGTGCGCGAAGCCAAGGCTACGCGCGAGAGCGCCGGCATCGTCGACGTGTCGACGCTCGGCAAGATCGCCGTGCAGGGCCCGGATGCCGCCGAATTCCTCGACCGGGTCTATACCAACGTGTTCTCCACGCTGGCGGTCGGCAAGGCCCGCTACGGCCTGATGCTGCGCGAGGACGGTCTTGCCTTCGACGACGGCACCACTTGGCGGCTCGGCGAACAGGACTTCCTGATGACCACCACCACTGCCAATGCCGGCAAGGTGATGCAGCATCTGGAGTATTTTCTCGACGTCATCTGGCCCGAACTCAAGGTCACAGTCACCTCCGTCACCGACGAATGGGCGGGCGCCGCAATCGGCGGGCCGAAGGCCAGGGCGATCCTCGCCGCCTGTATTAGCGGCACCGCCGTCGACAACGCGGCCCTTCCGTTCATGGGCATCGTCCACGGCCGAATCGCCGGGGTGCCGGTGATGATCTGCCGCCTCTCCTTCTCCGGCGAAATGGCGTTCGAGGTCTATTGCGGCGCCGGCTATGGCACGCATGTGTGGGAGGCTCTGATCGAGGCCGGCAAACCGTTCGGCCTGGTCACCTACGGGCTCGAGGCGCTGGGCACGATGCGCATCGAGAAGGGCCATGTCACTGGCGCCGAGATCGACGGCCGCACCACGGCACGCGACCTGCATCTCGACTGGATGCTGTCGAAGAAGAAGCCGTTCATCGGCTCGGCCATGATGGACCGTGAGGGCCTCATCGCGTCCGATCGGTTGCAGCTCGTCGGCCTGATTTCTCTCGACAACCGGCCCTTCAACGGCGGCGCGCATATCGTCGAGGAGTTGGACGAAGCCGACCCGCACGATTCGATCGGCCACATAACCGCCTGCTGCTATTCGCCGGCGCTCGGCAAATACATTGCGCTCGCCTTGATCAAGGACGGCAAGGCGCGCCACGGCACGCGCGCCTTCGTTTCCGATCCGCTGCGCAACCGGTTCGGGCCGATCGAGATCGTCTCCAATCATTTCTACGATCCCGATGGGAGCCGCATGCATGGTTGATCGCCAATTACCCGAGCGCAAACTGCCCGAACGCCAGTTGCCGGATCGCCACCTGCCCGAACGCCTGTCGCCGCTTGAGCCGGTCTATCACCCGGGATCGCACGGCAATTTCGAACATGGTGTCGACGTCATTCTGTCGGAGACGCGGCCGGGCTCGATCCTGCAGCTTGCCGCATGGCCCGGTCAAGAAAAGCGTCTGATGTCCGCCATATACAAGGTTACCGGCCTTGCGCTGCCGGATGCCGCAGGCGGCGGTATCTCTAACGGAGCCAAGTCGGCATTCGGCTTCGCGCCGGGCAGGTTCACGGTGGTCGACGAAGCCGAGGGGCTGGCCTCCGCCTTCACAGGTGTCGTCACGCCTTTGGTCGGCACGCTCACCGACCTGTCGCATGGCCGCACGGCGATCCGCGTCGCCGGTCCGAAGGCCGAATGGGTGCTGGCGAAATTCTTCGCCATCGACTTCGCGCTGCCTGCCTTCCCGATGGGCGCCGGACGCTCGACCAACCATCACGACGTTTTCGTCCAGATCCAGCGCAGCGGCTCCGATCAGTTCGACATCTACGTCTTCCGCTCTTTCGCGCGCTCATTCTGGAAGGCCTTATGCCATGCCAGCGAGGAAGTCGGCTACGAGGTGCAGTAGGCGCAGCCGTCTGGCACCATCGACGGCCACGTCTGCTGCTTGAGCCTGAGCCCAGCGGGCGGGATAGATGGACAAACGCGGGCTTTTATCGAGGCGTGCGTCCAGGCAACCGGTTCGACCAATCTTCCATGACCGCAGAGACCACGGCGACAGCCACCACCCGCTTTGCTCCGGCGGGCGAGATGTCGATCCTGTTGCCGGCAACCGTCGCCTGCAGCGTTTTCATGACCAGCCTCGATCAGAATGTCGTGGTGACCGCTCTCCCCGGCATCGGAGAGAGTCTCGATCGGCCGGCAAGCCAGCTCGGTCTCCTGATCACCGTCTATGTCGCGAGCCTCATTGCCACAATGCCGCTGGGCGGCTGGTTGGCCGACCGTTTCGGCCTACGCAACGTCTATTGCTTTGCGCTGCTGGTCTTCGCCGGAGCTTCGGCGCTGTGCGGCGTGTCGGAAAACATCTGGATGCTTGTCGGCTCGCGCGCGCTGCAGGGTTTTGGCGGCGCGCTGATGGGCACCCTCGGGCAGGTCGTGATCCTGTCGAGCTTCCCGCGCGACCGAACGCTCAAGATCAACATGTACATCTCGCTCGCTGGCCAATCGGGGCCGCTGGTCGGGCCGTTGGTCGGCGGCGCGCTCACCACTTACGTCTCCTGGCGCTGGATCTTCTATATCAACATACCGATCGCGCTGACGGCAGCGTTGCTCGCCGCTTCGCTGTTTCCCTCGACCACAAAGCCGGCCCGCACGCCATTCGATTTTCCGGGCTTCCTGCTCGTCGGCAGCGGCATGGGATTGCTCGTCTTCGGCATGGATTCGCTCGCGGCCAAGGATGTCGCCGGCAGCATTGTCGGCGCCGAGCTCGGACTGGCGATCGCCATCCTGACCGTCGCCGCCTTCTATTGCCTGCGTGCCCGCAACCCGTTGCTCGACCTCAACCTGCTGCGCATCCGCACCTTCCGCATCAGCTTTCTCACCGGCGGCGGGCTCGACACGATCGGCCTGAGCTCCGTCGTCTTCCTGCTGCCCCTGATGTTCCAACTCGGCTTCGGGATGAGCGCCGTGGAGGCAGGATCACTGACCTTTGTCGCGGCGATCGGATCGCTGCTGATGCGCTTCTTCATGCCCCGCATCCTCAATCGCTTCGGCTTCAAGCGGGTGCTGGTCACCAACACGCCCATCGTCGCCGGCCTGGTCGCGGGCTTCGCCTTGATGCAAGCAAGCCTGCCGGCCTGGGTCGTGCTCGCCTACATCTTCACCTTCGGCGCCTTCCGCTCGGTGCAATGGGCATCGACCGGCAACCTGTCCTATTCCGACATAGCGCCGGAGCAGCTCGCCCGGTTCAGCGCGCTCTATTACATCCTGTGGCAGCTGGCAGTGGCGCTCAGCGTCGGCCTCGCGGCGGCGCTGCTGTCGCTTCTCGCCGGCAGCGGTCATGCCAGCGTCAACGACTTCCGCATCCTGTTCGTCATCGAAGGCTTGATCACGCTTTGCGCGCTATCGGCCTATCTCAGGCTCACGCCTCAGGACGGCGCCCATGTCAGTGGCCATGCCGCGCATATCAACGCTGAGTAGAGCGCCTATTCCGTGAACGTCACCCATTCCTCGAGTGGGGCGCGGTCGGTGCGGAATTCATTCTCGGGCTTGGATTTGTCCTCGTAGCCCAGCGCCATGCCGCAGACGACGATCTCCTCGTCGGGAATGTTGAGCACCGGCCGGATTTGGCGATGATAGGGAGCAAATGCGGCCTGCGGGCACGTATGCAGGCCCCTGCCCCGCGCTGCGACCATGATGTTCTGCAGGAACATGCCGTAGTCGATCCACGAACCCTTGTTCAGCCGCCGGTCGACCGTGAAGATCATGCCGATCGGCGCATCGAAGAAGACGAAGTTGCGGTCGTGCTGAGCCCGCATCCTGTCCACCTCGCGCCGGCCGATGCCGAGCGCGCCATAGAGGCCGAAACCATTGGCGCGGCGACGCGTCAGATATGGCTCGAAGAACTGGTCGGGATAATAGCGGTATTCGTCCCACTCCACCTTCTCGGCGCGGATGCCGGAATTGAGAATGGCGTCGCTGATGCGCTGCTTGACCTCGCCCTTGGTCACATAGACGCGCCACGGCTGCATGTTGGTCCCAGACGGCGCGCGCGAAGCGACGGAAAGGATATCGCGGATTGTGCCGTCGTCGACCATGTCCGGCAGGAAAGCGCGCACAGAGCGGCGCGACGTGATCGCCTCGTCGACGATCGCCGCATCTTTGGCAATCCGAGCGTTGTTCTCCAGCATGGGCCGTCCCTTCACGCATGGCCGGAACCCACAACCGGTTCCCGTGACGACCATCCGCAGACTTAAACCGACTTCCGAGCAGACGTCCCCAATCGCCGTTCGCGGGTGAGGCTTTGCATGAACCACAAAAAACGCGCAAGCTATTCTTGTGGCCCATGAAAAATCGCTTGATTTTTTCATGCGCTTACTCTCTCATGAAATTCACTCGATCTTTTTCACGAGAGACAATGGCCTCGACCGCAGTCAGCCCGGAACAGGACAATGGCGAGCGGCTGCTCGCCGGCGACATCCGCGCGCTGCGCAAGGCACGTGGCCTGACGCTCGCCGAAATCGCGCTCAGGCTTGGCCGTTCCGTCGGCTGGGTCAGCCAGGTGGAGCGTGGCCTCTCAGTGCCTTCGCTCGGTGATCTGCGGGCCTTCGCCGAGCTTTTCGGCGTACCGCTCAGCCTGTTCTTCAGCCACGACGTGCCGGTCGAGAAGGAGCGCGGCGTTGTCGTACGCTCGGGCAGCCGCCGCTCGCTTGGCACAAGCGAATCCGGCCTGGTGGAGGAGCTTCTGTCGCCCGATCTCGGAGGAAGCTTCGAGATGCTGCGCTCGGTCTTCGCCCCGGGTGCTGAACTCAAGACCCAGGCGCGCCGCCCGACCGAAGAAGCGGGCTATGTTGCCTCCGGCACTTTCGAGATCGAGATCGGCGGCGTCTGGCACCGGCTCGGCGAAGGCGACTCGTTCCGCTTCGAGGGCAAGCCGTTCCGCTGGCGCAATCCCGGTGCCGAGCCGGCGGTCCTCATCTGGGTGGTTTCGCCGCCGGTATACTGAATAGACTTTGGAGGAAAAAATGGCCGGTTTGCCGAGCACGGCACGCGTGGTGATCATCGGAGGCGGTGTCGTCGGCGCCTCGTCGCTCTACCACCTCTGCAAGGCGGGCTGGACCGATTGCGTGCTGCTGGAGAAGAACGAGCTGACTTCCGGCTCGACCTGGCATGCCGCCGGCAACGTGCCGACCTTCTCCTCGTCATGGTCGCTGATGAACATGCAGCGTTATTCGACCGAGCTCTACCGCGGCCTTGCCGAAGCGGTCGACTATCCGATGAACTATCATGTCACCGGCTCGCTGCGGCTCGCCCACAGCAAGGAGCGCATGCAGGAATTCCAACGCGCCAAGGGCATGGGCCGCTATCAGGGCATGGATATCGACGTCGTGGGCCTCGACGAGATCAAGCGCCGCTATCCCTTCATCGAGACGCACGACCTCGAGGGCGCGCTTTATGATCCGAGCGACGGCGACATCGACCCGGCGCAGTTGACCCAGGCGCTCGCCAAGGGCGCGCGCGACATGGGCGCCAAGATAATCCGCTTCTGCCCGGTCACCGGCGTTTCCCGTCAGAACGGCGAATGGCTGGTCACGACAACGCAAGGCGAAATCCGCTGCGAGATTGTCGTCAACGCCGCCGGTTACCGCGCCGCTGAGGTCGGAAAAATGTTCGGCCGAGAAGTGCCGATGATGGTCATGAGCCATCAGTACATATTGTTCGAGGAAATCCCCGAGCTTGCCGCCTGGACCAAAGAACAGGGCAGGAAGCTGCCGCTGCTGCGTGACGTCGACACGTCCTACTATCTGCGCCAGGAAAAGACCGGCATGAATCTCGGCCCCTATGAGCGCAATTGCCGCGCGCATTGGACCACACACAACGATCCGATGCCGGAGGAATTTTCTTTCCAGCTCTTCCCGGACGATCTCGACCGGCTGGAGCACTATCTCGCCGACGCTGTCGCCCGGGTGCCGATCCTCGGAACCGCGGGCCTCTCCAAGGTCATCAACGGGCCGATCCCCTACGCGCCTGACGGCAACCCGCTGATCGGGCGGATGCCCGGCGTGCCGAATGCTTTCGAGGCCTGCGTCTTCACCTTTGGCATCGCGCAAGGCGGTGGCGCCGGCAAGGTGCTGGCCGAATGGGTGACGGAAGGCCAGACCGAATGGGACATGTGGTCCTGCGACCCGCGCCGCTTCACCGCCTTCGCTTCGGCGCCCGACTATTGCGTCGCCAAGGGCATGGAGATCTACGGCAACGAATACGCCATCCAGTTTCCGCGCCATGCCTGGCCGGCGGGCCGCGACCGCAAGCACTCACCGCTGCACGAGCGCATCAAGGCGCTGGGTGGCCAGTTCGATCCCTATAATGGCTGGGAACGGGCCACCTGGTATGCGAAGCCCGGCGACGACACGTCGGAGGAATCGACCCTCACCTTCCGCCGCGACGGGCCATGGCAGCACCGCGTGCGCGAGGAATGCCTGGCGGTGCGCGACGCCGCCGGCATCCTCGACCTGCCCGGCTTCTCGCGCTTCAATCTCGAAGGCGAAGGCGCCGCCGAGTGGCTGGCGCTGCAGGTCACCGGCCTGGTCCCGAAGCCGGGCCGCATCGGCCTGGTCTATTTCGCCGACGACAAGGGCCGCATCGTCACCGAGATGTCGGTGGTGCGCCACAGCGAGGATCTGATGACGCTGATCACCGCCGCGGTGGCGCAATGGCACGATTTCGAATGGCTGAAGTCGCGCATGCCGGCCGATGCGGCCTTCACGCTGACCGATCGTACGGAGGAATACTCGACCCAGATCCTCCCCGGCCCGAACTCGCGCAATATCCTTGCCGAGGTATGCGGCGCGGATCTTGCGCTGCCTTGGCTGACGCATCAGGAAACCACCATCGCCGGCCGCTGGGCGAAGCTGGTGCGCGTCTCCTTTGCCGGCGAGCTCGGCTGGGAGATCCACACCAAGGTGGCCGACACCCTAACTGTCTTCGACGCCATCTGGGCCGCCGGCCAGAAACATGGCCTGAAACCTTTCGGCATGTATGCGCTGGATTCGCTGCGGCTGGAAAAGGGCTACCGTGCCTGGAAGGGCGACCTGTCGACGGATTATTCAATCCTGCAGGGCGGGCTGGAGCGCTTCGTCAAATGGGACAAGCCCGACTTCCGCGGCAAGACGGCACTTCTCAACGAGAAACAGCAGGGCGTGAAGAAACGCTTCGTGACATTGGTCGTCGAGGACCCCGGCGAATGCGATGCGCCTTACATGTCGACACTCTGGCATGACGGCAGCATCGTCGGCGAGACGACTTCCGGCGGCTGGGGCCACCGCGTCGGCAAGTCGATCGCGCTCGGCATGCTGCGTTCCGACCTTGCCCAACCCGGCACAGCCGTCGAGGTCGAGATCTTTGGCGACCGTTTCAAGGCCGTCGTGCAGAAGGACGAGCCGCTCTGGGATCCGAAGAACGAAAGGTTGCGGGCATGACGTCCGTCACTCTTACCGATGGCGGCATGGGCCAGGAACTGGTCCGGCGCAGCAAATCCGAGCCGACGCCTTTGTGGTCGGCCAGGGTGCTGATCGACGAACCGGACCTCGTGCGCGACCTGCATGCGGAATTCATCCGCGCTGGCGCCCGCGTCATCACCATCAACACCTATTCGGCGACGCCCGAGCGCCTGGCGCGTGAGGGCGCGGATGATCTGTTCAAACCCCTGCAGAAGCGCGGCATCGAACTCGCCCGGCAGGCCCGCGACGAATCCGGTGATGCCGCGATCGCCGGCTGCCTGTCGCCCCTGTTCGGCAGCTACGCGCCGGCGCTGACCATCTCTTTCGAGGAGACGCTTGACACTTATCGGCGCATCGTCGCGGAGCAGGTCGACGGCGTCGATCTCTTCCTGTGCGAAACCATGGCATCCGCGGACGAGGCGCGCGCGGCCGTCACCGCAGCGACGGAGAGCGGCAAACCTGTTTGGGTGTCGTGGACACTCGCCGATCATGGCATGCCGCGCCTGCGCAGCGGTGAAACCATCGCCGCCGCCTCGGCAGCACTCGGTGATCTGCCCGTCGCGGCGCGGCTGCTCAACTGCTGCCGGCCCGAAGCCATCGCCGCCGCTTTGCCGGAACTGATCGCCCTCGGCGGACCGGTCGGGGCCTATGCCAACGGCTTCACCTCGGTCGAGGCGTTGAAGCATGGCGGCACCGTCGAGGTGCTGCACGCCCGCCACGACCTTGATCCCGACGCCTATGCCGACCACGCAATCGGCTGGGTCGAGGCCGGCGCCGGCATCGTCGGTGGCTGCTGTGAGGTCGGTCCGGCTCACATCGCCGCGCTGCGAGACCGGCTCATCCAGGCCGGCCACCAATTATCCGGAGTATCCTATGCCTAGACCATCATCCCGTATCATCGGCATCGTGCCCTCGGGCAAGGATGGCTGGGAGGTTCATTTCGCCGCCTGGACGCGCAAGCAGGCCGGCGAAGACATCATCATGCTGTCGGTCGGCGACCATGACTTCGACACGCCGTCGGAAACGATCGAAGCCTGTGTGACCGCGGTTCGCGGCAGCAATCACCATTACACGCCGCTGCCCGGACTGCCGCGCCTGCGCAAAGCCATGGCGGCCGCCTCGACCGCTTGCACCGGTGTTCTGACGGACCCCGACGAAGTCATCGCCACCGCCGGCGGCCAGGGCGCGCTGTACGCCGCCGTGCAGGGCGTGCTCGACCCCGGCGATCACGCCATCGTCGTAGCGCCTTACTATGCCACCTACCCCAACACCTTCAGCGCCGCCGGCGCCAGCTTTACCGTGGTCGAGACGCCCGCCGAGGACGGCTTCCAGCCGCGCGCCGATAAGATCCGTGCGGCACTCAGGCCCAACACGCGCGCTATCCTGATTAACACGCCGAACAATCCGACCGGTGCTGTCTATTCGCGCGAACGGCTCGAACAGCTGGCGGGGATTTGCAACGAGCATGATCTCTGGCTGCTGTCGGACGAGGTCTACTGGACGCTGGGCGGTGGCGAGCACATCTCGCCACGTTCGCTGCCCGGCATGGCCGAGCGCACGCTGGTCATCAACTCCATGTCCAAGAGCCACGGCATGACCGGCTGGCGCATGGGCTGGCTGACCGGCCCGAAGGAAATGATCGCGCTGCTCACCAACCTCAATCTGGTGACGACCTACGGTTTGCCGGCCTTCATCTCCATCGCCTGCGCCGAGGCGCTCGAAAATCATTACGGCGTGGAGGAAATCGCCGAGCGCTACGCGGCGCGCCGCACCGCGATGCTCGATGCCGTGCGCGGCATGAATGACGTCACAGTGCACGGATCGAAAGGCGGCATGTATGTCATGCTCGACATATCCGCCATAGAGCCCGACGACGAGAAATTCGCCTGGGCGCTGCTCGAGAAGGAAAAGGTCGGCGTCATGCCGGGCTCGAGCTTCGGCGAGGCGGCCGCAGGCCATATCCGCATCAGCCTCTGCCAGCCCGAACCCGTGCTCAAGGAAGCCGCGCTTCGCCTGCGCCGCTTCGCGTCCCACTATCGCCGAGAGGCCGCATGACAAAGAGCGTTCCGTCCAAAGCCCGCGCTGTCATCATCGGCGGCGGCGTCTCCGGCTGCTCGGTTGCCTATCATCTTGCCAAGCTCGGCTGGACCGACATCGTGCTGCTCGAACGCAAGCAGCTCACCTGCGGTACGACCTGGCATGCGGCAGGCCTGATCGGGCAGTTGCGCGCCTCGCAGAACATGACGCGGCTGGCGAAATACTCGGCCGACCTCTACGTCAAGCTCGAAGCCGAGACCGATGTCGGCACCGGCATGCGCCAGGTCGGCTCGATCACCGTCGCGCTGACCGAGGAGCGCAAGCACGAGATCTACCGGCAGGCCTCGCTAGCCCGCGCGTTCGATGTCGACGTGCGTGAGATTTCGCCCGGCGAGGTCAAGGAGATGTATCCGCATCTCAACGTCTCCGGCGTCGTCGGCGCGGTGCACCTGCCGCTCGACGGCCAGTGCGACCCGGCCAACATCGCCATGGCGCTGGCCAAGGGCGCGCGCCAGCGCGGTGCTGCCGTCATCGAAAACGTCAAGGTGACCAAGGTCCATACCAGGAACGGCCGCGTCTCCGGTGTGTCCTGGGCGCAGGGCGAGGACCAGGGCACGATCGAGACCGACATCGTCGTCAATTGCGCCGGCATGTGGGCGCGCGAGTTGGGCCGGCAGAACGGCGTCACCATCCCGCTGCATGCCTGCGAGCATTTCTATCTCGTCACCGAGCCGATCCCCGGCCTCACCCGCCTGCCGGTGCTGCGCGTGCCGGACGAGTGCGCCTATTACAAGGAAGACGCCGGCAAGATGATGCTCGGCGCCTTCGAGCCGGTGGCGAAGCCCTGGGGCATGGACGGTATCCGCGAGGATTTCTGCTTCGACCAATTGCCCGAGGACATGGATCATTTCGAGCGGATCCTCGAAATGGGCGTCAACCGCATGCCGATGCTGGGCACCGCGGGCATCCACACCTTCTTCAACGGTCCCGAAAGCTTCACCCCTGACGACCGCTACTATCTCGGCGAAGCGCCGGAACTCACCGGCTATTGGATGGCGACCGGCTACAATTCGATCGGCATCGTCTCGTCCGGCGGCGCCGGCATGGCGCTGGCGCAATGGATCAATGACCGCGAGGCGCCCTTCGACCTCTGGGAGGTCGACATCCGCCGCGCCCAGCCCTTCCAGAAGAACCGCCGCTATCTCAAGGAGCGCGTCTCCGAAACGCTCGGCCTGCTCTATGCAGACCATTTCCCCTATCGCCAGATGTCGACCTCGCGCGGCGTGCGCCGCTCGCCCTTGCATGAGCACTTGAAGGCGCGCGGCGCCGTCTTCGGCGAGGTCGCCGGCTGGGAGCGCGCCAACTGGTTCGCCCGCGAAGGCCAGGAACGCGAATACCGCTACTCCTGGAAGCGGCAGAACTGGTTCGACAACCAGCGCGAGGAGCATCTCGCGGTGCGCAACGGCGTCGGCCTGTTCGACATGACCTCCTTCGGCAAGATCCGCGTCGAAGGCCGCGATGCCTGTGCCTTCCTGCAGCGGCTCTGCGCCAACGACATGGACGTGGCGCCGGGCAGGATCGTCTACACCCAGATGCTCAACGCCAAGGGCGCCATCGAGAGCGATCTCACCGTGACGCGGCTGTCCGAGACCGCCTATTTCCTCGTCGTGCCGGGCGCCACCTTGCAGCGCGACCTCGCCTGGCTGAGGCGGCACGTCGCCGACGGCTTCGTCGTCGTCACCGATGTGACCGCGGCCGAGGCCGTCATCTGCCTGATGGGTCCCGACTCGCGAAAGCTGATCCAGAAGGTCAGCCCCAACGACTTCTCCAACGACGCCAATCCGTTCGGCACCTGCCAGGAGATCGAGATCGGCATGGGTCTCGCCCGCGCCCACCGCGTCACCTATGTCGGCGAGCTCGGCTGGGAGCTCTATGTCTCGACCGAGCAGGCCGCGCATGTCTTCGAGGCGATCACTGAAGCCGGCGCCGATGTCGGCCTGAAGCTCTGCGGGCTGCATACGCTGGATTCCTGCCGCATCGAAAAGGCCTTCCGCCATTTCGGTCACGACATCACCGACGAGGACAATGTTCTGGAGGCCGGTCTTGGCTTCGCTGTGAAGACGGCCAAGGGCGATTTCATCGGCCGCGACGCGGTGCTGCGGAAGAAAGAGACTGGCCTGAGCCGGCGCCTGGTGCAGTTCCGGCTGCAAGATCCGCAGCCTCTGCTCTTCCACAACGAAGCGATCCTGCGCGACGGCAAGATCGTCGGTCCGATCACCTCCGGCAACTACGGCCACCATCTCGGCGGCGCGATCGGCCTCGGCTACGTGCCGTGCCAGGGCGAGAGCGAGGCGGATGTTCTTGGCTCATCTTATGAGGTGGAGATTGCCGGCGAGCGCTATGCGGCGGAAGCATCGCTGAAGCCGATGTATGATCCGAAGGCGGAACGGGTAAGGATGTGATCTCGTGATCTCTTCCTTCTCCCCGTTGAACGGGGAGAAGAGAGCTACTCTCAAAACCTCTCCAACCTCGCCCTGACCTTCGCCAGAAACGCCGCCCGGCTCTTCGGCGTCGAGGCATCCATCAGGTAATGCGCCAGGAAGAAGGTCTTGCACCGCGTCGCGCAGATCGCCCGCATGCCGCGCAGGATTGTCTTGCGTCCCGGCTGGCCGACGACGACGCTCCACCAGGTCGGCGCGCCGCAGGTGGTGATGACGCCGACCTTGGTGACATGCGTCATCAGCGATTTGATCCTGCCACCTCCGGGAGGCAGCTTGAAGGCGATGTCGGTCGCCCAGACGCGGTCGAACCAGCCCTTCAGCATCGCCGGCAGCCCGTACCACCAGGTCGGGTAGATGAAGAGGATCGCCTCGGCCCATTGCAGATGCTCGAAATGCGGCCCGAGCGCCGGATCGTCCGGCGCGTGATCATTGTAGGAACGTCGCTCTTCGCAACTCATCACCGGGTTGAAATTTTCCGCATAGAGGTCGAGCAGACGCACGTCCCAGCCTCTTCGCGTCAGCACCTCGACCGCAACGTCGCGGATCGCCGCGCAATAGCTTTCCGGCACCGGATGGCAATACACCACCAGCACGCGCATCAGAATTGATCCATTCTGGCCGCCACCTTGGCCATGAAGGCCTTTCGCGTCTCGTCGGTCGACAGGTTCATCGAGTAATGCGCGAGATAGGAGACGGGAGCATCAGGCTTGATGGTGGCCCGCAGCATGCGCTTGACGACCTTGCGCGGCGGATCGCCCATCAGCATGGCGCGAAAACGGCTGCCGCCATAGGTGGTGATGGCGGCGAGCTTGCCGATGTTGTGCAGCGTCGGCTCCACCTTGCCGTCGACCAGCTTGAAGGAGACGCCCGGCAGGAAGACGCGGTCGAAGAAACCTTTCAGGATCGCGGGATAGCCGTAGTTCCAGACCGGAAAGGACAGCACCAGCGCTTCCGCCTTGCGCAGCCTTTCGACATAGCCGGCGACGGCATCGTTCGGGCCGCGCTGGGCGTGGTAGCCGAGGCGCTCGGCACGTGTCATCCGCGGATCGAAATCCTCGGCATAGAGATCGCAGTCGTCGATCGCATGTCCCGCCGCGCTCAGCCGCTCGACGATCGTCCGATGCAGGCCGGCATTGAAGCTGGACTCCACCGGATGAGCGTAGAGCACGAGGACTTTCATCACCCCACCTTTTGCAGCCCCTTGAACAGGAAGGACTTGCCGGAGCGGTAGTCATAGGCCGGATTCTCCCAGGCGATCATCTTGCCGGGGTTGAGCAGCCCTTGCGGATCGGTCTCGCGCTTGAAGGCGAGTTGAACATCGTCGGTCCGCTTCATGCCGCCCTCCTCCAGCGTGTAGCGGTGCGGGTTGAAGATCCAGCAGCCATTGTCCTCATGGATGCGGATGATTTCATCCAACCGCTCCTCCGTGGTGAAGCGCACCAGCGGCAGGCCGGCCGCGCCGATCGCGCCGTCGAAGCGGATGAATTCGAGATGCGCCGGCACCTCGTCGCCGAAGCGGTCGACCATCGCCTTGACATGCGCGAGGTGATCCGGCGACGGATAGCGCGCCTGCAGATAGGTGATCGACGGATCGACCCGAATGGCCCGCAGCGTCGTGTGGTTCCAGGTCAATTCATAGGCCGGCGGCAATCCCTTGAGGTCGGCCTCCTGGTCGGCGCGGAACACGATCTCGCCCTTGCCGCTGCGTACCAAGGCGACGAACGCATCCATCGCATGCGGCGCGATCATGCACACCACGATGCTTTGTTCGCGCCGGAAGAACTTCTGGTGCCGCTTGAAATAGTCGTAAGGGATGGGCGCCGCGATCGGCGTGATCAGCTTGGCCAGTATGCCGTCCTGGACGGCGAGGTCGTTGCCGAAGCCGGCGGCGTCCATGAAATCGTCGAAGCCGACGATGACGTCGATCCAGTCGTAGCTTGCGGTCAGCGGCATCTCGACCTCGGTGATGATGCCGTTGGTGCCATAGGCGTGCATGACCTTGAGCACCTCGTCGCCCGTCAGTTCCATCACGCGCGGTTCGGCTTCCATTGTTACCGTCCTCAGCCGGATGACATTGCCAAGGTCGCGCAAGCCGCCCCAACGGATTGAGCCGACGCCGCCCGAGCCGCCGGCGACGAAGCCGCCGATCGAGGCCGTATTGTAGGTGGAAGGCGACATGCGCAATTCCTGCGCGGAATGCGCCCGCGTTGCCTTGTCGATCTCGGCCAGCACCGCTCCAGGCCCGGTCACCACGCGCCCCGGCGCGATGGCCTTCACCTCGTTCATTTCGGCAAGGTTGAGCACCACGCCGCCCGACAGCGGCATCGCCTGCCCGTAGTTGCCCGTGCCGCTGCCGCGCGGCGTCACGGGAACGCCATGGCGATGGCAGGCGGCGAGCACGCGGATCACCTCGGCCTCGTTCTTCGGGGTGACGATCAGATCACCCCTGACATGGTCGAGTTGCCGCTTGAGCACCGGGCTGTACCAGTAGAAGTCGCGGCTCTTCTGCTGCACGATGGCCAGATGGTCGTCGATCTTCAGCCCTTCGAGGTCGCGCTTCAGCGCTGCAATATCCATCATCCCACCATCAGTTCGTCGAGTTCGGCATAGTCGGGCAGACGTCGCTCGATCGCCCTGCCCTCGCGCACGACGATGCGGTCCGATTCCGGCCGCGACAGCAACTCGGTCCAGCTTCGCCCCTTGAAAAGGATGAAGTCCGCGCTGCCGCCGGTGGTAAGCGTGCCCGCACCGTCGAGCCGCATTACCTGAGCCGGCGTCGCCGCTACCGCCCGTGGCCAGTCGGCGACCGGATGATCGAAATGCAGAATACGCGTCGCCGTCCGGTAGACTTCCAGCATGTCGAGATCGCCATAAGCATAGAACGGATCGCGCGTGTTGTCGGAGGCGACCGCCACCTTGATGCCGCGCGCCTTCATCTCGTGCAGCAGCGTCACGCCGCGCCAGCGCGGGGTGGTGCCGTCGTTGCGCCTGTCCTGCAGGTAAAGATTGCACATCGGCAGCGACACCACGGCCAGGCCGGCTTTCGCCACCTTATCCAAAGTATCGAGCACCTCGAGATCAGGCTGGCGCGCCAGCGAGCAGCAATGACCGACCAGGATGTTGCCGTCAAAACCGTTCCACAGCGAGGCCTCGGCGATCTTCTTCAGCGAGACGGCCGCTGCGTCGTCGGTCTCATCGGCATGGAAGTCGAGGTCGAGCCCATGCTTGATCGCCTGCGCAAAGACCTGATCGAGCAATTGCTCGAGGTCGGGCACCATATAGGTGACGATGCCGAGCACCCCCTTGGCAGCCGCGACCCGTTTCGCCAGCCGCTCGAACCAGGCCTTGTCGCGCACACCCTCGATGCCGAGCAGGCAGGCGGCCTGCAGTTCGATACGACCACGCCAGGTTTCACGCATCGTCTCGAACACCGGCCACGAGATTTCCTCCTGCGGCGCGACGCTGTCGAGATGCGTGCGCAACGCCTTGGTGCCATGCGCGTAGGCGCAGCGCAGCGAAAAATCCATGCGGCGCGCGACATCGTCCGCGCTCCAGCGCGCGGCGCGGTCGACGCCGGTGGCATTGAGCGCGCCCATGAAGGTGCCGTCGGGATTGGGTTTTCGGGGCCAGATATGGCCCTTGTCGATATGGGTGTGGCAGTCGATGAAACACGGCAGCACGATGCGCCCGCCGAGATCGATGGCATCGGCCGGCGACTCGGCTTTGTCATGAGCGGCAATGCCTGAGATCTTGCCGTCGGCGACGGAGATGTCGGCAAGTGCGAAGCCGTCGGCGTCGAAGTTCCCGGCAAGGCCGGGCGTCAGCGACCAATGCAAGCGAGCATTGGTGAGATGGTAAGAACGAGAGGCTGGTATCAAGTCCTACCTCCCTCTGTCCTGCCGGACATCTCCTCCTCAAGGGGGGAGATCAGCAGCTTCGTCCATGCCGCTCTTGTTGCGACGTTTGTGATTGGCGAAATCCGAAATGAAATCCAATCTCCCCCCTTGAGGGGGAGATGTCCGGCAGGACAGAGGGGAGTGCTTCGCACCAACAACGAAATCACTCTAGCGCTCCTGCTTCAGCGCGCTCTCGTGCCAGCGGCGCAGGATCAGATGCGAGACCAGCGACAGCACCAGGAAGATGACGATGCCGGTGAGCGAGATCAGGATCAGCGCCGCGAACAGCCGCGGCGCGTTGAGCCGGTAGCCGGCCTCGATGATCCGCGAAGCGAGCCCGGACGACTGACCCTGCGCACCGGCGACGAATTCGGCCACCACGGCGCCGATCAGCGACAGGCCGCCGGCTATCTTCAGCCCGCCGAGGAAATAGGGCATCGCCGCCGGCAGGCGCAGATAGCGCAATTGCTGCCAGCGCGTCGCGCCATTGAGCTTGAACAGGTCGCGCAGATTGCGGTCGACCGAGTTCAGCCCAAGCGTGGTGTTGGAAAGGATCGGGAAGAAGGCAACGATCCAAGCACAGAGCAGAAGCTTGGTCGTCTGGTTGTTGATGTAGATGTTGATCAGCGGGAAGATCGCCACGATCGGCGTCACCTGCAGCACGATGGCGAAGGGGAAGAACGACATCTCCACCCATTTCGACTGCGCGAACAGCACCGCCAGTCCGACCCCGCCGATCACGGCGAGCAGCAGGCTGAGGAAGGTGATCCTCAGCGTCACCAGCAACGAGGAGAACAAAAGCCCGGCATCGTCATGCAGCGTCTGCAGCACCACGCCGGGGCGCGGCAGGATGTATTGCGGGATTTCGTTCCAGACGCAGATGCGGTCCCACAGCCAGATCGCCAGCACCATGATCGCCAGCGGCAGCACCCATTTGCCGATCCGCTCCAGGCGCTCCTGGCGGACGCGGCGCGCTTCCTCGGGATCCAGCTTCAGCGTGGCGTCTTCAATGGCCGTCATGGTGCAGTCCGGCGGTTGAGTTGATGGCTTTGACCAGCACGTCCGAGGCCTGCCGGCAAAGTGCTGCATAGTCGGGCGAAGTTCGAAATGCCTCATCGCGCGGATAAGGCGCATCGATCGCCAGTTCGCCGAAGACGCGCCCCGGCCGTGCCGCCATGACGACGACGCGGCTCGACAGGAACACGCTTTCGAAGACGCTATGCGTCACGAAGACGACGGTGAAGCGCTCGTCCTGCCACAGTTCCAGCAGGTCATTGTTGAGCTTGAAACGGGTGATTTCGTCGAGCGCCGCGAAAGGCTCGTCCATCAAGAGGATGCGCGGCTTGGTCACCATGGCGCGGGCGATCGAGACGCGCATCTTCATGCCGCCGGAAAGCTCGCGCGGCACGGCGTTCTCGAAGCCGGTGAGATGAACACGCGACAGCATCTCCATCACCGCCGGTTCGGCCTTGGTGCGCGACATTCCCTTGAGGCGAAGCGGCAGCCAGACATTATCGAAGACGCTCGCCCAAGGCAGCAGCGTCGGCTCCTGGAAGACGAAGCCGATATTCGACCGCTCCAGCGGGCCCCGCCAGTCGAGCTGACCGGAGGTCGGCGTCGACAGCCCGGCTATCAGCCTGAGCGCCGTCGACTTGCCGCAGCCCGACGGCCCGAGCAGGCTTAAAAAATCGCCTTCCCGGATCGCAAGGTCGACCTTGCTCAGCGCCGTAACACTGTTGGAAAAGACCTTGCCGACGTTGCGTAGCGAAAGCAGCATCGGGTTTTCACCCGATGCCGCAGCCGTCGCCACTTTCTCCTGGATCATGTCAGGCAGGCCGCCTTACTTTTTCTTCAGCTCCAGGCCGACGCCCTTGTTGATGAAGGCGAGCGTGTAGGCCTTCTTGATGTCGATGCCGGGCTGCGCGACCTTGGCCTTGACCATCTTGTCGTAGAAGCTCTGGATGCGCGCATCGGTCATGGCGCCAATGCCGAGCTTTTCCGAATCGCCGGAATCGACGACGCCGAACTTCTTCAGCTGCTCGATCGAGAAGGCGATCTGCTCATCCGTCATGTCCGGATTGTCCTTCTTGATCAAGTCGTTGGCGGCCTTGTTGTCGCCGTAGAGATAGTTGTACCAGCCCTTGGCCGAGCCATCGACAAAGCACTGGACGACCTCCGGCCGCTTGTCGATCGTGTCCTGCATCACCTCGACGGTGGTCGCATAGGTGTCCCAGCCATAATCGGCGAGCAGGAATTGATTGGGCACGAAGCCGCCTTGCTTCTGCACGGCGAAAGGCTCGGACGTCACATAGCCCTGCTGGATCGACTTCTTGTTGGCGATGAAGGGCGCCGGGTTGAAGGTGTAGGGCACGCGCTTGGCCGCGTCGAAACCGAGCTCGGTGACCATCCACTGGAAGAAGGTCTGCGCGCCCTCGTCGCCGAGAATATACTGGTCGGCATTCTTCAGATCCTCCCACTTGTCCAGCCCCTGCCCCGGCTGGGACATGATGACCTGCGGATCCTTCTGGAAGTCGGCGGCGACGACGCGCATCGGAATGCCTTGCTGGACTGCATCAAAAGCCGAGAGCAGGTTGCCGCCCATGTAGAAATCGATCTTGCCGGCGAGCAGCATCGGCCGGCCGCTGACCTGCGGGCCGCCCTGCATGATGGTGACGTCGAGCCCGCAGGCGGCATAGGTGCCGTCGGCCACGGCCTGGTAGTAGCCGCCATGTTCCGGCTCGGCCAGCCAGTTGGTGCCGAAGGTGACTTTCTCGTTGGCGGCCGCGCCCAGCGTGCTCGCCGCAAGCAGGGCAATCGCGCCCGCCAGCATCTTCTCTTTTCCGACCATTGACATCACCTTCTCTTGGCTCCGGCGCGCCACGCGCTGGGCTCGACTCCATTTGTTCAAGAAGCAAGACACATGCCACCGGCTGGGCCGCCTGATTGCGCGGCAGTCATTGCCAAGGCCGGAAGGGTCATGCTGTACGGCAGGCATCGTGCCCATTTTTCGGACGCCTGTCCATAATCGCCCGGGCGGCATGCACCGCATCTTGCAGGTTTCATGAATCGAGCCTTAGTCTGCCTCCCGACAGGAGATTGCCATGTTCAAATATCTCGCGCCCAAGTCGATCAAGCCGCCCTTCTCGCGCTACAGCCACGGCGTTGAAATCCCGGCAGGCAAGCGCCTGGTGCTGTGCTCGGGTCAGGTCGGTATCGGCCCGGATGAAACCGTTCCCGAGGATGCCGACGCGCAGACCGAGCTCTGCTTCAGGAATATCGCTGCGATACTGAGCGAGGCCGGGCTGACGCTGAACGACGTCGTACGCATCAACGCCTTCGTCACTAGTCGCGCGCATTTGCAAGCCTATATGGATGTCCGAAATCGGCTCTTTTCCGATCCCGCGCCGGCCTCGACGCTGATGATCGTCTCCGGCTTCGCCCGCCCGGAATTCAAGGTCGAGGTGGAGGTTCTAGCCGCAGGCTAGCAATTGCTTGCAGCCGCCAGGCGCTTTAGATCACCGCCAAGCCGAACAGCAGACCAATCGGGAGACGAAAATGACGACCGGACGCGTATGGTGGGGCGACTACCGGACGACCGAATACGCTTCGATCGATCCGGAAGCCACGATTGCCGTTCTGCCGCTTGCCGCGATCGAGCAGCACGGTCCTCACCTTCCGGTCTCGACCGACACCTCGATCATGATGGGGATGCTGGAAACGGTAATCGCTCGCCTGCCCGATGACCTCGATATCCGCATCCTGCCGGTCCAGGCGGTGGGCAAGTCGAACGAGCATCTGCATGCGCCGGGAACGCTCACCCTGCCGGCCGCCACACTGGTGGACGCCTGGACCGAGCTTGGCCTGTCGGTCGCCCGCGCCGGGGTCAGGAAGCTGATCGTCGTCAACTCGCATGGCGGCAATGAAGAGATCATGGGCATCACCACCCGCGAATTGCGCGTGCGCGCCAAGATGCTGGCGGTGAAGACGAGCTGGCAGCGCTTCGGCCGTCCGGCCGGCATGTATACCGAACTCGAGGATCGTCACGGCATCCATGGCGGCGATGTCGAGACCTCGCTGATGCTGCATTTCCGGCCGGACCTCGTCGACATGGGCAAGGCCGACAATTTCGTCTCGAATGTCGGCCGCGCCGAAAAGCAATTCGCCCTGCTGCGCCACACCGGCACGCATGCCTTTGCCTGGATCGCCAGCGACCTCAATCCGAACGGCGTCGTCGGCGATGCCGGCATCGCCACGGCCGAGAAGGGCCGCCTGACCGCCGAGCATCAAGCCGATGGTTTCATCGATCTTGTCAGGGATGTGCGCAAGGCCAAGCTTGCCGACTGGCTGCTCTAGGCGAGGATCATTGGGCCTGTAACGCGAGCTCGAACGGCGTTCCTTCAAAGGCATCCGCGCCGCGTCCGATCGCTTCGATCGCCGCGATCATGCGCCCATCGCGTCCGAGCAGCGCATCTGCGACGGCAATAAGCCGCGGATTGGGCGTCGCTGATGGCGAGACAAAGCGCAGCGTCTTGGCCAGTTCCGCCTCGTCGCGCCTCGGCGCCAGCGCAGCGGCAATGATATAGGCCGACGCCGTCGAGCGGCTGATGCCGGCATAGCAATGCACGACGAGCGGCTTCGCCCGGTCCCAACGGTAGGCGAAGTCGAGCAAGGCGCGCACATGCTCCTCGCCCGGCATGGTCATGCCCTCCTGGGCGACAGCGATGTCATGCATGACCAGATGCAGGTGGTTTTCCGCCAGGATAGAGGCCGGGCGGGTAACCTCGGTCCCCGCGGCAAGCAGCGACAGCAGCCGCTCGGCCCCGGTCCTCGCCACGGTCTCTTCGATCTTCGACAGGGGACAGACATGGATCATCGCGCGATCTCCTTCGGCCCATCCTCGCGCTGCGCGGCCCAGGCGGCAAGCGCGCTTTCGAGCCGTTGCCATTCCTCTTCGCCGGCCGGCAGGCCAGCCCGGAGGACTTGTGGCCGCTCGGCAAAATGACGAAGCAGGATGCCGCGCTCGCCAAGTGCCGAAAACAGGCCTGGAGCGTGAGGGAACGATAGATAACGGAACAAACTGGTGCCGCCAGCGACCGGAACTCCGAATCGACCGAGCAGCGCGTCGATGCGGTGGGCATCGGATGCCAGGCGTTGTCGCATGGCTGTTTGCCATTCCGTGTCTGCCAACGCGCGGATGCCGTATTCGAGCGCCGGTCCGGCAACAGCCCACGGGCCGAACTGCGCGTCCAGCCGCTCGGCCGTCAGCCGATCCGCAATCGCAAAGCCCAGCCTCACCCCGGCAAGGCCGAAGAACTTCCCGAAGGAGCGCAGCACCACGATGCCGCTCTCACGCGCGTCCCCGGCAATGCTGTGCTCCGTCGGGCCGACATCCATGAAGGCTTCGTCGACGACCAGGAGGCCGCCCTTGCTGCGCAGCCGCGCGGCAAGATCGAGCAGTCGATCCCGCTCGACGATACGGCCGTCCGGGTTGTTGGGGTTGACCAGCGCGGCGAGGTCGGCTTGCGCCAGCGCCTCGAAATCATTCACTTCGCCCACCGCGTGACCAGCGATCGCGGCGGCTCTGGCATGTTCGGCATAGGTCGGGCCGAGCACCAGCGCCTTGCCCGGCTTCACCAGCGAAGCGACGCGCGGCAAGAGAACCTGCGTGCCTGGCGCAGCCACGACCTGCTCCACCGACGGCGCGCCGTAAGCGGCGGCCGCAATTTCGGCCAATTCGCGCAGTTGTCCTGCTTCGGGCAATCGAGACAGGGCGGTGGCGGGCAGATCGAAAAGCGGATAGGAGTGCGGATTGATACCTGTCGAAAGATCGACGAAAGGCAGCGGTGCGTGAGGAAAGAGCGCCCTCGCCCGACCGAGGCTGCCGCCATGATCCACCGCCGCAATCCCTGCAAGAAGTTTCATGTCGATCCTGATCGCCTTCCTGTCACTTGCCGTTGAACTCGCCCTTGGTTATCCGGACTGGCTGTTCCGCGCCATCGGTCATCCCGTAACCTGGATCGGCAGGCTGATATCCTTTCTTGATCGCAGCCTCAACCGCGCCACCGATTCCGACGAATTGCGTCGTCGCCGCGGCGTCCAGGCATTGCTGGTCATCGTGCTGGTGCCGGCAGCCATCGGGCTGACGCTGCATATCCTGCTCTGGCTGATCTTTCCCTCTGGGCTGGTCGCCGCAGCCATACTCGGCTCCTCGCTTCTTTCACAGAAGAGCCTCGCCCAGCATGTCGAGGACGTTGCCGATGCACTCGAAACGGGCGGTCTGACGCTTGGCCGCATCGCCGTTTCGCGCATCGTCGGCCGCGATCCCGAAAAGCTCGACAAGGCAGGCGTCGCCCGCGCCGCGATCGAAAGCCTGGCCGAGAATTTCTCCGACGGCATCGTCGCGCCGGCCATCTGGACCGGCGTCGGCGGGCTGGCAGGCGGCGCCGCCTACAAGGCCGCCAACACCGCCGATTCGATGATCGGCCACCGCACGCCGCGCCACGAGGCGTTTGGCCGGGCGGCCGCCCGCTTCGACGACCTGATCAATCTGCCGGCCTCGCGGCTGACCGGCCTGCTCATCGTGCTGGCGGCCTTCCTCGTCAAGGGCGCCGATCCACGCAATGCCTGGCATGTGATGCAGCGCGACGCGAAGAAGCACCGCTCCCCCAATGCCGGCTGGCCGGAAGCCGCCATGGCCGGCGCCTTGGACCTGGCGCTCGCCGGACCGCGCAGCTACGCAGGCGTGATTGTCGAGGATGCCTTCATGGGCGAAGGCGGCCGCCGCGAAGCCGAGAGCACCGACATCCGCATGGCGCTAAGACTCTATCGCATCGCCGACCGGCTGCTGATTGCGCTGTTCGGCGTCTTGTCGGCGATCGTGATCTATCTGACCATTCTGATCAGCGGCTAAAACTCGATTCCCTGCTGCGCCTTAACCCCCGCCGTGAAATGGTGCTTGGTCAGCCCCATCTCGGTGACCAGGTCGGCCGCCTCCACCAGCAGCGGCTTGGCGTTGCGGCCGGTGACGACGACATGCAGGTCCTCGCGGCGCGCTTTCAGCGCCGCGACCACTTTCTCCAGATCGAGATAGTCGTAGCGCAGTGCGATGTTGAGCTCGTCGAGGACGACGAGGCTGATCGAAGGATCCGCCATCAGTTGCAGGGCCTTGGTCCAGGCAGCCTCCGCCGCGGCGATGTCGCGCTTCAGGTCCTGCGTTTCCCACGTGAACCCCTCACCCATCGCATGCCACACGACCTGGTCGCCGAAGGCGGCGAAAGCATCCTTTTCGCCGGTGTGCCATTTGCCCTTGATGAATTGGACGACGCCGACACGCTTGCCATAGCCGAGCATCCTCAGCGCCAGGCCGAAGGCAGCCGTGGTCTTGCCCTTGCCGGGTCCGGTGTTGATGATCAGCAGTCCCTTCTCGATCGTCTTGCCGGCCACCTCGGCATCCTGCACCGCCTTGCGCTTGGCCATCTTGGCGCGATGGCGTTCGGCGTCCCTGTCGTCGATGGTCTTGTCGTCGATCTCGGCCATGTCACTTCACCTTGAGCGGCAGCCCCGCCACCATCATCAGCACGCTGTCGGCGACGGCTGCGACTTGCTGGTTGAGGCGTCCGGCGGCGTCGCGGAACCGGCGCGCGAGCGCATTGTCCGGCACGATGCCGAGCCCGACTTCGTTCGAGACCACGGACCACGGTCCGCGCGGGCGCGACAGCACATCCGAGAGCCGTCGGCACTCTGCATCGATGTCATGGTCCGCCAGCATATGATTGGTCAGCCACAATGTCAGGCAGTCGATCAGCACCGGCTGGTGATCGGGCAAGGCCTCGATTGCGCCCGCCAGATCGAGCGGCGCGTCGATGGTGACCCAGCCTTCGCCGCGTCGCGCGCGATGCAGCGCGATCCGCTCGCGCATCTCGTCGTCATAGGTTTGCGCTGTGGCGATATAGGCCCAGGGCGACGGGCTTGCCGTCACCAGGGTCTCGGCATGCGCGCTCTTGCCCGAGCGCGCACCGCCTACGATGAAGGTCAGGCGACCTTCGGCGCGATCAGGCAAAGCTGTCGCGCAAGCTGGTCGCGGTGCCGGTGAAGCGTCCGCGCACCACGCCGACAACCGCGCCCAGAACCAGCCAGAACACCAGATCGGTGAGCGTCACGGCGACAACGAACTGGTGATGCAATCCTTCGGGAATCGCGGTCTCGAAGCTTTCCGGCTGCGGCGCGCCAATAATGTGAGGTGCCACGATCAGCGCCACGCCAAGAATGGCCAGCGGCAGCGACTTGCGGAAGGCAATCAGACCGAGCCCGGCCGCAGTCGCGATGACTGTCGAAACCCACCAGATCTGCCTCGGCAGCAGTTCGGCCGCCGGCATTGCCGGGAGTTCGGGCGGCAGGCCGAGGCCAGGCGCCAGTGTGAACACGGCAAAGCCAGCTAGGCCCCAGAACACGCCCTGGCGCCAGTTGCCGATGCCGCCCGCAAATTCCGAGACTGCGACCAGGATCAGCGCGAAGCCGATGCCGGTGACGATATTGGCGACGACATTGAAGGCGAATCGCTCGAAGCCGTCGGCCGGCGCCCAGCCCTCCTCCTCGGCTGGGGCAACTGCCTCGGCGGGCGCCGGGGCTGCGCTGCTCATCGCGCTGCCGGCGGCTGGAGCGGCTGCGCCCACAGGGTTGTCGTTGGTCGCGTGGTCATGGTGATGACCCTCGCCCGCCTTTTCATACACTTCCGCTTTGAGGATCAACGGAACGGTGGCATAGGCCTGCATGCAGGCGAGAACCACACCCGCCACGAGCCCGGCGATCGCCGCGATGAACACGACGTTGCGAAACAGATTCATGATGTCAAACCCTCGTCAGTGGCAGGGAAAAGCCATCGAGTGACGATAGTCGTGGGCAGCGTTGTGGACCGCATCGATATGCGAGAAGCCGACGAAGCCGACGACGAAAATGCCGAGCAGCGCGGCCATCGCCAGTTGCATGAAGCGCGACTGCGAGGAGACGGAAGCGCCGAGGGAAAAGGAAGCGGTATTCATGTCTTGTCCTTTCGCCCTCCACCCGAGGGCATAGAAGTCAACTTTCTTGTCGCCGGCAGGTCTCCTGGCTCGCGGATCCACGCCCTTCCCCACCTTCCCGAGGCAAATCCTCAGTGGTCTATGGGGCAGGACTACCGCACACAGTTGCGGGGGCAGCCACGGCTTTGGGCAGGAAGTCCACCCTCACCGCATTCCCTCTTGGCTCCAAAAACGGAACCGACGACATCGGCGACTATAGGCAGAATCGTCTCCCCCGGCAAACCAAATTCCGCCACGCTGGAGCGTGATTGCGGCACGGCTCGGTGTGCTAGGAGCCGGCGATTCTGGCAGCGACGAGCTGCTGCAGCCGCCACAGGTGAGCATCGTGAATGCCTCGGGCTTCGAGATTCCTGACGGTGTTGTAGAGATAGTCGGCGCCTGAACCCCAGTGGCCGCAGGAGGTCGCAAGCCTTCTGACCACCTCGCCTTCGCTGAGCACGCCGGTATAGGTGGTGCCCTTGCGGTTGATCACGAAGCCCAGGGCCCGAAATGGACCGCTGCCGCTGGCCAAGCTGAGCAGGCGCGGATGGTAGCTTGTCGGCTTGAGCGTCACCTCGCGCCTAAGCAGCTTGTTCAGCTGCTGACGGCGATCACCGTCGCTCAGCCGGAAGGCGACGCCCTTGCATTGCCCGCCGCGATCTAGCGCCATCATCAAGCCCGGGCTCTCTCTGGTGCCGCGCCAGCGTGTCATGTTCATACAGAAGGAACGGTGCCAGCCGCGCGCCACTGCGACCCGTTCCTCGACATGGTCGATCTCAGGCTTCCAGATCAGCGATCCGTAGCCGAACAGCCAGAGCGGCTCGGCGGCGGGGAGTTCAACCTCCAATGCATCGAGCATCGCTTCGTAGTCGGCGTCATCGAGATGCGCGGCATTTGGGTCGGGGCCACTGTCTTCGACGACCCGAAAACAACGGGCAACCAGTTCTTCGGTCAGAGACATCATTCTTGCGGACATTCGATGCACCTTGGGCCGCCGGCATCGCGCCGGCACTGACGGCGCGAGCTTAAGGGCCCCGAGCAGACGCCACAATGCGGGAGAGCAGCCATTCGCCCTCTGTTGTCGGCCCTAACCGTGATAGTCGTTGGGACGACTGAATCGGACTGCGAGATCATGAGCCTTCAAACGACGAACGAAGCCGTTCAGGACAAGCCGAAACACAGTCGCATCATCGCCATCGACATACTGCGCGGCATCGCGCTGATCGCGATGGCGAGTTACCACTTCACCTGGGATCTCGAAAACTTCGGCTACACCACACCTGGCCTGACCGCTTTCGGCTGGTGGAAGATTTATGCGCGCTGCATCGCCTCGACCTTCCTGTTCCTGGTCGGCGTCAGTCTGTTCCTCGCCCATGGCCGCCAGATCCGCTGGCCGGGCTTCTGGAAGCGTTTCGCCATGGTCGCCGCGTCGGCGATCGCCATCTCGGCTGTCACCTATGTCGCTACGCCGGACGGCTTCATCTTCTTCGGGATACTCCACGAGATCGCGCTGGCGAGCCTGCTCGGCCTTGCGTTTCTGCGGCTGCCGCCGTTGCTGACGGCGATCGTCGCTGCGGCCGTGATCGCGGCGCCCTATTATCTGCGGTCCGAATTCTTCGACCATCCGGCACTGTGGTGGGTTGGGCTGTCGGCGACCAACCCGCGCTCCAACGATTATGTCCCGGTGCTCCCCTGGTTTGGCGCGGTGCTTGCCGGCATCTGCGTGGCCAGGTTCGCATCGGCCTCCGGTCTTCTCGCTCGGCTGGGCGCCTGGATGCCTGGCCGCTGGGCCAATCCGCTCATCTTCATCGGCCGTCACAGTCTGGCCTTCTATCTTATCCACCAACCGCTGCTGTTCGGGTCTGTCTGGATATTGTCGCAGATCATGCCCGCGCCCCCGCAGGACAAGGAAGCGGGTTTCCTGAGCGCTTGCCAGGTATCCTGCGAGCAGCAACAGCAGGACACCAAGTTCTGTTCCAGCTATTGTGGCTGCATGCTGGGCGCGTTGAAGAGCGAAGGATCACTGGACAAGCTCTACAGCAACGATCAGACCGATATCTGGAAATCGCATCTTGCCGATCTCGCCAGCACCTGCACCTCGGCGACGGAAAGCCAGACGGAGGGAGGACAAGAATGAACGGAGCCAAGCACGGCATCATTCCCTGGCCGCCTGTGATCTATGTCGTGGCGATCGTGCTTAGCATCCTGCTCGGTTTGCTTTATCCCCTGCCCTGGATCGGCGACATCTTGGGCGAGATCCTGTTTGCCGCCGGCTGGGTCGCCCTGCTGGGGGTCGTTGCGCTTTGGATCACGGCGATCCGCGTCATGTTGCGGGCGAGAACCACGTTCGATCCCAATGCCGAGCCTGCCCATCTGGTTACGTCAGGTCCCTTCGGCATCACCCGCAATCCGATGTATCTCGCCAACACCCTGCTCTTGATCGGTGTGGCCTTCATCACCGGCATCGCCTGGTTCCTGCTCTTCGCCTTCCTCGCCGCCTTCGCCACGCAGAAGATGGCGATCGAGAAGGAGGAAAAAATCTTGGCGGCCAAATTCGGCAAGAAATACCGCGACTATGCCAAGCGAGTGAGGCGGTGGATTTGAGCGGGGGCCGCGCTCCCGTGAACGGTCAAGTGTTCACCCCAAGTTCGGCCAGTCGCTCGACACACGATTCCTCCGCCTGATCGAGCTCCGCCAGCGTTTCCTCGAGATCGCGCCGCTTCTGCCTAAGGTCTTCTCGTTTCTCTTCGATGCGCTTGATCATCAGCTTGAGCTGGCCGACCTCGCCGGGAGGCTCCTTGTACATCTGGATGATTTCGCGGATCTCGGCGATCGAGAAGCCGAGGCGCTTTCCGCGCATGATCTGACGGATGAGATGGCGGTCCGACGGGCGAAACAGCCGGGTGCGGCCGCGTCTGATCGGCTGCACCAGCCCTTCGTCCTCATAGAATCGCAGCGTGCGAGTCGACACGTCGAACTCGCGCGTCAGCTCGGTGATCGTATAATATTCCCGCATTCTCGCTCCCACGCCCAACGTCCAGGCATCGCCGCGCAAGAGCGTCGCCTTTCCCTCCGATCAACCCCATCATATGCCGGAATCGGCAGACGACCCCAAATCAGCCTCGCACGGCATTTACGTAAAAGTCAATTGACGGACGAGCCGAGGAGTTTGCATCGGCATCGCCTGAACCTCGGCAGCCTCATGGAACGCGGAACCACCATGTGGCGAGCCCGAGAAAAGCGAAGAAGCCGACGCAGTCGGTTACGGTGGTGACGAACACGGCGGAGGCCACCGCCGGATCGATCTTGAAACGATCGAGCACCAGCGGAATGAGGATTCCTGCCAGCGCTGCCGCGAACATGTTGATGATCATCGCGGCGGCGATGATCCCGCCCAGATTGGCATCGTGGAACCAGGTCCCGGCGACCATGCCGATCAGCACGGCAAAGACGATGCCGTTGATGAAACCCACCCCCAACTCGCGTCGTATGATGCGGGCGGCGTTGTAGATGTCGAGGTCTCTCGTCGCCAGAGCCCGCACGGTGACGGTCATGGTCTGCGAGCCGGCATTGCCGCCCATCCCGGCAACGATCGGCATCAGCACCGCCAGCGCCACGATGTGCTCGATCGTGCGGTCGAACAGGCCGATGACCGAGGCGGCCAGGAAAGCCGTAAGCAGGTTGACCAGGAGCCACGGCACACGCGAGCGCGAGGTTGCCAGGATGCTATCGGACAGCTCTTCGTCACCGACGCCGCCCATGCGCAACAAATCTTCCTCGGCTTCCTGTTGGATCACGTCGACGACGTCGTCGATGGTGAGCACGCCGACAAGCCGCTCGTTCTCGTCGACCACCGCCGCCGAGAGCAAGTCGTATTGCTCGAATTCGCGCGCCGCTTCTTCCTGGTCCATCGTGGCTGGAATGGCGTGGCGGGTCTCGCGCATGATGTCCTCGACCTTCACCGCGCGCTTGGTGCGCAGGATCTGGTCGAGGTCGACGGCGCCGACGAGCTTGAAGCTCGGATCGATGACGAAGATCTGGCTGAAGCGGTCTGGGAGGTTCTTATCCTCGCGCATGTAGTCGATCGTCTGGCCGACCGTCCAGAACGGCGGCACGGCGACGAACTCCGTCTGCATGCGCCGGCCAGCCGTCTCTTCCGGATAATCGAGCGCGCGCCTCAGCCTGATGCGTTCGGTGAAGGGCAGTTGCGACAGGATCTCGTCTTGGTCCTCTCGGTCGAGATCTTCGAGGATGTAGACGGCGTCGTCGGAATCGAGTTCCTGGACCGCTTGCGCAATCTGCTCGTTGGGCAGGTTGTCGACGATATCGAGACGGATCGCCTCATCGACCTCGGTCAGCGCCGAGAAGTCGAAATCGGTACCGAGCAGATCGACCAGCGCGCGACGCTGTTCGGGATGCAACGCTTCAAGCAGATCACCCAGTTCCGACTGGTGGAGGTCATCGACCTCGCGTTTGAGGGTCAGCGTGTCACGGTCGGCAATCGCCGCGCCGATCTGCGCCAGGAAGGATGCGCGCACGGCACCGTCCTCGCCATAGATGTCGGCGTGGTGCTCATCGGCGGGCGTGGCGCCGGTCGTCTCTCTGTCCTCGCCTTCCACCAGAGCCTCCCGCCAACAGCAATCCAGTAAGGGTGTGAAATCAGGTCTAGCGCATGACCCCGAAAACCGGAATCGGTTTTCGGGAACCCGAGCTTGGAGCAGCAGATAGCGCAACGCCCCGAATCGTCTTGGGAAGACGCCGCTCTAACACGCGGAATACTCGACAAAATGCGCCTGTTCCGCAACCGCCGGGATGCCACGAAGGGCAAAGGGATTCGCGTTCAGCCGGCGCGACAGCCCATGTCGCTGGGGAAAGAGCGTCACTGTGCGGTTGGGGCAGAATTGCTATGATGCAGGTCCAGAGGACCGCAACTGCGCAAGAATCGACAGGACAAACGGCAGGCCTTGAACCTCAAATCCAGGAAAACGAACGAAGCAGCGGGCGAGCAGCGCGTGCGCGTTGTCGTTGCCGAGCGCAATCCACTCGTTGTCTCGGCGCTCAGCGAAATGCTGGAATGCGATGGCCGTTTCGAGCTGGTGAGTTGCGTCCATGGCGGCCAGCAATTCCTGGAGCTGGCCGCGGACACCAAGTTCGATGTCGCGGTGATCGGCTGGAAACTCGCCGACATGGACGGTGCGGACATCCTGGCGGAAGTCCAGAACCGCAAGCTCGACATACGCATCACCGTCTTTTCCAACGATCACGACATCGGCATTCTGAAGCGGTGCGTGCGCCTTGGAGCCCAGGGCTATTGCTTCCAGTTCGACGATCCGCAAATCATCTTCGAGACCATTCTGGCGGTCGCGCACGGGCGCATCTGCATTCCCTATATCGACATCAACAGGGTCAACGACACGCCGCTTTCGCAGCTCACCGTGCGTGAGCGCGAGTTGCTTGCGGTGCTTGCCGATGGCTGGACCAATCTCCAGATTGCGACCCGAACCGGAATCTCGGAGAACACGGTGAAGTATCACCTCAAGAATCTCTACGACAAGCTCGACGTGCGCAATCGTGCCATGGCCGTAGCCCTCTATGCGACCGAGACGCGTCGAAGCCCAAAATAGCCGTTCGGGTAGTTTGACCGGGTAGGAGCGCACTACCCGCGCGTGGCGACATCCTATCCGGCAAGGTGTTGTTGCGACACAGCGATCGCACGACACTCCCCCGACAATCCAACGATCGGAGGAGTTCGCGCATGGCTGGGTTCACCCATCTTTTCATCCCTGGGCCCACCAACATTCCCGAAGAGGTGCGGCAGGCGATGAACCTGCCGATGGAAGACATGCGCGCTGCCTCGTTCCCCAACCTGACCTTGCCGCTGTTCGAGGACATCAAACGCGTGTTCAAGAACGAGACCGGCCGCGTCTTCATCTTCCCCTCGTCCGGCACCGGCGCCTGGGAAGCGGCGATGACCAATGTGCTCAGCCCCGGCGACCGGGTGCTGATGTCGCGCTTCGGCCAGTTCTCGCATCTGTGGGTCGACATGGCCGAGCGCCTCGGCTTCGAGGTCGACGTCATCGACTGCGAATGGGGCACCGGGGTTCCGCTCGATCTCTATGCCGAGAGGCTTCGCGCCGACAAGGCGCATCGCATCAAGGCGGTGTTCTGCACCCAAAACGAGACCGCGACCGGCGTCACCAGCGACGTCGCCGGCTGCCGCGCCGCGCTCGATGCGGCAAACCATCCGGCGCTTTTGTTCGTCGACGGCGTGTCGTCGATCGGCTCGATCGACTTCCGCCAGGAGGAATGGCGCGTCGACTGCGCCGTCAGCGGCTCGCAGAAGGGCTTCATGCTGCCCGCCGGCCTCGGCTTCCTGTCGGTCAGCCCGAAGGCGCTCGCCGCGGCGCGCGTCGCCACCCACCGGCGCTGCTACTTCTCCTTCGAGGACATGATCCGCGTCAACGATGCCGGCTACTTCCCCTATACGCCGGCCACGCAATTGCTGCGCGGCCTGCGCGCCTCGCTCGACCTGATCGCCGAGGAAGGGCTGGAGACCATCTTCGCCCGCCACCATCGCCTGGCCGAGGGCGTGCGCAAGGCGGTCGAGGCCTGGGGGCTGAAGCTGTGCGCCAAGGCGCCGCAATGGCATTCCGACACCGTCAGCGCCATCCTGGTGCCGGAAGGCATCGACAGCGCCGACGTCGTCAAGCGCGCCCACGGCGCCTACCAGACCTCGCTCGGCGGCGGCCTCAACAAGGTGGCCGGCAAGGTCTTCCGCATCGGCCATCTCGGCTGGCTGAACGAGGTGATGGTCTGCGCCTCGCTGTCGGCGGCCGAAATGGCGCTGCTCGACTGCGGCGTGCGCCTGGCGCCGGGCTCGGGCGTGGCGGCGGCGATCGAGCATTTCCGGCGCACGGCCGAAATGCCGGTCGCCCGGGCAGCGTGAGGGACGAGCCATGAGCCACACCATCAACCACCTCAAGAAACTGAGACTGCAGCGCAGCGAGCTGGCGGTGCCGGGCTCGAACCCGGAGATGATCGACAAGGCGGCCAGCAGCGCCGCCGACTTCATCTTCCTCGACATCGAGGACGCGGTGGCGCCGCCCGACAAGGAGCGCGCCCGCAACAACATCATCCAGGCGCTCAACGACATCGACTGGCGCGCCAAGGGCAAGACCGTGTCGGTGCGCATCAACGGCCTCGACACCCATTACATGTACCGCGACGTCGTCGACATCATGGAACAGGCCGGCGACAAGCTGGACACCATCCTGGTGCCGAAGGTCGGCGTGCCGGCCGACCTCTACATGGTCGAGGCGATGGTCAACCAGATCGAGATGGCCAAGGGTTACAAGACCCGCGTCGGCCTCGAGGCGCTGATCGAGACCGCGCTCGGCATGGCCAATGTCGAGGCGATCGCGGCCACCCCCGGCCGGCTGGAGGCGATGCATTTCGGCGTCGCCGACTATGCCGCCAGCACCAAGGCGCGCACCGTCAACATCGGCGGGCTCAATCCCGACTATCCCGGCGACCAATGGCACTTCGCGCTGTCGCGCATGACGGTGGCCTGCCGCGCCTACGGGCTTCGCGCCATCGACGGACCGTTCGGCGACTTCTCCGATCCGCAAGGCTACACGGCCGCCGCAAGGCGCGCCGCCGCGCTCGGCATCGAAGGCAAATGGGCGATCCACCCCTCGCAGATCGCTTTGGCCAACGAGGTGTTCTCGCCGCCGGAAAAGGAGGTCGCGCGCGCCCGCCGCATCCTCGAGGTGCTGAAGGAGGCCGAGGCGCTCGGCAAGGGCGCGGCCGCGCTCGACGGCAAGATGATCGACGCCGCCTCCGAGCGCATGGCGCGCAACGTGCTGGTGGTGAGCGAGGCGATCGAGCGCGCCGGCCAAGGCCATGGCGCGGCGCCCGGCCAGGCGCATTGAGATTCCCAGGAGGACAAGATGGACATTCACGAATACCAGGCCAAGGAACTGCTCGCCCGCCACGGCGTGCATGTGCCGCGCGGCGGGCTCGCCTACAGCCCCGAGCAGGCGACCTACCGGGCGCGCGAGATCGGCGGCTCGAAATGGGTGGTGAAGGCGCAGGTCCATTCCGGCGCGCGCGGCAAGGCCGGCGGCATCAAGCTGTGTTCCAATGACGAGGAGATCGCCAACGCCGCCGAAGCCATGCTCGGGCGCAAGCTGGTGACCCAGCAGACCGGCCCGCGCGGCAAGCTGGTGTCGCGGCTCTATGTCGAGGAGACGGTCAACATCGCGCAGGAGCTCTATCTCGGCTTCGTGCTCGACCGCAAGGCCGAGCGGGTCATGATCGTCGCCTCGGCCGCCGGCGGCATGGAGATCGAGGAGATCGCCGAGCGGCAGCCGGATTCGATCATCCGCGCCACCGTCGATCCCGGCGTCGGCATGCAGCAGTTCCAGGCGCGCGAGATCGCCTTCGGCCTCGGCCTGGAAAGCAACCTGATCGGCAAGGCCACCGAAACCATCATGGGCTGCTACCAGGTGTTCCGCGATTACGACGCCTCGATGCTGGAGATCAATCCGCTGGTGGTGACCCGCGACGGCAATCTGGTCGCGCTCGACGCCAAGATGTCGTTCGACGAGAACGCGCTGTTCCGCCGCCCGGAGATCTCGGAGCTGCGCGACAAGAGCCAGGAGGACCCGCGCGAGACCTTCGCCAGCGACCGCGGCCTGTCCTATGTCGGGCTCGACGGCAACATCGGCTGCATCATCAACGGCGCCGGGCTGGCGATGGCGACGATGGACATGATCAAGATCGCCGGCGGCGAGCCGGCCAACTTCCTCGACATCGGCGGCGGCGCCTCGCCCGAGCGGGTCGCCAAATCGTTCCGCGCCGTGCTCGGCGACAAGAATGTCGAGACCATCCTGGTCAACATCTTCGCCGGCATCAACCGCTGCGACTGGGTCGCCGAGGGCGTCATCAAGGCGATCCGCGAGGTCGGCGTCGAGGTGCCGCTGGTGGTGCGGCTGTCCGGCACCAAGGTCGAGGAAGGGCGCAAGATCCTGGCCGAGTCCGGCGAGGCGGTGATCGTCGCCGACACGCTGGCCGAAGCCGCCGAGAAGGCGGTCGCCGCCTGGCGCGAAGCCGCCAAGAAAAAAGCAGCCTGAGGGAGGTCGAGAAATGGCAATTCTGCTCAACCGCAGCACCCGCGTCATCGTGCAGGGCTTCACCGGCAAGATCGGCAGCTTCCATGCCGAGGACATGAAGCGCTACGGCACCAGGCTGGTCGGCGGCGTCACCCCCGGCAAGGGCGGCCAGAGCCATCTCGGCCTGCCCGTCTTCAACACCGTCAAGGGCGCGGTGCGCGAGACCCGCGCCGAGGCCAGCATCGTCTTCGTGCCGCCGCCCTTCGCCGCCGATTCGATCATGGAGGCGGCCGACGCCGGCATCAAGCTGTGCGTGTGCATCACCGACGGCATCCCCTCGCAGGACATGATGCAGGTCAAGCGCTACATGCGCCGCTACCGCTTCGAGGACCGCATGCGCCTCGTCGGGCCGAACTGCGCCGGGGTGATCACCCCCGGCCAGGCGCTGATGGGCATCATGCCGGGCAGCATCTACCTGCCCGGCCGCGTCGGCATCGTCGGCCGCTCCGGCACGCTCGGCTACGAGGCCGCCTCGCAGATGAAGGCGCTCGGCATCGGCGTGTCGACCAGCGTCGGCATCGGCGGCGACCCGATCAACGGCTCCTCCTTCAAGGACATTCTGCAACTGTTCGAGCAGGACGAGGACACCGACGCCGTGGTGATGATCGGCGAGATCGGCGGCCCGCAGGAGGCCGAAGCCGCGCTCTGGGCGCGCGACAACATGCGCAAGCCGCTGATCGCCTACATCGCCGGGCTTTCGGCGCCGAAGGGCCGCCGCATGGGCCACGCCGGCGCGATCATCTCGGCCTTCGGCGAATCGGCGCAGGAGAAGGTCGAGATCCTGAAGGAAGCCGGCGTCGTCATCGTGCCGACCCCTGCCTCCTTCGGCGAGGTCGTGGCCGAGACGCTGGCGCGGTCGAAGAGGGCGGCCTGAAAGACGGTCAGGCGGCGGGCGGGCAACTGCCAAAGTGCAAGGCGGTGGGGGTCGGCTCGTCTGGCCTTCCACCAACGCTTCCCGCTGTCCGGATCTTGCGGTGCCGAAGGATCAACTTGCGACAACGCGCGACTGCATGCGCAGCGTTCTCATCGGCACTTCCACAAGGCTATGGGTCAAGATCGCGAGTACTGCCGACACAATGACCGTTATGAGCAAAGTCGGCACCCACTCGTAGGATTGCCGCAACAGATACGCGATCGGAAAGTGCCAAAGATAAATCGAGTAGGATAGAAGCCCCACGCGGACGAGGACGGGCCGCGACAGGAAGCGATGGATTTCGGTTCGCCTGTCGGTCGCGGCAACCAGCAGCGCGGCCGCGCAAACCTCCACCAGTGGCTGCGCAATCACCAGTGAAGCTGGCGTATATATTTGCGTGCCTGCCATCACCAGCAGGATTGAGCATGCGGCGGCTTTGCCGATGCTGTCCAGCAGGGAGATGTCGTTGACGCTCGGCTTTGCCAAAGCCACGATCGTCCCCGCCAACAAACCCGTCAGACGAGCGTCAGGACGATAGTAAACCCATTCGCTAGGCAAGTTTTGCAGCAGCAAGAATCGCCAGATAGTTGCACCGCAGAAGATCGCGATCACTGCTGCGGTCGGCCGAGGCAGGCGCAGGATGACGACCAACGGCAATGGCCATATCAGGTAGAACTGCTCCTCGACGGCCAATGACCACGTGTGCCGAAGGGCTCCGTACTCAGGTTCATAGGGCGCGAAGAAGTCGGTCAGATAGACAGCCGCGATCAGCGTCTTTCCGGATGTCGCCTGACCAGCAAGCAGGACGGCAGCCAACATCAAATAGAGAGGCGGAGTGAGGCGCACCAGCCGGTTCCAATAGAAGCGGCCGAGATCGATGCTCTTGGTTTCGTCAAGCTCGTTGCGCAGTATGGATGTGATCAGAAAGCCGCTCAGCACAAAGAACAGATCGACCCCAAAAAAACCTCCGGCCAAGAACGGCACCTGACAATGGAACGCCACCACAGCCAGTACGCTGACTGCACGCAATCCGTCCAGCGGAGGATTGTGGATCACCAAAGCCTCCCCCGAGAAGTCGGGCGAAGGTATTACGACATTCTTTAACTTAGGGTTTCCTTGATCAGCGCGATGCACCGCGTGAAACGGACTCAGGCGACGCGTTTCAAGTCTTTGCTTGATCCATCATAGGGCCCCAGACGACGGCGCAGTTCTGGGCGGCAGGCACCACGCGGCAACGCTTCTTTGTGCCGCCGGCATGCTGTGGTTGTGGAACCGGCTCAACTCCATCGGCCCGGGCGCCGGACAGACACAACGCCGATCTGTGCGACCGCCGAGAATCGGCAGCAAGTCTGGATCTCAACGATTGAAATGGTGCGGTCGAGAAGACTCGAACTTCCACGGGTTGCCCCACAGCGACCTCAACGCTGCGCGTCTACCAATTCCGCCACGACCGCACGTGGTAGGAGCCGGAACCGACCGGCCCGGGGCCTGTAGCAAATCGTTTCCGGCGAAACAAGTGCGCCGTGCGGAATATTCGCCGCCGATATGCACAACCCTGCAAGGCCGGGTCGCCAGCCACCGGAACTGGACGTTTTAGCGGATTGCCGCCATATAAGCGCGAGTCGAGATCATGCCATGACAGAACGCAGCCAGATCGCCACGTCGTTCCTGCCCCTCCCCGGTTCGGCGCCGGTCGAATGGGTGATCGAGCCCGGCCTCACCTCCTATCCAGACGCGCTCGCCTTCATGGAGGCACGGGCCGACGCGATCCGCAATGGCGCTGCCGGCGAGATGGTCTGGCTGGTCGAGCATCCGCCGCTCTACACCGCGGGAACCAGCGCCCGCGTCGATGATCTGATCGACCCCGACCGGTTCCCGGTCTTCGCTGCCGGCCGAGGCGGCGAATACACCTATCACGGCCCCGGCCAACGCGTGGCCTATGTGATGCTTGACCTCAAGCGCCGGCGCGAGGACGTCCGCGCCTTCGTCGCCGCGCTCGAGCAATGGATCATCGGCACACTTGCCGCCTTCAACGTGCGCGGCGAGCGGCGTGAGGACCGCGTCGGCGTCTGGGTGGTGCGGCCGGACCGCCCCGCCCCGCCGGACGGTACGCCGGCCGAGGACAAGATCGCGGCCATAGGCATCCGGCTGCGGCGCTGGGTGAGCTTCCATGGCATTGCCATCAATGTCGAGCCGGAGCTCGGCCATTTCAGCGGCATCGTGCCTTGCGGCGTCTCGGATCACGGCGTCACCAGCCTGGTCGACCTTGGCCTGCCCGTCACCATTGCCGATGTCGACCTGGCGCTGAAAGCCGCGTTCGAGGATGTGTTCGGGCCTGCCGCTGCGCCTTTGGCGGAGCCGGAGCGCAAGGCCGGCTGATTTGCCTCAGGCCTACATCAGCCGCGCCAACGCCCACAGCACGCCGTAGCCATGGATGGCAAACCGCCAGCAGCGCGCCGGCCATGGCAAGCCTGTCGAAGGCATGGATCGGCTTCAGCTCGTGACGCGGCTTCACGCCGCTTCCCATGGTGAGCAGGCTGAGAATCGAGAACACCGCTCCCGCGATCAGCAGGAAACTGGGCGAAAAGCCGACATGCCAGCCGAGAGCAAGCAAAGCCGATAGCAGCAGGAACGACGCCAGCGCCAGCGCGATCGGCCCTGGGCAGATCTGGCGCAGCACCTGGCCGCCGTCGAACTTCCACACCGGCACCAGGTTGGCGATGTTGAACAGCGACGCGCAGCCGGCAAGCGTCGCCAGCAACGCGGCGGCCAGCCGATGGCCCTCGCTACCGGCAAGACCGCTAGCGGCGATCAGCACCGGCACCAGGAAAGCGGAGAAGCCTGCGCCCATCAGCGCCACGAAGGCGACTTCGAAGCGACTGTCATAAGGTCTTCCGCCGATGGCGACGCCGCCGAGCAGCGGAATGAAGATCATGCGCGCACGGCGATGCCCAGTCAGCCGGAACGCCGCCATGTGGCCGAGCTCGTGCAGCGCCACCACCGAGGTCAGGATAGCGGCGAGCGCCAGGCCACCAAGGTTGAGACCGAAGAAAGGCCACAGGATGAAGGCCGAGAGTACGGCAAAGCCGATCTGGCTCAGCGGATGCTCGAACCAGCCGCCCTTGCGATACTCACCGGTTCTTGCCCACACCTGCAGCTTGCCGAGCTCGCGGCGGAGCGCGAAGTAGCGGAAGATTAGGAAGGCAACGCCGCGATAGTGGTCGGTTTGCCTCAGCGTCACCCGCGTCGCATCGCCTTCGGATACGAGTTCGGCGGTCTCTCGATAGTTGGCCCAGAATGAGGGATCGAGCGCCGTGTCCTCAATGATACGCATCGAGAAACGGCTGCCCTCAACGACATCCTCGAACCGAGCCCTGCGCTCGATCGGCTGACCATCGCGGCCTTCCCAGGACAGTCTCAATCGCACAGCCCCTTCGCTATCCATGGCCTCGGCCGAGAGGATCTCGCCGGACCAGCCGGCGTCACGGCCGAGCGGCCACAGCGCCTGCCAGAGACGATGGCGGTCGGCCTGGACCAGGCGGCTGACGCGAACGGTGCACAGTCCCAGCGGCAGGCTCATCAAGAGAAAGATCAGTCCGAGATTTCCGGCCACGAGGATGACCGTCACAATGACCGACACTGCCTTTGCTCCCATGTCTGAAGCAGCAGCCTAGCGGGGGCAGGGCCAAGAAAAACTTAACAATGGGCGGGCTTGCCCGTCCCAAGGGCGGGCCTTTGCCCGCCCGCACAGCGGCGGTAACCGCCCCATCCTCACATGGCGCCGATCCAGAGCGCCATGGAAATGAGGAAGGTGCTCATGCAGACCAGCGAGATGACATCCTGAACCAGATCGGCCATAACTCTCTCCTGTTTGTGTAATGTTCATAATTTGTTCTAATTTTGTTCGAATGTCAACGATCGCCAATGGCGCGCCGGAACGAATCCGGCGATCCGTTCGGGCAAGGTTAAGGAAAGGTTGACGAAGCGTTAGGGCTCTATGGGAACGAGCCGAAGCCAAGTGCAGTCAAGATTGGGATCAGGCCGAGCCGAGGATGAAAGGGTCCGAAGCGCAGGAAACAGCCATACGGAAGCCGGCCGGCCCGAATATCGAACAGCCCTAAAGCGGCACTACCTTGCCGTCGGCCAGCGTCACGCGGCGGTCCATGCGGCCGGCCAGTTCGTGGTTATGGGTTGCGATCAGCGCGGCCAGACCGGACTGCCTTACCAGCGCCTCGAGCGCATCGAAAACGTAGGAGGCGGTGGTCGGATCGAGATTGCCGGTCGGCTCGTCGGCGAGAAGCACCAGCGGCGCATTGGCCACGGCACGCGCGATGGCGACGCGCTGCTGCTCGCCGCCCGAAAGCTCGGACGGCCGATGCTGCGCGCGCTTGCCAATCTGCATGTAGTCGAGAAGCTGGGCCGCCCGCTCGGCGGCGTCCTTGCGGCCGAGCCCTTTGATCAGCTGCGGCATCATGATGTTTTCAAGCGCGGAGAATTCCGGCAGCAGATGATGGAACTGGTAAACGAAGCCGACATCGTTGCGGCGGATCGCCGTGCGCTCCTCGTCCGACAGCCGGCCGCAGGCACGCCCGCTGAGGATCACGTCGCCGGCGTCCGGTCGCTCGAGCAGTCCCGCCGTATGCAGCAGGGTCGACTTGCCGGTTCCGGACGGCGCCACCAGTGCTACCATCTCGCCACGGTTGAGCGAAAAGTCCGCACCGTTGAGGATGGTGAGCTTGCGCGGCCCCTGGACATAGTGGCGCTCGACACCCTTCAGCTCGATTACGGCTTCGGCCATCACTCGTACCTCAAGGCTTCGACCGGATCGAGCCTGGCCGCCCGCCAGGCTGGAAACACCGTTGCCAGGAAGGACAGGCTCAGCGCCATGATGACGACATAGGTCGTCTCGCGCGCGTCCATTTTCGCCGGCAGCTGGCTGAGGAAATAGAGTTCCGGGTTGAACAGGATCCTGCCGGTCATCCAGGAGAAGAACTGCCGGATAGATTCGATGTTGAGGCAGATGACGACGCCGAGCAGCACGCCGGCTATGGTGCCGGTGACGCCGATCGCCGCCCCTGTCATCAGGAAGATGCGCAGGATCGCGCCCCGTGTGGCGCCCATGGTGCGCAGTATGGCGATGTCGTGTCCCTTGTCCTTCACCAGCATGATGAGGCCGGAAATGATGTTGAGCGCCGCCACCAGAACGATCAGCGTCAGGATCATGAACATGACGTTGCGCTCGACCTGCAGTGCCGAGAAGAAGGTCTCGTTGCGCTGGCGCCAGTCGACGAGGTCGATCGGCCGCTGCGCCGCCTGTTCGACCAGCGGCTTCAGCGCATCGACATTGTCGGGGTTGTCGACATAGATCTCGATGGTCTGCGCCCGCCCGTCCATGTTGAAGAAGAGCTGCGCTTCGGAAAACGGCATGTAGACGATCGAGCTGTCATACTCCGACATGCCGACCTCGAAAATCGCAGTGATCTTGTAGCCCTTCATGCGCGGCGTGGTGCCCAGCGGGGTGACGTCGCCGTCTGGCGAGATCAGCGTGATTGTGTCGCCGAGCACGAGGCCCAGATTCTCGGCCATCCGCTTGCCGATCGCCACGCCCTCGCCGGCGTCGAAGCCGTCGAGCGTGCCCTGCTTGATGTTGCCGGCGACAATCTGGATCTTGCCGAGGTCTTCGCCGCGAATGCCGCGCACCAGCGCGCCCACGCCGCCCCCGACATTGCCCTGCGCCAGCACCTGCCCGTCGATCAGCGGGATAGCGTATTTGACGCCGGCAACGCCATTGATGCGGCTCGCCACCTGGGCGTAGTCCTCCAGCGGCGAATCCAGCGGCTGCACGATCAGATGGCCATTGACGCCAAGGATGCGGGTGAGCAGCTCGGCGCGGAACCCATTCATCACCGCCATGACGACGATCAGCGTCGCGACGCCCAGCATGATGCCGAGGAAGGAGATCGAGGCGATGACCGAGATCACCGTCTCCTTGCGCCGCGAACGCAGATAGCGCCACGCCACCATGCGCTCAAAGCCCGAGAAGGCGCCTGCCGGAGATCGGACTGCAGCCGCCTCGCTCATCAGGCGATACCCAGGCGCTTCCCGGCGTCCGCGATCGGCAGCGTCTCGCGCTCACCGGTCCGGCGGTTCTTGATCTCGACTTCGCCGGCGGCCACGCCGCGCGGCCCGACAACCACCTGCCACGGCAGGCCGATAAGATCCGCGGTGGCGAACTTGCCGCCCGGCCGCTGGTCGCTATCGTCGTAGAGCACGTCCTTACCGGCCGCGGTGAGCGCCGCATAGAGTTCTTCGCAGACGCGGTCGCACTCTCCATCGCCCACCTTCATGTTGATCAGGCCGACGTCGAACGGCGCCACCGACTCCGGCCAGATGATGCCGTTCTCGTCGTGACTCGCCTCGATGATCGCCGCGATCAGCCGCGTCGGACCGATGCCGTAGGAGCCGCTCGAAACGAAATGGTCCTTGCCGTCCGGACCGGTCACCTTGGCGCCCATCGGCTTGGAGTATTTCTCGCCGAAATGGAAGATATGGCCGACCTCGATGCCGCGCGCGGAGAGCCGGTCGGCTTCCGGCACCTTCGTCCAGGCCTCCTCGTCATGCATTTCGTCGGTGGCGGCGTACGGGGTCGTCCACTGTTTCACGATGTCGCCGATCTCGGCGTCGTTGGAGAAATCGGTGTTCTCGCCCGGCACCGCAAGCGACAGATACTCGCGATCGCAGAACACCTGGCTTTCGCCGGTCTCGGCCAGGATGATGAACTCATGGCTGAGGTCGCCGCCGATCGGGCCGGTGTCGGCGCGCATCGGAATAGCCTGCAAGCCCATGCGCGTGAACGTCCTGAGATAGGAAACGAACATGCGGTTGTAGGCGGCCTTGGCGCCTTCATAGTCCAGGTCGAAGGAATACGCGTCCTTCATCAGGAATTCGCGACTGCGCATGACGCCGAAACGCGGCCTGACCTCGTCGCGGTATTTCCACTGGATGTGATAGAGGTTGAGCGGCAGGTCCTTGTAGGACTTGACATAGGCGCGGAAGATCTCGGTGACGACTTCCTCGTTGGTCGGCCCGTAGAGCATGTCACGGTCCTGGCGATCCTTGATGCGCAGCATCTCCTTGCCGTAATCGTCATAGCGGCCGCTTTCGCGCCACAGATCCGCCGACTGCACGGTCGGCATCAGAATCTCCAGCGCGCCAGCCCGGTTCTGCTCCTCGCGAACGATCTGGCAGACCTTGTCCAGCACCCGCTTGCCGATCGGCAGCCAGCTGAAGCTGCCCTGCCCCTGCTGGCGGATCATGCCGGCGCGCAGCATCAGCCGATGCGAGACGATCTCGGCCTCACGGGGGTTCTCTTTGAGAATGGGCAGGAAATAGCGCGACAAACGCATGGACTGGTCCGTGAGTGAGAATAGCGGCGCCGGAATCGGCGCAGCCGAGGCTGCTTGCCCGGGCTTCATAGCCATTTCATGACCGAATGGAAACCCGAGCGCCGCAAAGTGTTGCGGCCTTCTGGTACTCGCCGAAAAAGGGCTTCCGGGCCGCAAAATGCCGATTAAGCCAATTTGATCGATTCACAAGCAAGCCATGCCATACTATTGTGCAGTGCAGCACGATATTGCCCATTTGGAGGCAAAATTCTTCGTGACATTTTCACCTGCCTTGGTCTAGTGTGCGCCGATAACCGAGAGGGCGGAGAAAAATCTGCTCTCCTACGCGGTCAAAGTCTTGGGAGGATGCGATCTAGGCGCGGTAACTCGCTGCCGCCGGACACCGGAAACGGATCGGACGCGTTTAAATTGCAAGGCCTCGTGCCTTGCATTTTTTTTGGGCAATCATCTGCTTAGCACGATAAGTCGCCAAACCGCATTGCGCTGCGTCTGTCGCTGAAATCGGAAGCCGGCTTCCGATTCAACCGTCGCGCACGCATGCCGACATATACTTGCGAGAGACTGGCCGAGGCCCTTAATTGGCGTCGCTATGACTGAAGTTCGGCACGATGTGCGGGATGTCGTCGAAGCCCAGGCCGAGCCCTCTCGTCAGACCGTAAAAACCGCCAATGACGATCGCCGTGACGATCGTCGTGCGGATGACTGCGCGCAGCATATGCGGTCCGCGCGGTGCGCTCGAAACCGTGCCCAGCGTCACGTCTTTGTCCTCGTCCTGCGTGCGCAGGCTGAATGGCAGCACCGCGAACAGCACCAGCCACCAGGTGACGAAGAAGAGCGCTGCAAACGAAATCCAGCTCATGCCTGCTCCAGTTCGACCAGCGTGCCGAAGAAGTCCTTCGGGTGCAGGAACAGCACCGGCTTGCCATGCGCGCCGGTCTTCGGATTGCCGTCGCCGAGCACGCGCGCCCCGCTCGCCTTGAGATGGTCCCGCGCGGCCAGAATATCGTCGACCTCGTAGCACACGTGATGCATGCCGCCTGAGGGATTCTTCTGCAGGAAGGCGGCAATCGGTGAAGCGTCCCCGAGCGGCTCCAGCAACTCGATCTTGGTGTTGCCGACATCGACGAACACCACCGTCACGCCATGCTCCGGCAGCGCCTGCGGCTCGCTCAGCCGCGCACCCAGCGCATCGCGATAGACCGCGACCGCCGCAGCCAAATCCGGCACGGCAAGCGCGACGTGGTTAAGGCGTCCGAGCATATAACGCTCCGCGTTAGGGGAGTAAGGGAGTAGGGCAGTAGGGGAGTAGGAAAAAACAAGATTGAAGAACAGCAACTGCTCGCTCTTCCCTATTCCCCTACTGCCTTATTCCCCTATTCCCTTATTCGTCACCGCGTGACGAATACAGTCACCAGTGGCTTCTTGCCCCAGGCTTCATTGGCGGCGCCCCGCACGGCGCGGCGCACCGCCTCCTGCACCAGGTCGAGGTCTTTTCGGCGCTGGCGGGGGATGGAGTCCACCGCGCCGATTGCCGCATCGAGCATCAGGTCTTCCAGCGTCTCGCCGCTGGCATCGGCCTCGGCGACACCGATCGCCACCAGATCGGGATCGCCGGCAAGCTCGTATTTTTCGTCCAGCACGACATTGACTGCGACATGGCCGGCAAACGACAGCTTGCGCCGGTCACGGATGCCCATCGCCTGGTCGGTGCCGATCAGAATGCCGTCCTTGTAGAGGCGGCCGAACGGCACCTGGTCGATGATCGTCGCCGGGCCGGGCCAGAGCCTCAGCATGTCGCCGTCACGCACCTGCGCCACCTGGCCGATGCCCGACATCGACATCAGCGAACCCTGCGCCACCAGATGCGCCGCCTCGCCATGCACCGGCACGCCGATCTGCGGCCGCACCCATTCATACATCTTGCGCAATTCGCTGCGGCGCGGATGGCCGGAGACATGCACCAGCGCATCGCCGTCCTCAATGATCTTCATGCCAAGGTCGATGAGCCGATTCTTGATTTCGAGGATCGCCTTCTCGTTGCCGGGAATGGTGCGCGAGGAAAACACCACCGTGTCGCCGGCCGTAAGCGCCACCGATTTCATCTCGTCGCGCGACAGCTTCGCCAGTGCCGCCAGCGGCTCGCCTTGGCTGCCGGTGCAGATGATCACCAGGTTCTCGCGCGGGATGAAGCCGTAATCCTCCTCCGAGATGAATTCCGGCAATCCGTCCATATAGCCGAGCTCGGTCGCGACATCGATGACGCGCTTCAGCGAACGGCCGAGCACAAGGCACTGCCGGCCGGCATCGCGCGCCGCCCTGGCGATCGAGACGATGCGCCCGACATTGGAAGAGAATGTGGTGACCGCAACACGGCCCTTGGCCTTCTCGATCACCCCCTTCAGGCCTTCGCCTACCGCCACTTCCGAGGGCGACTCCCCTTCCCTCAGCGCATTCGTGGAATCGCAGATCAGCGCCAGCACACCCTTGTCGCCATAAGCGCGGAAGCGTGCCTCGTCCGTCTTCGGTCCGATCGTCGGCGCTGGGTCGATCTTCCAGTCGCCGGTATGGATCACCGTTCCGGCCGGCGTCGTTATCGCCAGCGACATCGGCTCGGGGATGGAGTGCGCCACCGGAATGGCCTCGATCTCGAAAGGACCGATCGTGAACTTCTCGCCGGCCCGATAAATCGTCGCGGGGATCTTCGGCGCGCCCTGCTCGCCTTGCCGCTTGGCTTCGAGCAGCCCGGCGGTGAACGGCGTCATCCAAACCGGGGCTTTGAGCTTCGGCCAGATGTCGAGCAGCGCGCCATAGTGGTCCTCATGCGCGTGGGTGATGACGATGCCGCGCAAGCCGTCCAGGTTCTCCTCGATGAAGCGCGTGTCGGGCAGGATCAGATCGACGCCCGGATGCGCGGTATCGGGGAATGTGACGCCGACGTCGACGACGATCCATTCGCGCGCATCGGCCGGCCCGTAGCCGTAGAGGGCGAAGTTCATGCCGATCTCGCCAACGCCGCCAAGCGGCGCGAAGACGAGTTCGGCGTTTCCGGTATTCGCCATGAATTCTTCCTTCCTGGCCGCTCAAGCCAAGCCGTTGGAGCAATTCCAGGAAAAGTGTGTCACGGTTTTCCGTCCGGAATTGCGCAAAAACAAACTATATCCGCGCCGATGCGACCGCGCCGAAATGCACGTCGCCGGCCGCGATCGTCAGAACAGATCCGTCCTCGTCGCGGATCACGAAACGGCAGTCCTCGTCAATGGTTTCAAAGACGCCGCGCACCACATTGCCGTCAATTCTGACAGCAACCTCACCGCCAAGGCCGGCCGCGCGCGCCAACCAGCGCTTCCTGATGGCCGTGAGTCCACGCCCGTCATCCCACAGCCTGGCATTCTCGCTCCACGCATCCGAAAGCGCCAGGAACAGCGTCTCGGCATCGCAATCGGCACCCAATGCCTGAAGCGATGTCGCCGGATAGGGCAGTCCCTCGGGATAGGCCACGACATTGACGCCGATGCCGACCGCGACCGCGAAACGGCCACCGTCCAGCATCGCCGATTCCAGCAGAATGCCGGCCAGCTTGGCGCCGGAGGCGAGCACGTCATTGGGCCATTTCAGCTCGAAGCGATTGCGTCCTTCGCTGCCGCCGTCGACAGCAACGGCGATCCGGCCTTGCGGGACGACGGCATCGAGCGCATCGGCAAGCGCAAGCCCGGCGACGAAACCGAGCGTCGCGGCGAGCGGCAATTCGCCGCCGGGGACCAGCAGCAATGTCGCCGCCAGATTGCCTTCCGGAGTGGCCCAGGCACGGCCGCGCCGGCCGCGGCCGCTTTCCTGCTTCTTCGATACGACCCAGAGCTTGCCGGGGTCGCCGGCGCGCGCATGTTCCAGCGCCAGCGCGTTGGTCGAGCCGACGCTGTCATGGGCCGCGAGCCGGAACCCCTCCGACGCCGCGGTTGGAGCCAGCCGAAATGCCATCCCGTCAGAAGAATGTCTTTGCGGCGGCTTCGGCCATCCCGCTGATCGAACCCCCGATCCAGGGCAGGATATAGAAAACCATGAAGGCGCCGCTGACGCCGAGCACGAGGCGCAACTCGCTTGCCATCGGCACAAAGCCGCCGACCGGCTCGTCGAACCACATGATCTTGATGATGCGCAGATAATAGTAGGCGCCAACCACCGAAGCCAACACGCCGATGATCGCCAGCGCATAGAGATGGGCGTTGATGGCGGCGAGGAACACGTACCATTTCCCCCAGAAGCCGGCGAGCGGCGGAATGCCGGCCAGCGAGAACATCATGATGGTGAGGATGGTGGCCATGACCGGGTTGGTCGAGATAAGGCCGGCCAGATCGCCGATCTGCTCGACATTGCCTTCCTTGCGCCGCATGGCGAGGATGAAGGCAAAGGTGCCGAGCGTCATCACCAGATAGATCAGCATGTAGATGGCGACGCCGCGCACGCCATCCTGGCTGTTGGCGGCAAGCCCGACCAGCGCATAGCCCATATGGCCGATCGAGGAATAAGCCATCAGCCGCTTGATGTTGGTCTGGCCGATGGCGGCAAAGGCGCCGAGCGCCATCGAAGCGATCGAAATGAAGACCACGATCTGCTGCCAGTCGGCGGCGATCGGCTTGAAGGCTCCCATGGTGACGCGCACGATCAGCGCCATCGCCGCCATCTTCGGCGCCGCCGCCAGGAAAGCAGTGATCGGCGTCGGCGCGCCTTCGTAGACGTCCGGCGTCCACATGTGGAAGGGCACGGCCGAAATCTTGAAGGCGAGGCCTGCGAGCACGAAGACCAGGCCGAAGACGAGGCCGAGCTGGCGCTCGCCGCCGCCCAGTGCTGTCGCGATCTCCTGGAAGCCGGTGTTACCGGTATAGCCGTAGACCAGCGATATGCCGTAGAGCAGCATGCCCGACGACAGCGCGCCGAGGACGAAATACTTCAGGCCCGCCTCGGTCGAGCGGATATTGTCGCGGTTGATCGCTGCCAGCACATAGATCGCCAGCGACTGCAGCTCGAGGCCGAGATAGAGCCCGATCATGCCGTTGGCCGAGATCATCAGCATCATGCCGAGCGTGCAGAGCACGATCAGCACCGGATATTCGAACTTGTCGAAATGCTCCTGCCTGGCGAAGCGCATCGACATGACCAGCGTCACCGCCGAGCCGATCAGCGCCAGCATCTTCATGAAGCGGCTGAAGGAATCCTGGACGAACGCGTTGCCATAGGCGGCCCCCTGGCCAGCGGAGAAGGCCAGCCACAAGCCGGCGACGACAAGCACGGCGACCGCGAGCCCGGTCACCGTCATGGTGTTGTTGGAGCGCGAATAGGCGCCCACCATCAGAAGGGCCAGCGCGCCGATGGCAAGGATCAGTTCCGGGGTCGAGAGCGAAAGGCTGGAGAGAAGGTCCGGCGTCATGGTATTTCCCCAGTCAGTTCGCCGCCGCGGTCTGCGCGGAATTGATGGATGCGGTGACGTTGGTGACGAGCGCTTTTACCGACTGCGTCGTGGCGTCGAACACCGGCGCCGGATAGACGCCGAAAAAGATGACCAGCGCCACCAGCGGGTAGATGATGACCTTCTCGCGCGCCGACAGGTCGAGCAGGTTCTTCAGGCTTTCCTTGGTCAGCGCGCCGAAGATGACGCGGCGGTAGAGCCAGAGCGCATAGGCGGCCGACAGGATGACGCCGGTTGCCGCGAAGAACGCCACCCAGGTGTTGACCCGGAACACGCCGAGCATGGTCAGGAACTCGCCGACGAAGCCGCTGGTGCCCGGCAGGCCGACATTGGCCATGGTGAAGATCATGAACACTGTGGCGTATTTCGGCATGTTGTTGACCAGCCCGCCATAAGCGTCGATTTCGCGCGTGTGCATCCGGTCGTAGATGACGCCGACGCACAGGAACAGCGCGCCGGAGACGAGGCCGTGGCTGAGCATCTGATAGATCGCGCCCTGCACGCCTTCCTGGTTCATCGCGAAGATGCCCATGGTGACGAAGCCCATATGGGCGACCGACGAATAGGCGATCAGCTTCTTCATGTCCTCCTGCATCAGCGCCACCAGCGAAGTGTAGATGATGGCCACCACCGAAAGCGTGAAGATCAGCGGCGCGAACATTTCCGAGGCGATCGGGAACATCGGCAGCGAGAAGCGCAGGAAGCCGTATCCGCCCATTTTCAGGAGGATGGCTGCCAGGATGACCGAGCCCGCCGTCGGCGCCTCCACGTGGGCGTCGGGCAGCCAGGTGTGCACCGGCCACATCGGCATCTTCACCGCGAAGGAGGCGAAGAAGGCGAGCCACAGCCAGGTCTGCATGTTGGCCGGGAAATTGTGCGTGAGCAGCGTGGTGATGTCGGTCGTGCCGGACTGGAAGAACATCGCCATGATGGCGAGCAGCATCAGCACCGAGCCGGCGAGCGTGTAGAGGAAGAACTTGAACGAGGCATAGACTCGCCGCTTGCCGCCCCAGACGCCGATGATGATGAACATCGGGATCAGGCCCGCCTCGAAGAAGACGTAGAACAGCACGATGTCGAGCGCGCAGAACACGCCGATCATCAGCGTCTCGAGGATCAGGAAGGCGATCATGTAAGCCTTCACGCGCTTCTCGATCGCCTCCCAGGAGGCGAGGATGCAGAGCGGCATCAGGAACGTCGTCAGGATCACGAACAGCATCGAGATGCCGTCGACGCCCATATGGTAGGAAATGCCCGAATCCAGCCAGGCGGATTTCTCGACGAACTGGAAGCCGGCCTGCGAATTGTCGAAGCCCTTCCAGATGAACAGCGAGACCACGAAGGTGAATGCCGTCGTGATGAAGGCGATGGCGCGGATGTTGCGGCGCGCGTTTTCACTGTCGTCGCTGATCGGCAGGATAAGCAGAACACCAACCAGCGGCAGGAAGGTGACCAGCGAGAGGATTGGCCAGTCGGTCATCAGAGCATCATCCAGGTGACGAGAGCGGCCACGCCGATCAGCATGGCGAAGGCGTAGTGATAGAGATAGCCGGTCTGCAGCTTGACGACCCGGTTGGTGACGTCGACGACGCGCGCCGAGATGCCGTCGGGGCCGAGCCCGTCGATGACGGCGCCGTCGCCGGTCTTCCACAGGAACCTGCCGAGGCGTTTCGCCGGCCGCACGAACAGGAAGTCGTAGAACTCGTCGAAGTACCACTTGTTGAGCAGGAAGCCGTAGAGCAGGCGGTGGTTGGCGGCGACGCTGCGGGGCAGTTCCGGCGAGCGGATATAGAACTTCCAGGCGATCGCGAAGCCGATGATCATGGCGACAAACGGTGCCAGTTCGACCCACAGCGGCAGTTCGTGCATCTCGTGCAGGATGTGGTTCTCCGGCAGCGTGAACAGCGATGCCTTCCAGAACTCGGCATAGGCCTCCCCGATGAAGGCGCCGTGGAAGATGATGCCGGCAAAGAGCGCGCCGGCCGCCAGTATGAACAGCGGCACCAGCATCACCGGCGGCGATTCATGGACATGGTGCATGACCTCGTGGCTGGCGCGCGGCTCGCCATGGAAGGTCATGAAGATCAGGCGCCACGAATAGAAGCTGGTGAAGCAGGCGGCGATCACCAGCAGCACGAAGGCAAGGCCGGCGACCGCGTTGTGGCTGGCAAAGGAAGCTTCGATGATCGCGTCCTTGGAGAAGAAGCCGGCAGTGCCGATCACCGTCGCCGGGATGCCGACGCCGGTCAGCGCCAGCGTGCCGATCACCATCATCCAGTAGGTTTTCGGGATAAGCGTCCTCAGCCCGCCCATCCTGCGCATGTCCTGCTCGTCGGAGACGGCGTGGATGACCGAACCCGAGCCGAGGAAGAGCAGCGCCTTGAAGAAGGCATGCGTGAACAGGTGGAAGATCGCCGCGCCATAGGCGCCGACGCCGAGCGCCACGAACATGTAGCCGAGCTGCGAGCAGGTCGAATAGGCGATGACGCGCTTGATGTCGTTCTGCACCAGGCCGACGGTCGCCGCGAAGAAGGCCGTGAAGGCGCCGATGAAGGTGACCACGGTCAGCGCCGAATGCGACAGCTCGAACAGCGGCGACAGCCTCGCCAGCATGAACACGCCGGCCGTCACCATGGTCGCGGCATGGATCAGCGCCGAGACCGGTGTCGGGCCCTCCATCGCGTCGGGGAGCCAGGTGTGCAGCGGCACCTGCGCCGACTTGCCCATGGCGCCCATGAACAGCAGCAGGCAGACGACCGTCAGCGCCGTGTGCTTGTCCAGCGCATGGCCGAGGAAGGTGAGCACGGCGGCTCCCTCCGGCGCGCCCTCTGCGGGAAGAAAGGATGCGGCATTGGCAAACACGGTGCCCAGATTGACCGAGCCGAACAGCACGAACACGCCGAAGATGCCGAGCGCGAAGCCGAAATCGCCGACGCGGTTGACGACGAAGGCCTTGATCGCGGCGGCGTTGGCGGAGGGCTTCTTGTACCAGAAGCCGATCAGCAGATAGGAGGCGAGGCCGACGCCTTCCCAGCCGAAGAACATCTGCACCAGATTGTCGGCCGTCACCAGCATCAGCATCGCGAAGGTGAACAGCGACAGATAGGCGAAGAAGCGCGGCCGGTTCGGGTCGTGGTGCATGTAACCGATCGAATAGATATGGACCAGCGCCGACACGGTGTTGACGACGACCAGCATCACCACGGTGAGCGTGTCGATCCTCAGCGCCCAGGCCACGTCGAGCCCGCCGGCCTGGATCCAGCGCAGCACCGGCACGGTGAACACCTCGCCATGGCCGTAGCCGACGGTGAAGAAGGCGATCCACGACAGTACCGCCGAGATCACCAGGAAACCGGAGGTGATGTATTCGGATGCCTTGGCGCCGAGCGAATTGCCGAACAGGCCGACAATCAGGAAGCCGAGCAGCGGAAGGAAGACGATGGCCTGGTACATGGTTGTTCCCGTCAACCCTTCATCTGGTTCACGTCTTCGACCGCGATCGAGCCGCGGTTGCGGAAGAAGACGACAAGAATGGCAAGCCCGATCGCGGCCTCAGCCGCGGCGACGGTCAGCACGAACAGCGCGAACACCTGTCCGACAAGGTCATGCAGCGCTGCCGAGAAAGCGACGAAGTTGATGTTCACCGCAAGCAGGATCAGCTCGACCGACATCAGAATGACGATGATGTTGCGGCGGTTCAAAAAGATGCCGAACACGCCGAGCGTGAATAGGATCGCCGATACGGTGAGATAATGCGCGATGCCGACGACCATCTCAGATGCCCTCGCCCGACTTGACCTTGCGGATTTCCATGCCCGTCGCCGGCGTGCGTCCGACCTGGGCGGCGATCGACTGCCGCTTGACCCCTTCCTTGTGGCGCAGCGTCAGCACGATGGCGCCGATCATGGCGACCAAAAGCACGAGGCCGGCAATCTGGAAGTAATAGAGGTAGTCCGTGTAGAGGATATCGCCGAGCGCCGCCGTGTTGGAGCGCGCCGCGAGATCCGGCGTCTGCTTGGCGACCGTCGAGGCCAGCTGCGGCGCAAAGCTGTAGCCGCCGAGCACGACGATCAGTTCCGCCGCCAGGATCAGTCCGACCATCGCGCCGATCGGTGCATATTGCAGCGCGCCCTGCTTCATCTCTGCGAAGTCGACGTCGAGCATCATGACGACGAACAGGAACAGCACCATCACCGCGCCGACATAGACGACGAGCAGGATCATCGCCAGGAACTCGGCGCCGGTCAGCATGAACAGCCCTGCGGCGTTGAAGAAGGTGAGGATCAGGAACAGCACCGAATGCACGGGGTTGCGCGACGAAATGACCATGAAGGCCGACGCCACGGCGACAAAGGCGAAGAGGTAGAAGAAGGCCGCCTCTAGTCCACTCAGCATGGGTTCCCCCGGGGTTCAAATTCCGATTCCGTTCCGCCTCGGATCCGAAATCGCGTGTTCCTTAGACGGGCGACGTTGCGCCGTCCACTTTTCTTGTTCCTTCTCCCTGTTGACGGGGAGAAGTGCGCCAATCACCGATAGGGCGCATCCAGCGCGATGTTGCGCGCCAGTTCCCGCTCCCAGCGATCGCCGTTCGCGAGCAGCTTTTCCTTGTCATAGTAAAGCTCCTCGCGCGTCTCGGTCGCGAACTCGAAATTCGGACCCTCGACGATGGCGTCGACCGGGCAGGCTTCCTGGCAGAAGCCGCAATAGATGCACTTCACCATGTCGATGTCGTAGCGCACGGTGCGGCGCGTGCCGTCGTTGCGGCGCGGACCGGCCTCGATAGTGATCGCCTGCGCCGGGCAGATCGCTTCGCATAGCTTGCAGGCGATGCAGCGCTCCTCGCCGTTGGGATAGCGGCGCAGCGCATGCTCGCCACGGAATCGCGGGCTGATCGGCCCCTTCTCGTGCGGATAGTTGATCGTCTCCTTCGGCGCGAAGAACTGGCGCATCGACAGGAAGAAGGCGCTGACGAAATCCTTCAGCAGCAGCGCCTTTGCGGCTTGGCCAAGAGCGGACATCAGGCAAACCCCGTGATCTTGAGGAAGGCCGCGGTGGCGACCACCATGAATAGCGACAGCGGCAGGAACACCTTCCAGCCCAGCCGCATCAGCTGGTCGTAGCGGTAGCGCGGCACGAACGCCTTCACCATCGAGAACATGAAGAACATCAGGCAGACCTTGAGCACGAACCAGATCAGCCCCGGCACCCAGGTGAATGGGGCGAAGTCGAACGGCGGCAGCCAGCCGCCCAGGAAGAGGATGGTGGCCAAGGCGCACATCAGCACGACGGCGACGTATTCGCCGAGAAAGAAGAGCAGGAACGGCGTCGACGAATACTCGACCATGTGGCCGGCGACGAGTTCCGATTCCGCCTCCACCAGATCGAACGGCGGCCGGTTCGTCTCGGCCAGCGCCGAAATGAAAAACACGATGAACATCGGGAACAGCGACAGCCAGTGCCAGTCGAGGAAGGTGTTGGGCAGGCCTATCCGCGTTCCCAGACCATCCTGCTGCGACAGCACGATGTCGGAGAGATTGAGCGAGCCGACGCAGAGCAGCACGGTGACGATGACGAAGCCGATCGAGACCTCGTAGGAGACCATCTGCGCCGCCGAGCGCAACGCGCCGAGGAACGGATATTTGGAGTTGGAGGCCCAGCCCCCCATGATCACGCCATAGACCTCGAGCGAGGAGATGGCGAAGACATAGAGGATCCCAACATTGATGTTGGCGATCGCCCAGCCCTGGTTGACCGGAATGACGGCCCAGGCCGAAATCGCCAGCACCGCCGAGACCAGCGGTGCCAAGAGGAACACGCCCTTGTTGGCACCGGACGGGATCACCGGTTCCTTGAACACGAATTTCAACAGGTCGGCGAAGGCCTGCAGCGTGCCCCAGGGCCCGACGACGTTCGGGCCGCGGCGCAACTGCACCGCCGCCCAGATCTTGCGGTCGGCATAAAGTATATAGGCGACGAAGATCAGAAGAACGACGATCAGCACGACTGACTTCAACAGGATCAGCAGCGCCGGCAGCACGTAGAAGGAGAAGAAGGTGTCCATGCTTATTCCGCCGCCTGCTTGAAGCCGCTCTTGGCCAGCGCCGAGCATTCGGCCATCACGGCCGATGCCCGCGCGATCGGGTTGGTCAGATAGAAGTCCTTCACCGACGAGGTGAAGCTGCCCTTGTTCAATCGGCCGCCGAGCTTCGCCACCCTGGCGACGTCCTCCCCGCTGCCGGCAAGCACCTGGTCGATGCGGGCGAGATGGGGGTATTCGCCATAGAGCTTGGCGCGTAGCTGCGCCAGCGAATCGAACGGCAGCTTCTTGCCGAGCACGTCCGACAGTGCTCGCAAGATCGCCCAATCCTCGCGCGCTTCGCCGGGCGCGAAGCCGGCGCGGTTGGTCTGCTGCACGCGGCCCTCGGTATTGACGTAGGTGCCGGACTTTTCGGTGTAGGCAGCCGCCGGCAGGATGACATTGGCGCGGTGCGCGCCGGCATCGCCGTGCGTGCCGATATAGACGACGAACGCCCCGCCGGTCTTGGCCATGTCGATCTCGTCGGCGCCAAGCAGGAACAAAAGGTCGGTCTCGCCGAGCATGCCCGCGACGCCTTTGCCGCCCTCGCCCGGCACGAAGCCGACATCGAGTGCGCCGACGCGAGCGGCTGCGTTGTGCAGCACCGCAAAGCCGTTCCAGTCGGCGGTGACGGCATTGACGGCTGCAGCGAGCTTTGCCGCCTGGCCGAGCACGGCCGCCCCGTCCGCACGCGCCAACGCGCCCTGACCGACGATGATCAGCGGATGCGCCGCCTGGTTCAGCACCTCGAAGAACTTACCGTTACCGGCGGCCAGATCCTTCAGCGACTCCGGACCGGCGCCGATAAGCTCATAGTCGTAGCGTGTGTCGCCGACCTCGCCGATGACGCCGACCGGCAGATTGCCGACGCGCCAGCGCTTGCGGATGCGGGCATTGAGCACCGAAGCCTCGAAGCGCGGATTGGCGCCGATGATCAGCACCGCGTCGGCCTGCTCGATGCCCTCGATCGTCGGATTGAAGATGTAGCTGGCGCGGCCGAGCGACGGATCGAGCGCGGCGCCGTCCTGGCGGCAATCGATGTTCCTCGAGCCGAGAGAGCCCATCAGAAGCTTGAGCGCGTAGATTTCCTCGACCGCCGCGAGATCGCCGGCAATGGCGCCGATCCGCTCCGGCGCCGTCTTCGACACCTCGTCCTTGACCGCCGCGAAGGCTTCCGCCCAGCTTGCCGGCACCAGCTTGCCGTTCTTGCGCACATAGGGACGGTCGAGGCGCTGCGTGCGCAGGCCGTCCCAGATGAAGCGGGTCTTGTCGGAAATCCACTCCTCATTCACCGCTTCGTTGACGCGCGGCAGGATGCGCATCACCTCGCGGCCCCTGGAATCGACGCGGATGGCGGAGCCGACGGCATCCATGACGTCGATCGATTCCGTCTTGGTCAGTTCCCACGGCCGCGCCTGGAAGGCGAACGGCTTGGAGGTCAGCGCGCCGACCGGGCAGAGGTCGATGACGTTGCCCTGCAGCTCCGACGTCATCGCCTGCTCGAGGTAGGTGGTGATCTCGGCGTCCTCGCCACGGCCGATCAGGCCGAGCTCGGAAATGCCGGCGACCTCGGTGGTGAAGCGGACGCAGCGCGTGCAGTGGATGCAGCGGTTCATCACCGTCTTCACCAGCGGGCCGATATACTTGTCTTCGACCGCGCGCTTGTTCTCGTGGTAGCGCGAGGAGTCGACGCCGAAGGCCATCGCCTGGTCCTGCAGGTCGCACTCGCCGCCCTGGTCGCAGATCGGGCAATCCAGCGGATGGTTGATCAGCAGGAATTCCATCACGCCTTCGCGGGCCTTCTTGACCATCGGCGTGTTGGTGAAGATTTCCGGCAGTTCGCCGTTGGGGCCGGGACGCAGGTCGCGCACGCCCATGGCGCAGGAGGCCTGCGGCTTGGGCGGACCGCCCTTCACCTCGATCAGGCACATGCGGCAGTTGCCGGCGATCGACAGCCGCTCGTGGAAGCAGAAGCGCGGCACTTCCGCGCCGGCGTCCTCGGCCGCCTGCAGCAGCGTGTAATGGTCGGGTACCGTTATCTCTTTCCCGTCGACCTTGAGCTTTGCCATTCGCCTCAAACCCTCGCGGATTTCCCGCAATCTCTCTTTCCGGACGCGACCGATGCCGCGCCCGGCATTTCATCTCACTGCTTCGCGGCCAGAGCCGCAGCTTGGCCAGTCCAGTCGTCGCGGCCAACGCGGCCGGCGAGCGACAGGTAGTCCTCGACCCAGGCGATCTCTGCCGCCGTCCAGGCGGCGATCTGGCCATAAGTCCAGATGCCGAGGCCGTTCAGCACCTTTTCCAGCTTTGGCCCGATGCCCGAGATCGCCTTCAGGTCAGAAGGCGTGGTGGGCTTCTCGATCGCGTTGGGCTGCTTGAAATCTTCCGGCATCAGGCCGGTCGCCGCCGCTTCCGCAACCGTGTCCGCGCCTGTCGCATCGAGCACCTTCTCGGTGGTGGTGCTTGCCACGATATCGGTCACGTCCCTGGCGAAAGTCTGCGCTTCTGCGATCAGCGTCTCGGTCGCCTTGCGTGCCTTGGACGAATGGGCGGCGGCTTCGCTCTGTGCCTTCAGATCGTCGAGGAACGGCTGCAGCATGCGCTGCGAGGCCTCGACCGCGCCGGAGACCGCGCCCATCCACATGCCGAAGGCGTGATTGGCCAGGCCGACGCCGAGTGCCGACACCGCTGCGGCGCCTGCAACGGGATGCGCGAAGAGATTGACGGCGCTCGCCATCTCCTTCGGCATCATTCTGGTCAGATCCTGGTTCATCTTCTCGAACTGGTTCAAATCGGGCATCAGTGAATAGGGTATCGAATAGGGCACCATAGACATCTCCTGGTCGTTTCCTCGTATGCCCCGTCCCTGCTTTCCGTCTCGGGCGATGCCCGTATTGCAAACTTCTACTCCGCCGCCACCATCACCGGCTCGACCCGGTGCGCGTTGCGTGAAAACTCGTCGATGCGGCGTTCCACTTCGCCGCGGAAATGCCGCATCAGGCCCTGGATCGGCCAGGCGGCCGCGTCGCCGAGAGCACAGATCGTGTGACCCTCGACCTGCTTGGTGACGTCGAGCAGCATGTCGATCTCGCGCTTCTGCGCTTCGCCGCGCACCAGCCGCTCCATCACCCGCCACATCCAGCCGGTGCCTTCGCGGCACGGCGTGCACTGCCCGCAGCTCTCATGCTTGTAGAAGTAGGAAAGCCTGGCGATCGCCTTCACGACGTCCGTCGATTTGTCCATGACGATGACGGCCGCGGTGCCGAGGCCGGACTTCAGGTCGCGCAGCGCGTCGAAATCCATCGGCGCGTCGATGATCTGCTCCGCCGGCACCAGCGGCACCGAAGCGCCGCCCGGAATGACCGCGAGCAGATTGTCCCAGCCGCCGCGGATACCGCCGCAATGCGTCTCGATCAGCTCGCGGAACGGGATCGACATCGCCTCTTCGAAAGTGCACGGATTGTTGACGTGGCCGGAGACGCAGAACAGCTTGGTACCGGAATTGTTCGGCCGGCCGAAGGACGAAAACCACGCCGCGCCGCGGCGCAGGATGGTCGGCGCGACGGCGATGGATTCGACATTGTTGACCGTTGTCGGGCAGCCATAGAGGCCGACATTGGCCGGGAACGGTGGCTTCAGCCGTGGCTGGCCCTTCTTGCCTTCGAGGCTTTCCAGCAGCGCCGTCTCCTCGCCGCAGATATAGGCGCCGGCGCCGTGATGCATGTAGACGTCGAAATCGTAGCCCGAGGTGTTGTTCTTGCCGATGAGCTTCGCCTCATAGGCCTCGTCGATGGCGCGTTGCAGCGCCTCACGCTCGCGGATGAACTCGCCGCGCACATAGATGTAGCAGGCGACCGCGCCCATGGCGAAACCGGCGACCAGCGCGCCCTCGACCAGCGTGTGGGGATCGTTGCGCAGAATGTCGCGGTCCTTGCAGGTGCCCGGCTCGGACTCGTCGGCATTGATGACGAGATAGCTCGGGCGCCCGTCGCTCTGCTTGGGCATGAACGACCATTTCAGGCCTGTCGGGAAGCCTGCACCGCCGCGGCCGCGCAAGCCGCTCGCCTTCATCTCGTTGATGATCCAGTCGCGCCCCTTGGCGATGAGTCCGGGCGTGTCGTCCCAGTGGCCGCGCGCCTGCGCTCCGGCCAACGACTTGTCGAACAGGCCGTAGATATTGGTGAAGATTCGGTCTTTGTCCTGGAGCATTGTTCGTCCCTCAGACCGGCTTTTTGCCGAAGACACGGATGTATTCGGCGACGCCGCCCTTGGCGAGCGCCTTGGCCTGCTTCACCCAATCGTCGCGCTCGATGCGGCCGCGGATATTGAGATAGCCGTCGACCCATTCGCGCTCGGCCTTTTTCCACGCAGCGACCTGAGCGAAAGTGTAGATGCCCACCGAATGCAGGACGCCCTCGATCTTCGGCCCGACGCCGGAGATCAGCTTGAGGTCGTCGACCGTTGCCGGCCGCGCGATGCCGGCGGGGCGATTCTTGTCGTCGAGCGACGGCTTTGCCGGCGCGGGCTGCTTGGCTTCCGGCGACTTGAACGCAGCAACCGGCTCTGCCTTGTTCTTCGGCCCGCTGCGCGGCTTCGAAACCGCCTCGACTTCCGGAGAAGCCTGGTTGGCATTGGCGGCGGAATGGCGCGGGGCCCTGACGCTCGCCGCCTTCTCCTCGGCCGGCGCGACCTTGACCGGCGACGGCGTGTTCAGCGCCGGGCTGGTTTCAGGCGCGTCTGTCTTCGGCTTGCCGGATTTCGATGGAGCGACCGGAGCCGCAGGGGCCTGTGAGATCACGGCCGCAGGCGCAATGGCAGGAGCTGCGGCTTTGGCTGCCTTTGCCGCAGCCTTCGATTCCTTCTCGCGGGTCGACTTCAGGATCGCCTTCTCGTTCTTCAGCGTCGTCAGGCCCGAGGCCGGTTCCGAGCCGGTGCGGCCGTTCTGCGGGCCAGGCGTGACCGAAGCGCCCTTGCCGCTTTCGTAGAGATCGATGATCTCGGCCAGCCGTTCCGGCGTCAGGTCCTCGAAGGTATCCTTGAAGATCATCACCATCGGCGCGTTGACGCAGGCGCCCAGGCATTCGACCTCCTCCCACGACAGCGTGCCCTTGTCGTTGGTGTGGAACTGGTCATGATGAATTTTCGACCGGCAGACATCCATCAGCGCTTCCGAGCCGCGCAGCATGCAGGGCGTGGTGCCGCAGACCTGGATATGGGCGCGGGTGCCGACCGGATTGAGCTGGTACTGCGTGTAAAAGGTCGCGACCTCGAGGCCGCGGATGCGCGGCATGCCGAGCATGTCGGAGATCGTCTCGATCGCCGCCTTCGTCACCCAGCCTTCCTGCTCCTGCGCGATCATCAGCAGCGGGATGATGGCCGACTGCTCGCGTCCCTTCGGATATTTGGCGATCCACTGCTGGGCCGCCGCCGCATTCGCCTCGTTGAAGGCAAAGGACGCTGGCTGGAGGCTGGCTTCTGCGAGACGGCGGACTGACATGATCTTCGCTTTATTGTTTCTGACTGATCCGAGTTAGTTGTAGGCGCGGTAGCATCGTTCAGACGGACTCAAAACGCACACGAACTCTTCCGGCCCGCGCTTCAAACGGACGTATTCATCATAGCGGTCGTATATCCAAGCGATCGGCTTGCAACGATAATAATCGGCATAAATCGAGGCGATGAGATTGTCATAGACGGCGCAGTTGTCTGCCGTAGGCGCCGTTCCGCCCACTAGAATACCCTCATCCATAAGCGGAACCTGCGTCTTCATGGCCCGCACTGTAAGCAAATCGCCTTCGGCAACTAGCTTGAAACCTTCATTGAGAAGATCAGCTGACGTGAGGCCACTTTCGGGCCCAGCAAGCGACGCGTCGGCCGAAACAGCAAAAAATGCTGCAGCCAGAAACGCCTTGGGTGCCCGAGTTGCCCCCACCATCACCGATCGACCTCACCAAACACGATGTCGAGGGATCCAAGCACGGCGGTGACGTCGGCCAGCATGTGGCCGCGGCACAGAAAATCCATGGCCTGCAAATGCGCGAAGCCGGGCGCGCGCAGCTTGCAGCGATAGGGTTTGTTGGTGCCGTCGGAGACGAGATAGACGCCGAACTCGCCCTTCGGCGCTTCGACCGCCGCATAGACCTCGCCGGCCGGCACGCGGTAACCCTCGGTGTAGAGCTTGAAGTGATGGATCAGCGCTTCCATGGAGCGCTTCATCGCCGCGCGCTTCGGCGGCACCACCTTGCCGTCGAGATTGGACACGGGGCCAGTGCTTTCCTTGCCGAGCAGCAGATCGATGCACTGGCGCATGATCTTCGCCGACTGGCGCATCTCTTCCATGCGCACGAGGTAGCGGTCGTAGCAATCGCCGTTCTTGCCGATCGGGATGTCGAAATCCATCTCGGAATAGCATTCATAGGGCTGTGACTTGCGCAGGTCCCAGGCCGCGCCCGAGCCGCGCACCATCACGCCCGAGAAACCCCAGGCCCAGGCATCCGCCAGCGAGACCGTGCCGATATCGACATTGCGCTGCTTGAAGATGCGGTTGGGCGTGAGCAGCGCGTCGAGGTCATCGATCGACTTCAGGAACGGGTCGATCCACTTGCCGATGTCCTCGATCAGCTGCGGCGGCAGATCCTGGTGAACGCCGCCCGGCCGGAAATAGGCCGCATGCATGCGCGAACCGGAGGCGCGCTCGTAGAAGACCATCAGCTTCTCGCGCTCGACGAAGCCCCACAGCGGCGGAGTCAGCGCGCCGACGTCCATCGCCTGCGTCGTCACATTGAGGATGTGCGACATGATGCGGCCGATTTCGGAATAGAGAACGCGGATCAACTGCCCGCGCTTCGGCACCTCGATACCGAGCAGTCGCTCGGCGGCGAGCGCGAAGGCGTGCTCCTGGTTCATCGGCGCGCAATAATCAAGCCGGTCGAGGTAAGGCACGGCCTGCAGATAGGTCTTGGCCTCGATCAGCTTCTCGGTGCCGCGATGCAATAGCCCGATATGCGGATCGACGCGATCGACCACCTCGCCGTCCAGTTCCAGCACTAGGCGCAAAACGCCATGTGCCGCAGGATGCTGCGGACCGAAGTTGATGTTGAAGTTGCGGACGGAGGTTTCAGCCATGGATCGCCCTTGGCGAATAGTGAATGGTGAATGGTGAATGGTGAACGGTCATTCGCGCTCTCCATCGAGCGACCGCACGAACGAGACCAAGCGTTTGCCGAGTCTGGTATATCCCGGCTCCATAGTTGCGACCTGCTCCTTGGACAACAGTCCAACGCGTCCGCAGAGCATGGTATGCGTTTCCAGTTCCTTCAACGAGCCTTGCGCTATGCGAAGGAATTGGATGAATGGCCGGCGCTGTGCGCGACCGAAACCTTCCGCAATGTTCGCCGGAATAGAAGCTGCACATCGCCGCATCTGGGCCGCTAATCCGAACATTTCCTCGCGCGGAAACCCACGCGTCAATGCGTAAACGGACTCGGCGATATCCATCGCCTCCTGCCAGACGATGAGATCGCGATAGTCGCGTATCTTTTCCGGCGTCTCGTCCATTCACCATTCACTATTCACCATTTACTCACTGTTTCGCCTTCTCATCGCCCGGAAGAACGTAATCCGTTCCCTCCCATGGGCTCAAAAAGTCGAAGTTTCTAAATTCCTGCTTCAATTCCACCGGCTCGTAGATGACCCGCTTGGCTTCGTCGTCGTAGCGCACCTCGACGAAGCCGGTCAGCGGGAAATCCTTGCGTAGCGGGTGACCCTCGAACCCGTAATCGGTGAGGATGCGGCGCAGGTCCGGATGGCCGGAGAAGAGTACGCCGTAGAGGTCGTAGGTCTCGCGCTCAAACCAGTCGGCGCCGGGATAGACGGCGGTCAGTGACGGCACCAACGTCTCCTCGTCGGCCTGCACCTTGAGACGAATGCGGACATTCTGCTTCGGCGACAACAGGTGATAGACGACGTCGAAGCGCCTGTCCCGCGACGGATAATCGGCGCCGCTGATGTCGATGAACGAGACGAACTGGCAGCGCGGATCGTCGCGCAGGAAGGTCGCAACCTCGATCAGATTGCCGGGCTCGACGGAAACGGTCAGCTCGCCATAGGCTAGCACCGCATCGCCGATGCGGCCGGTGAGCTTCTCGCCGAGATAGGTGGAGAGTTCGTTCAACGCCAGGGTCATCGGCTCACCGTTCGATCGTGCCGGTGCGGCGGATCTTCTTCTGCAGCAGAAGAATGCCGTAAAGCAGCGCCTCCGCGCTCGGCGGGCAGCCGGGCACATAGATGTCGACCGGCACGATGCGGTCGCAGCCTCGCACCACCGAATAGGAATAATGGTAGTAGCCGCCGCCATTGGCGCAGGAGCCCATCGAGATGACGTAGCGCGGCTCCGGCATCTGGTCGTAGACCTTGCGCAGCGCCGGCGCCATCTTGTTAGTCAGCGTGCCGGCGACGATCATGATGTCGGACTGGCGCGGGGACGCGCGCGGCGCGACGCCGAACCTCTCCGAGTCATAGCGCGGCATCGAGGTGTGGATCATCTCGACCGCGCAGCAGGCGAGACCGAAGGTCATGAACATCAGCGAGCCGCTGCGCGCCCAGGTGATCAGCGCCTCGGTGGAGGTGACGAGAAAACCCTTGTCGGCCAGCTCATTGTTGATTTCGAGGAAGAAGGGATCGTCCTCCCCCACCGGCCTGCCGGTGTTGGGATCGATGATGCCCTTGGGCTTCGGCGCGACGAGGGTGCCTGAACTCTCGTTCAATCCCATTCCAGCGCTCCTTTTTTCCATTCATAGGCAAAGCCGATGGTGAGCACCACCAGGAACACCATCATCGACCAGAAGCCGAGCATGCCGAGCTTGGCGAAGGACACCGCCCAGGGGAACAGGAAGGCCACCTCGAGATCGAAGATGATGAACAGGATCGACACCAGGTAGAAGCGGATGTCGAATTTCATGCGGGCATCGTCGAACGAGTTGAACCCGCACTCATAGGCGGAAAGCTTTTCCGGATCGGGATTGCGGTAGGCCACCAGAAACGGCGCGATGATCAGCGCCAGCCCAACGACCAGCGCCACGCCGATGAACAGCACAATAGGAAGATATGAACTTAGAAGTGCGCTCATGAGCGGATTTCCGTTGGCGGGCAATTCACTTGATTACAGCAACACACCCTATTGCGGAAGCGTGACAGATTAACCGCTGAACCGTTTTAGGGGGCCCTTGCTGCAACGCGGCGAGGGTTAGCGCAGCGTATCCGGCGAAGCAAGTCAAACCTTGCTCAAAACGCGGCCCTTGGCGCCATATCGGAAGAAACTGAACCGATCGGCTCCTGTTTGATTTCCTTCGTTTTTTACTCCACTTTTCTCTCCTGACACATCTGCCGCCATTTGGCTGCTAGCATGGTAGGAATCACCGGCCGGAAATCCGGGTAGAAGGGATCAGGGGCAAGGCACCTGGATGAAGGAACAAGTCTCGCTCGCCACGGCCAGGCGCGTCGCGCTCAGCGCCCAGGGCTTCAACGATGCGCGACCGGCCGGCACGCCGGATCGCCGGCACCTCGCCCGCGTGCTTTCCCGGACCGGCCTGCTCCAGATCGATTCCGTCAGCGCCGTTGTCCGAGCCCACTATATGCCGCTCTATTCGCGCCTCGGTCCCTATCCGCTTTCGCTGCTCGACAACGCTGCGCTCAATCGCAGGCGCACCGTTTTCGAATATTGGGCGCATGAAGCGTCCTTCCTGCCGGTCGAGACTTATCCGCTGATGCGCTGGCGCATGCAGCGTGCCGAGCGCGGCGAGGAAATGTATCTCGGCCTTGCCAAATGGGGTCGTGAGCGCAAGCAGATGATCGACGAGATCTACAGGCAGGTCGCCGACCGAGGACCGATCGCCGCCTCCGACATCGAGGGCCACAAGGGCAATGGCGGCTGGTGGGGATGGAGCGAGGCCAAGCACGCCTTCGAATGGCTGTTCTGGGCCGGCCGCATCACCACCGCCTACCGGCGCGGCTTCGAACGCTATTACGACCTGCCGGAGCGTGTTCTGCCGCAGGCTGTCCTCGACCTGCCTGTGCCTTCGGTTGAGGACGCCCATCGCGAATTGCTGCGCATTTCCGCCCGCGCCCATGGCATCGCCACCTATGGCGATCTGCGCGATTATTTCCGCCTGGCGCCGGGCGACACGAAGGACCGCATCGAGGAACTGGTCGAGATGGGCGAACTGCTGCCGATGAAAGTGGAAGGATGGGACAAGACCGCCTATCTCCACAAAGACGCCCGCTTTCCGCGCCGCATCGACGCGCGCGCCCTGCTTGCGCCCTTCGACCCCGTCGTCTTCGAACGCACGCGCACCGAAAAGCTGTTCGGCTTTCGCTACCGCATCGAGATCTACACGCCGGCCGAAAAGCGCCAGTACGGCTACTACGTGCTGCCCTTCCTGCTCGGCGACCGCATCGTGGCGCGTGTCGATCTGAGAGCCGACCGTCCGGCCGGCGTCTTGCGCGTCCACGCTGCTTATGCCGAACCCGGCGCACCGCCCGAGACGGCCGCCCAGCTCTTCGACGAGTTGAAGCAGATGCAGGGCTGGCTTGGCCTCGACAGCATCGAAATAACGCCGGCCGGTGACCTCGGCCCGGCGCTGGCCGACATCGCGGTGTCGTAGCCGCGCGTTGACAGGCCGGTACCTCTAAGCCTAAATCCGCCGCAGACGGTCTTCTCCCGGCAAAGGGAGGAGCCAAGAGGGAATGCGGTGCGGGCTTACAAAATCCCAAATCCGCGGCTGTCCCCGCAACTGTAAGCGACGAGCCTCGGCCGAACACCACTGGGCATTCCCGGGAAGGCGGCATCGAGGCGATGACACGCGAGCCAGGAGACCTGCCGTCTGAGACTTTACGTATCCGAACGCCCGGCGGGTTTTCCGGGCAAGGAGCCTGGTTTTGGATCGCAACGGCAGTTTTCCGGCCAATATCGCGGACTTTGCGTCCGAACCTGACGACGCCTTGGCAGGCGTCACCGTCATCGTCTGCTCGTCCTGCCGCGACGAGACCGGATCGGATGCGCATCCGCGCGCCGGCGCCCAGTTGGCCGAAGACGCGCGCCGTGCCGCATCGGGCGAAAGAGTCCGCATTCGAACGGTCGAATGCCTCGGCAACTGCAAGCGCCGTCTGAGCGCAGCACTTTTGCGCGACGGTTGCTGGAGCTACGTCTTCGGCGACCTCGACACGACCAGCGGCACCGATCTCGTCACCGGAGCAAAACTTTTCGCCACCTCGACCGATGGCCTCATCCCGTGGCGCGGCAGGCCCGATTCCCTCAAGCGCGGTCTGGTTGCCCGCCTCCCTCCCCTCGACCTCCTGAAGGACTGACCTATGGACGCCCCTAATTCGCCCAATCTTTCCCGTGTTCCCTGCACCGTCGTCACCGGCTTTCTCGGCGCCGGCAAGACGACGCTGATCCGCAACCTGCTTGAAAATGCCAAGGGCAAGCGGCTGGCGATCATCGTCAACGAGTTCGGCGATGTCGGCATCGACGGCGAGATCCTGAAAGGCTGCGGCGTCGATACCTGCCCGGAGGAAAACATCGTCGAACTGGCCAATGGCTGCATTTGCTGCACCGTCGCCGACGACTTCGTGCCGGCGCTCGACCAGATCCTGTCGCGCACGCCGAAGGTCGACCACATCCTGATTGAGACCTCCGGCCTGGCCTTGCCGAAGCCGCTGGTCCAGGCTTTTCAGTGGCCGAGCGTGAAGAGCCGCGTCACCGTCGACGGCGTCGTAGCCGTGGTCGACGGTCCGGCGCTGGCCGACGGCCGCGTCGCTTCCGACATGGATGCCCTGCAGGCGCAACGTGCCGCCGACGATTCGCTCGACCATGATGATCCGGTCGAGGAGGTGTTCGAGGACCAGATCGCCTGCGCCGACCTGATCATCCTGTCGAAGAGCGATTTGATGGACGCGGCCGGCTCGGAGCGCGCCAACGCGGTCATCGGCGAGCACGTGGCGCGCGCGGTCAAGGTCGTTCCGACCGCACAGGGCAAGGTCGACCCGTCGGTGCTGCTCGGCCTTGGCCTCGCCGTCGAAGACGACATCGAGAACCGCAAGACGCATCACGATGACGAGCTCGATCACGAGCACGACGATTTCGATTCCTTCGTCATCGATATCCCGTCGATCGCCAATCCGGATGAGCTTGCAAAGCGCGTCGCCGTTGCCGCCGAGCAGGAAAACGTGCTGCGCGTCAAAGGTTTCGTCGAGGTCGGCGGCAAGCCGATGCGGCTGCTGCTGCAGGCCGTTGGCCCGCGCGTCAACCATTATTACGACCGCGCCTGGACGGCGGAAGACGACCGCCGTTCGCGGCTGGTCGTCATCGGCCTCAAGGGGCTGAACCGCCCGGCGATCGAGCGTATCCTCGCCGGCTGAGGCCGATACGAAAGCCCGACACGACAAGCAATGCATATCCTCATCACGACATCCGCTTCGCTCGACGACCTCGCCGAGCCGATCGACCTCAGGCAGACGCCTGCGGATGTCGTGGCGCTGTCCTTCACCGACAGCGACCTCGCCGGTCTGGCTGCCGCCTGGAAGGGGAATGCGGAACACCTTCCGTCGATGCGGCTCGCGGCTTTGCGCGACCTCCGCCATCCAATGTCAGTCGATTTGTGGATCGACAGCGTCGCGCGTCATGCCAAGGTCGTTCTCGTCCGCATCCTCGGCGGCTATGACTGGTGGCGTTACGGCTGTGACCAGCTTGCGGCGGTGGCGCGCGACCGCGGCATAAAACTGGCGCTGCTGCCCGGCGAAAGCCATGACGAGGACCTGCGGCTGATCGAAGGCTCGACCTTGCCGCGTGCCGAACTCGACGCCCTGCTCGGCTATTTCCGCGAAGGCGGCCCGGCCAATATGGCGACGCTGGTTCAGAGATTGGCGCGGCTTGCCGGATCGGATGCGGCGGTTGCTGAGCCGGTCAGCGTGCCGAAGGCTGGATTTTACGAGCCGGAACGCGGCGTGGTCCCCCTCCCCCTTGAGAGGGAGGGAAATGCTGCCCCGATCATCCCCATCCTCTTCTACCGCTCGATGCTGCTTGCGGCCGACGTCGCGCCGATCGACGCGTTGGCCGAAGCTTTGCGGGCGCAGGGCATGACGCCCGTACCGATCTTTGTATCCAGCCTCAAGGATCCGACGTCTTTGGGCTTCGTCGAAACCGCCCTCGCCTCGCTGAACCCCGCAGCCATGGTCACTGCCACCGCCTTCGCCTCCGGCGCCGAGCCCGGTGCCGAAACCCTGTTCGACCGCGCCGCCGTGCCGGTGTTCCAGGTCATCGTCGCCACGACCAAGCGCGAGGTGTGGGAGCAAAACCAGCGCGGCCTGGCGCCCGCCGATCTCGCCATGCATGTCGTGCTGCCCGAGTTGGACGGCCGCATCCTGGCCGGCGCGATCTCGTTCAAGGGCGAGATCGAAGCCGACCCGGCGCTCGCCTTTCGAGCTTTCGCCAACCGGCCGGAAACGGATCGCGTGGCGCAGGTCGCGGCTCGCATCGGCGCCTTTGTCCGACTGCAGCGGACCGCGCGGGCGAGGCGCAAACTGGCCATCCTGATTCCGGATTATCCAAGCGCGCCAGGACGCACGGGGTACGCCGTCGGCTTGGATGTTCCGTCGAGCGTGCTCGCCATGCTGCATGACCTGAAGGAACAGGGCTATACGGTTGACAGGATTCCGCAATCGCCGCGTGGGTTGGTGGATGCGCTGAGGGTTGGTGGGCAGGGTCTTGCCTTGGAGGATTACCTCGCTCTGTCGGCAGAGCTTCCCGAAGCTTCGCGCGATGCGGTTGAGGCAGCTTGGGGAGGAGCTAAGCACGAAGCTCACGTCAATGCGCCCCCCTCTGTCCTGCCGGACATCTCACCCTCAAGGGGGGAGATTGAGCTGTCATCACAGCTTTCGCCAATCATCAGCGCTGCTGGGATCGCGCAGACGACAGAACTGCCAATCTCCCCCCTTGAGGGGGAGATGTCCGGCAGGACAGAGGGGGGTGTTCAAGCGCCGACCTCGACACACTTCCCCTTCCGCGCCGCGATCTTCGGCAACATCACGGTGGCGCTCGCCCCCGACCGCGGCCGCTCGGCCGACCGCCGCGCCGACTACCACGACCCAACTCTCCCCCCGCGTCATGACCTGATCGCTTTCGGCCTTTGGCTGCAAAAATCGCTCGGCGTGCACGCCATCATCCATGTCGGCGCGCATGGCACGCTCGAATGGCTGCCGGGCAAGACGGTCGCCCTCTCCGGCACCTGCTTCCCCGAGATCGTCACCGGGTCGCTGCCGGTCATCTATCCCTTCATCGTCTCCAATCCCGGCGAGGCGGCGCAGGCCAAGCGCCGGATTTCGGCCATCACGCTCGGCCATCTGCCACCGCCGCTGACCGGCGCCGGTCTCGACGAGGCGCAGCAGCGGCTCGAGCGGCTGGTCGACGAATACGCCCAGGCCGACGGACTCGACCGCCGCCGCCGCGATCGGCTGGCCAGGCTTATCGTCGAGACCGCGCAAAAATCCGGTCTGGCCGCCGAAGCGGGCGTTGGCGGCACCGATGCGCCGGACGAAGCGCTGCGCCGCATCGACGCCTGGCTCTGCGACCTCAAGGATTTCGCCATCAAGGACGGGCTGCACATCTATGGCCGCGCGCCGGAGGATGAACCCGATACCCTGCGGAGGCAAAGCGCGGAGGCCGAAAAGGCAGCCCTGCTCGCCGCGCTCGACGGCCGCCACATCAAGGCAGGGCCGGCCGGCGCGCCGGCGCGCGGCCGCTCCGACGTGCTGCCCACCGGCCGCAACCTCTTCACCGCCGACCCGCGCACCATGCCGACGCCGACCGCCTATGACCTCGGACAGGCGGCGGCGGAGGAAGTCGTGCGCAGCTACATGCAGAGCCATGGCGACTGGCCGCGCGCGCTGGTCATCGACCTCTGGGGCTCGGCCTCGCTGCGCACCGGCGGCGAGGAGATCGCCCAAGGCCTGGCTTTGATGGGCTGCCGGCCGCAATGGGATGCCGCCACCGGCCGCGTCACCGGCATCGAAGTGCTGCCGCCGGCGGCACTTGGCCGCCCGCGCATCGACGTCACCTGGCGCATTTCGGGCCTCTTCCGCGACATGTTCCCGACCCAGATCGCGCTGATCGACGCCGCCGCCCATGCGGTTGCCGGCCGCGATGAAGACGATTCCGAAAATCCCCTCGCCGCCGCGGCGCGCGCCGAGGGGAAAGTCAGCCCGCGCATTTTCGGCACCTCGCCCGGCACCTATGGCGCCGGTATCGAGGATCTGCTGTCGCGCGGCGAATGGGGTGCGCGCGAGGAGATCGGCCGCGCCTATCTTGAGGCCACATCGCACGCCTATGGCGGCGCTGACGGGGAAGCGATTTCCGCGCCCGGCGCCTTCGAGGGCCGCATTGCCGAAGCCGACCTTCTCGTCCACACCGGCGACGACCCGGGCCGCGATATCCTCGAAGGCTCGGCCGATGTCGCGTTCATCGGCGGGTTTTCTGCAGCACTGGCCGCGCTCGGCCGCAATGCCGACGTCATCGTGCTCGACACCACCGATCCGAAGAAGCCGAAACCGCGTTCGGTTGGCGAAGCGGTATCCCGCGTGGTGCGGGCGCGTGCCGTCAATCCGCGCTTCATTGCCGGCCAGATGCGTCACGGCCCGCGCGGAGCCTCGGAATTCGCTGAGACCGTCGATCGTCTCGTCGGCTTTGCCGAGACCACACATGCCATTTCCGCTGCGTTGATCGAAGCGGTGCATGACGCTTATGTGGGTGACCCGGAGGTTCGCGCCTTCCTCCTGCGCGAGAACCCGGCCGCCGCGAAAGTCATCGCGGAGCGGTTCCTGGCCGCGCGGCGGCGCGGCCTCTGGCATCCGCTCCGCAACTCCATCGACGACGATCTCGCCGCCTTGATCGCAGAGGCCCAGGCAAGCGGGGTGGCGGCATGAACGCCTTCTCGCGCCGCGGCGCCTGCCCTGCCTTGAGCGCGCCCATGCGAACCGGCGACGGATTGCTGGTGCGGCTCAATCCGGTCGCTGGAGGACTTGCCCTCAAGGCACTGATCGGACTCTGCGAATCCGCCCTGCGCCATGGCAACGGCATCATGGAGGTGACCGCGCGCGGCAGCCTGCAGATCCGCGGTCTGACGGCGGACAGCGCGCAGCTGCTGGCGGCCGAAGTGGATGCGCTGGGGATCGAGGTGCGGAGCGGCGTGCCGGTGGAGATCGGGCCGTTGGCCGGCATCGACCCGCAGGAGATCGCGGACCCGCGTCCGCTGGCGGATCGGATCAGGATTGCCATCCAAGAGGCCGGGCTGACGGCACGGCTGGGGCCGAAGGTGTCGGTGGTTGTCGACGGCGGTGGGCAGTTGGCCATGGATGCGGTGACTGCCGACGTAAGGCTGACTGCGGTGCGGACTGCAAGCGGCACCCAATGGAGCATGTCGGTTGCCGGCGACGCGCGCAGCGCAAGGCCGCTCACGATGGTCGATACGGACGGTGCACGCGATATCACCGTTGCGGCACTTCGGATGGTCGCTGAAAGAGGCCGCGAGGCGCATACGCGGGATTTGACGGAGCGGCAGTTGGCCTCCCTCGCAGGCTGGCATTCCTTCGCGCCCCCCTCTGTCCTGCCGGACATCTCCCCCACATGGGGGGAGATTGAGCTGTCGCCGCCGGTTTCGCTAATCGCAAACGCTGCGTCAACTTCGGACAAAAGAGGAGTGCCGGCGGCAGAGCTGCCAATCTCCCCCCTTGCGGGGGAGATGTCCGGGAGGACAGAGGGGGGTGTGAAGGAGCGCCAGCCTATAAGACGCCCCATTGGCACCTTCGATCTTGCGGATAGCCACGCCCTCGGCTTCGGCCTGCCCTTCGGCAGCATGCCGGCGCAAAATCTCATGGATCTCGCCGTTCAGGCTTCGGATCTCGGCACCACCGAAATCCGCTTTGCCCCAGGCCGCGCTCTGCTTTTCCTCGGCCTCACCGCATCCGCCTGCCCTGCCCTGCAAGCCTCAGCCGCCGCCCTCGGCTTCGTCACCAAGGCCGCCGATCCGCGCACCCGCATCGCCGCCTGCCCCGGAGCGCCCGCCTGCACTTCCGGCCGCATCGCCACCCGCGCCATCGCTGAAACGATCGCAACGGAGAGCCCCGACCTCTTCGATGCCTCGCTCACCCTTCACATTTCCGGCTGCGCCAAGGGCTGCGCCCATCCCGGCCCGGCAGTGCTGGCCCTGGTCGGCGACGAAAACGGAGCCGGACTTGTCGTGGACGGGACGGCAAAGGCCCTTCCTGCCGGATACAGGCCGGGCTATGACGCCGCGCGCGGGATCGCCGGCATTGCGGCGGCAACCCGTGGCGAACGACATCAAGGCGAGACCACCGCTGCCTGCCTGAGAAGGCTTGGCGCGGCCGGGGTCGCCGAACTCTATCGACGGAACTGAAGAATGGCCGCTTACGACTATATCCATGACGGGATGGCGATCTATGAGCGCTCTTTCGCCATTATCCGCGCCGAGGCCGACCTGTCGCGCTTCTCCGAGGCCGAAGCCGATGTCGCGATCCGCATGATCCATGCCTGCGGCCAGGTCGAGGCCGCCAGCCATTTCGTCTTTTCCAGCGATTTCGTCGCTTCTGCCCGGGCCGCGCTAGCGGCCGGCGCGCCGATCTTCTGCGACGCCGAGATGGTCGCACATGGCGTCACCCGTGCCCGGCTGCCGGCCGGCAATGAGGTGATCTGCACGCTGCGCGACCCACGCACCAGCGAAATCGCCAAGGAAATCAGCAATACCCGATCGGCCGCTGCAATCGACCTCTGGGGCGATCGCATGGCCGGCTCGGTGGTCGCCATCGGCAACGCGCCGACCGCGCTGTTCTATCTACTCGAAAAACTTCGCGACGGCGCGCCGAAGCCGGCCGCGATCATCGGCATGCCGGTCGGCTTCGTCGGCGCTGCCGAATCCAAGGATGCGCTGGCTGAGAACTCCTATGGCGTGCCTTACGCCATCGTGCGCGGCAGGCTTGGTGGCAGCGCCATGACGGCGGCGGCGCTGAATTCGTTGGCGAGGCCGGGCCTGTGAACGCTATATCCAAAGGACGCCTGATTGGCGTCGGCACCGGTCCCGGCGATCCGGAATTGTTGACGCTGAAGGCAGCGCGCGCGCTGGCCGAGGCCGACGTCGTCGCCTATTTCGCCAAGCGCGGCAACAACAGCAATGCGCGTGCCATCGTCGAGGCGCGCTTCCGGCCGGACATGATCGAGCTCCCGCTGCTCTATCCGGTGACGACCGAGATCGACAAGGACCACGACGACTACCGCTCGCAGATCACCGACTTCTACGAGCAGTCGGCCGAACAGGTCGCCGAGCATCTTGGCGCCGGCAGGATGGTTGCGGTGCTGTCCGAAGGCGACCCGCTGTTTTACGGCTCCTATATGCACCTGCACGTCCGGCTGGCGCATCGCTTTCCGACCGAAGTCATCCCCGGCATCACCGCCATGTCCGGCTGCTGGTCGGCGACCGGCCTGCCGATCGTCCAGGGCAACGACGTGCTGACCGTTCTGCCGGGCACGATGAGCGAGTTCGAGCTGACGCGCCGGCTGGCCGACACCGATGCCGCTGTCATCATGAAGGTCGGCCGCAACCTGCCCAAAATCCGCCGCGCGCTGGAAGCGACCGGCAAGTTGGCGAAGGCTGTTTATGTCGAACGCGGCACCATGCCCGGCAGCGTCTCGATGCGGCTCGCCGACAAGCCGGATGACAAGGCCCCCTATTTCGCCATCGTGCTGGTTGCCGGCTGGTCCGCCCGCCCTGGCGCTGCCGGAGCCAAGCCATGAGCGGCCGCCTCACCGTCATCGGTCTCGGGCCGGGCAATGCCGACCAGGTCACGCCGGAGGCAAGCCGCGCCGTGTCGGAAGCCTCCTTCTTCTTCGGCTACAAGCCTTATGTCGAGCGGCTGGAGTTGCGCCCGGACCAGATCCGTGTCGCCTCGGACAATCGCGAGGAGCTCGCCCGCTCCAACGAAGCGCTGGCCAAGGCCGCCGAAGGCCATAACGTCGCCGTCGTGTCCGGGGGCGATCCGGGCGTCTTTGCCATGGCGGCAGCCGTCTGTGAGGCGATCGAAGCCGGGCCGGCCGAATGGCGAGCGATCGACCTCGCGGTCGTTCCCGGCGTCACCGCCATGCTCGCCGTCGCCGCCCGCATCGGCGCGCCGCTGGGCCACGATTTCTGCGCCATCTCGCTCTCCGACAATCTGAAACCGTGGGACCTGATCGAGCTGCGCCTGCTCGCGGCGGCCGGCGCCGGCTTCGTCATTGCGCTCTACAATCCGATCAGCAAGGCCCGGCCCTGGCAGCTTGGCCGGGCTTTCGAATGCCTGAAGGCGATCCTGCCCGGCACCACGCCGGTGATCTTCGGCCGCGCCGCCGGTCGGCCCGACGAGCGCATCGAGGTGTTCCTGCTTGCTGATGCCGATGCGGAAAAAGCCGACATGGCGACCTGCATCATCATCGGCTCGCCCGAGACCCGCATCATCAAGCGCGGCGAACGCCCCGCGCTGGTCTACACGCCGCGCTCGGCAACGGGTTCGAAAAGATGATCGACGATTGCGGCCAGTTGATCGACCGTCTCGGCCGAACGAACGTCCGGCAGCGGCGGGCGACGCACCATGATGACCTCGATGCCGAGCGCCTGCGCCGCGGCGATCTTGCCATAGGTGGCCTCGCCTCCGCTGTTCTTCGATATGATGGCGTCAATGCCGTGTTTTTCGAGCAGCGCCCGCTCGTCGGCCTCTGGAAACGGTCCGCGCGCCAGGAGGTAGAGCGCGTCGGGCACCGCCAGCTTCGGCTCGACCGGGTCGACGCTGCGGATCAGATAGCGGTGTTGCGGAGCGGCCTCGAAGGCGGCCGCCTCCTGCCGGCCGATCGCCAGGAACACCTGTCGAGGCTTCGTGCCAAGCGCCTGCGCCGCTTCAGCAACGCTGTCCACCAGGGTCCAGCGATCGCCGGCAACTGGCTCCCAGCCCGAGCGCCTCAAGGCCAATATGGGAACGCCGGTTCGCCTGGACGCCTCGGCGGCATTGGCCGAAATGCGCGCCGCATAAGGGTGCGTTGCGTCGATCAGCAGGTCGACATGGTCCTGGCCGAGATAGGCGGCCATTCCTTCCGCGCCACCGAATCCACCGACGCGCACCGGCACGCCTTGGGCGACGGGGCTTTCCGTGCGGCCGGCCAGAGACAGCGTGACCGAGAAATCCTCCCGACGCACCAGCTTTCCCGCCAACTGCCGGGCTTCGGTGGTTCCGCCGAGGATCAGGATACGGTGGGTCATCATGCCTGCTAAGGGTCCGCGCGGCGCCAAGCTCACCTCAAAATGGCTAACGGTGGTCGGCCTCGGCGAGGACGGTGTAGCGGGTCTTGGCGATCCGGCCAAGCAGCGTATCGCGCAGGCCGACGTCGTTTTTGGCGGCAAACGGCACCTGGCGCTCGTTGCATCCTTGGCCAAGGGTGAAGCTCGCCCGTGGCCAACCCCCTTCGATGCCGAGATGCGCGATGTGCTGGCATTGAAAGGCAAGAATGTCTGCGTGCTCGCCTCCGGCGACCCGTTCTTCCATGGCGTCGGTGTCACGCTGGCGCGCAAGGTAAAGCCGGATGAGATGCTGGTCCTGCCGTCGCCGTCCTCCTTGTCGTTGGCCGCGTCCCGCCTCGGCTGGGCGCTGCAGGATGTCGAGACCATCTCGCTGCATGGCCGTCCGATCGATCTGATCCGTCCCTTGCTCCATGCCGGGGCGCGCATCCTTGCGCTGACATCGGACGGCGATGCCCCGGCGGCCATCTCGCGGTTACTCGAGGAGAATGGCTTCGGGCCCTCGCGGCTGACGGTCCTGGAAGCGGTGGGCGGTCCCGATGAGACGCGCCGCACCGCGCGCGCTGACGCTTTCGATCTCAAGAAGATCAATCCACTCAACGTGCTGGCGCTGGAAATTGAATCGACGCCGGATGCGCGCATCCTGCCCTTGACCGTCGGTCTTGCCGATCATCTGTTCGAGCATGACGGCCAGATCACTAAGCGCGAGATCCGCGCAATCACACTCTCGGCATTGGCGCCCCGCCGCGGCGAACTGTTGTGGGACATTGGCGCAGGCTCCGGTTCGGTCGGCATCGAATGGATGCTGGCGCATCCTTCGATGCGGGCCATCGCCGTCGAGGCCGACAAGGAGCGCGCCGCTCGTATTCACCGCAATGCCTCTCATTGCGGTGTGCCGGGTCTGGTCGTGATTGAAGGCTCGGCGCCCAAGGCGTTCTTCAAGCTGGAGACGCCGGATGCGATCTTCATCGGCGGCGGCGGCAGCGACGCCGGGGTGCTGGAGAAGGCGATCAAGGCCCTTCGTCCCGGCGGCCGGCTGGTCGCCAATGCGGTGACGCTGGAGCTGGAAGCGCTGCTGCTCGGCCAGCACACCAGGCGCGGCGGCGATCTCACCCGCATCGCGCTCTCGCGCGCAGCTCCGGTCGGCTCCATGCAGGCCTGGCGCCCGGCGATGCCGGTCATGCAGTGGAGTTGGGTCAAGCCATGATGGTCGCGGGCATCGGCAGCCGGAAAGGTGTGACGGCAAGCGACGTGCGCGCGGCGGTCGAGACCGCGCTCGAAGCGCATGGGCTGGCAATGACCGCGCTCTCCGCGCTGGCTACAGGCGAAACCAAACGCCAGGAGGAAGCCATTTTCCTGGCCGGGCGCGACCTCGCTCTCCCGGTGATCGTCGTTACCGACGACGCCTTGCAGGCCGCCTCCGCCGGCACGATCAGCCGATCCGAAACATCGCAGGCCCACGCTGGCACGCCGTCGCTATCGGAAGCCTCGGCTCTGGCGGCGGCCGGAAAAGGTGCAAGACTGCTAGGGGCCCGCACGGTGCTTGGCCCGGTCACCTGCGCCATCGCTCTTGGCGGAGGTGCCGCATGACCGTCCACTTCATTGGCGCAGGTCCTGGTGCTCCGGATCTCATCACCTTGCGCGGCAGCCGTCTGCTGGCGTCCTGCCCGATCTGCCTCTATGCCGGCTCGATCGTCGCGCCGGAACTGCTCGAGCATTGCGCGCCCGGCACCAAGCTGATCGACACCGCGCCAATGTCGCTCGACGAGATCGAGGCCGAATATGTTGTCGCCCACAGAGCCGGCCAGGATGTCGCGCGTCTTCATTCCGGCGATCTTTCGGTGTGGAGCGCGGTCGCTGAGCAGATCCGGCGGCTGGATAAGAACAGCATCCCCTACACCTTGACGCCCGGCGTCCCCTCCTTTGCCGCCGCGGCGGCGGCGTTGCGGCGCGAGCTCACCATTCCCGAACTTGCGCAAAGCCTGGTGCTTACCCGTGTCTCAGGCCGCGCCTCGAAGATGCCGCCGGGCGAGACGCTTGCCGGCTTCGGCCGCACCGGCGCCACGCTCGCCATTCACCTTGCCATCCATGCCATCGACCGCGTCGTTGCAGAGCTGACGCCGCTCTATGGCGCCGAGTGCCCGGTTGCGGTCGTCTTCCGCGCCTCTTGGCCGGACGAGCGCATCCTTACCGGCACGTTGGGCACCATCGAGGCGCAGCTGGCGGAAAATCCAATGGAACGCACGGCGATCATCTTCGTCGGCAGCGCGCTCGCGGCGCAGGATTTCGGCGAGAGCTCACTTTATGACGCCCACTACCAGCGGCGTTTTCGTGGACGGGACGGATTGTGAACGACAGCGCCTCGAACAGGATCGGACGGACGGTGGAGCAGGCGCTGGCGCGGCTAAACTTCAAGCCGCGCGAGCTGGAGCCCGGTCATGTCTGGCTGGCCGGCGCCGGCCCAGGCGATCCTGGCTGCCTGACGCTGGAGGTGCTCGCGGCGCTCGGGCAATGCGATGCGCTGGTCTATGACGCGCTGGTCTCGACCGATGTCGTCGCAGTCGCTGAAGGGGCCGAGCTTTTCTACGCGGGAAAGCGCGGCGGCCAGCCCTCGATGAAGCAGGACGATATCAACGCCCTGCTCGTCCGGCTGGCGGGCCAGGGCCGCCGCGTCGTGCGCCTGAAAGGCGGAGACCCCTATATTTTCGGGCGAGGCGGCGAAGAAGCGCTGGCCCTGGCACGAAAAAACATCCCGTTCCGGGTGCTGTCCGGCCTGACCTCGGGTCTCAGCGCGCTGGCCGCCACCAGCATTCCCGCCACCATGCGCGGCATCAACAAGGCCGTCATCCTCGCCACCGGCCATGCCGCCGGCACCGATGACGACATCGACTGGGCCGCAATTGCCCGCACCGGCCAGCCTGTCGTCGTCTATATGGGCATGGCCAATCTCCCGATCATCGCCGCCGCCCTGCTCAAGGGCGGCCTCGATCCCTCGACGCCGGCTGCAGTGATCGTCGCCGCGACCACGCCGCAGGAGCGGATTGTCGTCGCCACGCTCGCCACGATCGCCGAGAAAGCCGCCGCCGCCGGGCTTGCCTCGCCCGCGCTGATCGTCATCGGCGACATCGTCGCCATGCGCGCGACACTGGCGGGTGAGCGGTGACCGCCCGCGCGATCATCATCGGCGCGCCGCGCTCCGGCTCGGGCAAGACCAGCGTCACCATCGGCCTTTTGCGCGCGCTCGCCCGGCGCGGGCTGAAGGTGCGCGGGGCGAAGTCCGGACCGGACTATATCGACCCCGGCTTCCACGCAGCCGCGACAGGCCTGTCGGGCGTCAATCTCGACAGCTGGGCGATGTCGCCTTCCCTGCTCAACGCGCTGGCCGCGCAGGCAGCGGAGGACACAGAATACGTCATCCTCGAAAGCGCCATGGGCCTGTTCGACGGCATTCCCGCGCCGGAAGGGCGGACGGGCTCGGCAGCCGATCTCGCCCGGCTCTACGGTCTGCCGGTGCTTCTGGTGCTCGATGTTTCCGGCCAATCGACCACGGCGGCGGCTGTCGCCAAGGGTTTTGCCACTTACGATCCGGACGTGCGCATGGCCGGCGTCGTGCTCAATCGCCTGGGCAGCGAGCGCCATCGCCGGCTGTCGGGCGACGCCATCGAGGCGATCGGCCTGCCGGTGGTCGGCGCCATCATGCGCGACCCTACGCTCAATCTGCCGGAACGGCATCTCGGCCTCGTCCAGGCCGGCGAGTACGAAAACCTGATGGCGCATCTCGACCGCCTGGCCGACATGGTCGAGAAGTCGCTCGACATCGAAGCCATCCTGGCGCTGGCGACGCCGCTTGAGCCGGCACCCGGCAATTTCGGCGATGCATTGCAGCCGCCTGGACAACGCATCGCGCTCGCCGAGGATGCCGCCTTCACCTTCCTCTACCCGCATGTTGCCAGGCACTGGCGCAAAGCCGGCGCCGAGCTCGTTCCCTTCTCCCCGCTGGCCGACGAGGGGCCGGCGCAAGACTGCGATGTCTGCTGGCTGCCCGGCGGCTATCCCGAATTGCACGCCGGCAAATTGGCGGCCGCCGCCAAATTCCGGGCGGACACGACGCGTTTTGCCGCGACGAAGCCCGTGCACGGCGAGTGCGGCGGCTTCATGGTCCTGGGCGAGACGCTGGAGGACGCCGAGGGACAAAGCCACACCATGCTCGGCCTGCTTGGACATTCGACCAGCTTCGCCAAACGCAAGATGAACCTCGGCTACCGCGAGGCCCGCCTGCGTGCCGCCTGCCCGCTCGGGAGCGAAGGCACGCTCATCCGCGGCCACGAGTTCCATTACGCGCAGATGACTGCCACCGGCAATGACGAGCCGTTGGCCGATCTCGCTGATGGGCAGGGCAATCCGCTGGGTCCGTCGGGCTACCGGCGCGGCCAGGTCAGCGGCACCTTCTTCCACGCCATCGCGAGGGCCGCATGAGCGGCCTCTCCGAGCCCCGGCAATTGCTTGACGACATCTGCCTCAACATTGTCTTCTTCACGCGGCTGAGGCTGCCGTCGAGCGATTTCGGCGGCCGGAGCCTCGCCGATGCCATCTGGGCCGCCCCCTTTGCCGGCCTTGCAGTCGCCGTCATCGGCGCGCTCGCCTATGCGATCGCTGCCCAGCTCGGTGTTGCCCCCGGTCCGGCTTCGGCGCTCGCACTTGCCGCCACGATGCTCGCCACCGGCTGCCTGCACGAGGACGGGCTTTCCGACATCGCCGACGGCTTCGGCGGCGGCAGGACGCGCGAGAAGAAGCTGGAGATCATGCGCGACAGCCGCATTGGCGCCTATGGCGCCACCGCACTTGGCATTTCCCTGCTCATCCGCTGGAGCGCATTGTCCGAGTTGACCAACTCTGGGGAAGTTTTTCTGGCACTGCTTGCCGCGCATGCCGCCTCGCGCGGACTCTTCGGCGCCTTCATGCACCTTCTGCCGCCCGCCCGCGCCGACGGCCTGTCCGCCAATGCCGGCTCCGTGTCCGCCGAAACCGCCGTCATCGGAGCAGCCCTTGGCGCCGCCGTGGCCCTGCTGGCGCTCGGCCCCGGCGGCGCCATCGCCGCGCTGATCCTGCTCGGCCTGCTGTTCGCCGCCTTGCGTGCGCTTTGCCTCAGCCAGATCGGCGGCCAGACCGGCGACACGATCGGTGCGCTGCAGCAGCTCGGCGAGATCGCGGTCCTGCTCGTCGCTTCCGTTTGCCTTTCCTGATTCTGTTTCGGAGACCTTGCCCTGATGTCCTTCAAATCACTCGAAGACCTTCGCGCTGCCTGCCTCGATTTGCCGGCCGGAAGCGACGCCGCCGCCTCTGCCGTCGCCGGCCGCCAGGACACCCTCACCAAGCCGCAGGGCAGCCTCGGCCGGCTCGAATCGATCGCCGCCTGGTTGGGGCGCTGGCAGGGCCGCGACATGCCCAAATTAGACGAAGTGAAGGTCTTCGTCTTTGCCGGCAACCATGGCGTCACCGCGCAGGGCGTCTCGGCCTATCCGTCGGAAGTCACCGTGCAGATGGTGGCGAATTTCGCCGGCGGCGGTGCTGCCATCAACCAGCTTGCCCGCATTGCGGGCGCCAAGCTCGACGTCATTCCGCTCGATCTCGATCATCCGACCGGCGATTTCACGCAGGTGCCGGCGATGGACGAACAGGCGTTTCTCGCCGCTGTGTCGGCCGGTTACGACGCAGTGAGCAAGGACCTCGATCTCGTCTGCTTCGGCGAGATGGGCATCGGCAACACCACGCCGGCGGCGGCGATCTCGGCCGCCCTGTTCGGCGGCGGCGCGGAGAAATGGACGGGACGTGGCACCGGCGTCGACGATGCCGGCCTGATCCGCAAGATCACTGCGATCGATGCCGGCCTCGCCCGCCACGCAGGTTCACTGTCCGACCCGCTGAAGATCGCAGCCGCCCTTGGCGGACGCGAGCTTGCCGCGATTTTCGGCGCCACGCTTGCCGCGCGCCACAACAACGTGCCGGTGCTGCTCGACGGCTTTGTCTGCACCGCCGCCGTTGCGCCGTTGGCACGGCTGCATCCGACCGGCCTGGCCCACACCATTGCCGCCCATGTCTCGGCCGAATCGGGCCACCGCCGCCTGCTCGAAGCGCTCGGCCTGCCGCCGCTGCTCGACCTCGGCATGCGGCTCGGCGAAGGCTCCGGCGCCTGTCTCGCCGTCAACCTCGTGCGCTCGGCGCTGGAATGCCACGCCAGGATGGCGAGTTTCGCCGAGGCGGGTGTTTCGGAGAAGTAGTTCGGCAAACAAAGTGGCGGGCTGCCTTTCTGGCAGCCCGCCAGGCAAGCCTCAGACAGTCACCAATCGCCCAAGTGCCAGCCGTCTTAGACAGCGGATTTTCCATCGGATCTGAGAGAAATTTGGTGGGTGTGCACAGGATCGAACTGTGGACCCGCTGATTAAGAGTCAGCTGCTCTACCAACTGAGCTACACACCCACACTGCCGGGAAAACCCAGCGTCGGCGGCGCATATAGCCGCCGGTTTCGGCTATGTCCAGCCCTGCCGGATCATTTCCCGAGAAATCACCGAATTGCCGCAGCTGTCAGAGGGTTAACTTGCCTTCCGCGACTTTGACCGCATGGCCGCCAATGCGCGCGGAGGCCAGTTTTCCGCCGTCGACATTGAGCTCGAGCCGGATACGCGACGGCCTGCCCATCTCCAGTCCCTGCTCGATCCAGAGCTGCGAAATGCCGTCGGTCGGGCCGTCGAAATGCATGATCGCGCCAGCAAAAGCCGCTGCCGCCGAACCGGTCGCGGGGTCCTCGTAGGAGGGATTGCCGGGCACGATCATGCGCACATGGAAGGCGCTGTCGTGGTGCAGCGTCTCGCGGCAATAGATATAGGGGCTGGCGAAGGCCCATTCGCTTTTGCGCGGCGCGAGTTCCGACCAAGCCTGGTTGTCCAGCCTGGCCCGTGCCGCCTCTTCCAGGCCTGCAACCGGAATCATGACGTAGGGCACGCCAGCCGACCAGAAGGAGACGCGGTGATTCTCGAAGCCGAGCTCGTGCGGAGCGAGGCCAAGCGCTGCTCCGATTGCTTCCGGGTCGGCTTTGAGCTCCAACTGCTCCGGCAGTTTCGCGAGATCGAACTCCGCGAAGGTGGAACCGTCGTGCTTGCTCACCGCGCAACGCACGGGGCCGATATTCTCCTCCAGCACGAAGATGCCTGCCGCCTCGCCTGCCAGTTCCGCCAGGGCGATCGCCGTGCCGACCGTCGGATGGCCGGCGAACGGCATTTCGTAGTCGGGCGTGAAGATGCGGATCCGATTGCGGTGCTTGGGATTGTCGGGCGGCAGCACGAAGACCGTCTCGGAGAGGTTGAACTCGCGCGCGATGGCCTGCATGGCCGCGGTGTCCAGACCCTCACAGTCGAGCACCACGGCGACGGGATTCCCGGCCAGCTTTTCGGTCGTAAACACATCGTAAAGCAAGTAATTGCGCGCCATGGAGAAAACCTTCTGCCTCCGCCTCGAATGTCTGCGCCCAGCCCCAACATGAGCGAAATTTAATTTGAAATTCGAAGCTCGAAGCCTGATCTGTGCAAGATAGGGACATCGATTTTTTCACTATAGGGGTCCGGGGTGGACCAGCTTGTCAATCCGCCAAAGGCCGAATCCGATCCTTCCATCGAGGCGGCTCTCGGTCTCGACCGCAAGGGCATGAACCGCAAGCGCCGGCGCGGCTGGCTCTTTGCGGTGTTGACGCTCGCGTTGGTCGCTGCCGGCATCGGCGGCTACCAGTGGTATGCAGCCTCCCCGCCCAGGATCGAGTATACCACGGTCCCGGCGGCCATCGCCGACCTTACCGTTGCAGTGTCCGCCACCGGCACGCTGCAACCGCTGACGCAGGTCGACATCTCCAGCGAGCTGTCCGGCGTCGTCCGCTCTGTTGCGGTCAACGAGAACCAGCAGGTGAAGAAGGGCGACGTGCTGGCGACACTCGACACCGCCAAGCTCGAGGTGCAGATCGAGCGCGCCACCGCCTCGGCCAAGGCGGCTACCGCCGCCATCGAGAACGCCAAGGTCACGCTGCAGGAAGACGAGAATGCGCTTACCCGTGCGAGCGAGCTTACCAAGCGCGGCATGGCGACCGACCAATCGCTCGAAGCAGCGACCGCGACGCGCGACCGCTCCAAGGCGGCGCTGGACAGCGCCGAGGCCAATCTCGCCATTGCCCAGGCCGACCTCAAGGCGCAACAGACCGATCTAGCCAAAAGCACAATCTATGCGCCGATCGACGGCATCGTGCTGACGCGTTCGGTCGATCCCGGCCAGACGGTCGCATCCTCGCTGCAGGCGCCGGTGCTGTTCGTCATCGCCGCCGACTTGCGCAACATGGAACTGCAGGCGGCGGTGGACGAAGCCGATATCGGCACGGTCAAGCCCGGCCAGCATGCCCGCTTCACCGTCGATGCCTTCCCGGATCGTCCCTTCGATGCCGAGATCCGCGACATTTCCTACGCCTCGGTCACCACCGACGGCGTCGTCACCTACAACGCAAGGCTGGAGGTCGACAACAGCGAGCTGCTGCTGAGGCCCGGCATGACCGCCACCGTCTCGGTGGTCACCAGACAGGCCAAGGGCGTGCTTACCGTGCCGGCCACCGCCTTCCGCTATCGCCCGGCGCAGCAAATGGCCCGCGGCTGGAGCCTGCGCGATCTCTTCACCGGCCGCATGGGTCGCCCCAACTGGCGGCAGCGAGAGGTGACGAAGGCGCCGACCGACGGCTCGCGCACGCTCTATGTGCTGGAAAACGGCCGGCCGCGTCCGGTGAACGTCAGGATAGGCTCGACCGACGGCGAATTGACCGAGATCACGTCCGGGCTCGACGAAGGCGCTGAGATCATCACCGGCTCGCAGCAGCGGAGCTGATGTGATGTCGGCTCCCCTGCTCATCACTTTCGAAAAAGTCTGGAAGAGCTACGGGGAGGGCGAGGCGCGCGTGCACGCGCTCGCCGGTGTCGACCTCGCGATCCGCCGGGGCGAGTTCGTCGCCATCATGGGTCCGTCCGGCTCGGGCAAGTCGACGGCCATGAACATCATCGGCTGCCTCGACACGCCGACGGCCGGAACCTACAGCTTCATGGGCATCGATGCCGGCCGGCTCGACCGCAACCGCCGTGCCCTGCTGCGCAATCTCTATGTCGGCTTCGTCTTCCAAGGCTATAACCTTCTGCCGCGCACCACGGCGGCAGAAAACGTCGAACTGCCGCTGATCTATCGCGGCGTTGCCGCGCGCGAGCGTCGCCAACTCGCCATGCGGGCGCTGGCTGAGGTCGGCCTCACCGGACGCGAACATCACACGCCGGCCGAACTCTCCGGCGGCCAGCAGCAGCGCGTGGCGATCGCGCGCGCCATCGTCACCAGGCCGACGCTGCTCGTCGCCGACGAGCCGACAGGCAATCTCGACAGCGCGCGCACGCATGAGATCATGGAATTGCTGACCAGGCTCAACGCCGAGCTCGGCCTCACCATCGCCATGGTCACGCACGAGGCCGATGTCGCCGCCTATGCCGAGCGCACCGTGCGCTTCCTCGATGGCCATGTCGCCTCCGACACCGTGAACGCGGAGGCAGCATGATCTGGGAGACCATCCGCCTTTCGCTGATCTCCATCCGCAGGAACGTGCTGCGCTCCTTCCTGACGCTGCTCGGGATCGTCATCGGCGTTGCCGCCGTCATCGCGATGCTGACCATCGGCTCCGGCACCACCGAGAAGGTCAAGGCCGACATCTCCAAGCTTGGCAGCAACCTCTTGGTCGTCCGCTCCGGCCGCCCTGCCGGACCAGGCGGGCCGGGCGGGCTCGACCAGATCACGCGTCCCCTCGCCGCAAAAGATCTCGCAGCGCTCGTGGCGCATCTCAGCGGCGCCCGCGCGATCGCCCCAGCCTCGCAGAAGCAGGTCCGCGTCATCTTCGGCACGGAGAGCTTGACGTCCGGCGTCACTGGAACGGACAGCACCTATCTCGACGCGCGTGACTGGAAGCTCGTCTCCGGTCGCCCGTTCAGCGATTCCGAAACCCGGGCCGGCGCCGGCGTCTGCCTGATCGGCGAGACGGTGCGCCAGCAGTTCTTCGGTGCCGGCGATCCCGAGGGCGAGGTCATCCGCGTCAACCGCACCTCCTGCAGGATCATCGGCCTCCTCGAACCCAAGGGCTATACCGGTTTCGGCCAGGACCAGGACAATGTCGTGCTGATGCCGCTTGCCGCCTACCAGCGGCGCATCGCCGGCAACCGCGACATCGACTCGATCTACATCGCCGCCGACGACCGCACGCCGACCACCGAGTTGCAGCCCCGCGTCGAGGACATCCTGCGCGACACGCGCCGCATCACGCCGGACCGCGATCCCGATTTCTCGATCCGCGATATGACCCAGATAGCCGACGCGATGGCCAGCGCCACCACCACGATGACCGGCATGCTGGGCGCGGTCGCCGGCGTCAGCTTGCTGGTCGGAGGCATCGGCATCATGAACATCATGCTGGTGTCGGTCACCGAGCGCACCCGCGAGATCGGCATCAGGCTGGCGATCGGCGCGCATGAGAAGCACATCCTGATCCAGTTCCTGGTCGAGGCGACGGTGCTGTCGCTGCTCGGCGGCATCATTGGCATCCTGATCGGGCTGACGCTCGCCGGCCTCGCCGCGGCGACGCTGACCATACCCTTTGCGCCGAGCCCGGCGGTCATCCTGCTCGCTGTCGGGTTCTCGGCGCTGATCGGCATGGTGTTCGGATTCTTCCCCGCGCTGCGCGGTGCAAGGCTCGACCCTATCGAAGCCCTGAGGCATGAATAGGCAAAGTCGGCGCATTCGATCTGTTGCTCGACCACAGCCGATGGTAGACCGGGCACTAGGGCAGCATCGGGAACCAGGCGGATGAGCAAGAAGGCGCGTGTGATCCTTGCAGCGGTGGCTGTCGAAGCCATGCTGGGCGGCATCTGGTGGTATCTGGCCCGCTATGGGCTGGCCAATCCTGATCGCGTCGCCGCCAATTTCCAGGAAGTCGTCGGCCAGACGATGGGCATGGCGATGGGCGGCTTTCTCGGCCTTTGCCTGATCCTGTTTTTCGTTGCCGCCCGCAACGATCGCAAGGCGGCCAAATCATAGCTTGGCAGCAAAGCTAATCGCGGCCCGCAAAATGCCATTCGATGAGCGGCTTCATGTGACCCATCAGACCGTCCGGGAGATTGTCCGCATTGCGGATGACGACCGGCCCCTCGATCTCCGGCTCCGCTTCGGCGGCGATGAAGGCATTAATGCGCCGCGCGATCTCCTCGGCCGGCTCGGGGACATGATAGCGGCGGAAGATCACCGTGCCACTTGGGGCTGACAGGGCGTGATAGCGCCGGCCACGTTCGGCTCCCGAAAGGTCGAGTCCGGTTTCCTCGGCCACCTCGCGGACCATGTTGAAGTCGACATCGACGAGACCGTCACGGAAATCGATCGGCTCGAACGAGCCGGCGGCGAAGTAGATCCGGCCGGCATTGACCGTGTGCGAGCCCATGCGGATCGCCACCAGCGCATTGTCGCCGGCGACCAGCATGGCGTGCGCGTAAGCGTGCTCGGCGCCGCTCAGCGCGCGGTTCTTGCGCCACAGCATGAACGTCGAGTACTTCACGGCATGGCAGCGGCCGGTGAGCCTGTTGTCGCGATAGCCGAGCGCCGAAAGCAGCACCACGGTTCCGTCATAGAGCGCCGGCTTTGCGCTCGTCTCGCTTCGCCAGTTTTCGGCGATCGCAGCCCGGTTGCCTTGTTCGAAGGGATGCGGCGCGGGATCGAGCCGCACGTCGACTTCGTCGACCGGCAGGATGACGTTGCGCGGCAGATCGAAACTCACGGTCAGGCCATGTCCAGTGTAATAACAACCGGGCAATGGTCCGAGGCCTTCGGCCGATCCCAGCCGGCGCGCGGGTAACGCTCGACCTCCTGTCCCGCGGGAAAAATGGTTCGCCAGGGTTGGCCGTTACGGATGATGTCCGGAACAGCCGTGGCGTTCTTCGCCGCCAGCGCTTTCGACAGCAAGATGTAATCGAGCTGGCACAGGTGCCGCTCTTCCGGGCCGCGCGTGTGATAGAAGCTCCAACGGTCCATCTCCGGCCGCCGTTCAACGACATTCTCGCAGAAACCGCCGGCGGTGAGCACATTGATCGATGATTGGGCTTCGTCGACCACATGGAAGCGATAGCCGTCGAAACTGTCGCCCTCGATCTTCACCCGTTGCCGGTAGTCGTTCATATCGCCGCAGATCGCCCAGCGCTTGCCGGCGGCATGGTCCTTGCCGAAGCGATCCTCGATGATGCGGCGGACGGCCTGCGCCTCGGCGATGCGCAGCGGCATGGTCGCCTCGCGGCCATCGAGCCCGTTGCGCGGCGAGCCCATCGACTTGAAATGCACGAGATAGAGCGTCAGCGGCACGCCGCCGACAGTCAGATCGATTTCGAGGCAGTCGCGCCGGAAGATGCGGTCAGTCGCCAGATGCCCGAGCGTCGCGAGTTCCTGCGTGAACAGGCCGAACTGTTCGAAGGTGACATAGGCATGGCTGGTCATGCGCACGAACTCGATCGGCTGGCCCTGCGCGGTCTCGCTGCGCATCATCACCGCGACGTCGATGCCGCGAGTGTCATTGCCGGCAGTGGTGTACTTTTGGCGGTAGCCTTGGCCGATCATCTTGAACAGATAGCCGTATTCGAAGGCCTTCAGCGCCTCGATATTGTCGACTTCCTGCATGCAGATGATGTCCGCGCGGGTTGCAGCGATCGCGAGCGCGGTCAGCTGCCGCGTGTCGTCCGATTGGGCGATTGTGCGCGCCTGCTCGAGCGCCCTGTACTCGGCCTCGCTCTGGATATCGAACAGCGCCAGAGTGCGATCCTCATTGAGCTGGTTTCGATAACCGGAAAAATCGAACCTGTTCATCAGGTTCTCGACGTTGAAAGTGGCCAGGCGCAGCGACATGGCCGAGACCTTTGCCTAGAAGCCAAGACGAAGACAAGAGCCAGGCCCGCTCGGGATGGTTTACGGAACCTTTCTGTTCATCTTCCGTTCAGATGAAAAGTCCCATTAATAGGCCTCTTCCGGGGTGTGCTCGGCGTGGGGCCCTTAGTCCTTGGAGAGTGAAATGAAACCGCTCTTGTCTTCTCTCGGATCCGGGGCGATTTCCCTGGGTCTTCTTGCGGGCCTGACGGTGTCGTCGCTTGCCGGTCCTATCCTTCAACCTGACCTATCGACGGCGAGCAGCACGGCCGCACCGCAGATCATTCCTGTTCGCGACGATTGGGCCGGCGGCAACAACAATCAGCAAATGTATGACTGGCGCTGGCGCCGTGGAGGTGACTTCAGATGGCGGAACGATGGCTTCCGCGCACGCAATTTCTCCCGCAACTGGGACAACGGCAATTGGGATGGCAATTGGCGCTGGCGGCACCGTCATCGTCATCGGCATTTCGACAATGGTAGCGCGGCGCTTCTTGGGCTGGGACTCGGCCTAGGCCTGGGCAGCCTCGCCTACAACAACTACTACGACCCTTACTATTATGATCCCTATCCGCGTTATTACCAGCCGAGGCGGATCTACCGGACCGAGCGGCTCTCCAGGGCGCATGTCCGCTGGTGCTACAATCGCTACCGGTCGTATCGGGCCTGGGACAACACGTTCCAGCCCAACTATGGCCCGCGTCGCCAGTGCATCTCGCCCTACATCTGAGCCGCCCATCGGCATAGGAACGGAACGGCGCCAGATCTGGCGCCGTTTTATTTGGCAGTTCCGCATCCTCCCTGCCCAAGCGATAACTGTAAATTCATGAGGGGCATCTATCCATCCGGGCTGACGCCCACATCAGGATCGCAACGCAGCGATTGCGAGGACAGGCCCGCCATGGCCGAAAACGAAATCAGAGCCAAGCACCGGCAGCGCGTGCTCAAGGGCGCCGCAATCCTGACCGGCATCACCAATTCCGAGGTGAAGTGCACCGTGCGCAACATGAACCCCGGCGGAGCCGAATTGAAGGTGCCGATCGAAGCGCGCGTGCCCGACGAGTTCCTGCTCTATGTGCCGACCGATGGCATCGGCTACAAGGCGGTCGTCCGCTGGCGGCGCGAAGGCCGCATCGGCGTAGCGTTCACCGGCACTGAGCCGAAGCCGCATTGGCACTATGGCTGAGGCGATGGTGACCTCGGCCCGCGCGTGCCGAGCGAAGCGCGTTGTGTAGCACCCTTCTCCATCGCATGAGCACCAGAGCGCGAAAAGCCGGCGGATCGCTCCGCCGGCTCTGATCAACCAGCCATGGAATTTCGTTCTTGGCCTTGTCGCCCGGCTGTTCTTGGCGATCGCCCCAGCGCGACCGCAGGGCAAAGCCCGAGGACGCGCAAGGCAACGGAGCGTGGATCGCTTTAGTTCTTGGCCTTGTCGACCAGCTTGTTCTTGGCGATCGCCCCGCGCGACCGCAGGGCAAAGCCCGAGGACGCGCAAGGCAATGGAGCGCGGGTCGCTTTAGTTCTTGGCCTTGTCGACCAGCTTGTTCTTGGCGATCCACGGCATCATTGCGCGCAGCTTGGCGCCGACCTCTTCGATCTGATGGCTGTCATTGTTGCGGCGGATGCCCTTGAAGCGTGCGAGACCGGCACGGTACTCCTGCATCCATTCCGAGGTGAACTTGCCGGTCTGGATGTCCTTCAGCACGCGCTTCATCTCGGCCTTGGTCTCGGCGGTGATGATGCGCGGGCCCGAGACATATTCGCCCCATTCGGCGGTGTTCGAGATCGAGTAGTTCATGTTGGCGATGCCGCCCTCATAGATGAGATCGACGATCAGCTTCACCTCGTGAAGGCACTCGAAATAAGCCATTTCCGGCGCATAGCCGGCTTCCACCAGCGTCTCGAAGCCCGCGCGGATGAGTTCGACCAGGCCGCCGCACAACACCACCTGCTCGCCGAACAGGTCCGTCTCGCATTCCTCGCGGAAATTGGTCTCGATGATGCCCGAGCGGCCGCCGCCGACGCCGCAGGCGTAGGAGAGCGCCAGATCGAGCGCGTTGCCCGAGGCGTCCTGGTTGACGGCGACCAGGCACGGCACACCGCCGCCCTTCTGGTATTCACCGCGCACGGTGTGGCCGGGACCCTTCGGCGCGATCATGACAACGTCAACCGAAGCCTTGGGCTCGATGAGCCCGAAGTGCACATTGAGGCCGTGCGCAAAGGCGATCGCGGCGCCATCGCGGATGTTCGGCGCGATCTCGTTCTTGTAGATGTCGGCCTGCAATTCGTCGGGCGTCGCCATCATCATCAGGTCGGCCCACTTGGCGATATCCGCCACGCTCATCACTTTCAGCCCGTCGGCCTCGACCTTCTTGGCGGTCGCCGACCCCGGCTTGAGGCCGATGGCAATCTCCTTGACGCCGGAATCCTTCAGGTTGAGCGCATGCGCCCGGCCCTGGCTGCCATAGCCGATGATGGCGACCTTCTTGCCCTTGATCAGATTGAGATCGGCGTCACGATCGTAATAAACACGCATTTCGTCTTCCTTCCCGTTTGACGTTCAGACCACGATGCCGAAAAGTGTGAAGCGGTTTTCGGACGACATCATGCTCTATCTCTTTGATTTGGAGCCGGATTCAGATTTCAGGCCGACATGACCTGAAATCATCCGCCTCCAGGGCCTTGCGGCCGGTTGTTTGCTCCGAAAAGAGCGAGAAACTGCTGCGTCGCGCGTACGGCATCGCCGCCGATCGTCGCCTCAGTCGATTCCAGTCGGTCGCCCAGCAAAAGCCGGATCTGCACGTCGCGGGCGACCAGCCCGAAAAAAGTGCGGAACGCCGTCTCGGCGTCCTCGAAGTGGAGCAGCCCGGCCTGTCGGCCTGCTTCCAATACCGGTTTCAAACGCCTGGCAAGCGCGAAACGCCCATTCTGCAATACGATGGCGCCGAGGTCATCCTTACCCTCTTTGCGCTTGATTGGACCGGCACGGCCGACAGCGACGCGATTCAGCGCGACCGAGGTATCGCTGGAGATCACCTTCAGCCAGTCGGAGGCGAAACGTTCGAGGCTTGTCGTCAGCGAAGCGAGGTCGAGCCCCTTGCGGTCGACTTGCGCCACGCGCACCTTCGAGGCCTGCCATTGGACCGTCGCCGTCAGCAGCCCGTCGCGATCGCCGAACCATTTGTAGAGCGTTTCCTTTGAGCAGCTTGCCCGCCGCGCCACCGCGGTCATGGTCAGGCTGTCGCCCTCCTCGACCAGGAGACGCAGCACCGCGTCCAGAACGGCCTGCTGCCGCTCGGTCAAGGCCTCGCTGTTGTCGATCTCGGGAGCAGGCTGCAACACGCTTTCCCCGTTTCCTTGTAGGCGGGCACTGAAGCCGTACCGTACGTTACGGTTCGGCTTTATTGCGCATTCTGTCGTCCAACGCAAGGGCTATTGCCGAAAATCGAGACGAGGCGCGCCGAGAGGCCTCGCGGCTACTCGCCAATCCGGGGAACACGCAGCCGCCCGAGCAAATCGCCCAGCGCTTCCATCTCCTTGGCGGAGAGCTTGCAGCCCATCAGATCGGTGATGGCAGCGCCGTAGACCGCCCAAATACGGCGCCGCGTCTCCCGGCCGGCCGGCGTGATGCGCACGGTCTGGCCGCGGCCATCATCGGAGACAGCCAGCTTTTCCACCAGGCCCTCCGCCTCGAGCCGGGCCAAGAGCCGCGAAACGTTATACTGCGCCAAGAGCACGCGATCGATCAACTCGAAGGGCCGCAATCCCCCTCGCCGGCCTCGGCAAGCTCATGCAGCACGTCGTACCAGGCGAGCGGCGGCAGCCCGCCAGCCTTCAGTGCGTCCTCGGTCTTTTCGATCAGCTGGCGCGACACGCGCATCAGCCGGCCCCAGGCTTTGATGGCTTCGGGTGAAGGAGACTTCTTCGTCATCGCTGCAGCCTATTCGATAGATGCAATTGCATCAAGCTTGACGATCGATGCAGATGCATCCATATAGATGCAATTGCATTTAAAGGAGACATGCTGTGAAACATGAAATCTGCAAGATCGCCGACATTCCGCAAACCGGCAGCCTTGTCGCGCCTTTCTTCGGACGCGAGGTCCATGTCTGGCGCAGCGGCGAGCGCATCCGTGCCGCGGCCAACGCCTGCCTGCACTTCGGCGGGCCGCTCGCCTGCGAGGACGGCGCCTTCGTGTGCCAGTGGCATGGCGCCAAATTCGATATGGAAAACGGCGAACGGATCAACGGCCCGGCGCCGAAGGGCTCACGCCTGATGTTCCTGTCGACCCGCGTCGAGGATGGCGCCCTGAACTATGTCTGGGGAGAGTGAGATGACGACAAAACTCACCCTCGTCAGCCATCACCTGTGCCCCTACGTCCAGCGCGCCGCTATCTCGCTTGCCGAGAAAGGCGTGCCGTTCGAACGTGTCGACGTCGATCTTTCCAACAAGCCTGACTGGTTCAGGGCGATCTCCCCGCTCGGCAAGGTGCCGCTGTTGCGCGTCCAAAATAGTGACGAAGTGATCTTCGAATCCGCGGTCATCCTGGAGTTTCTCGAGGACACCGAGGCCAATCCATTGCATCCTGCCGATCCGCTGATACGGGCCAGGCACCGTGCCTGGATCGAATTCGGCTCGGCCATCCTCAACGCCATAGGCCGCTTCTATTCCGCTGCCGACGGAGCCGCTTTTTTCGCGGAAAGCAAGGCCCTGTCCGAAATGTTCGCGCGTGTGGAGGCGGAATTGTCGGCAAGGCAAAGCGGCCCATGGTTCGCCGGCGATCGTCTCTCGCTGGTCGATGCCGTCTACGGGCCGATCTTCCGCTACTTCGACACATTTGACGGCATCGGCGATTTCGGCATTCTCGCTGGCAAGCTTCGTGTTCAGGCGTGGCGCGATGCTTTGAGCACGCGGCAATCAGTGAAGGACGCAGTCGGCGCCGACTATCCACGGCGGCTGCTGGCCTTTCTGCGGGCGAAGGGATCCTATCTTTCCGAGATCATTCGGCTGCAGGCCACCGAAATTCCGCAAGCCCGATCCGCCTGAACGGGTCGATCACCGTCCCGGCGACCATGGCGGCGAGGAATTGCGGGCCCGGCGGGACTTTGGCCAGCATCGCCACCAGCCGGTCGCGGACCAGCGGCAGCGCCGCCGAGTCGGACTGATAGAACGGTGTCAGCGCCAATGACAGCGCCTGGAAGATGCGCACATGCCAACGGCGGGCAAGGGCGTAGGCTTCCAGCGCTTCGTCGATGCCGTTCGTCCGCGCCAGCGCCTGGCTGAGCGCGGCTGCATCGAGCAGCGCCATATTCGCGCCCTGCCCGAGTTGCGGGCTAGTCGAATGCGCGGCATCCCCAATCACCGCCATGCGTCGGCCGGTCGGTAGCTTCATGGTGTGGTGGCCATAGCGAGCCAGTGAAAGCTGCTCGAAATTCTCAACCTGGCGGGTGAAGACCTCGCATTCTGGCCACACTGAGACCACCCTCGCCTTCCAGGCGTCGAGCCCTGCCCTTTGGATGTTCTCGACGTCGGCCGGCTTCAGGCTCCAGAAGAAAGCGGCCATCTCTTCGGCGTCCGGTTCCGGCCGGCCGATCGGCAGCACGCCGACCATGATGCTTGCCTTGTCGTAGCGCTGCAGCAGCGCCCTTTTGTCGAAGCCGTTGCGCCAGCCGAGAGAAGCCCAGAAGGCGCCATAGGCGAGTGGCCGTGGCATTGCGGCGCCGCCAAGGTTCTGTCGCAGCCTGGAGCGCGCGCCGCTGGCATCGACGACCATTTCGAATGGTCCCAGCCGTTGTCCATTGCCGCAAACCAGCCTCGGCTGTTCGCCGATCTCCAGAGTCTCGATTTCAGTCTTGGTTTGGATCGCTATCGCTTCACGCTGCGCAGCGCGATACAGCACGCCGAAAAGGGCCGCTCGATGCACCGCGAGTCCGAAGCGGCCGCCGCGTCGCGCGCCGTAGCGGACATCGAGCACCGTGCGTCCGCTCTTCGCGTCCGTGCCGTGCAGCCGCTCAATGCGGCTTCCCAGCGACAGGATCTCGTCGAGCAAGCCGAGATCGGCGAGCACAGTCAGTCCGGTCGGCTGCAGGATCAGACCCGAACCGACCGGCTTCGGCTCGTCGAACCGTTCGAAGACGGTGACCTTATGCCCTGCCCGTTTGAGATAGAGCGCGGCGGCCAGCCCCGCCGGACCGGCGCCGGCAATCGCGATGTCGTAAGTTTTGTCCATGGCCCGCCCAGACCCAATCTGCGGGCACAATTCCTCATGGGCAGCGCCAAATCAACTTGGCGCATTGACGCTATCGCGGAAGAGACCGGGCCTCAGGCTCGGGCATCGAAGGCTGCCCGCGCTTCGCGCACCGCGTCATGGTTGAGTTCCGCCCACTGGACGAGTTGATACAAGGGAACCAACATCGATCGGCCCAGATCGGTAAGGCTATACTCGACGCTCGGCGGCTTGGTCGGGAATACCTGGCGATGGACATAACCGTCGCGCTGCAGCTCATACAGCGTCTGGGTGAGCATGCGCTGTGAGATGTCGGGCACCAGCCGCCGCAGCTCGCCGAAACGATAGGGTTTTTCCGCAAGCGCCATAACAAGCAACGAACTCCATTTGCCGTTGATGCCCTGCAACACGTCGCGAACCGGGCAGTCGGCCAAATTGGCGCCCTCCGTCATGGCCTTGTAGATCTCGATCTTGGATTTCAGATTGACGAATTTGCTGTCCATCGCCGGTTCCCTGGCTGTGCCTACCTCCCGAAAAACTGCCTTCTTTACGCCGGCTGGTCAATTCCTAATTTAGTGCTGGTCTCTTTTTGAGACCACCAATAGCACCCGCCTCCCGGCGCAAAATCAGGATCTATCTATGACCGAAACCCTTCTCGTTACCGGCGCCTCCGGCCAGCTTGGCCGTGGCGTCATCCGCCATTTGCTCGAAGCGCAAAAAGTCACGCCCTCACGCATCATCACCACCACCCGCGATCCGGAAAATCTCGTCGACCTGGCGGCGCTCGGTGTCACCGTCAGGGCGGCAGACTTCAACGACGCCGCCTCGCTGGAGAAGGCGTTTGCTGGCGCCGACCGTGTGTTGATCATCTCGACCGGCGAGCTCGAGCTTAAAAGCGGCCGGCGTCTCAAGCAGCATGAAGCGGCCGTCGCCGCGGCCAAGCAGGCCGGCGTCGCCCATCTTCTCTACACCTCGATGCCCAATCCCGAGCCGGGCTCGCCGGTTCTCTTCTCCGGAGATCACTACGGAACGGAGCAGGCGATCAAGGCCAGCGGTATCCCTTACACGATCTTCCGCAATGGCTGGTATCAGGAGAACCTGTTCATGGCGCTGCCACACGCCCTTTCGTCGGGCAAGTGGTACACTTCGGCAGGCGACGGGCGCATCGCCCATGGCTCCCGCGACGACATGGCCGCTGCGATTGCCGCAGGCCTGGCTTCCGATTCGAAGGCGAGCCAGATCTATACACTGACCGGTCCGCAGGCTTACACCACGGGGGAGATCGCCGCACTGGTAAGCGAAGTCACCGGCAAACCGCTAGAAGTCATTCAACTGCCGGATGAGGCGCTGACCGAGGGCGTCAAGGCGGCGGGTCTTCCGGAGGACCTCGCCCGTATCATCGTCTCCTTCGATGCCAACACGCGGGCCGGGCGTATCGACATGGTGACCGATGCGGTCGAGACGCTGTCGGGCCGCAAGTCGCGGACGCTCAAGGAGTTCGTGGAGGCAAACAAGGCCGCATTGCTCGGCTGAGGCCGGCAGCATTGCGAACGGCTGCCGCAGTGTGAAGGTCGCGCTCCTTGCGGGCGCGGCCTCTCTCTATATCGCCACCTGCGTGCCGATCTCGACGACGCGCCCCGTGGGGATCTGGAAGTACTCGGTCGCGTCCGCCGCGGTACGCGCAAGGCCGATGAACAGCCTGTCCTGCCAGACCGGCATGCCGGAATTGGGCGAGGCTTTCAGCGAGCGCCGCGACAGGAAGAACGAGGTCGTCATGATATCGAACTTCCAGCCCTGCTTGCGGCAGATCGCCAGCGCGCGCGGGATGTTCGGCTGCTCCATGTAGCCGAAGGTCAGCGTCACCCGCATGAACAGCTCGTTGACCGTCTCCATCTTGACGCGGTCGCTGTCCGGCACCACCGGCTGCGGCGCCGTCACCACCGACAGGATGACGTTCTGCTCGTGCAGCACCTTGTAGTGCTTGAGGCTGTGCATCAGCGCCGTTGGCGCGCTGAGCGGATCGCTGGTCAGGAACACCGCCGTGCCCGACACCAATTGTGGTTTTTTCTTCAGAAGGTTAGCCGCCAGCAAGTCGAGCGGGATCTCGTTGCGGCGGGTCTTGTCGAACAGGTAGCGGCTGCCGCGCACCCAGGTCCACATGCCGAGGATGATGGCGAAGGCCACCGCGAGCGAAGCCCAGCCGCCCTCGAACACCTTGACGATGTTGGAAGCAAAGAAGCCGATATCGATGAAGGCGAACAGCGCCGACAACGACGCAGCGACCCAGAACTGCCATTTCCAGATGCGGGTCATGACAACGAACAGCAGCACGGTCGTCACCAGCATGTTGCCGGTGACCGAGATGCCATAGGCCGAGGCGAGTTTGCTGGATTCGCCGAAGCCGACCACCAGCAGCATCACCACCAGCGCCAGCAGCATGTTGACGCGCGGCATATAGACCTGCCCGGACTGCTTTTCGGAAGTGTGCAGGATTTCCAGCCGCGGCAGCATGTTGAGCTGTACCGCCTGCCTGGTCAGCGAATAGGCGCCGGAGATGACAGCCTGGCTGGCGATCACCGTCGCCGCAGTGGCCAGCACCACCATGGGAATGAGCGCCCAGCCCTCGTTCATCTCGAAGAACGGGTGGCCAACGATGCCGTTCTTGGCGAGCACAAAGGCACCTTGCCCCGCATAGTTCAAGAGCAGGCAGGGAAACACGATCGCCAGCCAAGCCAACACGATCGGCTTGCGGCCGAAATGGCCGAGATCGGCATAAAGCGCCTCCGCACCGGTGACGGCCAGGAAGATGGCGCCGATGGTGACGAAGGCGACGTCCGGTGAGTGGATCAGGAAGGCGACAATGTAGTGCGGACTGATCGCCCACAGGATCTCGGGATCGGCAATGATGTGGTTCAGTCCGGAAAGACCGATAGCGAGGAACCAGACGGCCGTGATCGGACCGAAAATCAAGGCAACACCGCCCGTGCCAAACCGCTGCACGGCAAACAGGATGGCGAGGATCAGCAGCGTCAGCGGCACCACATAAGGCTGGAATGCCGGCGTCACCACATTCATGCCTTCGACCGCCGAAAGCACCGAGATGGCTGGCGTGATCACCGCATCGCCGAAGAAAAGCGATGCGCCGGCGATGCCGACGCCGAGAATGATCGCCGAGCGCGTCGCAAAACTGCTGCGTGCCAGTGCCATCAGCGACAGCACGCCGCCCTCGCCGCGGTTGTCGGCGCGCAGCACGAACATGATGTATTTGATCGTGACGATGATCGTCAGCGACCAGATGATCAGCGACAATACGCCCAGAATGTCGACACGATCCGCGACCTCGCCGCGTGAGGACGCCACAAGCGCCTCGCGAAATGCGTAGATCGGGCTGGTTCCGATGTCGCCATAGACCACACCGAGCGCGCCCAGCATCAGCACCTTGGTGCTGTGCTGCTCTATTTCCGGGTGGCCGGACGGATCGGCGGGTTCTGCCTCAGCACCGTTGGCAAGGGCCATGGACGACACTCCGATAAACGGGCGGTTCCTCTACGCTTGCTGCAGTGCAATATCAAGTGCCGTCACGTTAGGTCTCCCATGCCACCGGCGCAGGCCTCGCCGCATTTCAGCACGAGAAGAGGCGCATTGTCGGACGAACCGGGAGGTCAGATCGCCACCTGCGTGCCGATCTCGACGACGCGCCCCGTGGGGATCTGGAAGTACTCGGTCGCGTCCGCCGCGGTGCGCGCAAGGCCGATGAACAGCCTGTCCTGCCAGACCGGCATGCCGGAATTGGGCGAGGCTTTCAGCGAGCGCCGCGACAGGAAGAACGAGGTCGTCATGATGTCGAACTTCCAGCCCTGCTTGCGGCAGATCGCCAGCGCGCGCGGGATGTTAGGCTGTTCCATGTAGCCGAAGGTGAGAGAGACCCGCATGAACAGCTCGTTGACCGTCTCCATCTTGACGCGGTCGCTGTCCGGCACCACCGGCTGCGGCGCCGTCACCACCGACAGGATGACGTTCTGCTCGTGCAGCACCTTGTAGTGCTTGAGGCTGTGCATCAGCGCCGTTGGCGCGCTGAGCGGATCGCTGGTCAGGAACACCGCCGTGCCCGACACCAATTGTGGTTTTTTCTTCAGAAGGTTAGCCGCCAGGAAGTCGAGCGGGATCTCGTTGCGGCGGGTCTTGTCGAACAGGTAGCGGCTGCCCCTTATCCAGGTCGACATGATCAGTCCCATGACGCAGGCGACCGTGATCGAAACCCAGCCGCCCTCGACGATCTTGACCACGTTGGCGGAGAAGAAGCCCAAATCGATTGTGCCGAAGAGCAGCGCAAGCGCCAATGCGAGCGCAAGCTGCCATTTCCACAGCCAGCGCATCACCACGAATAGCAGGATCGTCGTCATCAGCATTTCGCCGGTCACGGAAATGCCATAGGCCGAGGCCAGCGCGCTGGAGCTGCCGAAGCCTACGACCAGCAGCATGACGCCCAGTGCGACCAGGAGATTGACGCGGGGCATGTAGATCTGTCCGCTTTGCATCTCGGACGTGTGCTGCACCTCGATGCGCGGCAACAGATTGAGCTGCACCGCCTGCCTGGTCAGCGAGAAGGCGCCGGAGATGACCGCCTGGCTGGCGATCACCGTCGCCGCAGTGGCCAGGCCGACCATCGGCATCAGCGCCCATTCAGGCAGCATCTGGAAGAATGGGTTGGTGGGCTTGCCCCCATGCGACAACACGTATGCGCCCTGACCGAAATAGTTGAGCAGCAGACAGGGGAAGACCACCGAAAACCAGGCCAGCACGATCGGCTTGCGGCCGAAATGGCCGAGGTCGACATAAAGGGCTTCGGCGCCGGTGACCGCCAGGAACACGGCACCGACCGTGACGAAGGCGCCCGTCGGCGTGGTGGCAAGATATGACACCGCATAATAGGGGTTGATCGCCAGGAACACGGAAAAGTCATCGACAATGTGGTAGAGGCCTGCAACGCCAATCGCCAGGAACCATATCGCGGTCACCGGTCCGAAAACGGCGGCCACCTTTCCGGTGCCGAAGCGCTGCACGGCAAAGAGCACCGCCAGGATCAGCAGCGTGATCGGAACGACATAGGCTTCGAGCGCCGGCGTGACGACCTTCAGGCCTTCGACAGCGGAGAGCACCGAGATGGCCGGCGTGATGATCGAATCGCCGAAAAACAGCGCGGCGCCGCAAAGCCCGATGCCCAGGATCAGCCGCGAGCCGTTGGGATAGGCGCTGCGGGCGAGCGCCATCAGCGACAGGGTGCCGCCCTCGCCCTTGTTGTCGGCCCTGAGCACGAAGGCGACATATTTGATGGTGACGATAATCGTCAGCGCCCATACGATCAGCGACAAGACGCCGAGCACATCTTCGCGGGCGACCAGTTCCCCGGAGGCGTGGAGCGCCTCGCGGAAAGCGTAGATCGGGCTGGTGCCGATGTCGCCATAAACGACACCGAGCGCGCCAAGCATCAGAACCTTGGTGCTGTGGTGGCGTTCGGTTTCAGCATGGTTCGACCGTTCGAGGGATTCTGCCTCGCTGCTGGCGTTGGCTAGTACCATGGACCCCACTTCAACACACGCGCCATCCCCCATGGTCGCCGCAATGAAAAGGACTCGCGAGAACCGCCGCAGCTACGCAAGGCTTGCTTGTCCTACCATCCACAGGCCTTCAAGAAACGCCCGACCGTACCGGCCATGCCATACTCCAGCGCATCGGCTGTCAACCCATGTCCGATCGATACTTCGGCCAATGCCGGAATGCGTTTGGCCAGCGCCGGCAGGTTGTTCGCCGTCAGATCGTGACCGGCATTGACATCGAGCCCGGCGGCAAGGGCGGCATCCGCGGTTTTTCCCAATCTTTCCAGCTCCTTCGCCGCCTTGGCGGAATCGGAATGGCAGCTGCCGTAGGGACCGGTATAGAGCTCGATCCGGTCGGCCCCGGTATTCAGTGCAGCAGTGACGCCAGCAGGATCAGCGTCGGAAAACAGCGACACGCGAAAACCACCCTTCTTCAGCCGTTTCACGATCGGAGTGAGGAACGCGGCCTGTGCGACGAAGTTCCAGCCGTGGTCCGATGTCGCCTGCGCCGGATCGTCGGGAACCAGCGTCACCTGCTCCGGCTGATGCTTTTCGACCAGGGCCAGGAAATCCTCGGTCGGATAGCCCTCGATGTTGAACTCCGCCCTGGGGAATTCGTCGTCGATGAGCGCCCTGATCTGCGGCAGGTCGGAATGCCTTGTATGCCGTTCGTCCGGCCGTGGATGCACCGTCAGCCCATGCGCGCCCGCGGCCAGCGCGATGCGGCCCAGCCCTGTGACGCTCGGCCATGGCAGGTCGCGTCGGTTGCGCAGCATGGCGACCGCGTTGAGATTGACCGAAAGCTTCGCGGGCATGATCCAGTGTCCAATTGAAGCAATTCAGGAAAAGGACTTTCCGTCCGGAATTGCGAAAGAACAAATACCAGAGCGGCTCAGCGGTTCTGTTGGAACGCTGAGCCCCTCTGCGTTCGCGCGCATCTATAGCGCCTTTGAAGGGAACAGATAGAGGGTTTCCGGTGTTCCAGATGACGAGATGGTGCCAACGCAAGGATTTGCCAGTGAATTTCCTCGAATCCGTGCCGGCGATACGCCGCATCGAGACCAATCGCGACGCGCTCTTTGCCATTGACGTGGTCGGCGATGTTTCGCCTGCCGACGCCGAGAACCTTTTCGGGCTGCTCCAGGCGGCCTATGCCCTCCACCCCAGGGTCGACGTGCTGGTGCGGCTGACCGACCAGGAAAGCGTCGATTGGGCGAACATTTCGCAGGAAACGCTCAAGCAGGGTGTGGCCGACGCCCTGGAACACGTCGTCCGCTGCGCGGCCGTCGGCGAACCCGACTGGGCATCCCTCGCCAGGGGCTTCCTCCCGAAGACTTTGCCTTTCGAATTCAGGCGTTTCGACGCTGAGGATGAAGAAGCCGCCTGGCGATGGCTGGGTGCCAGGCCGGCATCACAATGACGAATCGTTTCAACGCACGACAGTCAGCCGCTCGGCGGCACGCGTGATTGCAGTGTAGAGCCAGCGCTGCCTGGTTTCCTTGAACGCCCAGCTTTCGTCGAACAGCACGACGTTGTTCCACTGTGAGCCCTGCGCCTTGTGGACGGTCAGCGCGTAGCCGTAATCGAAATCGTCGAACCGCTTTTTCTGCTGCCAGGGGATTTCGGCGTCGGGATCTTCGAATGCCGCCTTGAGCAGCTTGATCTTCGCGACGCCGCGGTCGGGATCGTCCTCTTCCGGCGAGACCAGCAGGTTGATGCCGGGCTTTACCGTCTCGCGCGACGAGGTCATCACTTTCCACAGCGAGCCGTTGAGCAGCCCCTTGGCCGGGTCGTTGCGCAGGCAAACCAGCTTGTCGCCGGCCTGCGGATAGTCGGCATTGAACCCTTTGAGTTCGCGCAGCCGCTGGTTGTAGCGCCGCCGCGTGCGGTTGGTGCCGACCAGCACCTGGTCGGCCTTCATCACAAGCTCCTGGTTGACGCCTTCCCTGCCGATCACCTGCGCCGTGCCATAGTCGCCATGCATGAACTCGCGGCCCTCGCGGACGTCGAGGGCGAGGCGGATGATCGGATTGTCGCGCGCCTGGCGATGGATTTCCGTCAGCAGCACGTCCGGCTCGTGTTCGGTGAAGAAGCCGCCGCCAGAGATTGGCGGCAGTTGGGCTGGATCGCCCAGCACCAGGATCGGCGTGCCGAAGCTCATCAGGTCGCGGCCGAGCTGCTCGTCGACCATCGAGCATTCGTCGATGACGACCAGCTTGGCGCGAGCGATCGGGCTCTGCCGGTTGAGCGCGAAGGTCGGCGCGATCGACGTCTTGCCGGTCACCTCGTCCGCGACCGATTCCTCGCCCCTGGGCCTGTAGATCAGCGAATGGATGGTGCGGGCGTTGATTGCGCCCTTGGAGCGCAGCACCTGCGCTGCCTTGCCGGTGAAGGCGGCGAACTGCACCTGCCCGTCGACATGCTCGGCGAAATAGCGCGCCAGCGTCGTCTTGCCTGTGCCGGCATAGCCGAACAGGCGAAAGATCTGCGGCCGGCCCTCCTTCAGCCAGCGGCCGACCGCCTTCAAAGCTTCGTCCTGTTGGGGAGAGAACTCCATCAGCGCGACAGACCGGATTCGCGAGCGAAAGACAAGGTTGGAGCTCTCAACACAAGCATCGCCGACGGCGATCTCATTTCTTCAAGCGCGTGACGCTATCAGGCCATAACCAGAACGTAAAGTGAACACAAACTGAGTGAAGCGGCCTACCTGCCCAGCCCCGGATCATTCTCCAGCAGGATCGGCTTGCCGTGCGGCGTGGCGTGCGCGGCACGTTCCCAGGCCGCTGCAAGTACGTCGACCTCGCCCTTGCCGGCGACGCCCTTGGCCGAGAGCAGCCTTTCCAGCGCTGCCAGCCAATGCTCATAGTAATCATGGCCGTCTCCTGCGGCGCCGGGCTTCTTCACCTCGGCGGACAGGGCCTGCGCCCACTCGCTCCACGAGAACAGGCCCCTATCGTGCAGGGCCACGGTCATGGCAAAGGCCTGCGCCTGCCACGGCTCCGCGAAAACTGGATCGTCGAAACCCGTCGGCAGGTCGGCGTCATGCCGGCTCAAGATAGCTCTCCCAGGCATCGATAGAGACACTCAGCGTCGGATCGGCGCCCTCGCCCCAGATCTCCGTTCCGTCGAAGACAATCGTGTATACCCATTGCGGATTTTCGCCCTCGCCATGCGCATTGCTGTCGGGAAAGACGAAGCCGTCGCGCACGGCCTCGACGATTCCATTCTTGTCCCGTGCGTAACGTGGGAGGCGCGTATGGCTGATGGGATTGAAATTCTTCGTGCGCACGCGATCGCCCGTCCGGAAGCGTGCCGGCTTCGTGACCGGCCGATCGCACGGCCCACCTTTGGCGAGCACCGCCGGCACGTCCGCTGCTTTCAGCACTCTTTTGGGCGTCGCTGCCAGGTCCAGCGCCTTGCCGGCCTCAAGGTCGTTCTGCGTCACGAAACCGTGGCGCTCCAACAGAGTCTCCAGCGCCTTGATCCATATCTGATAGTAGCTCGAGCCGTAATAGTCGGCGGGGTGCAAGGATTCCCGCGCATGCCTGCTCTCATCAATGTTCCAGGCACCCATGGCACCGGCGGTCAGCGTGACGCCGAGCGCCCGCTTCTCCCACTCGGCATGGAAGTAGGGCTCGTCCGTTTCGGGCGCGACCGGGCCGAAACCCATCTGCCCACCGAGGTCCTGCGGCCCGTTCATTGAGGCTCCCTCTATTGCGGCTCTTTGGCCAGCGCGGTGCCGATCATCGCATCGCGGCTCACAAGCTCGGCCAGCCGCTCCGCGCTCCAGCCGTCGGTCCCCTTCGGCCGCATCGGCACCACAAGGTAGCGAAGCTCGGCCGTTGAATCCCAGACGCGGATCTTCTTGTCCTGCGGCAAAGTCAGTCCGAACTCCGCCAGCACGCCGCGCGGATCGATCACCGCTCGCGACCGGTAGGGCGGCGCCTTGTACCAGACCGGCGGCAGGCCGAGCACCGACCACGGATAGCAGGAGCACAGCGTGCAGACGACGAGGTTGTGCGTCTCCTCGGTGTTGAACACGGCCTGCATATGCTCGCCCTGACGGCCGGTGAAGCCGAGAGAGGCTATCGCCGCCGTGGCGTCGCGTTTCAGCCATTCGGCGTAGTCCGGATCGGTCCAGGCCTTCGCCACCACTCTGGCACCGTTGCGGGGACCGATCTTCGTTTCGTATGTGTCGACGATGGCGTCGATGGCCGCCGGATCGATCAGACCCTTCTCGGTCAGGATCGTCTCCAGCGCGCGCACACGCGCGGCGAACGGATCGAGCTCATTGTCGTGATCATGATCATGGGCCATGGCGCAAAACTAGAAGCGCGCGCTTTGCGCCGCAAGCATGTTACCTTGGGCCAACGGCGGCAGAAGGCTACTCGGCCGCCGCCTTTTGCAGTTCGACCACGCGATCGTCCTCCTGGTCGAACAGCGAGGGCTGCTCGCCGTTCTCGACGGCGTGCAGCGCCGGGCGGCTTTTCCTCGAGGAGAAGCTGAGCAGCCAGCCGGAGAAACGCTCGAAATAGACATAGATCACCGGCGTCACGAACAGGGTCAGCGCCTGCGAGGCGAGAAGACCCCCGACGACCGCCACACCGAGCGGCTGGCGCAACTCGGCGCTGGCGCCGGTGCCGAGCGCGATCGGGAAGGTGCCCATCAGCGCCGCCAGCGTCGTCATCATGATCGGCCGGAAACGCATCAGGCAGGCCTTATGGATGGAATCTACCGCCGACATGCCCTCGCGCCTGAGTTCCAGCGCCACGTCGACCATCATGATGCCGTTCTTCTTGACGATGCCGATCAGCATCAGGATGCCGATGACCGCGATGACGGAAAGGTCCATGCCGGCAAAGCGCAGCGCCACCACCGCGCCAAGCACCGCCGACGGCAGCCCGGTGAGGATGGTGAGCGGGTGGATGAAGCTCTCATAGAGCATGCCGAGCACGATGTAGATGGTCAGGATCGCGCCGCCGATCAGCAGGCCCTGGTTGGCGAGCGAATCCTGGAACGTCTTGGCGGTGCCGGCGAAGCTGGTGCCGATCGACCTCGGCATGCCGATCTGCTCCTTCAATTGGTCGATGCGGGCCACGCTGTCGCCGAGCGCCACGCCTTGCGGCAGGTTGTAGGAGATCGTCACCGCCGGAAGCTGGCCGAGCTGGTTGACGGTCAGCGCACCTGCGGTGCGGTCGACGCGTGCGAAACTGCCGAGCGGAACCAGGCTGCCGCTCGCGGTCCTGACCTGGATGGCGAGCATGCGCTCCGGCGACCATTCGATCCTGGGGTCGAGCTCCATGATCACTTCATAGCTGTCGGCCGAGCCGAAGATCGTCGAGACCTGGGCGGTGCCGAACCCTCCATAGAGGCTCGAGCGCAGCGTGTCGGTGTCGACGCCCAGCGTTGCCGCCTTGTCGCGATCGACGACCAGCGTCGCCTGCAGCGCGTTGTTCTGCAGATCGCTGGTGACGTCGGTGAAGTATTTATGGTCGGCGGCCATGGCGTCGTTCAGCTTCTGCGCCCAGACATCGGTCGCCCCGTTGTCGAGCCCTTGGACGACCAGCTGATAGGCGCTGGCGGAAGACCGCGAGCCGAGCCTCAGGTTCTGCACCGGCTGCATATAGGTTTCGATGCCCGCCACGTTGGACAGCTGCCGCCTCAGATCGGAGAGCACCTTCTCGATGTCGGGTCTCTGGTCCTTGTCCTTGAGCTGCACGTAAAGCTGGCCTTGATTGAGCGCATTGTTGCCGCTGCCGGCCGAATAGGCGACATGCGCCACGTAGGGCGAGTGCGAGAAGACGTTCGCCACCTGCCCCTGCAGCTTCGCCATGGCGTCGAAGGAAATGTCCTGGCGCGCGATGGTGGTCACCGAGATCTGGCCGATGTCCTCTTGCGGGAAGAAGCCTTTCGGCGAGACCTGGATCACCCAGACCGATGCCGCCGCGGTTCCGATGAAGAGGAGGAATACCAGGAAGGTATGACGCAGGCAGAAGCTGAGAACCCAGTCGTAGGCGCGCGTGAAAAGGTCATGCCTGTGACCGTCGCCATGCGCCTCGCGATCGGCCTTGGTGACCGACAGCAGCCGCGAGCACAGCATCGGCGTCAGCGTCAGCGAGACGAACATCGACGCCAGGATTGCCACGGTGACGACCACCGCGAATTCGTTGAAGATGCGGCCGATCACGCCGCCCATCAGAAGCACGGGGATGAACACCGCCACCAGCGAGATCGAAATCGAGATGATGGTGAAGCCGATCTCGCGCGCGCCCTTCAGCGCGGCATCGAATGCCGACAGCCCATCCTCCTCCATGTGCCGGAAGATGTTTTCCAGCATCACGATGGCGTCGTCGACGACGAGGCCGACCGCCAGCGTCAGCCCCATCAGCGAAATGTTGTCGACGGAGAAGCCGAACAGGAACATGGCCCCGAGCGTAGCGATCAGCGAGATCGGCACCGCCACGGCCGGGATGATGGTTGCCGTCACGCGGCGCAGGAACACGAAGATCACCATCACCACGAGGGCGATGGTCAAGAGCAGCGTGAACTGCACGTCGTCGACGGCTTGGCGGATCGATGTGGAGCGGTCGTTGAGCAGTTTGATGCTGGCGGCGGCAGGCATCTGCTCCTGGAAGGACGGCAGCATCGCCTTGACCTTGTCGACGACGTCGACGGTGTTTGCGTCGGGCTGTCGCTGCACCGCAAGGATGATCGCGCGCGTGCCGTCATACCAGCTCGCCGTGGTGGTGGTCTGAACCGAATCGACGACGCGGGTCACCTCGCCGAGCCGCACGGGATGTCCGTTCTTCGTGGCGATGATGATGTTGGAGAATTGCGCCGCGTTGTCGAGCTGCGTGTTGGCGGTGATGGTCAGCTGCTGCTTGTCATTCTGCAGCACTCCGACCGGTGTGTTGCTGTTGGCCGAAGCGATCGCCGTCTGCAATTGGTCGATCGAGATGCCGCGCGCGGCAAGCGCGGTTGGATCGATCTGGATGCGCACTGCATATTTCTGCTGACCGAAAATCGAGACCTGCGCCACGCCGTCGATCGTCGACAGTGACGGCGAGATTACGTTTTCGGCGAAGGCATCGAGATCGGTTAGCGGCACCGTGTCGCTGACCAGCGACATCAGAAGGATCGGCGCGTCGGCCGGATTGACCTTGCGATAGCTCGGCGGCGCCGTCATCTCCGGCGGCAGCGATTTCTGGGTGCGCGCGATCGCCGCCTGGACATCGGCCGCCGCGGCGTCGATGTCGCGATTGAGCACGAATTGAATGGCGATCGAGGTCTGGCCGAGCGAGTTGGTGGTCGAGATCGAGTCGATGCCGGCGATCGTGGCGAACTGCTTGATCAGCGGCGTCGCCACGGATGTCGCCATCGTCTCCGGTGAGGCGCCGGGCAACTGGGCCGAGACGTTGACCACCGGAAACTCGGCGCTCGGCAGCGCAGCCACCGGCAGGAACTTGTAGGCGAAGATGCCGCCCAGCACGAGCGCGAAGGACATCAGCAGGGTGGCGACGGGCCTGCGAATACAGAATTCGGAGATCATGGCCGCGCCTCGCCGCCCTTGTCGGCTTCCGCGAGCTTGGGAGCGGCCTGGCCGGTATCGTTGCTCGCCGCTTTGCCCTCATGCACGGCGGCGCCGTCCTTCAACCTTGTTTGGCCCTCGACGACGACCCTTTCACCGTTCTTCAGCCCCTGGCTGATGGCGCTGTTTTGACCTTCCGTCAGCGCCACCTGGACCGGCCGCATCTCGACCGTGTTGTCCGGCTTGACCACATAGACGAACGGCCCCTTCTGGCTGGGCTGCACCGCGACCGTCGGAACCGACGTCATTTGCGGCATCGTGCCGGCGTCGAGCACGACATTGACATACTGGCCCGGCCACAACGAAAGGCCGGGATTGGGAATGCTGGCCCTGGTCGCGATGGTGCCGGAAGCGGTGTCGACGCTGGAATCGACGAAATCGAGCGTGCCCTTGCCGATCGGCGTCGGATCGCCGTCCTTGGTCAGCGTCACGCCGCCCTCCTGCGGGTGAGCGAGCGCCTTGTGCAACAACGCAAGATTGCTTTCGGGCAGGGTGAAGTTCACCTGCAGCGGGTCCATTTGCGTGATGGTGACGAGCGGCGTTGCCGTGCTGTTGCCGTTGCTGGTGGTGACGAGGTCGCCGACGGAGACGTTGACGGCGCCGAGCCTGCCCGAAATCGGTGCCGAGATCGTCGCATAGCCCAACTGCACGGTGTCCGAATCGATCGTCGCCTTGTCGGCATCGATCGTCGCGGCCGCGGCCTTTTGCGCCGCCAATGCCTGATCGTAGGTCTGCTGCGTACCGGCCTGCTTGGCGACGAGGTCCTTGGCGCGCTGCAGATCCGCCGTAGCGCTGACCAGCATTGCCTGGTCCTTGACCAGCGCCGCCTGGTCTTTGGCCAGTTGCGCCTTCAACGCGCGGTCGTCGAGCGAGAATAGAAGATCGCCGGCCTTGACCATCTGGCCGTCCTTGACCGCAATCGACATGATCTGGCTGGAGACACGGGCATTTATGTTGACCACGGCGGGCGACGAGACAAAACCGATCGCGTAGCGGCGGATGGGGAAGTCCGCCGTCGTAGCCGTGGCGGCAACGATCGACGCGGAGCGCGCGCCGTTTCCGCCGGCCTTCTCGGACACCTTGGCCGGCTTGTCCGTCGCGGCGGCCGGTTGGCCTGAGATCAAGTGCTGGGCTTTGTCCCGCGCCGTGGGCGAAAGATACAGACCGGCTCCCGCAAGGCAGGCCACCGCAACCACTGCAAAGGCAATTTTTCCGCGCATCGACAACAAGCCCTCTCACCCGACACGCTGAATCCGGTGTCATATTTCAGCTCGTTCCGCGGCCATTTTCCCGCGAATTTCGCCGAATAGATAGGACACGGCTTTGGCGGAAAAGGGCCAAAGCGCGGCATTACGAAGATTTAATGTGCAGTGCACAATTGTTGTGCAGCCTGGATCAAGGCGATAAGGCCCGGCCCGCGGCGGCTGAAGGGAAGCGCAGGAACCACCATTTGCAGGCCCGCCCCACCTGAATATCGACGCACTAGCGAAGCATTGGCCACAGCGTCGCCGCGAGCAGTAAGCCCATGGCGATGTTGAACCATTTCAGCCGCGTCGGATCCGACAGGAACCCGCGCAGCGCCGTGCCGAAGCCTGCCCAGACGGAAACGCTGGGGAAGTTGACGATGGCGAAAGCGGCCGAGATCAGCACCACGGAGACGAACGGGTGATCGGGGTTGGTATAGACGGCCATGGCCGTAACGGCCATCACCCATGCCTTGGGGTTGACCCACTGGAAGGCGGCGGCATCGATGAAGCGCATGGGGCGCGAATTCGCCCCGCCACTGCCGTCCAAGGAGCGCGACCAGGCGATCTTCCAGGCCAGGTAAAGCAGGTAAGCGGCGCCAGCGACCTTGAGCGCGGTGTGCAGCGCCGGAAACGCAGTCAGCACCGCACCGAGTCCGAAGCCCACTGCCAGCAGCAGCAACAGAAAGCCGATGCTGATGCCCAGCATGTGTGGAACCGTCCTGACGAGGCCGAAATTGACTCCTGATGCCAGCAACATGAGGTTGTTCGGCCCCGGTGTGATTGATGTCACAAAGGCATAGACCAGCAGGGCAAGGAATGCGCTAAGTGACATCATATCCTCCCAGATATGTCAGCCTTATTGACCTTTCTTGCGGGACGCGCAAAGGCCACCACCGGGCGAGTGCCGGTCCAGAGAGGAGCAAAAGAGGCCGAGCGGCGATGGCCGCTATCACATGCCCTGCGGGCCGCGGTTCATCGCTGCGACGCCGGTGCGGCAGATCTCGACCAGTCCCAGCGGCTTCATGATGGCGATGAACTGATCGAGCTTGGAGCCCTTGCCGGTGATCTCGAAGATGAAATGCTCGACGTTGGCGTCGATGACGCTGGCGCGGAACGCATCCGCCAGCCTGAGCGCCTCGACGCGCGCCTCGCCGGTGCTGGCGACCTTGACCAGCGCCAATTCCCGCTCCAGCGGCCGCTCCTGGCCGAGTTCGTGCGCGCGAACGGTGAGGTCGACCACGCCGTGCACCGGCACGATGCGCTCCAGCTGATGCTTGATCTGCTCCAGCACATGCGGCGTGCCGCGCGTCACGATGGTGATGCGCGACAGGTGCTTCTCGTGCTCGGTCTCAGAGACGGTCAGGCTTTCGATGTTGTAGCCGCGCCCCGAGAACAGGCCGATGACGCGGGCAAGCACGCCCGGTTCGTTGTCGACCAGCACGGAAAGCGTGTGGTTTTCCGGCTTTTCGGTTTCCTTGGCGATGAAATAGGCCGAGCCGGTCGGTTGCAGCTGTGCGTTCATGACGTGAATCTCGATTTCAAACTCTTGATCTAAAGCTCTGTTTACAAACGGCTCCCCAGCCGCGGGTTCCGACCTTTGCCTACACCAATTCCCTGCCCTTGGCGTCGATGGCGTTGGCCACCGCCTCGTCGGTCGCCTCGTCCGGCAGGAGCATTTCATTATGCGCCTTGCCCGACGGGATCATGGGGAAGCAGTTGGCGAGCGTCGCGACGCGGCAGTCGAACAGCACCGGCTTCTTCACCGAGATCATTTCCTTGATCGCATCGTCCAGTTCATCTGGCTTGTCGCACCGTATGCCATGCGCGCCATAGGCTTCCGCCAGCTTGACGAAATCCGGCATCGCCTCGGTATAGGAATGCGACAGCCGGTTGCCGTGCAGCAGCTGCTGCCACTGCCGCACCATGCCCATGTATTGATTGTTGAGGATGAAGATCTTGATCGGCGCCTCATACTGCACCGCACAGCTCATCTCCTGCATCGTCATCTGCACCGATGCGTCGCCGGCGATGTCGATGACCAGTGCGTCGGGATGCGCGATCTGCACGCCGAGCGCTGCCGGCAAGCCATAGCCCATCGTGCCAAGGCCGCCCGAGGTCATCCAGCGGTTCGGCTTTTCGAAATGATAGTGCTGTGCCGCCCACATCTGATGCTGGCCGACTTCGGTGGTGATGTAGGTGTCGCGATCCTTGGTCAGCGCGTAGAGCCGCTGGATCGCATATTGCGGCATGATGACGTCGTTGTTCATCTTGAAGGCGAGCGAATCCCGCGCGCGCCATTTCGCGATCTGCTCCCACCATGGGTAGAGCGCCTTCTTGTCGGCCTTGGCGCTCGCCCGCCACAGCCGCACCAAATCCTCCAGCACGCGGCCGACATCGCCCAGGATCGGCACGTCGGCATGGACGTTCTTGTTGATCGAGGACGGGTCGATGTCGATATGGATCTTCTTCGAGTTCGGCGAGAACGCGGTGAGCCGGCCGGTGATGCGGTCGTCGAAGCGCGCCCCGATGCAGATCATCACATCGCAGTCGTGCATGGCCATGTTGGCTTCGTAGGTGCCGTGCATGCCGAGCATGCCGATCCAGTTCTTGCCCGAGGCCGGATAGGCGCCAAGCCCCATCAGCGTCGAGGTGATCGGGAAACCGGTGAGGTCGACCAGTTCGCGCAGCAGGTGGCTGGCTTCCGGGCCTGAGTTGATGACGCCGCCTCCCGAATAGATGATCGGGTTCTTTGCGCTCGCCATCAGTTCGACGGCGGCCTTGACCTTCTCGAGATCGCCCTGGATTTTCGGCTGATAGCTGGTGCGGGGCGCAGTCCGCGGCGGCACGTAGACGCCTTTGGCAAACTGCACGTCCTTCGGGATGTCGACCACGACCGGGCCCGGACGCCCGGTGGTCGCGACATGGAATGCTTCATGGATGGTGGCGGCGAGCTCGTTGACGTCCTTCACCAGCCAATTGTGCTTCGTGCATGGTCGCGTGATCCCGACCGTATCGCACTCCTGGAAGGCGTCGGACCCGATCAGCGAAGTCGGCACCTGTCCGGTCAGGCAGACCAGCGGGATGGAATCCATCAGCGCGTCCTGCAGCGGCGTCACCGCATTGGTGGCGCCGGGGCCGGAGGTCACGAGGAGAACGCCGGCCTTGCCGGTCGAACGGGCATAACCTTCCGCGGCATGGCCGGCGCCCTGCTCGTGCCTGACCAGAATGTGCTCGACCTCGTCCTGCTGGAAGATCTCGTCATAGATCGGAAGCACTGCGCCGCCCGGATAGCCGAAGACGTGCTTGACGCCGTTGTCCTTCAGCGCCTGCACCACCATTTCGGCGCCGGTCATCTCACGCCGTTCGTTCCGTTCGTTGCTCATCGGTCTGGTCCCGTACTGTTCGCTGTCTGGCGATTGCTGGTCGTTTAGTCGTGTTTCAGGCAATAAAAAAGGCCCCCCGGGGGAGCCTGTGTGATGCGCATGGGAGGTTTTCGCCCGGCGGTTACACCGCCTTGCCCACGCGCCTGCCTACGAGAATGAGTGCCGTTTTCATGGGCGCGGACAATAAGGGCGGTGGCGCGCCGCTGTCAACGGCCAAAGTTGACACATCGCGTGGACGCACCCAGCCTTCCTTCGGGACATTAGGCCGTCATTTCCTTCGCGAATTTTCGCACCACCCGTTCCAGCAGCGGCACGTAGTCGCGAAAGGCTCGCGTCTTCATGCCGGCTACCTTGCCGCCTTCGTCCCAGATGCGCACGCGCACCGCTTCCTCATGGAACGGGTTGCGGCGGAATTCGGCCACCTCCTCGGGGCTCATCGGCCCGCCTTGCAGCGACAGCGTATGGACCGAGGCCGGCGACAGCTTGCCGAAATAGGTCGGATCGGTGGCGCAGAGATAGCGTTTGGCCGAGACATGCAGCCTGACGCATTCGACGATGACCGGCGGGAAGAACGGCGCCAGCACCTCGCCGCCCGCCTCGTCGTGATGCTTGTCCTCGACGTCGTCCGGCGAGTAGGTGCCGAACTCGCTGGTGTAGTGGCCGATGTCATGGAGCAGCGCCGCCGCGACCAGTTCCTCCGGCGCGCCGTCCTGCTCGGCAAGCCAAGCGCCCTGCAGCATGTGCTCCGACATGGTGACGGGTTCGCCGAGATAGGATTCCGCCCCGCGGCGCTCGAAGATGTCGGCGATGAATTCGACGATGTTGCCGGCGTTCAGCTCGTTCGGGTTCATTCGGCTGCCTCGCTGAAGTTGTGCTCGATCGCCGCCAGGGTGGACAGCAGCCCGTCCTTGTCGGCGTAGCAACCCTGCAGCCAGCGTCTCCCGCTGCCCGAAAACGCCTTGCGCGCATGCATGACGCGGGTGTTGTCGACGATGAAGGACTGGCCCGCCTCCAGCTTGAAGGTCACCTCGAAGGCCGGATCCTCGATCAGCTCGGCGAACCGGCGGTAGGCGGCATAGTAGTGCTCCATGTCGGCGAATGGCACGTCGATCGCCGGTGCCAGCGAGCGGTTGTTGAAGCGGATGCAGATGAGCTCGCCATCGGGCCCGAGCTCGATCATCGGTCGTTTGGACTGGAGCCGCACTCCCGACGAGCCTGCATATTCGAAGCGTGCCGGATAGGAGGACAGCAGGCGAAAACCCTCGCGATCTTCGGCCTGCAGCGCGGCCGCCACTGCAAATCCGTCGACGACGCTGGATTCGCCGCCCTCGACCGTGTTCTCGATGCAAGCCAGTATCTGCAGCGTCGGCACCGGATCGCGGTAGGGATTGTCGGTATGCGCCTGCAGACCGAGATTGGTGTAGGCGAGATTGTTCGGGTTGACCTCGGCACGCACCTCGAACCAGCGCCCGTAATTGGTTTCGCGGATATAGCCGAAGAGGTCGGCCACCTTGCACAGCGCACCGGATTCCGCCGGCAGGCCGTCGATGACGGCGAAGCCGTAGGTCCGCACTGCCGCCAGCCATTGCCGCAGCGCGTTGCTGTCGCGGCTGACCTCCGCGTAAGAGGCGCGCGTGATGGAATTTTGCATCGAGGCCGAGGTCCAGCGCTTTATCGCGTCTTCGGTCCAGCCTGGCTGGCGATCCTCGCAACGATCATAGGCATGCGCGCGAAGCCAGCTTGCGGGGTAGCTGACCGTCTTGCCTTCCGGCAAAAACGTGACCTCGAGCGCCTCGCCTTTCATCGACGCTTCGCCGATGCGGGTCTCTGCCGGAATGTCGAGAATGGTGATCAGCCGCTGGCCGTTGCCGGTGCTGCGCGTCTTGCCGTCGAGCGCATTGTCGCGCAGCCACATGGCGTGGAAGCGGCTGCGTTTTCCGTCCTTCCAGGCAAGTTCGATCGTTCGCCCTCCGTCGCCAAGGGTTGCTGTCGTCAGCATGTCCGGAACCTCCAATCCCTAACCCGCCGTTGCGCGTGATTGCTTGCATGCTGGCGCCGACAGAGTCATAACTCAAATTATCGTTTTGTGGCCTATGACTCCGTATTTCTGATGGCTGCACCAGCTTTCGATAGAATGCCTCCACTTGACTGGCTGCGCAGCTTCGAGGCGGCCGCGCGCCTGTCGAACTTCACCGCCGCGGCCGCCGAACTTGGTCTGACGCAAGCCGCTGTCAGCCAGCACATCCGTCTTCTGGAAGGGCGTTTGAAGACGCGACTGTTCGCACGCTTGGCGCGCGGCGTGGCTCTGTCACCTGAGGGCGCCGCCTATCTCCCGCACATCCAGGCGGCATTCGCGACCATCGGCAACAGCACGTACGAACTGTTCGAGCCGCGCGCCGTGCAGACCGTCACCGTCCGTAATCCTATTTCCTTCGCCCTCTTGATGCTGGTCCCGGCTCTTCCCGATCTCGCGAAGGCGCTGCCGCTTGTCAGGCTCGATCTGGTGACCATCCACCGACCAACCGACTACGACCAGCCAGGCTCGGTGCTCGACATCCGCTTCGGCAATGGGTCTTTTCCCGGGCGCGAGGCGGCCCGGCTGACCGTCGAACGGCTTGTCCCGGTCGCCGCCCCAGACCTTGGTGGAAACAATGATTGGCTGTCGCTGCCCCTGCTTCTGGTCGCTGGCGCTCGCGAGATGTGGGCGGAATGGTTCGCAGCCGCGGGCCTTGTCGGACATCCCCGGCGCTCGCATCGCTTCGATAGTTTCGTCGCGGCAATGGAAGCGGCCAAGGCAGGCGCCGGAGCGCTGCTTGGCTCACGGCCTCTGATCGACGCTGCCCTCAAGGAGAAGACCCTTGTCAGCCTTTCGGATTTCGAGCTCTCGAGTCCATCGGGTCACTTCCTGACATGGCCCTTGTCATCCCGTCTCACCGGCGCTGAGCAGGATTTTCGCCGCTGGCTGCTTTCGCGCCTCGCCAAGGCCTAAAAATCGCACTGCCGCGAAAGAGCCTGTTCGATCGAATTTTCGCGACTGGCTTAACAGGCCTTACACCATTCGACCTCACCCGACTTTAACTCCAACCCGATAGGGTCGACCTTCAGGGGAATGGGATCAGAGTCACCGATGTTTGTCGAACGCGAAGCCTCCGTTGGGGAACCGACCTCGCAGGAGCGCCGCAACACTCAGCAGAACGACAAGCGCATCCTGGGCAATGTCGTCCAGTGCGACGGCGCGCGAGCGACGATCAGTGCCTATGCCGAGGATTCCGAAGGCACCGTCACCGGTCAGTGGACGGTCGGCAAGATGATATCGATCAATCTCGGCTCGACCCGTACGGTCGGCCTGGTCTACGCGATCGGCAAGTCGGATCGCGCGTGGAGCAGCGAGGGCCAGAACGCGATCGAGGTCAGCATCGAATTGATCGGTGAGGTGCGAGACGCCAGTGAACCGGGTGGCAAGCCGGTCTTCGACCGCGGTATCACCACCTATCCGCATATCGGCGCCATCGCCCACCGCATCAGGAGCCGCGACCTGCAGGCGGTCTACGATCTCGCCGGACGCCATTCGGTCACCATCGGCTCGCTGTCGCAGGATGAGGCGATCGACGCCAATATCGCCATCGACGACACGCTGGCGCGCCATTTCGCCATCGTCGGCACGACCGGCGTCGGCAAATCCACCGCTGTCTCGCTGCTCCTGCGCAAATCGATCGAGGCGCGGCCAGACCTGCGCGTGCTGATCCTGGATCCGCACAACGAGTTTGCCGCCTCGCTCCCCGAATATTGTGTGAAGGTCGATTCCAAGACGCTCGACCTGCCGTTCTGGATGTTCAGGCTCGAAGAATTCGCCGAGGTGCTGTTTCGCGGGCGCGAGACGGTGCCGGAGGAAGTGGACGTCCTGCGCGACCTGATTCCGGCCGCCAAGAACCTCTATCGCAATCCGAGCTCGGGCGCTTATGTGAGGCGCGGCAGCGATGCGCTGACAGCGGACACGCCGATTCCCTACCGCGTCGCCGACCTGCTCAAGCAGATCGACGAGCGCATGGGCATGCTGGAAAGCAAGAACGACCGACCGACCTTGAAGTCGCTGCGCACGCGCATCGAATCGGCAGCGGCCGACCCGCGCTACCGCTTCATGTTCAACTCGCGGCTGATCGAGGACACCATCCACGAGACGATCGGCAACATCTTCCGGGTGCCCAACCACGGCCGTCCGGTGACGTGCTTCGAGATGGCGGGCATGCCGTCCGAGGTTGTCAATTCCGTCTGCTCCGTGCTCGCCCGCCTGGCCTTCGACCTTGCGCTCTGGAGCGAGGGCCGGCTGCGGCTGCTGTTGCTTTGCGAGGAAGCGCACCGCTACATGCCGGCCGATCCGCGCCTCGGCTTCGCACCGACCAGGCACGCTTTGTCGCGCATCGCCAAGGAAGGCCGCAAATATGGCTGTTACCTCGGCGTCGTCACCCAGCGCCCGGGCGAGCTCGATCCGACAATTCTCTCGCAGTGCTCGACTTTCTTCGCCATGCGGCTCGCCAATGAGCAGGACCAGGCGATCATCCGCTCGGCGATCGCCGATTCCTCGGCTTCGACCCTCGCCTTCCTGTCTTCGATGGGCCAGCGCGAGGCCATCGCCTTCGGCGAAGGCGTGGCCACGACCATGCGGCTCAAATTCGAGAAGCTGGCCCCGGAATTCATTCCGGGAACAGCCAAGCGCGAGCAGACGCAGCCCGCCGAAGCCGGCGACGACGTCGATCTCGCCGCAATCGTCGAGCGGTTGCGCAACGTCCCGAAACCGCAGCAGTCCATGGCCTTCGCCGAGGCGGTCGATACCGGCCGCCAGGCCGGCGACCCCGACTACCGCAAGCCGGCTGCGCCGCGTCCTCCACCCGACGAGGACTTCGACCTGCGCTACGGCCTTAGGCCCTCGACCTTCGGCATGCGCCAACAGAACGACTAAGCCTGCATCTTATGATGTCCCTGAAAAGGACGGACGAGATGCAGACAAATTCCGCAAGGGAATTCGACAGGCTGAGGCGGATGGCACCGTTTGCGAGAACCGGAGCGGAGCGGACATAAGTCCGTGAGCACCGGAAGGGCAGGCAACGGTGGCATACGGCCAGCCTCACGAATTCAGTGGCGGAATTTCAGGCGCAGACGCGGTTGCGGCCCTGCTTCTTCGCCTCATAGAGATGGCGGTCGGCGCGGCGGTAGAAATCCTCGGCGCTCTCCTTGCGATCCCAGACGGCAAGGCCGACGCTGGTGGTGACCTTCAGCCGCACATTGCCCGAGACGATCGTCAGGTTCGCGATCGCCTTACGGATGCGCTCGGCGAAGCGCGCGAGCAACTCTGAATCCATGTTCGGCGTGACCACGGCAAACTCCTCGCCGCCCAGCCGCGCCACCACGTCGTGGTAGCGGGTCATGCCCCGCACGCATTGCGCGACAGTCCGCAGCACCTCGTCGCCGACATCGTGCCCATGGGTATCGTTGACCTGCTTGAAATGATCGAGGTCGAGGATCATCAGTCCGACCGGTCTGTTGATGCGGCCGAACTCCTCGAGATATTCCCGCAGCGCATCGTCGAAATAGCGGCGGTTCTGCATGCCGGTCAGGGCATCGGTGAGTGCCGCCTGCTCAAGCGTCAGCGAACGGGCGCTCAGCGAGACCGTCATGGCGCGCAGCTTGCCCTCCTCCCGCACCTGGCCGCGGATCAGCGGGTAGATGAAGAAGATGCCAAAGAACAGAGCCGCCCCCAGCAACGCCCCGGTCACGAACAGCAGCCTGTTGAGATAGATGATGCGTTCGAGACGCGACGCGGTATCGAGATCGGTCGCAATGTCCTGCAACTGGCCATAGGCGTGGAAGGTCACCAGGCCGGCGGCCAGGATCACGAAAATAAAGACAAAGAATGCGGATTCCGCCTTGTGGAAACGCATCAATTCCCCGCGGGAACAAACCCCGTGACGTTATGGCATCGCGTGGCCTTACGGATCGTTAACCTGAGCAATTCTGTGCAGGCTCAATCGCCCTTCAGGTCCCGATTGAGATCGCGAGTTGGTCAATCCCGGATTGGCCCGTCGCCAGCGCGAAGCCGCTGCCATTCCGCGCCCAGTTGATGCCTGAACCAGGTCATCTGGCGCTTGGCATATTGGCGCGTCGCGATCTTGGCGCGCTCGATCGCTTCCGGATAGCTTATGTGTCCGGCCATCGCAGCTTGCAATTCGCGAACGCCGATCGCCTTCATCGCCGGCAGGTCCGGATCGAGATCGAGCGCCATCAACTGCCGGACCTCATCGAGCGCACCTTTGTCGAGCATCTGGTCGAAGCGCGCGTCGATGCGCGCAACCAGTTCGGCGCGATCCGGCTCGATCATCAGGAGGCGCGCGCTGTCGCGGTCGATCAGCGGTTGACCACGCCCCGCTTGCCATTCCAGGATCGATCGTCCCGATGCGTCGAGCACTTCGAGCGCCCGCACGATGCGCTGGCTGTCGGTCGGTTTGAGTTGCGTGGCGACCGCGGGGTCCTCACGCATCAGGACCCGATGCAGTTGCTCGGCGCCCTGTTCCTTGAGCTTGGAGCGCCAGCGCTCGCGCACCGACGGCGGAATGTCGGGCATGTCCGAGATACCCTCGCAAAGCCCGCGAAAATAGAGGCCGGTACCGCCCGCGAAAATGACCGGCTGCCCCGACAGGACACCGTCTGCGATCAGTTTGCTCACATCGCGCAGCCAGGCCCCGGTGGAATAGGCGCTCGAGGGATGCACATGGCCGTAGAGCAAATGCGGCACGCGCGCCATTTCGGTGGTGCTTGGCCGTGCCGTGAGCACGTCGAGCACCGAGTAGACCTGCATGGAATCGGCATTGACGATAACGCCACTGTTGCGTTCGGCAAGATCGAGCGCCAGTGCCGACTTGCCGCTGGCGGTCGGTCCCGCTATCAGGATCGCGTTCTTCACGCGACCCTCGTCTGCCTGCTTGCCGGAATTTTCGATGCCGCTGATTGCCACGCTTGTGTCCCGTCCCGAAGACCGCGCCGTGTCGGTCCCGCTTGCGAATATGGCTTCGCGGGCGGCCGGCGCAAGCGCCGTTCGCTGGCTGGCTGAAGGCGTTGCCTGCGATCTCGCTTTGCCGGAGGTGCCGGAGATCGGTGAAATGACGGCCAACCTGCGCGCCGCGCTCGCCTCCGAGCCGATCGACGTCATCGTCCAGCCGGCCGAAGGCAGGAGGAAGAAGATCCTGCTTGCCGATATGGATTCGACCATGATCGACCAGGAATGCATCGACGAGCTCGCCGATGAGATCGGCGTCAAGGAGCATGTCGCGGCAATCACCGCGCGATCGATGAACGGCGAGATCGCCTTCGAACCCGCCTTGCGCGAGCGCGTCGCATTGCTGAAAGGCCTCGACACCATGGTGGTCGACCGCATCATCGCGAACCGGCTGACGCTCGCCGACGGCGCTCGCGCGCTTGTGCAAACGATGCGCGCCAACGGCGCCTGGACGGCTCTGATCTCCGGCGGCTTCGATGTCTTCACCAGCCGCATCGCGGCAATGCTGGGCTTCCAGGAAAACCGCGCCAACCGGCTGATCGAGGACGGCGGCAGGTTCGTGGGCACGGTGGCGGAGCCGATCCTCGGCCGCGCCGCCAAGGCCGAGGCGCTGCTCGACATTGCGGCAAGGCTCGGTTTGACGACGCAGGATGCCGTCGCGGTGGGCGATGGCGCCAACGATCTCGACATGATCCGGCTCGCCGGCACTGGAGTGGCACTGCACGCAAAGCCGGCCGTGGCCGAGCAGGCAAGAATCCGCATCGATCACGGCGACCTCACCGCGCTGCTCTACCTCCAGGGCTATCGCCAGGACGAGTTCGTACAGTGAAGCCCATTCGCACCGAGCGCCTCATCCTGCGCAACTGGGAAGAACGCGACCGCGAACTCTTCCATCGCATCAACTCCGATGAGCGTGTGATGGAGTTTTTCCCGTTCCGCCGCGACCGCGCCGCGGCGGATGCCAAGATGGACGAGGTCCGCGCCTGGATCGATCGGGATGGCTATGGTTTCGCCGCGGCCGAGATTGCCGCCACGGGCCAGTGCATCGGCTTTGTCGGGATAACCGGAACAGAGGATGTGGACGTCCTGCCGGACGGCATCATCGAGATCGGTTGGCGGCTGGCGCCCGAATTCTGGGGCAAGGGTTATGTGACTGAGGCTGCCGAGGCCTGGCTGGCCTATGGCTTCGAAACGCTGAGGGTGGACGAAATCGTCTCTTTCGCCGTCGCTGAGAACCACCGCTCCCTCGCCGTCATGAAGCGGCTCGGCATGCGCGCCGATCCAACTGCGGACTTCGATCACCCTGCCGTGCCGGACAGCCATCCTCATTTGAAGCGGCATGTCCTCTACCGGCTGTCGCGGAACGGCTGGCAAAAGAGGCGGTGCTGATCAATGTTCTCTTGAGGGCCGTTCATCGCCAGGCTGCGGTGAATCGTCTGGGACTCGATCAAGAAGGCTCGCGAAATCCTGCCCAGACGCATTGCCGGCCCGTTGGCGCAAGAAATCTGCAGCGGTCTCCACAGCACCGATCTTTTGTGCGACCGCGGAGGCGATCCATTGATTGAGTGACACACCGTCCGCCTTTGCCAGGCGCGCTGCCGCTTCCTTAACCGAATGGGGCAGCTTCAGCGGATAAGTTGCTTTGCTCATGTTCGAAATCCTTCCAACAACTGAGCCGGGGTTGCGACAAGGACGTTGAAGCGACCAACTGCAACCGAGAAATCTCGGCGGTTGTGTGTGACCAACGCATCCGCTCTACCATTGACGGCGGCCTCCAATACCATTTCGTCCTTAGGGTCAGCCAATTGCGGGCGCCAGAGGAAGTGGGGTTCAACAGGCTCCGCTAAGGCAGCGAAACCGGCTAGCAACCGATCCAGTTCAACGGCAGCCATGCCATGAACGGCCATCTGCTCCGGCCGCGCCAGCACTGCTTCGTACTCGAGAAACAACGCTGTCGTTACCAAGGGACGAAGCTGCCTTGCAGCGACCAACCGCAAGATCGCGAAGGAGGCACCATTCCTGCTTCGCAGTCCTGCCGTCAGAACGTTGGTGTCAAGGACGATCCGCTTCACAAGTCAAAATAGTACATCCTATGGGATGTTTCAACATGCAATGGATCGGTGAATGCTAATCCATGCGGATCGTCACGAAGCGCAATTCGCCGGACTTCGAGGCCAGCATCAGCAACGCGTTCTTGCGGCCCTGGTCCTTAAGCGCGCCGATCCGGTCCATGACATCCTTCGGCGTGCCGACCGATTCCTGTGCAATCTCGGTGATCACCTCGCCGGGCTGAATGCCGCGCTCGGCGGCGGCCGAATCCTTGGCAACGTCGGTGATGACGACGCCTGAGACATCGGCCGCGATGCTGAATTTCTGCCGCGTCTGCTCGTTGAGCTCGCCGATCGTCATGCCGAGCACCGAAGCCGTGGACACCGGAGCCGCCTTGTCGCCATTGTCCTGATCGGTATTGCCTTTCTCGCCACTGGCCAGCTTCTCGCCGTCCTCGAGCCGGCCGAGCGTCACCTTGACCGTCTGCTCGACGCCCTTGCGCACGATCACCACGTCCACCGCCTTGCCGACAGGGCTTTCAGCGACGACGCGCGGCAAGTCGCGCATCTCGTGGATGTCCTTGCCGTCGAATTTGATGATGACGTCGCCGGCCTGAACCGAACCGTTGTCGACCGGACCGCCCTTGATGACGCCGGCCACCAGCGCCCCCTTGGCGGTTGCCATGCCGAGGCTTTCGGCGATGTCGTCGGTCACCGGCTGGATGCGCACGCCAAGCCAGCCGCGCCGCGTCTCGCCAAACTGGCGAAGCTGGTCGACCACGCCCGCGGCAAGCTGCGATGGGATCGAGAAGCCGATGCCGATAGAGCCGCCCGACGGCGATATGATCGCCGTGTTGATGCCGATGACCTCGCCGATGCTGTTGAACAGCGGGCCGCCGGAATTGCCGCGATTGATGGCGGCGTCCGTCTGGATGAAGTCGTCATAGGGGCCGGAATTGATGTCGCGGTTGCGCGCCGAGATGATGCCGACCGTCACCGTGCCTCCGAGGCCGAACGGATTGCCGATCGCCATCACCCAGTCGCCGACGCGCATCTTGGTGGAATCGCCGAACTTCACCGCCGTCAGCTTGTGGCCCTTGGGATCGACCTTCAGCACCGCGACGTCGGTCTTGGTGTCGGTGCCGACAAGCGTCGCCTTCAGCGTCACGCCGTCTGAGAAATTCACTTCGATGTCGTCGGCATCGGCGATGACGTGGTTGTTGGTCACCACGATGCCCTGCTCGGCGTCGATGACGAAGCCGGAACCCAGCGACTGCACCTTCTGCCCGCCGCCTTTGTCACCGCCACGGTTCTTGAAGAAGTCGTCGAAGAAATCCTGGAAGGGCGAGCCTTCGGGAAGCTGCGGCATCGGCACCGCGCCCGGACCTTCCGTGCCTTTGACCGTCTGCGAGGTCGAGATGTTGACCACCGCCCCGAGCAGATGCTCGGCGAGATCAGCGACCGAAGGCGGCCCGTCTGCAGCGATCGTGGGGGCCACGAAAGACGGGACGGCAACAATGCCGACGACGAATGCGGTGGCGCCGGCGAAAAGCGTACGCCGCGCCGCGCGCAACAGGGTGTCGGATATCATCGTGGCCTCCCGGTGTTTCTGAAAGGGAACAGCGCTTCCGCAAAGACGCCTGTCCGGTTCATGTTGGCAAGAAATAAGGCACGTTTGCGGCTATAGCTATCGGCGAACGATAAATCGTCAATCGCCGCGGCACCAGGGCGCTGCCGAAAAGTGTGAAGCGGTTTTCGGATGACCTCATGCCCTATTTCTTTGATCTGGAAACGGATTCGGATTCCAGGTGGGTTCGACCTGAAGGTCATCCGGCTCTAAGGAATTTTCATTAGCCGCGCACCAGCCAGACGATGCCGACGCCGACTGCGATCGCGGCCAGCCCGCCAAATCGCAGCGCGCTCTCCGGCATCGACAGCACCTCCGCGGCGAGCTTCCGGGCCAGGCCCGGAAAGCCTCCATAGACCAGGCCCTCGATGACGAGAACCAGGCCGACTGCCGCAAGAAAATCCTGCACCGCCGCTACTGGGCGGTGCTGGGCTGCGTCGCCGGCGCCGCAGGCTGCGCCGGTCCCGGTTGCGGTGCTGCTGCCCCCGGTCCAGGGACAGGCTTGCTTTCCGGATCGCGGAAGAAGCGGAAGAACTCGGAGTTGGGCGACAGCACCATGGTGGTCCCGGTGTTGTCCAACGCCGTGCCGTAAGCGTTCATCGAGCGATAGAAGTCGAAGAAGGCCGGATCGCGCTGGTAGGCTTCCGCGAAGGTGGCACTGCGTTGCGCCTCGCCCTCACCGCGCAGGATTTCGGATTCCTTCTGCGCCTCGGCGACGATCTCGACGACCTCGCGATCGGCCCTTGCCTTGATGCGCTGCGCCGCCTCGTTGCCGCGTGCGCGAAGCCGCTCCGCCTCTGCGAGGCGTTCGGCCTTCATGCGGTCGTAGGTCTGCTGCGAGACTTCGGCCGTCAGATCGGTCCGGCGAATGCGCACATCCTCGATGTCGAGGCCGAGCGACGTGGCGTCCGGGCGCAACTGATCGCGCACCTCGCGCATCATGACGGCGCGCTCCTCGGAAAGCGCCGCTTCGAAGTCGCGCAAGCCGTAGACTCGCCGCAGCGCCGCGTCGAGGCGGGTCTTCAGGCGGGCTTCGGCCAGTTCCACCTGCCCCGACACCGCGGCGCGGAAGGTGCGCGGATCCGAAATGCGGTAGGCGATGAAGGCGTCGACCTCGTAGAACTTGCCGCCGGACACCTGGACGCGAATGTTGTCGAGATCGAAACGCATCACGCGCTTCTCGACCATCTGCACGCTGTCGGCGTCGAAGAAGGCGAACGGCGCCTTGAAGTAGACGCCGGGCTCGCTCTTGACGTCGATGATCTCGCCGAACCTCAGCACGATCGCCTGCTGGCCCGCGCTGACCACGAACACTGACGAATAGAGCAGGAAAAGAAGCACAGCCGCGATGACGGCGATGATGGGAAGACGGTTGGCCATCACTGGTTACCTCCCGTCGTGCCGCCCAGGGGGGCCGACGCCGTCGGCGCCTTCGGCTGCAGTGCCGGCAGCGGCAGATAGGGCAGCACGCCTTGCCCGTTGCCCTGCTCGACGACGACCTTGTTCGAGTCCTTCAGGATCTTCTCCATCGTTTCCAGATAAAGGCGTTTGCGCGTCACATCGGGCGCCTTGGCATATTCGTTGTAGACGGAGATGAAGCGCTGCGCCTCACCTTCGGCCTCCTGCACGACGCGGTTCTTATAGGCGGCGGCGTCCTCGCGGATCTGCGCCGCCGCGCCGCGCGCCTGGCCGAGTTTCTGATTGGAATATTGGTTGGCCTGCTCGACGAACTTGTCTTCGTCCTGCTCGGCCCGCTGCACCTCGTCGAAGGCATCGGCCACTTCGCGCGGAGGCGCCGCGTCCTCGATCGAGATCGCGTTGACCTGCAGCCCGGCCTTATAGCCATCGAGCGTCGTCTGGATGATTTCGCGCACCGAGGCAGCAATACCCTGGCGATCGTCGCGGAAGATGTCCTGTGCCGGCCGCCGGCCGACGGCCTCGCGCATGGCGCTTTCGGCCACTTGCGTCAGCATGCCGTCGGGATCGGACACGTCGAACAGATAGGCCCTGGGGTCGGAGACCTGATAAGCGACCGAGAACTGCACATTGACGATGTTCTGGTCGCCGGAGAGCATCAGCCCGGAGCCGCTGCTCGATCCGCCACCGATGCTGACCAGCTGTTCGGAAATCTTGGCCGTCTCGACCGTCTCGATCGGCCACCAATGGAAATGCAGGCCAGGCTGCGAAAGTTCTGCTTTCGGCTTGCCGAAGCGCAATTCCACCGCAACTTCGTCGGGCTGCACCGTATAGATTGCCTTGAAGGCCCAAAGCACGACCAGTGCCAGCGCGATCAGGCCGAAGACTGCGGGGCTGGCGCCGCCGCCGCCCGGAAGCGCGCGCCGCAACCTGTCCTGGCCGCGGCGGATGATGTCCTCGAGGTCGGGGGGTGAACCTTGCGGTCCGCTTGGCCCTTTCGGCCCCTGCCCCCAGGGTCCCTGATTGCCGCCGCCGCCCCACGGGCCGCCGCCGCCGCTCTTGTCGTTCCAGGGCATGAAAGTCCTTTCGCTCCGGTTCCCTCGGCCTTGCGGCGCAATCCTAACGCATGCCCCTGAAAACCGGTATCGGTTTTCGGAAAGGAATCACGCGCCAAATCAAAGTTTTACAGCGTCCTTTTGCGCCTCCGGTTGCAGGTGCGGCGCTGTATTGTCGTACTTCTATAGGGACGCCGTGCCGCGCTTTCAACGCGGTCTCCCGCCCGCGCCGTCCGATTTTGAGCCGGCAGCGACCCGTTATCCTCATCACCGATGGTCGCTGCGGCGCTCGTAGACGGTGTAGCGCGTCGCATGGCTGTCCTTTTCGCCCGCCGGAAAATCCTCGGCCCGCACGATCCGCCAGATGGCCGGATCGATCGGCGGAAAATGTGCATCGCCATCGACCTCGGCCAGCACATGGGTGACGTGGAGCCGGTCGGCAAGCGGCAGCGCCTGGGCATAGATTTCGCCGCCGCCGACGACGCAGATCTCCTCGGCGCCCGCCATGCAGCGGCCGCGCACCTTGGCCAGCGTGACCGCCTCGTCGAGCGAATGCGCGACCTCTATGCCCTCGGCGCGCCAGGTCTTGTCTCGCGTCACCACGATGTTGAGCCTGCCGGGCAGCGGCCGGCCGATGCCTTCATAGGTCTTGCGGCCCATGATGATGGGCTTGCCCATCGTGTCGGACTTGAAGCGCTTGAGATCGCTGGACAGCCGCCATGGCAAGCCGCCCTCGCGTCCGATCACGCCATTTTCGGCAATGGCGACGTAAATCGCGATGTCCATCAGCCGCCGTTCCCGCCGTCAGAGGGCTCGAGCAATAGAATATCGATGTCGTGCTCGGGATAAAAATCCTTGGCTGTCATCTCGAAGGTCGTGGGGCTCACCTTGCGGACATTGTGGCCGCAGAAGGAAACGAGATTGTTCGGGCTGCCCTTGTCGATCGTCAGCTTGAAATTGCCGATATTGCCTGATGCCCAATTGCCGCCGGTGGTCAGGATATAGGCGATCCGGTTCTCGAAATATTTCGGATAGCCGTCCGGGTCCGCCTTGGCCGCCTTTCGCACCGCGTTCTCGAACGCTTCGTCCATGCAGTAGCGGGTCTTGTAGGCGTCGTACTGACCCTGGAACTTGCCCTCATAATAGAAGTTGACCGAGGACGTGCCGCCAACGCTTGGCTTGTAGCTATGCGAGACATGGACGTCCTTGTTCGCGGGAAAAGTCGAGCCCCACCAATAGGTGGACCGCAACTGCCAGAACGGCGCGTAGGCGGTTTGCATCCCCGAGCCGTCATCGGCGGTGTCCTCGATGATGATGCCGCGGTTTTCCCAGTCCTCGGCGACATCCTTCGGCAGTTTCGCCAGCGCCGCCTTGGCGGCATCGCCGAACGGATAGAGCGGCACGTTCTGCGCCTTGAGATCGGCGGAGATGTCGATGCCCAGCGCAAACGCTCTTTGTTCAAGCTGCGGCTTTAAGTCCACGCCGTCGATCGTCACCTCGAAGCCGAGGAAATTGTCGCTCTGTGCTTCCGGGATGGCCGGCATCTCGTTTGGATCGCCCTCGATGTCGGGCATCGGGAAGGCGACGATGGCGTCGACATCCTTATCGGTGTTGTTGCGGAACACATAGTCGACCGTCACCTTATCCGGCGAGATGAAAAGGTCCTCGCTTTTCATGGCGACAGCGTCGCTGCGCGACAGGATCAGCCCTCCGGTGCCGAGTTCGGCGACGGAATCGTTGGCCAAGGCCGGCGCGGCCGAGAACATCAGGGCTGCGATGAGAATTGTGCGGAACATGGAATCCTTCTCGGCAAGACTGCCGGCGTCAGCCTAGCCGGTTCCACGCGGCGTTTCAAAGCCCTTCCGCGGCAGTCTGGGCAAGGGAGCCGTCTGGACACGCGAGGCCCGATCGGGCAGGAGAGCGCCTTATGCGCAAGCTTCTCGTCATCGGCATCGGCGCCGGCAATCCCGAACATCTGACGGTACAGGCCATCAACGGCCTGAACCGGGCCGACGTGCTGTTCATTCCCGACAAGGGCGCCAAAAAGAACGATCTCGCGGAGCTGCGTCGGCAGATCTGCGACCGCTTCGTCACCAACCCGCAGTCGCGACGGGTCGAGTTCGACGTGCCGGTGCGGGCCGAACCGACATCGTCCTACCGTGCGACCGTCGACGACTGGCACGAGGCGATCGCCGGGATCTACGAGACCCTGATCCGCGACGAGCTCGACGAAGACGGTTACGGCGCCTTCCTGATCTGGGGCGACCCTTCGCTCTATGACAGCGCGCTGCGCATCCTCGAGCGTGTGCGCGTCAGGGGCAATGTCGGTTTCGAGCTGGAGGTCATCCCCGGTATCACCGCCGTTCAAGCGCTCGCGTCAGCTCATGCGACGGCGCTGAACCGCATCGGCGATTCGATCCTGGTCACCACCGGCCGCCGCCTGACCGAGGAAGGCCTGCCGACCAATGCCGGTTCGACGGTAGTCATGCTCGACGGCAAATGCGCTTTCAATACGCTGGCCGACAAGGATGTGTTCATCCAATGGGGCGCTTATCTCGGCACGCCGGACCAGATCATCATCTCGGGGAGGCTCGGCGACGTTGGCGCCGAGATCGAAAGGGTCCGTGAGGAAGCCCGGCGCAAGCAAGGCTGGATTATGGACACGTATCTGCTGCGCAAGCCCGAGGAATAGGAATTAGGCAGTAGGGATTAGGCAGTAGGGCGATCGACAGTCGTCGATTCGCGCGCGTCGAGCAACTCGAGGACATCACTGCCCACTGCCTACTGCCTACTGCCTACTGCCTAATCCCTACCCTGCGTCGATTTCCGCCTGCAGGGCTTCCATATGCACGGCAGCCGCCGAGGTGGCAGCACGCTCTATGGCCCTGAAGCGGCTGACAACCGCAAGGCCGACTGCCGTCAACTGCGCGCCGCCGCCTTTCCTGCCGCCGGTCTGCGCCGCAACCAATGGCTTGCCGAACACCCGGTTCATGTCCTCCACAAGGTCCCAGGCGTGCTTGTAGGACATTTCCATGCCGCGCGCCGCGGCCGAGATCGAGCCGAAGGCCGCGATCTGCTCGAGAAGCTCGATCTTGCCGGGTCCAATTCGCCCATCTGGGTCTAGGTTTACGCGCAAACTCAGCGACGGCATCTCTTGTTCTCCGCGGTCATGCCGAGATTAACCCCTCTGCCGCCAAAGCGCTATTCCAATGCAACATAGCGATATTTCACCCATCGGCTTCGACCGGGAGCCCGGCCCCTGTCGTCGCGCTGTCGAAGCTCACCGTCTTGATGACGGCAAAGACCTTGCGGCCCAGCGCAAGGTTCAAGGTTCGTTTCGACTGGTCGGTGATGCGCGCCAGCACCGTCACGCCGTTGCAGTCGATGGCGATTTCCACCGTCGGTCCGATGCCTGGCCCGATCGCCGCGATCGTCCCCGCCAGTATGTTGAGCGCGCTGAGGCCCGCCGGATGCTCGGTTGCGATCATGACGTCGCGGGCACGGATCCGCAGCCGCACCGAAGCTCCTGCCAATTGCCCTAGGCGGGGCACGCGGATCTCGCCGGCAGGCGATCCCAGCACCGTCATGCCGAACGCCTCGTCATGACGCAGAACCTTGGTATCCAGCACCGCGCCGCCCTCGCCGCGCTCCTCCGCCGGCAAGAGATCCAGCCGCTGCATGATCGCTTCGGTCGCGCCGCAGGCTGCGACCTTTCCTTGCGCCAGCACCACGACGACGCTGGCCAGCCGTGCCACCTCGGCGATCGAATGGCTGACATAGACGATCGGGATCTTCGTCTCGTCGCGAAGCCGCTCGACATAGGGCAGTATCTCGGCCTTGCGCGCGTCGTCCAGCGAAGCGAGCGGCTCGTCCATCAGGAGCAGCCTAGGGCTGGCCAGCAGGGCACGACCGATCGCCACGCGCTGCTTCTCGCCGCCCGACAGTCTCGCTGGCCGCCGCTCGAGCAGATGGCCGATCCCGAGCAAGTCGACCACCGCATCCATATTGGCGTAGCGCTCGGCGGGCGGCGTGAACCAACGTCCATAGCGCAGATTTCCGGCGACGCTCATATGCGGGAAGAGCCGCGCATCCTGGAACACCATGCCGATGCGCCGCTTGTGCAGCGGCACGAAAACATCCGCAGCAGTGTCGACGAGTACGCGGTCGTCGGCCGCGATGCGCCCCTTGTCCGGTCGAATCAGGCCGGCAATCAGGTTGATCAGCGTCGACTTGCCCGAGCCCGACGGGCCGAACAGCGCCGTCAGCCGGCCCCCGCTTTCGAAATTCGCTTCGACGGCGAAATCGCCGAGGCGATGGCTGATGTCGACGGAGAGCGTCATTCGATATCCATCCGCCGGCCGACGCGTCGCGCCAGCACCTCCGAGGCGACCAGCGCCACCATCGAGATGAGGATGGAGATCAAAGTCAGTCGGAGTGCTCCGGCATCGCCCCCCGGCACCTGCGTAAAGGTGTAGATCGCCGAGGGCAGCGTCTGCGTCTCGTTGGGGATGTTGGAGACGAAGGTGATCGTGGCTCCGAACTCTCCCATGGCCTTGGCGAAGGAGAGGATCGCGCCGGCAATCAGGCCGGGCAGGATCAGCGGCAGCGTAATGGTGGCAAAGACCCAGAGCGGATTGGCGCCGAGCGTACCGGCCGCGGCCTCCATCTTGCGGTCGACGGCCTCGATCGACAGCCGGATCGCCCGCACCATCAGGGGAAAGCCCATGACGCCGCAGGCAAGGGCCGCGCCCGTCCAGCGGAACGAAAACACGATGCCGAAATGCTCGGCAAGGAAGGCGCCGGCGAGGCCCCGCTTACCGAAGGTGAGCAGCAGTAGATAGCCGGTCACCACCGGCGGCAAGATCAGCGGCAGGTGCACCAACCCATTGACAAGCGTCTTGCCCCAGAAACGGCCGCGAGCCAGCAGGAGCGCGATCAGGATGCCCGGTGGCAGGCTGGCGAACATCGCCACCGTTGCCACCTTGATCGACAGCCGGACCGCATTCCATTCTTCGGGAGTGAGGTCCAGCAGCCAATTCATGATTGCGTTTGCGAGGTCTTTCTCAGTTGCTCGGGCTGAGGATCGTGAAGCCCTGTTCCTTGAACAGCTCCGCAGCCTTGGCCGACTCGACGCACTTCAGGAAGGCAGCCGTATCCTTGTCCTTCGAATCCGCTGTCTGGGCAATCGGATAGATGATCGGCGGATGCGAATCTTCCGGGAAAGTGCCGACAATCTTCACGCCTTTTTCCGCATGCGCGTCAGTGGCGTAGACAATTCCGAGCGGGGCCTCGCCCGTCGACACCAGCTTCAGCGCGGCGCGCACGTTCTCGGCCTGCGCGACCTTGTCTTCGACCGAGGACCATATGCCCAGCGATTCCAGCGCCGCCTTGCCGTACTTGCCGGCCGGCACTGCCTTTATGTCGCCCATGGCGAGCCTGCCGCCGCCGATCAGCTTGGCGAGATCGAAGCCTTTGTCCACCTTGGCTTCGACCGTGGAATCCTTGGGCGCCACCAGCACGATCTGGTTGCCGAGCAGCTTCACTTCGGTGTCCTGCTTCGTCAGCTTCTTGTCTGAAAGATACTTCATCCAGTCGAGGTCGGCCGAGATGAAGACATCGGCGGGCGCGCCGCCTTCGATCTGCTTGGCCAGCGCCGAGCTTGCCGCGTAGGAAATGGTCGCCGCTTCGCCGACTTCGGGCTCGCACGCCTTGTTGACGGCATCAAGCGCGTTCTTGAGGCTTGCGGCGGCGAATACGATCACCTTGTCGCCGGCATGGGCAGGCGCCGACGCCATCAACGCCGCCGTCAGGCCGCCAATGGCGATCCTCTTCAATCCAAAACCGTTCCCCGTCATGAAACCTCCTGTTTGAAATTCGTCCGCCCAAAAGCCTTATCGATATATCCTGGAGAACATAACAATGAAAGCCTTTTTGCGCACAGTACCATTGAATGACGGGGCTTCCCAAGCCTCCGATAGACTCGAAACGATATAGCGGCGGCATCCGGGGTAGTTCGCTGCATGTCGCGCAAAAGTGTGCAGCGGTTTTGCGACCGAAAGCGCGTCGCCTGGATCCGTTTCAGCGCGGCGCGCTTTTTAATGGGCCTCGATTGCCAACGAAGCGGCCGCCGATCGGCAACTCGGAAAAAAGCAAGCTGGCTTCCGCGGTAAAGCTGCCGGGTCATGGGCGGCAGCACCTGCTGGCGGTCTTCTGCCGCGCCTGGAGCGGCCAATTTGGAGTCAGACCGCGATCGGCGCCTTGATGCTCGCGTCGGCAAAATAGTTCTCGAGGCGGAAATCCTCGAAGCGGAAGGCGAAAAGATCCTTCACCTCCGGGTTGATCCACATCGTCGGCAACGGCTTCGGCGTGCGCCGCATCTGCTCCCGCGCCTGCTCGAAATGATTCGAATAGAGATGCGCGTCGCCGAGCGTGTGGACGAAGTCGCCGGGCTTCAGCCCGGTCACCTGCGCCACCATCATGGTCAACAAGGCATAGGATGCGATGTTGAAGGGCACACCGAGGAAGATGTCGGCCGAGCGCTGATAGAGCTGGCAGGAAAGCCGGCCTTCCGAGACATAGAACTGAAACAGGCAGTGGCACGGCGGCAGCGCCATCGCCTCCACCTCGGCCGGGTTCCAGGCAGAGACGATCAGCCGGCGCGAATTGGGATTCTTGCGAATCTCCTTGAGGAGCCCCGCGATCTGGTCGATCTCGCCGCCATGCCCGTCCGGCCACGAACGCCATTGCTTGCCATAGACCGGACCGAGGTCGCCGTTTTCGTCGGCCCATTCGTCCCAGATGGTGACGCCGTTGTCGTTGAGATATTTGATGTTGGTGTCGCCCGCCAGGAACCACAGGAGTTCGTGGATGATCGACTTCAGGTGCAGCTTCTTGGTGGTGGTGACCGGGAAGCCGCGCGCAAGATCGAACCGCATCTGGTAGCCGAACACCGAACGCGTGCCGGTGCCGGTGCGGTCGCCGCGGTCGGCGCCGTTCTCCAGCACATGCTTCAGGAGGTCGAGATATTGGCGCATCGGCTCCGCCTCGATTCGGATGACAAGCAATCATAGCCGACTGGCCCACGGTAGAACACCGCAAAAGCCGGCCGCCAATATGAGCCCTGTAGCAGAGATCGACGGCGCCGGCACGATGTCGCCGTGCCGGCTGCCGAGGAACTTGCCTCAGAGGGCGCCGAGCTTGCCGAGATCCTTCGCCACAAGATAATAGAAAGTCACCCGGCTCTTGGTGTTGTCGGCGGCCATCGCCTTGCAGGCCTTCTCGATCGCACCGTCGGCCTTCTTGACGTCGGCGACGCCGAGCTTTTTGCCGACCCAGTTTTCCCGGACACGCTCGAGTTCCTTGGCGTCCGTGCAGGACACCAATGAGGAATCCCGATTCCTGAGCGCGATGCCCAGATGCTTGACGATCTTCTCGACCGCATCGGCGCTGGCGCCGGCGTCGTACTTCTTCACATCCGCAAGATAGTCGGCCATCAGATTTCCCCTGGTCGGCGCCACGGATCCGATCGATGAGGTTGTGGCGCGCCGCGCGACTTGTGCGCTAGGTCAGAAACTCCTCACCGGCAGCAGAGCTTCGATTGAGTGAACGCTCAAGTCAACCCTCGGCTGCACAGTTAGGCGAAGCGAACAAGTGCCGGTTTGGCCTTTCAATTTCCATCATCGATCCCTATATTCGCTTCGTCGGCTTGACCGACTATGGCGATAAACAGGCGATGAAATAAGCCGTTCGGACCCGGGGGCGGTACCCGGCGCCTCCACCAAAAACCGCTCTGGAGATCGGAGCGGCTTTTGCTGGGGGCGAAATAGGATCGACGAAGGTGTAAAGATCGTACTTTTGCCCGGCATTGTACCACCGTCATCGGGCTAAACTTATAGTTGCCAACGACAACTATGCGGAAGCTCGTCTCGCTGCTTAATGCAGTGCGAACGCTTCAAATCAAGTCCTAGAGGTTCGCACTTCTAGGCGGGGTTCGGAGGTACCTGGCAACAGAAACCTCCACCTTCTCTCTCTTCGCTCTCTTTCCAAATCCACCGAACGCTCGTACCGCGCGTATCCCGCCTTGGTGCTCGTGACATGGACGATGCGGCCAGTTCGTCACATGAAAAAGGCCGGTCTGCCCGGCCTTTTCATGTGACTGGCGGCTCTTACTCCGCAGGCGCTTCCACCGCTTCCCGCGCGCGGCCGAGCGTCACCTTGGCCAGGCTGAACGCGATGACCGCGCAGAGGGTGATTCCGGCAACCATCGGCAGCGGCGTGCCGTCGAAGAAGACGCCTGCGACGCCCATCGCCAGCGCGCCGATGGCGAAATGCAGCGTGCCCATCAGCGCCGAGGCCGTGCCGGCGATCTCGCCATGCTCTTCCATCGCCAGCACCGATGTGGTCGGAATGACGAGGCCGAGGAAACCGTAGCCGACGAAGAGCATCACCGCCATCACGTCGAGCCGGTCGACGCCCGAAGCCATGATCGCGAACAGCGCCACCATCACCGTGGCATAGCCGGTCACCGCGACCCAGACGACGCGCTTGAGGCCGAACCGATCCGCCAGCAATCCCGTCAGCTGCGACATGCCGATGAAGGCGACCGCGTTGATCGAGAAGAACACGCTGTAAACCGAAGGCGACAACCCGTAATGGTCGATCAGGATGAAGGACGAGCTCGACAGATAGACGAAGAAGCTCGCAATGCCGAAGCCGGCGATGGCCGTCAGCCCGAGGAAGTTGAGGTCGCCCAGCAGATAGCGGTAGGCCGAGAGCGCGGTTCCGAAGGACGAGCCGGCACGCTCCTCGACCGACCGCGTTTCCCTGAGCGAGGTGGCCAGTAGGATGGTAGCGAGCGCCGCAGCGCCGGTGACCGTCCAGAACACCGCGCGCCAGCCGAAGCTCTCGATGATCTGGCTGCCGGTCAGCGGCGCCAGAATGGGCGACACCGAGAACACCAGCATCAGCAGCGACATCAGCTTGGCTGCCTCGTTGCCGGTGTGCAGGTCGCGCACGATGGCGCGCGGCACTGCCATGCCGGCGCTGGCGCCGAGCCCCTGCAGGAAGCGGAACGCGATCAGCCATTCGATGGTCGGCGCCATCGCCGAGCCGACGCCGCCGACCATGAACAGTGCGAGACCGGCATAAAGCGGCAGCTTGCGCCCGACCATGTCCGAGATCGGACCGACGACGATCTGGCCGAAGCCCATCGACAGGAAGAAGATCAGCAGGCTCATCTGCACGGCGGCCGTGCCGGCGTGCAGATCCTGGCCGATCGACGGCAATGCGGGGAGATACATGTCGATCGCGAAGGGGCCGATTGCGGACAACAAGCCGAGCACGACCGCGATGCGGAGGAATTTGGGATTCATGATAGGGCTTCTTTCGGATCTGGTTGCCGCCGTGTTCCGGCGTCTACCCAAGGACGTTCCATCCCCGGAAAACCCGACATCCAAGAAACTCTCTGGTGAGCGGATTTCCCTTTATTGTGTCCACAAAATTAGACAGGCTTGTCCAATTCGTCAATCACCGCTATATAGATTTTTATGAAGCCGAGCGTTTCTCCTGACACTTTCCCGCCACGCAGCCACGAGGCCAAGCGCATATCGGTGGTCGGGGCTGCTGCTTCAGTTTTCTGCCGGGAAGGCTATGCCGGCGCCAATATCGACCTGATCGCGGCCGAGGCGGGCGTTTCGCGCCAGACCATTTATAATCATCATCGCGACAAGGAGAAGCTCTTCATGGCCGTGGTGCGCGACCTGACCGAGCGCTGCAACGCCGGCATCTTCGCCACCATCGCCACCTTCCCCGACCAGCCCGCCGATCTCGAGGCCGACCTGATCGCCTTCGCGGTGCGCATGAACCGCAACTGCATCTGCAACCGAGATGGCCGGTTCCTTCGCAAGTTGATTCAGGCCGAGGGCGAGCGCTATCCGGAACTCTTTGCCGAATGGCGAGAACAGGGGCCGGGCCGCACCTGGTCGGCGCTTGCCGCCCGCTTCGCCCGCCTTGCCTATGCCGGTCATCTCGCGATCGACGATCCCGACGTGGCGGCACGCCAATTCCTCGCGCTCGTCAATGCCGAATTGCAGATAACCTTCATGCTCGGGGGCACGCCGACGGACGACGAGGTGCTCCAATCCGCCACTCATGGCGTGCGCACGTTCCTCGCTGCCTTTGGCCTGCCGAAAGTGGCAGCCGTCAGGAAGGCCGCCCTCGCCCACGCTTGAGGGAATCAATTAACCGCGTCCCCCCTTGGCCTGAACGCTTCGCGCCTATATCCGGTTTACGCCGCGCCCAAGCTTGATTACAGCTATGGGGACGATTCAACGGAACCCGACCACCACATGGCCGACGACCACATCCGCTACGACATTCTCGCCCAGGAGGCATTGCGCGGCGTCATGCGTAAGGTTCTGGCGGAAGTCGCACGCACCGGCCTTCCGGGCAATCATCATTTCTTCATCACCTTCCTGACCGGCGCCCCTGGCGTGCGCATATCTTCGCGGTTGCGGGAGCGATATCCGGAGCAGATGACCATCGTCATTCAGTTCCAGTACTGGGATCTCAAAGTGACGGACACCGGCTTCGAGGTCGGCCTCTCCTTCTCCGACGTTCCGGAAAGGCTGGAGATTCCGTTTTCCGCCGTGCGCGGCTTCTATGATCCGTCGGTCAACTTCGAGCTTGAGTTTGACGTCAGGTCGGAAGGAAGCGCTGAGGACGAGGCTCCCACGCCGCCCGAGCCGGTCGCCGTGGTTGCTGAAAAGAAGCCGGAAACGAAGAAGAAGGCCGCCGAGGCCGAGAAGAAGACGGCCGTCGCCGATCCGGGCGGCAAGAGCGCCGACGTGGTTTCGCTCGACGCCTTTCGCAAGAAGTGAACGGACGGGCTGCGCAATGGGCGACGTCGTCAACCTTCGCCAAGCCCGCAAGCAGAAAGCGCGGATCGAGAAAGAACGCCAAGCCGGCCGGAACAGGACGCTGCATGGCCGCTCCAAGGCCGAGCGCGAACGTGACCGGCTGACTTCAGACAGAGTCGAAAAGTTCATGGACGGCCATCGCCGCGAAAAGCCCGGCGATCCCGGCGAACGCTGAGCACCTCGAATGGCTGCGGTCGAAAAACGCTCGGTGACGATCCGAGGCCACCGCACCAGCTTCTCTCTGGAGCAGCCGTTCTACGACGATCTTGTCGCCATCGCGGGGGCGCGTTCGATCTCGCTGGCAGCGCTTGTAGCCGAAATCGACGAAACGAGAACGCGCGACGCCAATCTCTCCTCCGCGCTGCGGCTTTATGTGCTGGCCTGGGCAAAGCGCGGGGGCAAGCCGCCTTGAGCAGCTCTAACATGTCTCCCGAAAGAGGGAACGGTTTCGGGACAAAGAGATGCGTAGAATCAAAAACCTAAAGCGCATGGAGCGAATCTGAAAGATCGTGCGCCTTACACTGGATCGCCGGCGCTCTGTCGCGCCTTGCGCTTGGCTCCGAAGCTGAGCAACGCTGAGCGCTCGCGCTCTTCAGCCTGCTTCTTCGAGCGCACCCGCATGAGGTCCTTCCAGCCGACATAGCCGACCAGCCGCTGCTCATCGCGCGAGACGACCGGCAGATGCGAGACATTGGCCAGGAGCAGCTTGTCGGACAATCCTTCGAGATATTCGTCGGGATAAGCGAGCGTGACCTTGCTGCCGGTAAGCAGTTCGCCGAGGGTCGTCTTGCGGTGCTTGCCGGCGCGGCGCCAGCGCAGGATCGCCGGCGGGTCGATGAGGCCGAGCACATGCCCGTCCTGGTTGATGACCGGGAAGCTCGGGTGCCTGGTGTGCGGCGCGGTCAGGAACGCCGCCGCGCCATGCAGCGTCATGGTCGACGGCACGCTCTCGACCTCGGTCGTCATCACTTCGCGCACCCTGGTCAGCGCGAAAGGATCGACCCGATACTCGCGGACGAGGTGATGCCCGCGCCGCGCCACCTTTTCGGTTAGGATCGAGCGCTTCATCAGCAGAACGGTGACGGCATGGGCGGTCGCGCAAGCCGCGATCAGCGGCACCAGCATATGAGTGTTGCCGGTGAGTTCGACCGCGAAGAACGTCGCGGTGAGGGGCGCGCGCATGGTGCCGCCCATGGTCGCTGCCATCGCGAGCAGCGGCCAGAAGCCCGGCGTCGCTTCCGGCAGGATGCCGGCAAGCACTGCTCCCATCGCGCCGCCCATGATCAGCAGCGGCGCCAGCACGCCGCCCGATGTTCCAGAACCCAATGCCACCGACCAGATGATGGCCTTCACCACGAGCAGCAGGAGTGCGGCGCCCGCGACGATACGGCCATCCAGCATGTTGACGATGTTGTCGTAGCCGACGCCGAGCGCCTGCGGTTCGATCAGCCCGCCGATGCCGACCACCAGGCCGCCGATCATCGGCCACCACATCCAGTGGATCGGCAGTTTTTGAAACGCATCCTCGCAGGCATAGACCATCTGCGTCAGCAAGCCCGAAAGAAGGCCGGCGGCGATGCCGATCAGCACCCAGCCGCCCAACCCGGCGACCGAAGCTTCCATGCTGCCCGCAAACGGAAAAATCGGCCCCGGCAGGTGCAGCAAGGTGCGCTCTACTTCTGCGATGATCGCCGCCACGGCGACAGGAATAAAACTGCGCGGCGTCCATTCGAACAGGAGCAGTTCGACGGCGAGCATGATGGCGGCGATCGGCGTCCCGAACACGGTCGTCATGCCGGCTGCAGCACCCGCCACCAGCAGCGTCTTGCGCTCATTGTCGCTGACCGGGAGCATCTGCGCGATCAGCGAACCGATGGCGCCACCGGTCATGATGATCGGGCCCTCGGCGCCGAACGGTCCACCCGAGCCGATCGAGATCGCCGACGACAGCGGCTTCAGCACCGCCACCTTGGCATCGAGACGAGAGCGGCCGAGCAGGATTGCCTCGATGGCTTCGGGAATGCCATGGCCGCGGATCTTCTCGCTGCCGAAACGAGCCATCAACCCGATAATCAGCGCGCCGATCACCGGGACGATCACGGCGCCATAGCCGAGCGGGGTGTCCTCAAGCCTGAGTTCGGCCAGACTGAACTGGCCGAAATAGGCAATGTTTGTGGAGAGCCGGATGAGCTTCAACAGCACGATGCCGGCGAACAGCCCGGCGGTCGCGACCACGACCGCTATGGCGGCGATGACGAGCACCCGCGCATCGGTGGTGAAGTCGCGAAGATGGCCGTTTCCGGCGTGAGACGTTTTCATTTCGGGAGCCTGAGCTTTCTGGCGGCGCAAGTGCCGTCCGGTTGTCGGCCGGCTTCATATCGTAATACGATATAATTCTTCAAGGCTGTTTTCGACCATCGCTCCGCGTCATTTTGGACAAGGATCGCGCCAGGCCCTGGCCTTCATAAGAGTTGAGCTTTGGCGCAAAAGAGCCATAAGTCGGGGTATGACGCATTCGCAAAAGCCGCGCCCCTCGATCAGCCAGGCCGAATACCAGCGGCTGTCGGAGTTCCGCTATCTAATCCGCCGCTTTCTGGAATTCAGCCAGCTTCAGGCGAATGAGGCCGGGCTCACGCCCCGCCAGCACCAGGCGCTGCTGGCGATCAAGGGTTACCCCAGTGGCGGGCCGGTGACGGTCGGCGATCTGGCCGAGCGGTTGCGCATCCGCCATCACAGTGCGGTCGAACTGGTCAACCGGCTTTGCGAGGCCGGTCTTGTTACGCGCGATCAGGACAAGGCCGACAATCGCCGCGTGCTGTTGCAGCTCACCCCCCTTGCCGACGACCGTCTTGCCGATTTGTCGGCCGCGCATCTCGACGAGCTTTCGCGCATCGAGCCCATGTTGCGGCGCCTGCTCTCTCGCCGGGAGCAGCCCTGAGCGCCATGGCCGGGAGGCGGCGAACGCCGCAGCCGTCCGAAGCGACCGCCGTCATCCGCCGTCCAGCGACTTCAGCAGATTCTCGATCGTGAATGGATTGGCATTGGGTTTCGGGAGCACTGGAGCGGAATCGTCGTTGACGCCGGGAAGCGAGCGGTCGACCTTCGGCTTCTGCTCAGCGGCCTTGCGCTCGGCTTCAAGCCTGGCCTGCTCGGCCTTCTTGCGATCCGCCGCGGCCTGGGCTTTCGCGGCCTCGTCGGCGGCCCCCTTGGCCTTCGCTTCTTCCTCCGCTCTGGCTTTGGCTTCGGCTTCTGCCTTTGCCTGCGCCTCGGCCTGAGCCTTGGCTTCAGCTTCTGCCTTGGCCCTCGCCTCTTCCTCCGCCCTGGCTTTGGCTTCGGCTTCTGCCCTTGCCTGCGCCTCCGCCTCTGCTTGAGCCTTGGCTTCAGCCTCCGCCCTGGCCCTCGCTTCTTGCTCGGCCTTGGCTTGCGCTTCGGCTTCTGCCTTTGCCTGCGCCTCGGCCTCGGCCTTGGCCTTGGCTTCAGCCTCGGCCTTCTGCCGCGCCTCTTCTTCCTGCCGGCGCAGTTCCTCCGCCGCCCGCTCGCGCTCGGTTTGCAGTGCCGCGTAATAGCGCGCCTCGCGCCGCAGCCTCTGCTTCTCGAGCAGCGACGCCTGCATTGCCTCGACGCGCTGCTGTTCCTTCTCCAGAGCACGCTGCGTCAGGAACTGCGCCAGCGGCTCGCTGTCGAACTGACGCGCCGTTGCGCCCAGCGGTCCGGCAACGCTGAAATTCATCGACGGCTCTGATCCCACCATCGCCTCGTCGCCGGCCCGGTAGTGGATCGTGCCGTTGGCTGTGACACTGCCGCCAACGAGGTCGGCGGTAACGTCGGCCGACAACGTTGCAGCCGGATTGTCGAGGCTGATCGGCGGCGCTCGCAGAACACCGCCGGCTACGGTGAAAGCGATCTCCGCGTCGCCTGCGGCGAAATTGCCGTCCCCGACGATCTGCGGCGCGAAACCGGCGGTCCTGGCCGCGTCCATGTCGCGGCCGATGACGTCGGCCTTGGCGATGATGGCGGCAAAGGCATCGGGATTGATGCCGGCGATGTGCAGCCCTTTCAGCGCTGCGGTGCCCGACCCGGACAAGGCGGCGATCATCGCATCGACCGACTTGCCGCTGGTCGACAGCGAGGCCGAAATGTCGGCGGCTCCGTTGATCCCGGTCTCAGGCAAGACCGCGGAGAGATCACCGCCGGCGAGTTTCATCTGCCCCGAAAACAGCCCGGTCCCGTCGGTGTTCTTCAGTTCGAACAGGCCGGTCAGTTCGCCGCCATAGAGTTTGGCCTTAAGATCCGAGACACGGATGCCTTCGCTGTCGAGCTTGAGGGTCAATGAGGCGTCGCGGGCCATGGCGAACGGTCCGGCGGCAAGGGCTGCCGTGTCGAGATCGAGATCGGCGCTGAACGGCAGGCTGGACTTCTGGCTGAAAGGCGCTGCCGGCCAGCCGCCCTTGGCGGCCATGAAAGACTGATCGCCGAACAGGGAAACCGCCAGAGGATCGAGATCAAGCTCATCGAGCGCCAGAGCGCCAGCCAGATGCGGCAACCCGTCCTTGACGTCGACATTCACATCGCCGGAAACCGCCGACTTGTTGATGGAGCCGTTGAGGCTGCTCAGCACCAGCAGCCCGTTGGCGAAATCGGCATCGGCCGCAAGCGATGTCGAGGTTCCGGTCCCCATGCCGGGCAGGCCGATGCCGGTCGTCATCAGCCAAGGCTCGATATCGGCGGCGTCAAGGCTGACCTTGCCCTTGGCGATTGCGCCTTGCGGCGGGTCCGCGATAGTGCCCAGGAAGCCGACCCTGAAGTCGTCGGCCGTCAGGCTGAAGCTGGTCGCCAGGCCACCGCCCAGCGTGCCCTTCGCCGACAAATCGGTGGTTGCCTGGCCGAGCATGCCGAGCGGCAGCGCCGGCAGGCCGTAGAGCGCCAGCAACGTCGTGGCGTTCGCATTCCTGGCGTTGAAAGTGAGCGCGACCGGCGCATCGAGCAGCCGGTCCGCGGTTCCCTTGCCGGACAACGAAGCCGAAAAGGCGGACCCGCCGGCCTTGCCTTGTGCGCTCAAGGCCAGCCCGGTCGTGCCATCGCCATTGTCGGCGGCGCTCGTCAGCAGATCGATACGGGCATCCTGGAACAGTTCGGGGTAGGCCGCCGCCCTGGCCGCCAGGCCCTTCAGCACTGCATTGCCGGGATAGTGTTGCGCCGCTACGTCGATCAGCGGCTTCAGGTCCACCGCCACAACCGAAGCGTCGAGCTTCCCGGTGGGGCTTTCCGGAAAATCCTTGACCCGGCCGGTGGCGCTGATCGATGCCCCGGCAAGCCCGCCGACCGAAAGCCTGTCGATCTCGAGCAGCCCTTGGCGCAGCCGCAGCGCCGTATCCACGGTGTCGGCCGTCAGCCCGCCGGCGCTGACCGGGCCCGCCCTGATCTGGAAATCGAGGTCGCGGTCCGAGAAGCGGTTGGCCCCCTTGTCGCTGACGAAGATCGAGGCGAAGGCCGCCAGCCCGTCGACGTCCAGGTCGCCGCCTTCCAGCCGCATCAGCACAGAGGGCCTTGCACCGTCGGGCTGGCTGGAATCGATGCTGCCCGAGAATCTCGCCTTGCCGAGAACCAGTTCGAGATCGCTGAAGGTCTGCCGGTTTTCGCTGAGGTCGACTTTGGCATGGAACCCCGCCGCCGGCAGCCGCCGGATCGCATCGTCAACGTCCTTCGACAGCCAGGCGGCAAAGCCGGACGGTTGCCCGACGGCAAGCAGCAGCGAGCCCTCAAAGCCAAAATGATCCTCGACGCTCAGCATGCCGTCCGCCTCCAGCGTCGCCCGGCCCGGCAGCGTCGCCGCAAGCGACTTCACCGACCAGCCACCCTCGACCGGCTCGGCCGACAGCCGCACATCGCGGACCGTGGTGTCGCCCGCCACCACCGCCGGCAGCCTGACCTCGACGGTGCCGGGTATGGTCGGCTTCGGCATGTGCAGCAGCGTTTGCTCGAGGCCCGCCATGCGCTGGTCGAGCGTCAGCCCGGTTCCGGCCGCTGCCCCCACCGCCTCGTCGAACTGGACCTGCGCGCCGCTCGCCTCAATCGAAAAGCGCGGCTTTGGACCAAGATCGACGGAAGCCTTGCCGTCGGCGGTATAGGGATTGTCGAGCGGACCGGTTTCGAAACGGAATTCGTCGATTCCGAGCTTTTGGTGATTGAGCGCGAATTTGCCGTTGATGCGAAAGCCCGGGTCCGGCTTGCCGGCGCTGACCTTGACCGGCTCGCCATCGGTGCCGCGTAGTTCGGCCGTGTTGCCGTCGGTGCCAGTGTTGTCGGAACTCGTGATCTTGAACTGGCCGGAATAGGCCGCCGCGCCCTTGACGATGCCGGCATTGCCATCGCTCTCGACGACCATCGGGTAGCCAGCTGGGTTGGCCTTCAGCCGCAGTCGCATCCGGCCGTCTGCCTCCACCTTGCCGGTGGAGGCGCTGACTTGCGCGCCCAATCCGTCGAAGCGCAGCGAGCCGTCCATTCGCCATGGCCCGGCAAGCGACTTCGCCGAAACGGCCGCGTTGATCTCGGAGATCAGATGACTGCGTCCGCCGGCGGCATGGCGCAGCTCGATCTGCCCTTCGGTCACCGTCAGCTTCTCGATCGCGATCTGGCCGGGATCGAAAGGCGTCGAGGGCCGTATCGCCCAGTCGACCGTGCCGTCGGCGGCGACATCTATGGTCCCTTTCGGATGCACCAGCCGCATGTCGAAGATCAGCAGCTCGCCGCGCAGAAACGGCGCGAGCTCGGCATCCATCGAGAAGGTCTCGACCGTCATGGCCGGCTGGCCCCCAGGACCGCCGGCAACCTCGACATTGGAAAACGTCACCGAAGGGAATGGCAGAAGCCGAGCCGTCGCGTCGCCTTTCACCGTCACCTTGCGGCCGAGAATGACGCTCGCCTCGCGCTCGAAATCGGCGCGGTAGCTGGTCCAGTCGATGAAATAAGGCACCACCAGCGCCGCGCACAGCACCAGCACGAAAAGTCCACCGAAGATCACGAACAGACGAGCGAGCATCGGCTCCAATGCGTCGGGTTAAGTCAGCCGCACTCTACCTGCATCCGCGTGTCGATAAAGAGGCAATTCGGCGGGGTCGGCGGGCAAACCGTGGGCGTCCCTGTGGCGGTCCAGAAGATATTGCAGCGATGCGTCTAGCGGGTCGCCGAACGCTTGCGACCAAACGGCAGCGCGATGAAGCACAAGCGAAACCGCTGATCAACCGCGTCGCAGAAGCCGTGTGAAAAATCCAGTTGGTTTGACGCGGTCCGCCGAAACATTGTGACCGATGATCTCCATCAAGGCCGTCAGTATCGCCCCCCTGCGAAGGCTCACCGCGAAATCTTTGGCGACAAATTCAAGCGTTGAATCGTGAAATGTCAGGATGAAATGCCGGTAGCCTGAGAACAGCTCAGGCATGTGCGACGGGTGAACCCGGTTTGCTTTTTCGAGGGATCCTATCCACGAGGAATTTCGGACTTCGAACGCGGAATACGGCTGCAGCCCAAGTCCGTAGAGACGATGACCGCTCAAGGCTTCGTCATTCGGCGGCCCGAATTGAACGGCGAGATAGGGATCTGCCGTCAGGATCGCGACGGACTGACCGCGGGTCGAAGGCGAAACAGAACGCGCATTCGTGCCGTCGAATCCCCGATCTGGGACGCTGACGATATAGGCGATCAACAGCCGCCCTTCAACCGCGAAAACATGCGGCAATGGAGCGCCTGCCGAGGATAGCGGCAGGTCGATCGGCGCCAGATTTTCCGCCTCTGACATCTCTATTGACGGGCTCCCGGCAATATCTTGCCCGGGTTCATGATGTTGAACGGGTCGAGCGCCTGCTTGATCGTGCGCATGACGTCGACGCCATGGCCGAGTTCGTGGCGCAGGAAGCCGATCTTGCCCTGGCCGACGCCGTGCTCGCCGGTGCAGGTCCCTTCCATGGCGATCGCCCGCATGTTCAGCCTGGCGACGAATTTTTCCGCCAGCGCGATTTCTTCCGGGCTGTCGGTATCCATCAGCACCAGCACATGGAAATTGCCGTCGCCGGCATGGCCGACGATCGGCGCGATCAGGCCCATTTCGGCAATGTCGGCTTCGGTCTCGGTCACGCATTCGGCCAGCCGCGAGATCGGCACGCAGACATCCGTCGACAGCCCCTTGGCGCCGGGACGCAGCGTCAGCGATGACCAGTAGGCATCGTGCCGCGCCTTCCACAGCTTCGTCCGCTCCTCGGCGACGCTGGTCCACAAGAACGATCCGCCGCCTTGCTCTTCGGCGATCATGCCGAATGTTTCGGCCTGCTCGGCAACCCCGGCGTCGCTGCCGTGGAACTCCACGAACAGGCACGGGCTTTCTGGATAGTCGAGCTTCGAATAGGCCTTCATGGCACGCATCTGCAGCGCATTGACCAGCTCGATGCGCGCCACCGGAATGCCCATCTGGATGGTCGCGATCACCGTGTTACAGGCCGCCTCCAGGCTTGGGAACGGACAGACGCCGCCGGAGATCGCCTGCGGAATGCCCTGCAGCCGAAGCGTGAGCGAGGTGATGATGCCGAGCGTGCCTTCGGAGCCGACCAGAAGCCGCGTCAAATCATAGCCCGCCGAGCTTTTCTTCGCCCGCTTGCCTGTGGTCACCGCCTCGCCGTCGGCCATGACGGCGGTCAGCGACAGAACGTTCTCGCGCATCGTGCCGTAACGCACGGCGTTGGTGCCGGAGGCGCGCGTCGCCGCCATGCCGCCAAGGGAAGCGTTGGCGCCAGGATCTATGGGAAAGAACAGGCCGGTGTCGCGCAAATGCCGGTTGAGATCCTCGCGCGTCACGCCGGGCTCGACCGTGCAGTCGAGGTCCTGCGGATTGACCGCGAGGATGCGGTTCATGCGCGAGGTATCGACCGAGACGCCGCCGCCCGGCGCATTGGTGTGGCCCTCGAGCGACGAACCGATGCCGAAGGGGATGACCGGCACGCGATGCGCCGCGCAGGCGCGCACGATTTCCTGCACCTCCGGAGTCGTCTCGACGAAGACCACTCCGTCCGGCGCCTGGGTCGGGATATAGGTCGTGGTGTGAGCATGCTGGCTGCGGATCGCCTCCCCGGTCTGAAAGCGCTCGCCGAACTGCTGCTTCAGGATGCCGAGCACCGCGGCGATGCCCTCCTCATTGCGCTCGACAGGATTGAGGTCGCTCAAAGCCATGGATTCCTCCGCGAATGGACCAGTGCCAACGCTTGTCATGAAGCTATGGATGATGCCTAAAGCAATTCCAGGAAAAGTGTGAAGCGGTTTTCCGTCCGGAATTGCCGCATAACAACGCAACTCAAGGAAAAGTGTGAAGCGGTTTCCGTGCGGAATTGCGCAGAACGACGAGAACCTCACCAGTTAGGCCCTGTCCAGCGACAATCAAGGAAGACCAGATGACGATCCCTGCCCCGTTCATTTCGCGAGCCATGGACATCGAGAAGGACTGGATCGACTACAACGGCCATCTCAACATGGCCTATTACAACGTGCTGTTCGACCGCTGCTCGGACGAGGCCTTCGAATTGATGGGCATGGGGCCGAATTACGCCAAGGAGCGCCGCCTCACCATCTACACCGCGGAGGTCCATGTCTGCTACGTGCAGGAGTTGCATCTCGACCACAAGGTCAAGGTCTCGTTCCAGCTCATCGACCACGACGAGAAGCGGTTGCGGGCCTATCAGGAAATCCGCCATGTCGACGGCTGGCTGGCCGCAACGTCCGAATCGCTCTCGCTGCATGTCGACATGTCGGGGCCGAAAGTCGCTCCCTTCCCGGCCGACGTGCTCGCCCGGATCGAAGCCATGCGCGCAGCCCATGCGGCGCTGCCGATGCCGGAGCGGGCCGGCCGCTCGATCGGCATCAAACGCAAGAGCGCTTGAAGGCCCCCGGCGCCCGCGTTAACCTTACCGAGGTTTTAACGTGAACAAGCCGATCGGGGCGTTGAGCGACTCAGCGGGGCGTTCGAGAAGGGACCTGATCGGGTTTGCGCGGGCGGCAGGGCGGAAATGCGGTTCGAGGAAAGTGCATGAAAACCGACATCAAGGTCGAGGTGGAGCGGCTGGCGGCCGATCCGCGCATCACCGACTATGATTTCTGGCGATCGCTCAAGAACGTCAACAACGAGATCTTCCACATTGCCAACAACAACGAGCCGATTCCCTTCGAGATGATCCGCTGGCGTGCGATCCTGAAACAGGCCCGCATGAAGCGCGGTCACGCCTGAATTCTTTTAACCCTCCTTCAGAATGCCCAGCGGCGAGCGCGGCTCGACCGGCGACGACTGTATGATCGCGGTGTTAGTCATCGCATAGGGAATGATCCTGTCGATCACCCGCTCGAGGTCCGTGACCGAGCCGACATGCGCCAGCGCGATGAAGCAGTCCTCGCCGGCCACCCGGTCGCATTGCGCGATTTCCGGCAGCTCGCGGATGATCTCCGTCACGATCGAGAGCTGCCCCGGTACCGGCCTGATCCTGAGCCAGGCCGAGAGCTTCATGCCGAGCGCCGCCGGATTGATCCTTACCGTATAGGCTTCGATCACGCCGCTCTCCTGGAGCTTGCGGATGCGCTCGGCCACGCTCGGCGCCGAGAGCCCCACGGCCCGCGCCAACTCGGCCGTGCTGGTCCGTGCATCCTTTTCCAGGAGCCGCAGGATCTTCAGATCCGCGCGGTCCAGATCGGTGTTTTCATTTCGAAGGCGTTTCAGGAAAACTAACTTTCTTCGATGCAGGATTAGGGTGGAGGAGCCTTTCATGACCCATATGATCGGCAGTTCTACCTGCGATAATGATCGCATGAAACCGCAAGGGCAAGTGCCCGCCGCAAACGTTATCACCCGCGAGGGGGATGCCCCGCGTCCCGCCCGCAGCGGTTGGTCCGATGCGCTGCCGCCGCATGTCTGGTTCTGCGTCAGTGCCGTGTTCCACTATCTCGGGCCGGCCTTCGCCGTGCTGCTTTTCGCCCAGGTCGGCGTGCTCGGCATGGCTTGGCTGCGCATAGCCACTGCCGCGCTCGTTTTCATGCCGTTGACGAAGCCATGGAGAGTGTTCGCTCACGCCGACCGCTCAGCACGCCTCCTCCTGCTGGCCTTCGGCGCCTGCCTGGCGGTGATGAACTGCTCCTTCTATCTGGCGCTCGACCGCTTGCCGATCTCGCTGGTCGCCGCGATCGAATTCGTCGGCACGATCGGTGTGGCGCTTGTCGGGTTGAGAAGCCAACGCAACTTTCTGGCACTCACCATCGCCGTCGCCGGAACCTTGCTGCTGATCGACGTCAAATGGTCGAGCGATCCGGTCGGCCTGTTTTGGGCCTTCCTCAACGGCGCACTCTTTGTCGCCTACATCGTCATCGGCCATCGCCTCGCCCAGACCGGTACCGGCATCGCCGGCCTCGGCGCGGCCATGGCAATCGCTTTCCTGGTCGTGTTCCCCATCGGGTTCAGCGAGGCGCTGCCGGCCTTCTCGGCCCCGCAGTTGCTGTTCGCCGCCGTTGGCGTCGGCGTCTGCTCCTCGGTCATCCCCTATATCTGCGACCAGCTCGCCATGGCGCAGCTGCCGCGGGCGAGCTTCGCGCTCATGCTCTCGCTGTTGCCGCTCACCGCGACCCTGATCGGCGTTCTCGTGCTCAGGCAGGTTCCCAGCCTCATCGAGTGTCTGGGCATCATGCTGGTGGTGACAGGCGTCGCCGTTCACAAACCATTGCAGGCGTAGTTCGCCGGCTTGCCCGTCAGGCGAGCTTCTCCTTCAGGAAGGCGATCGTGCGCGCCCAGGCCAGGTCCGCCGCCTTCTTGTCATAGCGCGCGGCCGAGGTATCGTTGTTGAAAGCGTGATTGACGCCTTCATAGACATGGAGCGTGTATTCGACATGCGCGGCATCGAGCGCCTTCTTATAGGCGTCGATGCCGGCGTCGATGCGCTCGTCCAGTCCGGCATAATGCAGGAGCAGCGCCGCCTTTATCTTGGGCACATCCTCGGCCTTGGGCTGCATGCCATAATAGGCGACGCCGGCGCTGAGGTCCGGCGCATTGACGGCCAGCGCATTCACCGCGCCGCCGCCCCAGCAAAAGCCGATCGCGCCGACCTTGCCGTTGCCGTCTTTGTCGCCCTTCAGATAGGCGACGGTCGCAACGCCATCGGCCGTTACCTGCTTGGCGTCGAGCTTGGTGAACAAGTCGCGGGCCTTGTCCTCGTCGGCAGGCGTGCCGCCAAGCGGCGACAGGAAATCCGGCGCCAGCGCGACGAAACCTTCCAACGCCACGCGCCGTGCGACATCGCGCATATGCGGATTGAGGCCACGGTTCTCGTGGACGACGATGACCGTGCCCAGCCTTCCAGACTGGCCCGCCGGCTTGACCAGATATCCCTTCATCTCGCCGCTGCTGCCGGGATAGGTGATGTCCTGCCCCTTAACGCGCGGATCGTTGTCCGCCACGATCGCCGCCTGCGCCGAATTCGCTGCCAGCATCGGCGCGATCGCGGCGGCCGCCGCGCCCGACCCCGCCAGCTTCGTCAGTTGCTCCATGAAACGGCGCCGGTCGAGCGTCAGATGGGTGTATTCGTCATAGGCGTCGATCATGGCCTGGGTGATGACGGGCTTGGCGACGGGTTCGGTCATGGCTCTCCTCGGCTTTTGCACGGCTTCGTGCGCAAGATAGGGTCGACGCACGCATGGTCCAGACGATGATGAGCATGCTGGGGCTCATCACGTTTTGGTCATTTCCGAAAGCCTTGTTGGTGCTGTCACAATGGGACGGGAAGCTGCCACATGCGCGGTCCGATCGGCGACGAAAGGAGAAGCTCCATGAACGTCCAGGACATCGTCAACACGGTTTCACAAAAGGCAGGCCTCGACCAGGCGACTACGGAAAAGGTCGTGGGCACTATTTTTTCCGTTCTCGAATACGAAGCCGAAGGCACCAGCGTTTCGTCTTTCTTCGACAAGATCCCTGGCGCCGGCGCGCTGGCGCAGCAATATGATGTGATGGCCGCTGGTGCGGCCGGTTCGGGCGGCGGCCTGCTGTCGTCGCTGCAGGGCGCGCTTGGCGGCGTGCTCGGCGAAAAGGCCGGTGCGCTCATCAACGGCGTCGCCGCGCTCAAGGCATCCGGGCTCGACATGGCGCAGATCCGCCAGGCCGGCGAAACATTGATCAAGCAGGCCGAAGCAGCCGCCGGACCCGATCTCACCAACCAGGTCCTCGGCCAGGTGCCCAGCCTCAGGGGCCATCTCGGCCTCTGATGTAGCCTACTGCGGCAGTGAATAAGCCATCACGTAGTCGCCAGGCTTGGTGCCGACCGAGCCGTGGCCGCCGGCGACGATGACGACGAACTGGCGACCGTCGGCGACCGTGTAGGTCATCGGCGTCGACTGCCCGCCCGCCGGCAACCTTGCCTTCCAGAGCTGTCGCCCGCTGGTGAGGTCATAGGCGCGCAGGAAATCGTCGACCGTTGCGCCTAGGAAAGCGACGCCGCCGGCGGTGATCATAGGTCCGCCAATGCCCGGCACGCCGACCTTGAACGGCAGTGGCAGCGGCGTCATGTCGTAGACGGTGCCGTTGCGATGCTTGTAGGCGATGTTTCCGGTCCTCAGGTCGACGCCGGCGACGTAGCCCCAGGGCGGCGCCTGGCACGGAATGCCGAGCGGCGACAGGAACGGCCCCATGACCACGGCGTAAGGCGCACCCTCGTTGCGGTTGAGCCCCTGTTCGCTGCCCTTGGCGTTGTCGCCCGGCGGGGGGACCTCCGCGCGCGGAATGAGCTTCGAGGTGAAGGCGAGATAGGTCGGCATGCCGAACATCACCTGCCGCAGCGGATCCACCGCGACACCGCCCCAGTTGAAGACGCCGAAATTGCCGGGATAGACCAGCGAGCCTTGCAGCGAGGGCGGCGTGTAGCGCCCCTCGTAGCGCAATTTCTTGAGCTCGATCCGGCACGCCAGCTGGTCGAACATGGTGATGCCCCACATGTCGGCCCCTGTCAGCGCCTTCGGGTTGAAGGAGAGATCGGATGCAGGCTGCGTCGGGGAGGTGTGGTCGCCCTCGATCGCACCGCCCGGCGCCGGCACTTCCTTTACCGGCACGATCGGCTCGCCGCTGCGCCGGTCGAGCACATAGATGTCGCCCTGCTTGGTCGGCCCGACCAGTGCCGGCACCTCGCCGCTCTGCGTCGTGATGTCGACCAGTATCGGCTGCGCCGGAACGTCCATGTCCCACAAATCGTGATGCACGGTCTGCCGCACCCAGCGCAATTGTCCTGTGTTGAGGTCGAGCGCCGTGATCGAGGAGGAGAATTTCTCGACATTGGCGCTGCGGCCCATGCCGAGCTGGTCGGGAGTCTGGTTGCCGAGCGGCACGTAGAGCAGGCCGAGCTTCTCGTCGGCACTCGGCGTCGACCACATGTTGGGCGAGTTGTTGGTGTAGTCTTGCCCTGCCGGCAGCGGGGCCGTCTGGTCCGGGTTGCCGGAATCCCAGTTCCACAGCAAAGCGCCGGTGCCGGCGTCATAGGCGCGGATGACGCCCGACGGCTCCTCCGTCGAATAATTGTCATTGACCGCGCCGCCGACGATGATCTTGCCGGCGACAATCAGCGGCGCCGATGTCGAATAGTAGTAGCCCGACTTCGGATAGGGCATGTTGGCCATCAGATTCAGCGTGCCGCCTTCGGCGAAGGACGGGCACACCTGGCCGTTCGCCGCGTCGAGCGCGATCAGCCGCGCATCGGACGTCGGCAGATAGATACGGCTTGCGCAAGGCTGCCCCGCCGCGATCTTGGGGTCGGCGTAGTAGGATACGCCGCGGCAGGTCTGGTGCTGCCGGTTGGGATCGAGCTTGATCTTCGGATCGTAGCGCCATTTCTCCTTGCCGGTCGCCGCATCGACGGCGATGGCGAAATTGTGCGGCGTGCAGATGAACAGCACATCGCCGATCTTGAGCGGCGTCACCTGGTAGGTCGTTTCGCCGATGTCGTCGGGACCTTTCACATCGCCGGTGCGATAGGTCCAGGCCGGCTGCAGCCTGGCGACGTTGTCAGGCGTGATCTGGTCGAGCGGCGAATAGCGCTGGCCGAACGGCGTGCGCCCGTAGAAGTGCCATTCGCCCGCCGGCATATCGCCGCCGAGATTGGCCGTCGGCGTCACCTTGTCTGTGCCGAGCGTTCCGCCGATATCCTTGGGGTCGGCGGTCATCGAATAGCCGGCAACCGCCAGCGATGCGAGCACCGCCAGGATGAGCGGCGCGCGTCCGTCCGGACCGGTGAAGCCCCGTCTTGCCCAAGGCGTCAGCAGCCACAGCGCGATGAGGACGATGACGCCGCCGCGCGGGCCGAGCTGCCACCAGTCGAAACCGGTTTCCCACACCGCCCAGCAAAGCGTGGCGAGCACGATCGCCGCGTAGAGCCACAGCCCTGCCGAGCTGCGCCGGAAAATGAGCCAGGCGGTGACCACGAAGGCGAGCCCGGCGATCAGGTAATACCAGCTGCCGCCCAGCGTCACGAGCCAAATGCCGCCACCGCCAACCGCCAGGCCGATGAGGAGAAGGACGACGGAGGTGAAGGTGACAGCCAAGATGATACTCCTTCGACTGTTTGCGCGCCTGCGGCGGCACGCCAGCAACGGCGCCGTCCCTGCCCAGCCGGCAGCTTTCTCTCGCAAGCTACGGCTGTCAAGCTGGCGTGGGACAAGGAGAAATAGAACAAAACGGAGACACTTCTAGCCTTTCGCTCCCGAATCACTACATTCGGGGTGATGCCCGGCTTTTCGGAAGATATGCCCTTCTTCGACGAACCGAATGCGCGGCCCGCGGCCCCGTCCGGCATTGCCGCGCGCGCCATGGCCGCCCGCAGCGCGCAGAATCGCGCGCCCGACTATCTCAACGGCCTCAATCCCGAGCAGCGGCTGGCGGTCGAAACCACCGAAGGTCCCGTGCTGGTGCTGGCCGGCGCCGGCACCGGCAAGACGCGCGTCCTGACCACGCGCATCGCCCACATTCTCAACACCAAAAAGGCCTGGCCCTCAGAAATTCTGGCCGTCACCTTCACCAACAAGGCCGCCCGCGAGATGAAGCAGCGCATTGGACTGCTGATCGGCGACGAGAATGTCGAGGGCATGCCCTGGCTCGGCACTTTCCACTCGATCGGCGTCAAGCTGCTGCGCCGCCATGCCGAGCTTGCCGGGCTGAAGTCCGATTTCACCATCCTCGACACCGACGACGTGGTGCGGTTGATCAAGCAGATCATCCAGGCCGAAGGGCTGGACGACAAGCGCTGGCCGGCCAAGCAGTTCGCCCAGATGATCGACAACTGGAAGAACAAGGGTCTCGGCCCCGACGAGATTGCGGAAGGCGATGCACGCAGCTTCGGCAACGGCAAGGGCCGCCAGCTCTACAGGGCCTATCAGGAACGGCTGCAGACGCTGAATTCCTGCGACTTCGGCGATCTGCTCTATCACCCGATCCGCATCTTCCGCGCCTATCCGGACGTGCTGAAGGACTATCACCGCAAGTTCAAATACATCCTGGTCGACGAGTACCAGGACACCAACACCGCGCAGTACATGTGGCTGCGCCTGCTGGCGCAAAGGCCAGGAACTTCGAGAAATGGGACTCCGGGCGGCCGCACACCGGGCGCTACGAAGTCGACTATCGATAGAACAGAGGGCGGTCACTACAGACCACCCGTTCCCGAAGAGGAACCGTTAGCCCGCAGCGATGAGTGGGATATTTCGGCCGAAGGCCGCAAGCCCGACCGGGCGTCCGAGCCGTTGCGAGGCCCCCGCAGAGGGCCCGCGCCGGCAGGCGCGGAACAGCCCGTGAGCGTAAATATCTGCTGCGTCGGCGACGACGACCAGTCGATCTATGGCTGGCGCGGCGCCGAGGTTGACAACATCCTGCGCTTCGACAAGGATTTCCCTGGCGCCACCATCATCCGGCTGGAGCGCAACTACCGCTCGACCGCGCACATACTGGGCGCCGCCTCCCACCTCATCGCCCACAATGAGGGCCGCTTCGGCAAGACGCTGTTCACCGACCGCAACGATCCCGAGGACGACAAGGTCCATGTCCATGCGGCCTGGGATTCGGAGGAAGAGGCGCGTGCCATCGGCGAGACCATCGAGGCCTATCAGCGCCCCGATAGAGAAGGCAATCGGCACAACCTCAACGACATGGCGATCCTGGTCCGCGCGTCCTTCCAGATGCGCGCCTTCGAAGAGCGCTTCATCACGCTCGGCTTGAGCTACCGCGTCATCGGCGGCCCGCGCTTCTACGAGCGCCTGGAAATCCGCGATGCGCTGGCCTTCTTCCGCGTCGTCGCCAACAGCGGTGACGACCTCGCCTTCGAGCGCATCGTCAACGTCCCGAAGCGCGGCCTCGGCGAGGCCACCATCCGCCAGATGCACGACACGGCGCGTGCCATGCGCATCCCGATGCTGGAGGCGGCCGCAACACTCGCCGAAAGCGACGAGCTGAAGCCGAAGCCGCGTGCGGCGCTGCGTGAGGTCGCAGCCAATTTCGAGCGCTGGCAAAAGGCGCTGGAAACGACGCCGCATACCGAACTCGCCGAGACCATCCTCGAGGAGAGCGGCTACACCGACATGTGGAAGAACGACCGCTCGGCCGAGGCGCCCGGGCGGCTGGAAAACCTCAAGGAGCTGATCCGCTCCATGGAGGAGTACGAGTCGCTGCGCGCCTTCCTCGAGCATGTCGCGCTGGTGATGGAGGCTGAGCAGGGCGAGTCGCTCGATGCGGTGTCGATCATGACGCTGCATTCGGCCAAGGGCCTCGAATTCGAGACCGTCTTCCTCCCCGGCTGGGAGGAAGGCCTGTTTCCGCACCAGCGCGCGCTGGACGAGGGCGGCCGCTCCGGGCTGGAGGAAGAACGGCGGCTTGCCTATGTCGGCCTGACGCGGGCGAAGAAGAACCTGCACATCTGGTTCGTCTCCAACCGCTTGATCCATGGGCTGTGGCAATCGACGATCCCGTCGCGCTTTCTCGACGAATTGCCGGAAACCCATGTCGATGTCGCCGACAGCGGCAGCAGCTACGGCGGTTATGGCAACCCTTACGGCGGCGGCTCTTTCGCCTCCGGCCGCGGCGGCGGCCGGCAAAATCCCTATGGCGCCTCGCGTTTCGACAATATCGGCACCGAGAAATCGGGCAGCTTCTCCAACACTTATGCGACCCCCGGCTGGCAGCGCGCGCAGGCGAACCGCACCGAGGCGACCGACCGCAACTGGGGCACGCGCTCCGGCCACCAGGTCGAACGCATCGGCTATGGCGAAACAGACTCCGGCTATGGCGCCGGCCGCACCAGCGTCAAGGGCCGCACCATCGAGGGCGAACTGGTGGCCAAATCGGTGGCCGACACCCCGTCCCCTTTCAAGCTCGGTGACCGCGTCTTCCACCAGAAATTCGGCAACGGCAACATCGCGGCCATCGACGGCAACAAGCTGACCATCGACTTCGACAAAGCCGGCCAGAAACGCGTGCTGGACGGTTTCGTCACCGGGGTCTGAGCTGCCCTGCCGCGCAAGTATCCGCCGACACCCGTCGCCTTCCATTAACATCAGCAACCCGCAGCCTCTGTCACGCAACCATCATGTTGGCGTCCTACACCGCTAGTCCTGGGTCTTCAGCGGCCCTCGAAGGCGGGCTCCACCTGCCCTTCAAACCAACCGTTATTGAAGGGGACATGAATCATGAAGACCCTGCGTCCGTCTGGGTATTGGCTGATCGCCGCAACGCTCGCTGCTTCCGCTGTTTCACATCCCGCGCTCGCCGACGGCACCGCTTACGTCAACAAGGGCCTCGTCGGCGTCGGCCGCATTCCGGCCAGCCAGAAGGATAAGTTCGGCGAGACCTTCGGCTCCGGCTCCGGCATGGCGATCGACACCAGGTCCTGGACGCGTGATGGCGCGACCTACAAAGGCTCGCTCTGGCTGCTGCCGGACCGCGGTTACAACGTCGTCGGCACCACCGACTACCGGCCGCGCCTCAACACGATCTCGATCGAGCTTGCCCCGACCGCGTCGGGCGCGGCACCCGCGGCTGGACAAGAACAGTCGGGCGTCAAGCCGACGGTCGCCGACACCATCCTCCTGACCGACGACAAGGGAGTGGACGCCACCGGCCTCGATCCGTTGAACGGCGTGCGTGCAGCCGCGGGCGACATGCCGATGCTGCCGCAGGCCGACAACGGCAAACTGGCCCTGGACGACGAGGCGATCGTGCGGCTGCCCGACGGCACCATGTTCATCTCCGACGAGTACGGTCCCAACATCTACCGCTTCTCGGCCGACGGCCACCTGATGTCGGCGACGCAACCGCCGGCCGCCCTGGTGCCGACGCGCCATGGCAAGCCGAACTTCGCTTCCGACAATCCTGGCGCGGGCGCCGCCGAGCCTGACCCGAAGGACCCCGACACCGGCCGCCAGAACAACCAGGGCCTCGAAGGCATGTCGATGACACCCGATGGCAAGTTCCTGATCGCCGTGCTGCAATCGGCGACCCGCCAGGATGGCGGCGATTCCGGCTCGACCCGCCAGAACACCCGTGCGCTGGTCTATGATACTTCCGACCTCGCCCACCTCAAGCTGGCGCACGAATATGTCGTGCCGCTGCCGGTGTTCAAGGACGCCAAAGGCAAGACCAAGGTGGCCGCGCAGAGCGAGATCGTGGCGCTGTCCGACAACAGCTTCCTGATGCTGGCGCGCGACAGCGGCAACGGCCAGGGCGTGAAGGGCGACGAGTCGATCTATCGCAAGATCGACATTGTCGATCTATCGGGAGCGACCGACATCGCCAACGGCCCGTTCGATGCCGCCGACAAGCCGGTGGCTGCGAAGGGCGTGCTCGATCCGTCGGTGACACCGGCCAAGCTCACCACATTTATTGACATCAATGACAAGGCCGAACTCGGCCGTTTCGGCCTGCATAATGGTGCGCCGAACGACAGGAACAACCTCTCGGAGAAGTGGGAGGCGATGTCGCTGGTCAGCGTGCTCGATCCGAAGCTGCCCGACGATTATTTCCTGTTCGTCGCCAATGACAACGACTTCCTGACCCAGGACGGTTTCCAGGTCGGCGCGGCCTACAAGGCCGAGGATGGCGCCGATGTCGACACCACTTTCCTGGTCTATCAGGTCACCCTGCCCGGCCTGTCGGGAAACAGCCTCGCCGCGAACTGACCCAATGGGGTATCATTTGGCCCAGCCCTGCGAGAAATTCATGGATGTCAGGCCTGCGATAGCATCGCGGGCCTGATCCATTTTGGGTGCCCTCGGCTTTCGCCGAAACGCCGAACCGGCTGATCGTTACTTTGCGTATTTGGCGCCGAACCCCAGTGCCACCATCGAGAAGATCGTGATCATGCCGGCAAAGGCGAGGCTCGCCGCGGTGGCGCTCGCCAAGCTCGACAGGATACCGATGCCGATGACCGGCAGCGCGTTGCCGCAGAAACAGCAGATGAAGAAGGCCGAGACCACTTCGGCGCGGCGGTTGCCTGGCGCGATCTGGTTCACCACCTGCAGGCCGCCTCGATAGCCGAGCGCCGCCGCCACGCCGCAGAGCGCGGTGGCAACGATCATAATCGCCATCGAGGCGAAGACCTGTGCCGCGACGATCAGCGCCACGGTCGGAATCATCAGGACGAGCGCGGCGAGCATGGTGAAGCGGCTGGGCAGCCGCGCCGTGACCAGGATCGTCGCCGCGGCCACGATCGACAGTTCGAAGAACAATCCGCCGGCCTCCGCGTGACTGGTCGCATTGAGTTGCTGCGCCAGGATGCTCGGCGCCAGCGCCGCATAGAAGCCGACCAGCGCCATCGCGCCGAAGCCGGTCACCGCAGGCGCCACGAACTGCGCGCGGATGCTGTCGGGAACCGAAAGCCGAGGTCGCATCGAGACATCGGAAATTCGCCCCGGCCTGGAGACCGTCTCTTGCGTGCGCCAGATCAGCAGGGTGATCAGCGCCAGCACGACAAGGTAGACGCCGAATGTCAGCCTCAACGGCCAGGGCGCATATTGGGCTAGCACCCCCGATAAGAGCGCGCCGACGCCCAGGCCGATGAAGTTGGTGCTGGTGGCGATAATGGCGGCGCGCGATTTGTCCTCACCTTCGATCAGTTCGGCAAGCCAGGCTGTCCCGGTTCCCGCGCCGACACCTATGCCAAGGCCGCTCAGGATGCGGGCGATGTCCAGCCATGCGAGATTTTCGGCGAAGAGAAAGAACAAGGCGCTTACGACGGCTACAGCCATCGCCGCCAGCGCGGCCGGACGGCGGCCGACAACATCCGACAGCCGGCCGAAGAACAGCAGCGCCGCCAGATTGCCGACCACATAGACGGCGTAGACCAGCGTCAACGTGATCTGCGAAAAGCCGAAGGCCTGCTTATAGATGACGTAGAGCGGCGTCAGCGCGGTGCTGCCGGCAAACAGCGCGGCGATCATTGCCGCGACGGCAGCCGTTCCGGCGCGGCCGCCGATTTCATTGTCGCGCGGCATGGTTTGGGTGTAGCTGGTCATGGCGACCTCCGGGAGTTGCAAGCCCAATCGCCTATATGGTGGCGCCGTTCCGCTTTCCCAACGCGCTGCTGACAATCCTGACAGTATGGTCTTATGCGGCGCCATTTCGTAATCTCGGACGATCCGCCAGGGAGGAACCATGGGCAAGGGACGGGTCGAAGCATTCACTGATGGCGTCGTCGCCATCATCATCACCATCATGGTGCTCGAATTGAAGGTGCCGCATGGCGAGGACCTCGCGGCACTGGCGCCGCTCTGGCCGATCTTCTTCTGCTATGTGCTGTCCTTCATCAATGTCGGCATCTACTGGAACAATCTGCACAACATGTTCCACACCGTGCAGCGCGTCGACGGACGCGTGCTGTGGGCCAACCTCAATCTTCTGTTCTGGCTGTCGCTGGTGCCGGTGACGACTGCGTATATGGGCGAGAACCACTTCGCGCCTGTGCCGGTCGCCGTCTATGGCATCGACCTTGTGCTCTGCGCCGTTGCCTACACCATCCTGGTCGTCAAGCTGGGCCATCTGCACGGCGCCGACACGACCTTCGCCAGAGCCATCGGCCACGACAAGAAGGGCAAGATCTCGCTGGTGCTCTACATTGCGGCCGTTCTGCTGACCTTGCTCAGCCAGTGGATCAGCGTGACGATCTACGTCCTGGTCGCCATCATCTGGTTTGTGCCTGACAAGCGGTTCGAACGCCTGATCGAAAGAAGCAGCTAGCGCCACTCCAGGAAAACTGCGCAGCGGTTTTCCGTCCGCAAAATGCGAAAAACAATGATTACTCCCGCATCGCCTTCAGCCTCTCGGCGACCGAGGCGGCAAGGTCGGCATAGCGCTCCTCCAGCCTTTCGGCCGCCTTGATGACCCGAAAATCATGGCCGAACTTCTCCAGTGCCATGCGTAGCTTCTCGGCGAAATCCGCCTGCTTCTCCAGTGCCGAAAACAACGTCTTGACCTGCGTCTCGCTGATATCGGGATTGCCAAGCATCTTGGGCACCTCGCGGCCCATCTGGTCGCCGGTGGCGGTCTGTTCCTTCAGGATGCCGATCCAGTCGGTCAATCGTCGAACTCCTCTTTGCCGGCAGAATGCGCGGCGCGCGCGGTCGCGGTCAACCCGTTGCCGCACATTGCGGGCAATCCGTTGCCGCCATTGCGGTCAATTCGTTGCCGCACATTGCGGTCAACCTATTGGGTCGAACCAGGCTTGTCTCGGCGCTGACCGGCGTTAAGTTCGGCCCGACTGAAAGCAAGGACCTCAATCATGACCAGCGATGCCGAAATCCAGTCTGCCCTGCCCGCCTTTGCCTCCGGCAACGTCGCCGTCATTACCGGCGGCGCCAGCGGCATCGGACTCGCCGCCGCGAAGCGCTTTGCGGCCATGGGCATGAAGACGGTGATTGCCGATCTCGGCGGCCCGCGTCTCGACCAGGCCCGGCAGGCGATCGCCGACTTCGGCGGCGATGTTCTCGCGCTCGCCACGGATGTTTCCAGGGCCGACGAGGTCGATCGGCTGGCCGAAACTGCCCATAACGCCTTCGGTGCGGTCTCGGTGCTGATGAACAACGCGGGCGTCGGCAACAACCCTGGCAAGCCATGGGAAAATCGAGATGCCTGGAAGCGACTTTTTGACATCAATTTCTGGGGTGTTGTGCATGGCGTCGAGGCTTTCGCGCCGCGCATGCTGGCGTCGGGAAAGCCCGCCCTGATCATCAACACCGGTTCCAAGCAAGGCATCACCACTCCACCCGGCAATCTCGCCTACAACGTCTCCAAGGCCGGCGTGAAGACCTTCACCGAGGGACTGGCACATGCGCTCCGCAACGAACCCGGCTCGAAGCTCGCGGCGCATTTGCTCATTCCCGGCTTCACCTATACCGGCCTGACCGAAGGCGCGACGGAGAAACCAGCCGGCGCCTGGACGGGCGAGCAGGTGATCGATTTCATGCTGGCGTCGCTCAAACGCGGCGATTTCTACATCCTGTGCCCCGACAACGAGGTCGCGCGGCCGACGGACGAAAAGCGCATGGCCTGGGCGATCGGCGACATCATCGAGAACCGCCCGGCCCTGTCGCGCTGGCATCCGGATCATAAGGATGCGTTTGCGGCTTTCATGGACCGCTGACGGACTCTCAGGCCGCCGCTTTCTTCTTGGAGCCGTTCTTCTTCGCCACGGCCTTCTTTGCGGCTGCGTCAGCGATCTTGCGGTCGTGGCTGGCCGCGGCCCTCCCAGCCACGGCTTTCTTGGCTGCTGTTTCGGCGATCTTGCGGTCGTGCCGCTTTGCCGCCGCTTCGCATTTGGAACGGATCTCCTCGACCTCGGATTCGGTCAGGTGCTCGATGCCGATGAAATGATTGTGAGCCTGGCTGACGCGGATCAGTTCGTCGAGCTTGGTCTGAATCGCGGCCCCATCACGGTTCTGTGTGTTCTGGATGAGAAACACCATCAGAAAGGTGACGATGGTGGTGCCGGTATTGATGACCAGTTGCCAGGTATCCGAGAAGCCGAAGAGCGGGCCACTGATCGCCCAGATCAACACGATCAGCACGCAGACGGCGAAGGTCGGCGGCGTGCCGGCCAGGTGAGCCACCCAATTGGCGACCCTGGTAAAATGTTTTTCGAGCATCCGATCCTCGTGAAACGCGGCGTTTCGGAAGAAACAGGCTCCAGCCCTCCCGGTTCCCAAGGAACATGTTTTCAATTTCCGCGCGTCTGCAACCGCGAAAGGCACTGAGGGATGAAAAGCAACCCGCCGGCGCCGGCTGGAAGACCTGCTCTCTCCGCTCAAAGCGGCTTATCCACTCCCTGCCGCTGGGCCGCATATCGAAACCACCATGGGCCGGAACAACCAGTGTTCAGGGTTGGCGTTCCCAGCGATCGAGGAAGGCCTCGATGGACATGGCTTGCACGTCGGGAATTGCCCTCGCCAGTTTGTCGGGCGTCCAGTCCCACCAGGCGAGGTGTTCGATGCGCGCAGCGATGTCGTCAGCGAAACGCTGGCGCAGCGGCTTCGCTGGAACACCGGTCACGATCGCATAGGCCGGCACGTCTCGCGTCACCACGGCATTGGCGCCGATGACCGCGCCGTTGCCGATAGACACATCGGGCATGACAACCGCGCCATGCCCGATCCAGACATCGTGACCGATGGCAACCGACTTGGCCTGCCGCCGCTCGCGAAACGCCGCATCGACGCCGAGCCAGCGGAAATATTCGTTCGGCCGGTAGCTGACCTTGTGCTGGGTCAGCCGCTCGATCGGGTGCTCCAGCGCATTGATGCGGCTGTTGGCAGCAATCGAGCAGAACTTGCCGATCGTCGTATAGATCGCCTCCGAATGGCGTTCGAAGTAAGAGAAGTCGCCCACCGTCACGTCGCGCAGGATCACCCGCTCGCCGATCGAGGCATAGCGGCCGAGTTTGCATCCCTTCAGCTCCGCGGTCGGATGGATGCGCGGCTCAGGATCCTTCAGGACGAGGTTTTCGGGGCGGTCCATGGCGCGGCTTTACGCCCCGGCGGCTGGTCCCGCAAGCCGGAGCCGATCGCCATCAGCCTTGGCCGGTCTCTATTGCGGCTTGCCCTTCGTCCACACCACGTTCTGGCCGTAGAGCGGAACGGTGGTGACGGACATCTTCGCCGAGCCGTTCTGCACCTGGCGCGAATGCGACAGGTAGATCAGCGTCTCGTTTTTCTTATCGTAGATGCGGTTCACCACCTGCTTTTTCCAGATCAGGCTGAGGCCTTGCTTGAACACCTCCTCGCCGCTTTCGCTGGTGTCGATGTCGCCGATGCTGATCGGACCGGTTTGGCGGCAGGAGATCGAGGAATCCGACGGATCCTCGAACCAGTTGCCCTTATGCAGCCGGTCGATGACACTGCGATCGAAATAGGCGACGTGGCAGGTGACCCCTTCGACTTTCGGGTCCTTGATCGCATCGATCATGATGTCGTTGCCGACCCAGTCGACACCGACCTTGCCGACCTCGTCCGCCATGGCAACACCGGCGCTCAGGGCAAGGAAGGCGGCGAAGACGCCGATCAGTTTTCGCAAGGAAGCCTCCTGGGTTCTCGTTTGCCGCAGTCAGGTGGGATAGGACCGTCGCATTTGCAAGCCGGTCGAGTCGAGGCACTCTAAGCTTGGCGGAATGCCAGCATCTGGCGCAGCACATCCGTCTTCAGGACGAAGTGCTGGACCAGCGCGCCCGCAATGTGCAGCAGCACCAGGTAGAGCAGGACGTTCTTGCCGACGACATGCACCAGGCCCGCTCCCGGCAACTGCAGGAACCAGGCGGCGGCGCCCGAGATCGGAACGACGAAGATGAGTGCGTAGATCGCGAAATGCGTTGCCTGGGCGAGCAGCCGCAGCGCCGGATGCTCCAGGCCCGAAACCGGTGGGACACCGCGCGTCCCCCGCAGCCAGAGCCGCCACGTTGCCAGGGCCAGCACCGCAAGACCAAGCACGACATGCATGTAGGCTAATGGCCAATCGCCGGCCGCAGCCTCTTGTCCCCGACGCAGTGAACGCCAGACATGCTCCATGCCGTCATGGGCAAGGAACTGGACCAGGATCAGCGCCGCGATGCTCCAGTGGAGCCATATCTGGGTCTTCGAATAGGATGCCACCGGCGAATCGGCCATCGTGCTGCTCCGTGAGGAAGAAGTCTTGCAACGCAGTCTGGAGGCGAAGTCGGTCAAAATAAGATCGGGCCGGCCGCGCATGGGCGGCCCTCCGATCCTGGCCGATTGCGGCAACGCGACATCTTGGCGCCGGCGGTCTCGAACCGTTAAGACTGTCGGCCAAAAGCACGTCAACTGAGCCGGAGCGGACGGCATGACAATCACGACGGACACTCCCTCATGATGCGTTCAATCCTGATCGGCATTCTTGTCCTGATGGCAGCGGGCATCGGCTGGCTCACCTTCGACTGGTACCGCAGTCACTATAGCGGCCAGCCGTTCGGCGCGCCCTTCACGCTGGTCGACCAGAAAGGCGCTCCGATCACCGAGGCCGCGTTCAGAGGTCATCCGAGCGCGGTCTTCTTCGGCTTCACGCATTGCCCGGAAGTGTGCCCGACGACGCTGTTCGAGCTGGCCGGCTGGCTGAAGACGCTTGGCGACGACGGCAAGAACCTGCACGCCTATTTCGTCACCGTCGACCCGGAGCGGGACACGCCGGAAGCCATCAACGCCTATGTCAGCAATTTCTCCGATCGTATCACCGGCATCACCGGAGAGCCTGACAAGGTGCATGCCATGGCCAAGGCCTTCAGCATCTACTGGAAGAAGGTGGACACCGGGAACGGCGACTACACGATGGACCACACCGCCTCGGTGCTGCTGCTCAATTCCAAGGGTGAGTTCTCCGGCACCATCGCCTATGGCGAAAGCGCCGACACCGCCATTGCCAAGCTGAAGCGGCTCGCGGCGGGCTAAGCATGATCCCAAAAAGTGGAACCCGGTTTCTGGAAAAGATCATGCTCGAGCAAGAGTCGACCTGATGCCGCAGACCAGGCTGCATCTCAACGCGACCAAGTCAGAGGCCGACCGCATCTTCGCAGCCCTTGCCGACGCCTTCGAAGATGACGGCCTGCCGATCGCAGTACTGGAGGTCGACGAAGACAAGGACATCCACGAAGTGTCGCTCTATGCCGATGGCGAGATCGATTCTGTCGAAGCGCGGATGAAGGACGTTCTCGCGGGCCTTGGCTTGCCGAAACCGGTGGAACGCGAAACGCTTCCCGAGATAGACTGGGTGGCACGCTCGCTGGAAGGGCTGAGGCCGGTGCGCGCCGGGCGTTTCCTCGTCCATGGTGCGCATGACCGCGGCAAGCGCCACAGCGGCGACATCGCCATCGAGATCGAAGCGGGGCTTGCCTTCGGCACCGGCCACCACGGCACCACCGCCGGCTGCCTCGAGACGCTGGAAAAGGTCGTGCGGCGCGAACATCCGCGCAATGCGCTCGATCTCGGCACCGGCAGCGCCGTGCTGGCGATTGCCTTGGCCAAGCTCGCGCATATCCCGGTGCTGGCGACCGACATCGACCCGGTCGCAGTCCGTGTGGCCGCCGCCAATGCGCGCCTAAACCGGGTCAAAGCACTCGTCGAGACGGTGACGGCGCCGGGTTTCCATCATCCGATCTTTCGCAAGCGCGCTCCCTTCGACCTGATCGTCGCCAACATATTGGCGCGGCCGCTGATGCGGCTGGCGCCGCAGATGGCCAGGCACATCACGCTCGGCGGCTCGCTGGTGCTCTCCGGCATTCTTGACCGGCAGCGCGAGGCGGTGATCTCGGCCTATGTCGGCCAGAGCTTCCGTCACGTGCGCACCTTGCACCGCGAAGGCTGGGTGACGATCCATCTCAAGCGTTGAACTGGACCAATCCTCACCCTCCGCGCGCGATCGAAAATCGATTCCGGTTTTTAGGACCATGCGCTACGGTTGTGGCAAGCATCGAGGAGAGGCCGTCATGTTCCAGACCTTTGATTCCGCTGGTGATCCGGCCGTGGGCAAGCCGCGCGTGGCGTTGCTGCGCCAGTGGCTGGCGGAGAACGGACTCGACGGCTTTATGGTGCCGCGCGCCGACGAGCATCAGGGCGAATATGTCGCCGACCGCTCGGCACGGCTGAAATGGCTTACCGGTTTCAGCGGCTCGGCCGGCGTTGCCGTCATTCTGCGCGACCGCGCCTTCATCTTCGTCGACGGCCGCTACACGCTGCAGGTGCGCAACGAGGTCGACCTCGGGATCTTCACCATCGAGAGCCTTGTCGACAACCCGCCGGCCACCTGGATCAAGGAAAATCTCGGCAAGGGCGCGCAGCTCGGTTTCGACCCATGGCTGCACACGATCGGCGAGGTCAAGGCGCTGAAGGCCTCGGCCGAACAGTCCGGCGCAACCTTGGTGCCGCTCGACGAGAACCCGATCGATATCGTCTGGAAGGACCAGCCCGGGCCGCCGCAGGCGCCGGTCGAGCTTCACCCGCTCAACTTTGCCGGCGAGCTCGCCAAGGACAAGCTGGCGCGGCTGGCGAGCGCGCTCCAAAGGGACGGCGCCACCCACGCCGTGCTCACCGACCCCTCTTCCATCGCGTGGGCGTTCAACATCCGCGGTGGCGACGTGCCGCATACGCCGCTGGCTCTGGGCTTCGCCGTGCTTGCAGCCGACGGCAAGCATCAGCTGTTCATGGACCAGCGGAAATTCTCACGCATGGTGGCCGCCTATCTCACCCAGCTTGCCGACCTGCACGATCCAGGTGAGTTCGAAACCGCCGTCGCTGCCCTGGCCGGGGACGGCGCCAGGGTCGCGCTCGATCCGGTGCTGGCGGCGGAAAAGCTGAAGATGCTGGTCGAGGACAATGGCGGCACGGTTGTTTCCGCGCCCGATCCGGCCCGCATTCCGCGCGCCACAAAAAACCAGGCCGAGATCAACGGCAGCCGCGCCGCGCACCGCCGCGACGGCGCAGCGGTCGCCAAGCTGCTCTGCTGGCTCGACCGCCAGGAGCCAGGCACGCTCGACGAGATTGCCGTCGTCACCAGACTCGAGGAGGTGCGCCGGCAGACCGGTGAGGAAACGCAGATGCCGCTGCGAGACATTTCCTTCGACACGATTTCCGGCGCCGGTCCGAACGGCGCCATCATGCACTATCGGGTATCGCGCGCCACCAGCCGCAAGCTTCAGAGCGGCGAGCTGTTCCTGCTCGATTCCGGCGCCCAGTACCAGGACGGCACCACCGACATCACCCGCACCGTGCCCGTCGGCCAGCCGACAGAGGAGATGCGCGAGCGCTTCACATTGGTGCTGAAGGGCATGATCGGCATATCGATGCTACGCTTTCCGGCCGGCACGCGCGGCTCGGAAATCGACGCCGTCGCGCGCATCGCGCTTTGGAGACATGGCTGCGATTTCGCCCATGGCACCGGCCACGGCGTCGGCTCCTACCTCGCCGTGCACGAGGGACCGCAGCGCATCGCCCGCACCGGCACCGAGAAGCTGCTCGCCGGCATGATGCTCTCCAACGAGCCGGGCTACTACAAGGAAGGCTCCTACGGCATCCGCATCGAGAACCTGGTCTTGGTAACGCCGGCCGAACAGATCGAAGGCGGCGACATCGCCATGCATGGCTTCGAGACGTTGACGCTGGCGCCTATCGACAAGCGCCTGGTCCGCACCGATCTGTTGACCCGCGACGAGTTGCACTGGCTCGACCAGTATCACGCACGTGTGCTGGCCGAGATCGGGCCCATGGTGGACGGCGAGACATTGGCGTGGCTGGAGAAGGCGACCGCGCCGCTGCCGCACGACACCAAGATCTGATTCTTATCCCACGAACTGGCGCGCAAGAATCAGAACTGCAGCGCCGGCCAGGAACATCGCCATCAGACCGCCACGCAAGGAGACGATGGCGGTGACAATCAGAGCAGCCCATTCGGCCGGGCCGGCGCTGAGTGCGGCGGGCGCGACCAGCGTCGTCAGCACCGCAGCCGGCACGGCGTTCAACCCAGCTTCGACGCGCGGATGAACGCTCTCGAAGCGCGAGATGACGAGGTGGCCACCGACACGGGTCAGATAGGTGGCGATCGCGCCGGCGATGATGATCCAGAATGTGGTGCTCATGGCCGCTCTCCCACGCCACTGTGATGGGGCGGCAGGATCACCGCCAGAAGCACGCCTGCAACAGCTCCGATGGAGACATGCCAGGGGGAGCCGACCGTCTTGTAGGCGATGATGGAGGCGATCGCGCTGGCGACGACCACGGGCGCCCAGAGCGGCCGCTTGCGGAAACCCAGGACTAGGCCGAGGAAGTAGATCGGCAGCAGGAAGTCGATGCCGAGCGCCTGGGTGTCGGGGATGAGCTTGCCGAACACCGCGCCCAGACCGCTTTCGATTACCCAGAGCACATAGACCGGCAGGCCGAGGCCCAGATACCAGGCAAAGCCGACCGTCTGTCCAGATGCGGCTCTCGCCTCGGCCACGGCATATTGCGGATCGGTCATGATGAAATAGCCGAGCGCCTGCTGCAGCACCGGCCAATGCGCGATGCGGCGGCCAAGGCCGGCGGAATAGAGCACGTGGCGAAAGTTCACCGCGAAGATCGACAGGACGATCAGCCACGGCGCCACATGCTGCCCGAACAGCTCGATCCCGACCATCTGGCTGGCGCCGCCGAAGATCAGCGCGCTCATCAGAAAGGCCTCGAGCACCGAAAATCCATTGTCGACGGCAAGCGCGCCGAACAGCATCGCGAACGGAGCCGCCGCGACAACGACGGGCATCGACAGCCGCACGCCATCCCAGAAATCGCTTCTGGCACTGCTATCGGAAATCGCTTCCGCCGACATCGACCGCTCCCTTGAGGCGTTTCATGTAGGGAGCGCGGGCTTCCTTGTCACACCAATTCGCTTGAGCCAACAATCAGCGGAACTGATCCCTGTGAGATGCGATCCCTAAACGGCGGTGCCCTGGATCGCCCTGCCCCAGTCGAGCAACGGCTTGGCGCGCAAGGTGAAGCCGACGAGGTCGTCGACCAGCGCCGGCGAATGGATCATGGTGGGATCGATGTCGTGTCGGACCACGAAATGCCGGTTGCGGACGGCTTGGGCAAGGTCGGCTTCGGCTACCTCTTCAAAACCGCGCGGCGCGCGTTTGAGGCAATCCTCGGGGTCGAGTGCGAGGCCGTTCTTCTTCAGCGACGTCACCATGGCGCGGAAGGCGGCCGGCTTGGTGACGATCGCCTTGCGCATCGCCTGCAGCAGTTCCGGGCTCGGTTGCCACCAGGCGACGCCGGCGAAACAGCTTTCGAGCCCGATATGGACGTAGAAAACGCCTTGCTCCATCTTGGTGCCGTCAGGCGACAGGATGGCCGACAGATGCCGGTTGTAGGGCCGCTTGTCCTTGGAGAAGCGCACGTCGCGGTTGATGCGGAACAGCGACTTCTTGCGATCTCCGCGCAGACCGAGCTTTGCCGCAGAAAAACGATCGCTGAGCGTCTCGACCAGAGCGCAGAACGGCTCGTGCAGTTCGCTCTCGTAGAGGTCGCGGTTCTCCTGGAACCACTCACGGCTCTGGTGAAAGTCCAGCGCCTTCAGGAACGGAATGGCTTTTTGCCCAAAACCCTTGAACACGCCGGCCATTAACCACCCCTGCCGATCCGCTGCAGCCAAGTGTCCTCGTCGATCACCTCGATGCCGAGGTCGGTCGCGGTCTTGAGCTTGGACCCGGCGCCTGGCCCCGCCACCACCAGATCGGTCTTGGCCGAGACCGAGCCCGCAACCTTGGCGCCCAGGCGTTCGGCCATCGCCTTGGCTTCCGAGCGCGTCATCTTCTCCAGCGTTCCGGTGAACACCACAGTCTTGCCGGAGACCTCGCTGCCGGCCGAAATCTCGACGACATATGGCTTCGGATGCACCTGAGCCAGCAGCGCGTCGATCACGTCGTCGTTGCGCTCGTTGCCGAAGAAGTCGCGCAACGCATTGATCACCGTATCGCCGATGCCGTTGATCGACGGGAAAACGTCATGCGGATCGTCAGCCTTTGCCGTCTCCTTCCCGACGCGGATCAGTTCTTCGATCGTTGAGAACTGCCGCGCAAGCACCGCCGCCGTCGTCTCGCCGATATGGCGGATGCCGAGCGCAAAGATGAAGCGGTCGAGCTCCGGCTCGCGCCGCGCATCGATCGCCGCAAAAAGCTTGTCGAGGCCTTCATAGTTTCGTTCCTCGACGCTGCGCACATTCTTGCGCGTCTTGCCGGACGCCTCTTCGCGCAGTCTCGCCTGCTCCTCTCGCCGCTCGGCCAGTGCCCTGGTAACGGCGGGGCGACGGTCCTTGAGCGTGAAGATGTCGGCGGCCGTCTTGATCAGGCCGGCATTGAAGAACAGGTCGATGTTCTCCGCGCCCAGGCCCTCGATATCCATTGCGCCGCGCGAGACGAAATGGCGCAATCCCTCCACGGCCTGCGCGGCGCAGATCAGCTCGCCGGTGCAGCGACGGCGCGAATCCTCCTTCCCGGTCTTCTCGTTGATCTCGCGCGTCGCCGGCGAGCCGCAGATCGGACAGGTGTGCGGGAATTGGTAGGGCACCGCGTCGGCCGGCCGCTTGTCGATGACGACGCTGACGATCTGCGGAATGACATCCCCTGCCCGCTGGATGACCACCGTATCGCCGATGCGCACGTCGATGCCGTCGCGGATCGGCTGGCCGTTGCTGTCGAAGCCTTTGATGTAATCCTCGTTATGCAGCGTGACGTTTTCGACGACGACGCCGCCGACCGTTACCGGTGCCAGCCGCGCAACCGGCGCCAGCGTGCCGGTGCGGCCAACCTGGATGTCGATCTTCTGCACGGTCGTCATCGCCTGCTCGGCCGGGAACTTGTGGGCGACCGCCCAGCGCGGCTCGCCGGTGACAAAGCCCCAGCGGCGCTGCAGCTCCAACTGGTCGACCTTGTACACGACCCCGTCGATGTCGTAGCCCAGCGCCGAGCGTTGCTCCTCGATCCGATGGTAGTGTTCGATCAGATTCTCGACCGATTTCGCCCGCACCATCAGCGGGCTGATCTTGAACCCCCACTCCGCGAACTTCTGCACCGAATCATATTGCGTCGGAGCGGGATCCGCAGTCGTGTAGCCCCAGGCATAGGCGAAGAATTTGAGATTGCGGCTGGCGGTGACGGCGGGATCCTTCTGGCGCAGCGAGCCGGCGGCCGTGTTGCGAGGGTTGACATAGTCCTGACCTCCGGCCGCGGTCGAGCGTTGCTTCAGCGCCTCGAACTCCGCGTAGGTCATGTAGACCTCGCCACGGATCTCGATGACCTCCGGCCAGCCCGAGCCCTTCAGTGTCTTGGGGATGTCGCCGATCGTCTTCAGATTGGCGGTGATGTCCTCGCCAACGGCGCCGTCGCCGCGTGTCGCGCCCTGCACGAACACGCCGTTTTCATAGCGTAGCGATGCCGACAGCCCATCGATCTTCGGCTCGGCGGTGAAGGCGATGTCGAGGTCCTTGTCGCGGTCGAAGAAGCGCCGCCCGCGCTCGATGAAATCGGCGACATCCTGGTCGGTGTAAGCCTTCGCCAGGCTGAGCATCGGCACCGCGTGGCGGACCTTGGCAAAACCTTCCGCCGGCGGCGCGCCGACCCGCCGCGACGGCGAATCCTCGCGCACGAGATCGGGAAATCGCTCTTCGATGGCGAGGTTGCGCCGCGCCAGCGCATCATACTCGGCGTCGGAGATCGTCGGCGCATCCTCGGCATGGTAGCGCCGGTCGTGCTCGGCGATCTCCCCGGCCAGACGCTTCAGCTCCTCCGCGGCCTCGCTTTCGCTCAGCGAGTCGACTGGTTTTTCCGACATGCGATGCTGTCCTCGACTTATGGCGCGCCACTATAAATCAGGATTCGCAGGCAGGGAGTCGACTTGCACAAAAATCATTCCTGAACAGCAGGATGCAGCCATCTGCTGACTCATCAAGGGAATCCGACTTTCTACGCCGCCGTGATGTTCTCGCGCAGCAACCGCTCCGCCGCCGCGCGTGCCTCCTCGGTGATCGTGGCGCCGGCAAGCATGCGCGCGATCTCTTCCTGGCGCGCGGCGCGATCCATCTCGGCAATGCCGGTGGCGACACGATCCTTGCCGGATTTGGAAATCAGGAAATGCGTTGCGGCACGCGCTGCCACCTGCGGAGCGTGGGTGACGGAAAGCACCTGCACCCGTTTCGACAGCCGCGCCAGCCGCTGGCCGATGGCATCGGCCACCGCCCCGCCGACACCGGTGTCGATCTCGTCGAAGACCAGGGTCGGCGCCGAGCCGCGATCGGCGAGCGCCACTTTCAACGCTAGAAGGAAGCGCGAGAGCTCGCCGCCCGAGGCCACCTTCATCATCGGCCCCGGCCTCGTGCCTGGATTGGTGCGCACCCAGAATTCGATCTGGTCGATGCCTTCTTCCATCCTGCTTTCGGCATCGCTCGCCAACTCGACGATGAACTCGGCGCGCTCGAGCTTGAGCGCCGGCAATTCCGCCATAACCGCCTTGGTCAGGCCGGCTGCCGCGCCATGGCGCAGCGACGACAGCTGGGTTGCCGAAATATCGTAGGCCTCGCGTGCGGCGGCCGCCTGCTTCTCCAGCCCCTGCAGGCGCTCCTCGCCCGCATCCAGGTCGGCAAGGTCGGCTGCCATCGTATCGCGCAACTGCGCCAGATCGTCGACGGCGACATTGTGCTTGCGCGAGGCGGCGCGCAGCGAGAACAGGCGCTCCTCCGCCTTTTCCAGGCGTTGCGGATCATATTCGGTGGCGCGCAGCGCTGCCTGCACGCCCGATTGCGCCGCATCGAGCGAGATCATCGCCTCGTCGAGGGACTTCAGCACATCCTCGAGCAGGCCCGGCGCCTCCCCCGCCTTGCGCTGCAGCCGCCGCAACAGGCTGGCAAGCTGCGGCAGCGGCGAGGACGGTCCCGACAGCACATCCTGGGCATCATGGATTTCGCCGGCGATCTTCTCGGCCCGCATCATCTGGGCGCGCAGTTCGGCAAGCTCGGTCTCCTCGCCCGGCTGCGGATCGAGCTTGGCCAGTTCGGCAACAGAGGCGCGCAGGTAGTCGGCCTCGCGCGCCGCCGCCTCGACCTTGGCGCGGTGCCTGGAGAGCTCCTGCTCGCAATTGCGCCAGTAGCGCCAAGCCTCGGCCGTTCCACGGACCGCGCCGAGATGGCCGCCGAAGCTGTCCAGCAATTCGCGGTGCGCGCCGGGATCGACGAGCGCGCGCTCGTCATGCTGGCCGTGGATCTCGACCAGCGCGCGACCGACATCGCGCATCAACGTCACGCTGGACGGCTGGTCGTTGACGAAAACGCGAGTGCGGCCGTCGGCCGTCTGCACGCGGCGCAGGATGATGTCGCCGTCGTCCTCGATATCGTTGTCGGCAAGCAGCAGGCGGGCGGGATGATTGCGCGGCACGTCGAACACCGCGATGACCTGTCCCTGCGCCGCTCCGTGACGGACCAGCGAAGCGTCCCCGCGCGCGCCGAGTGCGAGCGAGAGCGCATCGAGCAGGATGGATTTGCCGGCCCCCGTCTCGCCGGTCAGCACCGAAAGGCCGGGCAGAAAGTCGATGTCCAGCTTCTCGATCAGGACGATATCGCGGATCGAAAGTCTGGACAGCATCAGAAATGTCAGGCGCCGGTGATCAGCTTCCCGGCCTTGGATATCCACGATCCGGCATTCTCACGGGGCTGAAGCCCGTTGCTCTGCAGGAGCTTGTAGGAATCCTTATACCACTGGCTGTCCGGATAGTTGTTGCCGAGCACCGCCGCGGCCGTCTGGGCCTCCGAGGTCAGTCCCATCGCATAGTAGGCTTCGGTCAGGCGTGCGAGCGCCTCCTCGACATGGCGCGTGTTGGAGTAGGTCTCGACCACGGTGCGGAACCGCTTGACGGCGGCGATATATTCGCGGCGCTCGAGATAGTAGCGGCCGATCTGCATTTCCTTGCCGGCAAGCTGGTCGGTGGCAAAGCGGATCTTGTCCTTGGCGTCGTCGACATATTCGGAGGTCGGCCAGCGCGTCACCAGATCCTGCATGGTCTGAATGGTTTGGCGCGCTTCCTTCTGATCCTGGGTGACGTCCTTGATCTGGCGGTAATAGCTGAGACCGATGATGTACTGCGCATAGGCGGCCTCGTCGGTCGAGGGGTAGAGCGTCAGATAGCGCTTGGCGGTACCGATCGCCTCGTCGTAATTGCCGGCCCGATAGTCGGCGAAAGCCCCCATCACCATCGATTTGCGCGCGAATTCCGAATAGGGGTGCTGCCGGTCGACGGCATCGAACTTCTTGCTCGCCTCGTCGAGGCGGCCTGCGTTCAGATTGGCCAGGCCCTGATTGTAGAGAACGTCCGCCGGCTCGGTGTGATCGACATAGGTCGAGAGGTCGACATCCTTTTCGGACGACATGCAGGCCGACAGTACCAGCGAAGGGGCGATCAACGAAAACGCCAGGAAAACAGCCCGATGCGGCGCCTTCGATTGACCAACTCGCTTAAAGAACATGATTGGATTCCGCCCTTTCGGCGTCATTTCAGTCTGGGGCAGCAGCCATAAACCATAACTGCCTAATGCGGCAACGCTATCTGCGGCCAATCGCACATTTTTGTGGCGGCCCGGCGCGCTCCCCGAAGCTCAGCGATTTCACGGACTTGTGATGCAGCATTGCAACAGAGCCTGCCAGCCACGAGGCCGGAAAATCAGATCACCCAGGGCGCGTAGACCGGCCTGCTGACGGCAATCATCTCCGCGCTGCGGCCGCGCTCGCGCCGCGTCGTCTCGACGATTTCGAACGCCGCGCGATCCGAGAGCAGGCGCCGCAGCGCCGCCGCATTCATCCGGTGACCGCCGCGGTAGGAGCGGAAGCAGCCGATGAAGCGGGCGCCCGCCAGGGCCAGGTCGCCCATGGCGTCCAGTGTCTTGTGGCGCGCGAACTCGTTGGGGTAGCGCAGGCCGCCGACATTGATGACGCGGTTGTCGTCGCCGATAACCAGCGAATTCTCGAGCGACGAGCCGAGCGCGTAGCCGGCGGCCCATAGCCGCTCGACGTCCTTCATGAAGCCGAAGGTGCGAGCCCGCGCAAGGTCGCGGCGGAAGATGTCGGGATTGATGTCGGAAGCAAACAGCTGCCGGCCGATCGCCGGACTTTCGAAATCGATCTCGACCTCGAAGCGTGTGCCGTCATAGGGGCGGAACTCCGCCCAGGAGGCGCCGGCTTCGACGCGGACCGGTTTCACCACACGGATGTAGCGGCGCTTCACCGCCAAGATGTCGATGCCTGCATGGTCGATAGCCTCGACGAAGGCCATCGCGCTGCCGTCGAGGATTGGAACCTCCGGGCCATCGATCTCGATGACGAGGTTGTCGATACCAAGCCCGAACACCGTCGCCATCAGATGCTCGACCGTGCCGATGTGCGCGCCCGCTGGGTCGCCAAGCATGGTGCAGAGATCGGTAGCGCCGACTTCGGAGACCAGCGCGCGAAACTCGCGGCCTTCGCCCCCATTCAAGAGATGGAAGACTATGCCCGTGTCGGCATCGGCTGGCAGGAAATGAACCGTGACCGGCTTGCCGCTGTGCACGCCGGTGCCGGTCAGCGTCGCGCGCGATTTAACCGTGGTCTGATAGTCCTGCAAGACAAACCCCATAAGCCCTGATGCCCGTCCGCTTTGTCAGCCTGTTGAGCGTTTTGCAGCCAAATGGGAACAGATGGCGTCCGCGCGCTGCGGCAAAATGAACAAGGCTTGCGGCTCTGTATGATCGGCAGGCAGGGCCAACTCCCCGAATCCCGGCAAACCGACTTTAGTCCGGCGCGAAGATAGTCGCGCGTCCGGGAGACTCCAAATCACGCTTTCTTACCCCGTGTAACTGCTGCCCGGAGCGAGGAAACGCGCCTAACGATTTGATTTGTAAGGCATTTAAATGTCAACAGGCAGACGATTTCTCGTCTGCCTGTTAACAAGCGTTATATATCGTTAACGATCAGTTAGCCTGACGGCGCAGGAACGCAGGAATCTCCAGCTGATCGTCGTCCTGCACGGTGCGGCTCTGCGGCGTCAGCCGGCCCTGGTCGTCCAGTTGGCCGCGACGCGGCGCGTAGAGCTGCGGATCCTGGCTGGCGAGGCGACGCATCTCGGGTGCCGCCTGGCGCAGTTTCGGCTCGCGCGGCTGCGCCGGCTGCAGCCGTGCCGGCTCCTCCTCGCGGCGGGTCAGGCCGTTCGTCAGGCGCTTGATCAGCCCCATCGGCCCGCTGTTCTCATGATCGGCGGGGCGGCTCTTGGCTTCCACCTCGGCCTTCACCACCGGGGGAAAATCCTCGACACGCGGCATGCGCTGGGGCGCCGCGGCCATCGGCTGCGGCATCTCGCGCTGCGGCGCGGGCTGCACGACCTGCTGCTGCACTACTGGCTGCGGCGGCGCCGGCGGGGCCTGGAAGATCTTGCTCTGCGGCCGGAAGTCGTCGACCGGCGCCGGACGCGGCTGCGCCATCGCGGCCGCGTTTGCCTCGGCAAGCTGGATCGCTTCGGCGACCGGATCTACAGCGCGCGGCTCGTATGCGGCCTGCTGCTGAACCGGCGCAGGACGGCTTTCCTGGGCGGGCACCGCCGGGCGGTTCACCGGCTTCTGCGGCGCGCGGATCGAGATCGGCGCTGCGGCGATTTCGGCCGCCGACTTGTCGATGCCGGTGGCGACAACCGAGACGCGGATCACGCCTTCCAGTTCCTCGTCGAAGGTAGCGCCGAGGATGATGTTGGCGTCCTGGTCGACCTCCTCGCGGATGCGGGTGGCAGCTTCGTCGACCTCGAACAGGGTGAGGTCGCGACCGCCGGTGATCGAGATCAGCAGGCCCTTGGCGCCCTTCATCGAGGTCTCGTCGAGCAGCGGGTTGGCGATCGCTGCTTCGGCGGCGGCCATCGCGCGGCCCTCGCCCGAGGCCTCGCCCGTGCCCATCATCGCCTTGCCCATCTCGCGCATAACCGAGCGGACGTCGGCGAAGTCGAGGTTGATCAGGCCTTCCTTGACCATCAGGTCGGTGATGCAGGCGACACCGGAGTAGAGCACCTGGTCGGCCATGGCGAAGGCATCGGCGAAGGTGGTCTTGTCATTGGCCAGCCGGAACAGGTTCTGGTTCGGGATGACGATCAGGGTGTCGACGCATTTCTGCAGTTCCTCGATGCCCAGGTCGGCCGTCTTCATGCGGCGCTGGCCTTCGAAATGGAACGGCTTGGTGACGACGCCGACGGTGAGGATGCCCTTCTCGCGCGCGGCGCGGGCGACGACCGGAGCAGCGCCAGTGCCGGTGCCGCCGCCCATGCCGGCGGTAACGAAGCACATATGCGTGTTGGAGAGATGATCGATGATCTCGTCGATGCACTCCTCGGCGGCGGCGCGGCCGACTTCCGGCTGCGATCCTGCGCCGAGTCCCTCGGTGACATGCGCGCCGAGCTGGATCAGCCGCTCCGACTTCGACATGGTCAGCGCCTGCGCATCGGTGTTGGCCACCACGAATTCGACGCCGCGCAAGCCGGCGGTGATCATGTTGTTGACGGCATTGCCGCCGCCGCCGCCGACACCGAACACGGTGATGCGTGGCTTCAGCTCGGTGATGTCCGGCTTTTGCAGATTGATGGTCATTGTCTCCGTCCTTTGCCTTTCCCGCCGCTTCGCCGCTGCGGCCGCCTATGGGGCTGTCCCCGTCAAATTAAAAACTGTCTCTCAACCACTGACTCATGCGATGCAGTTTTCCGCCTGTTCCGGTCATCCTGAAACCGGAAAGTCCTTTCGCCGTATGGCTCTCGAAGCTCGCCATCTGCGGATAGATCAGCAGTCCGACCGGGGTCGAGAACGCCGGTCCCTTGGCCGCCTCGGGCAGGCCCGCCACGCCGAGCGGCCGGCCGATGCGCACGTTGCGTCCGAGGATGCGCCGCGCCGCTTCCGGCAGCCCCGCCAGCTGGCTGGCGCCGCCGGTGAGCACGACGCGTTTGCCGACGGCATTGCCGTAGCCCGACTTGTTCAGCCGGTCGCGCAACAGCTCCAGCGTCTCGTCGATGCGCGCGCGCACGATCCGCGTCATCACCGAGCGCGGTATCTGCAGCGGCACCTCGCCTTCCTCGCCGATCGGCTGGATCGATACCAGATCGCGGTCGTCGGCGCTGCCGGGCAGTGCCGAGCCGTGCATCACTTTCAGCCGCTCGGCGGCGTCGAGCGAGGTCGACAGGCCCTTGGCCATGTCGAGCGTGACATGGTTGCCGCCGATGGCGATCGCATCGCCATGCACGAACTTGCCTTCGGAGAACACCGAAATCGTCGTGGTGCCGCCGCCCATATCGATGCAGGCTGCGCCCATTTCGAGCTCGTCGTCGACGAGCGCCGCAAGCCCGCTGGCATAGGGCGTCGCCACCATCCGTTCGACCGACAGGTGCGAACGGTTGATGCAGAGTTCCAGATTGCGCATCGGCGCGGCATCGCCGGTCAGCACATGCATGTCGACGCCGAGCGCGTCGCCGACCATGCCGCGCGGGTCGCGAACGCCGCGTTCGGCATCAAGCGAGAACCCCACGGGAAGCGAGTGGATCACCTCGCGTTCGGCTTTCAGCGCCTGCTTGGCGCCCGCGGCGAGCACGCGCTTGATGTCGGCTTCCTCGGCCTCATGGCCGCCGAGATTGATGGTCGCCGAGAAGGCTTCGCTCTTCAGGCGCCCGGCCGTCATATTGACGATCAAGGAGTCCACGGTGAGCCCCGCCATGCGCTCGGCGGCGTCGACGGCAAGCCGGACGGCATGTTCGGCGCGGTCGAGGTCGACAACGACGCCGGACTTCACCCCTTGCGACTTCTGGTGGCCTATGCCGATCACCTGGATGCGGTGCGAGCGACCGCGCAGGAGCTTGCCGTCCTCGTTCGGCTTCAGCTTGGCCACCACACAGCAAACCTTGCTCGAGCCGACATCGAGCACCGTAAGCGTGCCCGACCGGCGCGAAGAAGCGTCACCGCTGCCGCCAAGCCAGCTCATATCTTCGTCTCCGGCTTGCGCTTGGTCAGGCTCTTCGGCTTTTCGCTGAGCGCAGCTTCGCGCTGCGTCGCCGCCTCCGGCGACAGCTCCACGACCAGCCGGTCGGACAGGCGCATGTCGACCGCGGCGATGTCGCGCGTCAAAAGCCCGTTGTCACGATCGAGCTTGACGAGTTCGGCGAGCGCCTGGTCCTCGCCGTCCTCCGGCAACTTGACCGTGATGCCGTTCTCCAGCTTCAGGTCCCAGCGCCGCTCGCCGACGCGGATATAGCCTTTGACCCGCGCGGCGAGTTCCGGGTAGCGCTTGACCTTGTCCACAAAACCAGGGGCAGCCGCCGGAGCGCCCGTGCCGACGATCAGCGGCAGCATCGCCTGCTTGCCGCCAGAGAAGGGCGCGATCACCTCGCCCGACCGCTCGATCACGGAAAGCGAATTGCCCTGCTGCCACAGGGCGAAAGCCTCACGCTCTTCGACGCGCACCTCCAGCGTGTGCGGATAGATCTTGCGCACCGCCGCGACCTCGACCCAGGGCAGCGTGGCGATGCGCTCACGCGCAGCCTCGGCGTCGAAGCCGATCAGCGACGTCCAGCCGTCGAGGCCGAGCCGGTCCAGGATGTCGATCTCCGACGTCTGGAGATTGCCGACGACCTTGATCTGATCGACGGCGAAGCCGGTGCGGGCCGTGACGCCCTGGACCACGACATCCGTGTAACCGCCGAGATAGGCGCCATAGGCGCCGCTCGAGCAGAGCAGCGCGGCCGAGAGGATCGCAGCCGAGAAGCGCGGCGGTTCGTATTCGCCGCTGCAGAGGCGCGCGAGCACCCGCATCGGCCGGCGAAGCTGACGCGGCAACACGAAATGATCGAACGGCAGCGGGATGCCAAACAGCACCGGACCGGCCCCGCCCTTGCCCTGTCCCCACCTCAACGCAGACACGAAGCGTCCTCCACCATCCAACTCAACAGATCGCCGAACGAATGTCCCGCGTGCGCGGCGATTTCAGGCACCAGAGACGTCGGCGTCATGCCCGGCTGGGTGTTGATCTCGAGCCAGACAACCTCGCCGTTTTCGGAGTGGCGGTCGTCGTAACGGAAGTCCGACCGGGAAACGCCCCGGCAGCCGATAGCAAGATGAGCCTTGAGGGCCAGTGTCTGTATTTTTTGGTAAATATTCGGTGAAATTTTAGCAGGGGTTTCGTGTTTTGATCCGCCGGCGACGTATTTTGAATCGTAGTCGTAGAAGGAATGACCCGTCGGGATGATCTCGCAGACCCCGAGCGCCACATCGCCCATCACCGCGCAGGTCAGCTCCCGCCCGTGGATGTAGCGCTCCACCATGACGGTCTCGCCGTACTTCCACTCGGGCGAGCCGATCACCTGCGGCGGATGCGACTGCCCTTCATGCACGATGACGACGCCGAAGCTCGAGCCCTCGTTGACCGGCTTCACCACATAAGGCGGCCTCATCGGATGCTTGCTCCGGATGGCGAAGCGGCTGGTCACCTTCGATTCCGCGACCGGAATGCCCGCCGCCTTGGCGATCTTCTTGGCCTGCTGCTTGTTCATGGCCAGCGCCGAAGCGAGCACACCCGAATGGGTGTAGGGGATCGCGAGATATTCGAGAATTCCCTGAATGGTGCCATCCTCGCCGAACGGGCCATGCAGCGCATTGAAGGCGACGTCGGGCTTAAGTTCGGCAAGCTCGGCTCCGACGTCGCGCGAAACGTCGACTCGAGTGACCTGATAGCCTTCCTTCTCGAGCGCATCGGCACACGCCTTCCCCGACGACAGAGACACGGGCCGCTCCGAGGAGAATCCTCCGAGGAGCACAGCCACATGCTTCTTCTTCATTCCCGTCATTCCCTCTCACGCCGGGCTGCAACCACCAGTTCCGCACCACATTCCCGAACATTGAGTCCGAGTCTTCCGGCAGGTTGCCCCCCAGACGGAAAACGCGACTTCACGCGTCGAACGACTCAAATCAGGAAACGCTTTAGAGCAGAGAATCAGAGAGTTGATTCCCTGGCAAGTGCTTATGATTCCGAGCGATTCACTTTCCGCGAAAACCGGCGCAAAAACCGTGTTGTGAGTCTTTGCGGCAACGGTCTTCAGGCCATTGCACCGCCTGAAGTTCAACCATCACTTGAACATCGCAAGGCGCTAATGCATGTTGCGCAGAAGCGCGCCGCGGTTCGGGGACATCGACACGCACCAAAGGCGTTCGCCTGAATGCGTTGCGGCGGGATGCGCCTAGAGCAGCTGTCCGAGGAATTCCTGGACGGCATGGCCCGGCCGGAAATTGCCGAGCCGCTTGATTTCCCAATGCAGCCGGATGCCCGAATTCTCGAGCACCCGCGCGCGCACCGTCTCGCCGAGATATTCGAGGTCGTAGCCGGTTGCGGTGCCGGTATTGATCATGAAGTTGCAGTGCATCGGCGACATCTGCGCGCCGCCGATCATCAGCCCACGACAGCCGGCCTTGTCGATCTCCTTCCAGGCCGATGTGCCATCGGGATTCTGGAAAGTCGAGCCGCCGGTCTTCTCGCGGATCGGCTGCACCGTCTCGCGATGGTTCTGCACGGCCTCCATCGCCGCCTTGATCGCGGCCTTGTCTTCCGGAAACCCCTCGAAGATGGCGGAGGTGAAGATCAGCCCTGCAGGCGCAGACGAGTGGCGGTAGGCATAGCCCATGTCGGCATTGCTCAGCGTATGGAGATTGCCCTTGCGGTCGAGCGCCCGCACCTCGACGACGCGCTCGCGCGTCTCCGTGCCATTGGCGCCGGCATTCATCCTCAGCGCACCGCCGACGGCGCCGGGAATGCCATGATAGAAATGGAATCCACCAATGCCCGCTTCATACGCGACAGCCGCGACGCGTTTGTCCGGCGTTGCCGCGCCCGCCTTGATTGTCGTGGGTCCGGTGACTTCGGCTTCGCCAAAGCCCTTGGCCGACAGTCTGATGACGAAACCCGAGATGCCGCCGTCACGCACCAGTAAGTTGGACCCGACGCCGACGACTGTAAGCGGGATCTCTTCCGGCACAGCGCTCAGGAAAGCGGCGAGATCCTCCTCGTCAGCCGGCTGGAACAGCGCCTCAGCCAGGCCGCCGGCGCGGAACCAGGTGATCTTGTCCATCTCGGCGTTGGGCGTGATGCGACCGCGCAGGCCGGCAAGCCGGTCGCCGAGTTTGTCGATCAATTCCTGCCCGCGCATCATGAGGGCGTCCCGCCGAGTTCCTTGGGCAGCGCATAGGCCCATTGCGTGATGTTGCCGGCGCCGAGGAAGACGACGAAGTCTCCAGGCTTGGCCAGATCGCGAATGGCCGGCGCGATTGCCGCGGCACCGTCGATATGGCGCGCGTCGCGATGGCCGCCGGCGCGGATCCGCGACACCAGCGCGTCGGAGGTCGCGCCTTCGATGGGCTCCTCTCCGGCCGGATAGACCGGTGCCACCATCACCGTGTCGGCGTCATTGAAGCAGACGGAGAATTCCTCGAACAGGTCGCGCAGCCGGGTGAAGCGGTGCGGCTGCGCGATGGCGATGACGCGCCCAGTGGTGGCGCTGCGGGCGGCCTTCAGCACGGCCGCGATCTCGACCGGGTGATGGCCGTAGTCGTCGAAGACCTCGACCCCGTTCCAGGAGCCGGTATGGGTGAAGCGTCGCTTGACGCCGGCGAAGGACGACAGGCCCTTCTTGATCGCCTCTGGCGAAAGGCCCAGCTCATGCGCCACGGCGATCGCCGCCGTCGCGTTGGCGACATTGTGCCGGCCCGGCATCGGCAACCGCAGTCCCTCGATCATCGTTGAGCCGCGCCCCTTGCGGTCGCGGATCACCACGTCGAACACCGACGTCGCCCCTTCAATGCGGTGATTGGTGAAGCGCACATCGGCCTGCGCGTTCTCGCCATAGGTGATGACGCGCCGGTCCTCGATCCGGCCGACCAGCGCCTGCACCTCCGGATGGTCGGTGCACATCACGCCGAAGCCGTAGAATGGCACGTTCTCGACGAATTGGCGGAACGCCTCGCGCACTTTGTCGAAGCTGCCATAGTGGTCGAGATGCTCGGGATCGATATTCGTCACCACGGCGATGTCGGCCGGCAGCTTCAGGAAGGTGCCGTCGCTCTCGTCGGCCTCGACCACCATCCATTCGCCGTCGCCCATGCGGGCATTGGTGCCATAGGCGTTGATGATGCCCCCGTTGATGACGGTCGGGTCGAGCCCCCCGGCCTCGAGCAGTGTCGCCACCATCGAGGTCGTCGTCGTCTTGCCGTGCGTGCCGCCGATCGCCACCGCCTGGCGGAAGCGCATCAGTTCGGCGAGCATCTCGGCACGGCGGACAACCGGAAGCAATTTTTCCCGCGCGGCCCTCAGCTCCGGGTTGGTCTTCTTGATGGCGGTCGAAACGACCACGACTTCGGCCTCGCCTAGGTTCTCCGCCTTGTGGCCGACGAAGCATTCGATGCCCTTGTCGCGCAGACGCTGCACATTGGCGCCGTCCGCCTGATCGGAGCCTTGCACTTTGTAGCCGAGGTTGTGCAGCACCTCGGCAATGCCGCTCATGCCGATGCCGCCGATGCCGATGAAATGCACGAGGCCAATCGTCTGCGGCATCTTCATGCGCGCGTCCTCCTGAAGTCCGAAACCGTTTTGCCGGACGCAATAGCCTCTGTCAGATCGGCGAGCAACCGCGCCGCGTCGGGTTTTCCGGCCGAACGGGCGGCCGCCGCCATGCCCGCCAGCCTGCTGGGGTCGTTCATGAGCCCTCCCACCAGCGCGGCGATCCGCTCGGCCGAAAGCGTCGACTGCGGGTGGAGCTCGGCACCGCCGGCGGCGGCGAGCGCCGCAGCATTCGCCGCCTGATCATGGTCCAGCGCGTGTGGATAAGGAACCAGCAGCGCCGGCCGGCCGATGACCGAGATCTCGGACACCGTCGAAGCGCCGGAGCGCGACATCACCAGATGCGCCGCAGCCATCCGTGCCGCCATGTCGGTGAAGAACGGCGAGACCTGCGCGTCGACCGCAAGCTCGGCATAGACGGCCTTCACCCGCCCGACATCTTCGGCGCGCGCCTGCTGTGTGATCAATAGCCGCTTGCGCTGCGCCTCGGGCAACAATGCGATCGCCGCCGGCACGGCATCGGAAAAGAACTGGGCTCCCTGGCTGCCGCCAAACACCAGAAAGCGGAACGGTTCGCCGTCCTTGGACGGCACATAGGGCGTTTTTGCCGCCTCCAGAACCTGCGGCCTGACCGGATTGCCGGTGGTCACCGTCTTGGCGCCGGCGGCACTCGCGCCTTCAGGCAGGAAGCCGCCGGCAATCGCATCGACACGGCCGGCCAGGGCTTTGTTCGCCCGGCCCATGACGGCGTTCTGCTCATGGATCAGCGTCGGCACCTTGCGCCGTGTCGCCGCATAGAGCGGCGGCAGCGTCGGATAGCCGCCGAAGCCGACCACGGCCTCGGGCTTGATCCTGGCCATGACCTCCCCCGCCTGCCGCACCCCTTGCCATATCCTCCAGAAGGACGAGAGCACAGCGATAGGATTCCTGGAGCCCAGAGTCGCCGATGCGATGGAGTGGACGGCGACGGCAGGGAACTGGCCGGAATAGCGCTCGGCGCGATGGTCGGTGGCGAGATGCACCTTCCAGCCGCGCTCGATCAGCTCATGCGCCAGCGCTTCGGCCGGAAACAGATGTCCGCCGGTTCCGCCAGCCGCAAGCAGGATGACACCCTTCGACATCCAGCCTCATTCCGCCGGCATGGCGCGTTGCGCGAAGACGAAGCCCATCTGCTTGCGCTTTTCAGGCCGCCTGCGCGTCAGCGCCAGCACCATGCCCATTGAGATGGCGATGGCGATCTGTGACGAGCCGCCATAGGAGATGAAGGGCAGCGTCATTCCCTTGGCGGGCATCAGCTGCAGGTTCACGCACATGTTGATCACCGACTGCAGGCCGAAGACGGTGACCAGGCCGCCGACCGCATAGCGCGTGAAGTCGTCATGTTCCTTGAGCGCCGTGTTGAGCCCGCGCAGCACGATGAAGGCAAAAATCGACATGATGAAGAAGCACATGATCAGCCCGAACTCCTCGCCCGCGACCGAGAAGACGAAGTCGGCATGACTGTCCGGAATCACCCGCTTGACGGTTCCCTCGCCAGGGCCGACGCCGAACCAGCCGCCATTGATCAGCGCCTCGCGGCCCATGTCGACCTGGAACGTGTCGCCCTCCCCGGTCAGGAACTTGTCGATGCGCGCGGCGACGTGCGGGAACACCGTGTAGGCGGCAAACAGCCCGGTCGCGCCGGTTATGCCGAGCGCCATGATCCACAGCCACGGCAGGCCGGCCATGAAGAACATGACGCCCCAGGTGCCGGTCACCAGCATGGTCTGGCCGAGGTCGGGCTGGGCAACCAGAAGCGAAACCACGAGGACGAGAAGCAGCAGGGCAAAGAGATTGCCGGGAATGTCCGGCTGGCGCTTGTGCTCGGCAAACAGCCAGGCGCAGATGATGACGAAAGCCGGCTTGAGGAATTCCGAGGGCTGGATGGAGAGGCCGGCGAGCGACACCCAGCGCCGCGCGCCCTTCACTTCGACGCCGACATAGAGCACCGCCACCATCAGCACCAGCATGATGGACAGGATCAGCAACGCCATTCGCCGGATCTGCCGCGATTCGAGAAACGAGACAGCCAGCATCACGCCAAGCGCCGGGATGGTGAAGATGATCTGCCTGGTGGCGAAATGGAAGCTGTCGAGACCGATGCGCTCGGCCACCGCCGGGCTGGCGGCGAAGGACAAAACGATGCCAAGGCCCATGAGCGACAGGAATGCCGCCAGGAACCAGCGATCGATTGTCCACCACCAGGTTGCGACCGGACTTTTGTCGAGACGGCTTTGCATCAACGTGGCCCTCCGATGGGTTTCACCCCATCAATAGCAGTCGCAGCTTGCCTGAAGGCTTCGCCGCGAACCTCGAAATTCTTGAACTGGTCGAAACTGGCGCAGGCGGGCGAAAGCAGCACCACAGCCTCGCCACCGCTATCGTTCGCGGCGTCGCGCGCGGCATGCTCGACCGCAGCGGCCAGCGTGCCGGAGATCTCGTAGGGCACCGCCTCACCGAGCGTTGCGGAAAAGACCGGCGCCGCTTCGCCGATCAGATAGGCCTTGGCGATGCGCGGGAAGAAGCCGCGCAAAGGCTCGATGCCGCCCTCCTTGGGCAGGCCCCCGGCTATCCAGTAGACGCGGCTGAAGCTGGATAGCGCCGGGGCCGCGGCGTCCGCATTGGTCGCCTTGGAATCGTTGATGAACAGCACATGATCCTTGCGGCCGACCTGCTCCATGCGGTGCGCGAGCCCCGGAAAGCTTTCGAGCCCCGCCTGGATCTCGCCGAGTTCCAGCCCGACTCTCAGGCAGGCAGCGACGGCGGCCAACGCGTTCTGCGCGTTGTGCTGGCCGCGCAGCGAACCGATGCCTTCCAGGAAGCCGACGCGGCTGTAGCGGCCATGTACGGCTTCCATCAGGTTGGTGCCGTCGGCGAAGTAGCCGTCGGTCAGCGGCAGACGCTTGGAAATGCGGATGACTTGCTTGCCGGCCCGCTCCAGCCGGTCGGCGATCTGGGCGCACCAGGAATCGTCGACGCCGATGATGGCGGTCTCGCTGCCGGCGACCAGCCTTTCCTTGATCGAGGCGTAATGCGCCATCGTGCCGTGGCGGTCGAGATGGTCGGGCGTCAGGTTGAGCAGGACACCTGCGGTCGGGTTGATCGAGGGCGCCAGATCGATCTGATAGGAGGAGCACTCGACGACATAGTGCCGGTCCGCCTTCGGCGGATCGAGCGTCATGATGGCGCGGCCGATATTGCCGCCCATCTGCGTGTCGCGCCCGGCTGATTTCAATATGTGGGAGGTCAGCGCCGTCGTCGTCGACTTGCCGTTGGTACCGGTAATCGCGATGAACGGCGCCGCCGGCGCCAGTTGGATGCGCTCGCGGCAGAAAAGTTCGATGTCGCCGATCACCTCTACGCCGGCGCCGCGCGCCAGTTCCACCGTCCAATGCGGCTTCGGGTGCGTGAGCGGCACCCCGGGCGACAGCACGAAGGCCGCGAAGCGCGACCAGTCGGCCGCGCGCAGGTCACCGGTTGCGATCCCCGCGGCGGCAGCCTTGGCAACGCTGTCCGGATTGTCGTCCCAGGCAAGGATTTCGGCGCCGCCCTCGATCAGCGAATGCGCGGTGGCAATCCCGGAACCGCCGAGCCCGAAGAGCGAAACGCGCTTGCCTGAGAAGGATGCGGCGGGGATCAACTGGTGTCCTTACCTGAGCTTGAGTGTGGAGAGGCCGACCAGGGCCAGGATGACGGCGATGATCCAGAAGCGGATCACCACCTGGCTTTCGGTCCAGCCGAGCTTTTCGAAATGATGATGGATCGGCGCCATCAGGAACACGCGCTTGCCGGTCATCTTGAAGTAGCCGACCTGGATGATGACCGAAAGGATCTCGACCACGAACAGGCCGCCGACGATGACGAGCACGATCTCGTGCTTGGTGGCGACCGCGATGGTGCCGATCAGGCCGCCCATTGCCAGCGAGCCGGTATCGCCCATGAAGATCGCGGCCGGCGGCGCGTTGAACCACAGGAAGCCGAGGCCGGCGCCGATCACAGCGCCGAGCACGACGGCGAGTTCGCCGGTGCCCGGCACGAAATGGATCTGCAGATATTCGGCGAACACCGCATTGCCCGATAGATAGGCGATGACGCCGAAGGACGCGGCCGCGATCATGATCGGCACGATCGCCAGCCCGTCGAGGCCGTCGGTCAGGTTCACCGCATTGCCGGCGCCGACGATGACGAAGCAAGAGAACGGCACGAAGAACCAGCCGAGATTGATGATGAATTCCTTGGCGAAGGGAAAGGTCAGCGACGAGGAGAACGGCGCCTGGCCGTTGTGCATGATCACCCAGGCGGCGATGCCGGCGATGACGAATTCGATCGCCAGCCGCGCCTTGCCGGAGAAGCCCAGATGCGACTGCTTGGTGACCTTGAGATAGTCGTCATAGAAGCCGATCGAGCCGAAGCCGACGGTGACCAAAAGCACCACCCAGACATAGATGCTGGAGAGGTTGGCCCACAGAAGCGAGGAGCCGATGATGCCGGACAGGATCATCAGGCCGCCCATCGTGGGCGTCCCCGCCTTCTTGAAATGCGTCTGCGGCCCGTCGGCGCGGATGGGCTGGCCCTTGCCTTGGCGCAGCCGCAGCGAATTGATGATCGTCGGTCCGAAGATGAAGACGATGAGCGCCGAGGTGATCAAGGCGCCGCCGGTGCGAAAGGTGATGTAGCGGAAGACATTGAAGGCCGAGATCTTGTCCGCGAAATCAACAAGTAAAGTGAGCATACGCTTCCGTCCCCCGGAGCCCGACCTCAGGTCGGTTCAATGGTTGTGGCTTCCGCCGGAAATTTGCCGAGCAAAGCCTCGACCAGCTTTGAAAATCCGATGCCCTTCGACGACTTGACCATCACCACGTCGCCGGGCTTGAGCGCCGACAGCAGGACCGGCTTCAGCTCTTCCGCTCCGGAGCGGTATTCCGTCTCGACGTCGGCCGGCAGAACCTCGGCCAGCGCACGCATCTCCGGGCCGCCGAGATAGACGTTGCGTGTTCCGGTGCCGATGATGAGCTCGGCGAGCGCTGCATGAAGTTTTGCCGAGTGGCTGCCGAGTTCCAGCATATCGCCGAGCACCGCGATGCGCCGTCCCTCGCCCCATACCGGCGTGGCGTTGAGCAGCGCCATGGCTGCCGCCATCGACGCCGGGTTGGCGTTGTAGCTTTCATCGATCAATGTGATCGGCCCCCTCGGATGGCGCAGTATGTGGCGCCTGCCGCGCCCGCGTTCGGCCGCGAGATCTGCGAGCGCCGCCACCACCTTGTCGAGATCGGCGCCGACCAGTTGCGCAGCGCCCAGCACCGCCAGCACGTTCTGCACGATATGGCGGCCGGGGGCGCCGACGCGAGCAGTCACCTCCCGCTTGCCGATCTTCGCGACGATGTCGGAATGATCGGCATGAAGCTCGCAATTGGTGAGCCGGAAAGTCGAGCGTGCGTTTTCGCCAAAGCCGAAGACATGCTCGATGCCGGCCTCTTTCGCCATTCTGTCGAGCAGCTTCCAGCGCGTGTCGTCGCGGTTGAGTAGCGCGGCGCCGCCGGACTCCACCCCCTCGAAAATCTCGGCCTTGGCATGCGCGATCTCGTCGAGGTTCCTGAAAAAGCCGAGATGGGCGGCAGCAATCAGCGTCACGATCGCGACATGCGGCCTGACCATCTTGACCAACGGCCGGATCTCGCCGGGATGGTTCATGCCGATCTCGAAGATCGCGTAGTCGCAATCGTCTGGCATCCGCGCGAGCGTCAGCGGCACGCCCCAGTGATTGTTGAACGACTGCGCCGAGGCGTGCACCTTCCCGACCGCCGACAGCACATGCCGCAGCGCTTCCTTGGTCGTCGTCTTGCCGGCGGAGCCGGTCACCGCGATGACCTTCGCCCGCGAGCGAGCGCGGGCGGCAACGCCGAGCTTCTCGAGCGCTGCAAGCACATCCTGCACCACGATCATCGGCGCCGTCAGCCTGCCGAGCGAGGGCAGCTTGCCTTCTGCGACCACCAGCACGGCCGCTCCGGCCTTGACCGCCGCGGTCGCGAAATCATGGCCGTCCATCGTCTCGCCCTTGATGGCGAAGAAGGCATTGCCGGGCTCGAGGCTGCGACTGTCGATGGAAATGCCGGTGATTCCTTCCGGCAGCGAGCCAATCGGCCTGCCGCCCATGGCTTCGACCAGCGCGTGCGACGTCCAGAGCAAGCTCATGCGGCGCGCTCCTTCAAGGCCTCGCGCACTTCCTCGTGGTCGGAGAAGTGGAAGGTTTCGGAGCCGATTGTCTGGCCTTCCTCATGCCCCTTGCCGGCGACGATCAGCGTGTCGCCCGCGTGAAGCATGGCCACCGCCTCACGTATGGCCTTGCGCCGGTCGCCGATCTCGATGGCGCCTGGCGCCGCCGCAAGGATTGCGGCGCGGATCGTTTCAGGGACTTCCGTGCGCGGATTGTCGTCGGTTACGATGACGACATCGGCAAGCCGGCTAGCGATCTCGCCCATGATTGGCCGCTTGCCGCGATCGCGATCGCCGCCACAGCCGAACACGACGACGACGCGGCTCGTGGTGAAAGGACGAACCGAGGCCAGCACGTTTTCCAGCGCGTCGGGCTTGTGCGCGTAGTCGACATAGACGGGAGCGCCGGCGGCGGTCGTACCGACGAGATCGAGCCGGCCCGGCGCCCCCTTCAATTTTTCCAGTGCAGCCAAGGCTTTGTCGACGGAAGTTCCAGTCGAGATGGCAAGGCCGGCCGAAACCAGCGCGTTGGCGATCTGGAAATCGCCGGCCAGCGGCAAGTCGATCTCATGCAGAACGCCGTCCACTTCGACCTCGGCGCGCTGGCGATGGCGCTCGTGCTCGACCCGCTTCAACATAAGGAAATCGCCATGGCGGCCGACCGTACGCACGGCCAATCCCGCCGCCCGCGCGGCATGAGCCGTCGGCTCAGACCATGGATCGTCGGCAAAGATGATGGCCGGCGCCCCCCTCGGCAGCAGCGTGTCGAACAGGCGCAGCTTGGCGCGGTGATAGTCCTCGACCGTCGGATGATAGTCCATGTGGTCGCGGCCGAGATTGGTGAAGCCGCCGGCGGCGAGTTTCACGCCGTCGAGGCGACGCTGGTCGAGACCGTGGCTCGAGGCCTCCATCGAGGCGCGGGTGACGCCGGCCTCCGCCAGTTCCTTGAGCAGCTTGTGAAGCGCCACCGGATCAGGCGTGGTCAGCGAGCCATATTCGTTGCGACCAGGGGCCACCACGCCGGTCGTGCCGATCGATGCGGCCGCCAATCCCGCCTGCTCCCAGATCTGGCGGGTGAATGCGGCGACCGACGTCTTGCCGCTGGTGCCGGTGACGGCGACCATGGTTTCAGGTTGTCGGTCGAAGAAACGCGCTGCGCTGAGCGCCAGCGCCAGGCGCGGGTCGTCCACCGCAAGAACCGGGATCGAAAGACCGGAGATTGTGCTGCCTTTGGCCGCCACGATTGCGGCAGCCCCGCGACGAGTGGCGTCCGCGGCATAACTCGCGCCATCCGCCTTGCTGCCCGCAAGCGCGAAGAAGACGACCCCCGGCTTAACCTGGCGAGAATCCGAGGAGAGACCGGTAACCTCCAGAGCGCGGGAAGCTGTTCCCTCGACAGGCAGGATACCGGCTAGATCTTTCAGATGCATCGAGTTCCGTTCACCGCAACAAAATAGCGCGCAGTTGCCGGCGCGCCCCAAGAATCACTGATAGGAAACCAGCGTTGCACCATTTTCATGGCTGAAATCTGGCTTAACGCCAAGCATGGAAGCCGCGCGCCTGATGATGTTTCCCGCCATGATGCCGGCGTTCGAGGCGGCGGTGGCCCCCATGCCGGGCTTTTCCGGCTTCGGTTCGTCGGCGATCGTCAGCACGATGTATTGCGGATCATCCATTGGAAAGGCCGCCACGAAGGCATTGAAATTCTTCTCTTTCGAGTAGCGGCCATTGACCACCTTCTCGGCCGTGCCGGTCTTGCCGCCGACGCGGAAACCCGGAACCCTGGCGCTCTTGCCGGAGCCCTTCTCGGCGTTGAGCGCATAGAGATAGCGCATCCCTTCCACGGTCTTGTCGCTGACCACTTGCTTGGCGACCTCCATCGCCTGCTCCGCGGTGCGCGGCAGGAAGGTCGGCTCGATCAGGTAGCCGCTCATCAGCGCCGCACAGCCAACAGCAGTCTGCAGCGGCGTCGTCGACACGCCGTGGCCGAAGGCGATGGTGATCGAATTGACCTGTTTCCAGACCTTCGGTTCGGTCGGGCGCGCCACTTCCGGCAATTCGGTCTGCATCTTCTCCAGCACGCCGAGGCGATGCAGGAATTCGCGGTGCCCCTCGATGCCCACCGCCTCCGCTTCCTTCGCGGAACCGATGTTGGACGAATAGATGAACACTTCCGGCACCGACAGCACGCGGCCCTTGCTGTGGAAGTCATGGATGGTCTGACGGCCGATGCGGATCGGCCGCGACGCGTCGAAGCGGCTCTCCAGCGTGACCTTGCCGGAATCGAGCGCCATGGCGGTGGTGAAGCTCTTGAAGGTCGAGCCCATCTCGTAGAGGCCGGCCGACATGCGGTTCAGCCGGTCCTTGTCCTGGGCATTGTAGGGATTGTTGGGATCGAAATCCGGGGCCGAGGCCATGGCCAGCACTTCGCCCGTCTTGATGTTGAGCACCACACCGCCCGCCGCGATCGCGTGGAACCGCTCCATGCCGGTGGCCACCTCATCGCGAACCACGTGCTGGACGCGCAGGTCGATCGACAGCTTTACCGGTTTCAAGTCCCTGGCGACGGCCAGTCCCGACGCCTGCAGATCGGTCAGGCCCTGGTCGTCGATATATTTCTCCATGCCGGAGATGCCCTGATTGTCGATATTGGTGAGCCCGACAATGTAGGAGGAGGTCTCGCCGCTCGGATAGAAGCGGCGTTTCTCGGTTCGGAAGCCCAGACCGGGGACGCCGAGCGCCATGATGTCGGCCTGCTGCTTCGGCGTCAGTTGCCGCTGCAGCCAGACGAAGCCGGCGCCGCTTTTCAGCTTGTGATAGGTCTGCTCGTAATCGATCTCGGGGAGCACCGTCGCCAGCTTTTCGATCGCCTCGTCGGCATCGACGATGCGGCGCGGCTCGGCGAACAGCGACGCCGTCTTGATGTCGGTCGCCAGCACCTCGCCATTGCGGTCGACGATGTCGGGCCGCGAAGCCGTAACCCTGCTCTGTGGGCCGCCTGACATGTCCGGGTTCTGCAGGCCAAGATAGACCAACCGGCCGGCGATGGTCGAATAGATGGTGAAGAATACCGCCATCGTCATGACGATACGTGTCTTGGCCTTGCCGCCGGTCGCCTTGCGGGCGGCGTCGACGACGATCGATCCGTCCTCGGTGGGCTTCTTGCGGCGCCTCAGCAGTTCACCGACCTTTGGAAGTCTGCCGATCATTGCGCGGTGCTCCCGGTAACGACCGGATCCTTGCCGGCCGAAGGACCCTTGCCGGAATTCTCGGCCATGGCGCCGGGCTCTTGCGACAAAAGATCCTGGATGTTGACCGGCTTCACCGGCACATCGTCGAGACCACCGATCTGGCGGGCGCTGACCGGCTCGAGCCCGAGCTGCGACTTGTAGGTTTCGGCAAGTTTCTGCAGCCGCGCCGGCTGCGTGAGCAGGCTCCAGTCGGCTTTCAGCAGATCGATCGTGTCTTCCTCATACCGGATCTGCGCCTGCAGCTTCTGCACCGACGCCAGCTGTTCCTCGGCCTCGCGCTTGGTCTTGTAGGTCAACGCCGCCGCCGAGACCATGACGGCGATCAGGACTATGTCGCTGGTACGAAACACGTGCTTACCTCTCCCCCGGCCGCTCGACAGCGGGAAGCTTTGGAAGGCCGAAGATCGAAAAGTCGCCTGCGCGCGCCGGCGCATCGGTGCGGATGGCCGCGCGCAGCCTGGCCGAGCGCGCCCGCGGATTGGCCTCGATCTCGGCTTCGCCTGGGGTGACGCCGCCACCGGATTTGCGGAAGGTCGCCAGCCGGGCCGGCGCGTCGGGCAGGTGGCGCGAGCCGGCCGCCGCATCGGCACGATCGGCGATGAAGCGCTTGACGATGCGGTCCTCCAGCGAATGGAAGGTGACGACGGCAAGCCGGCCGCCGGGCTTGAGTACGCGCTCCGCGGCGAACAATGCCCGAGCCAGCTCGCCAAGCTCGTCATTGACGAAGATGCGCAGCGCCTGGAAGACACGGGTGGCCGGATGGATCTTGTCCTTCGGCGCCCTGCCGATATGGGTGGCAATGGCGTCGGCCAGTTCGAGCGTGCGCTCGAAAGGGCGCTTCTCGCGCCGGCTCTCGATCATGCGCGCGATGCGGCCGGCATGACGCTCCTCGCCGAGGAAGCCGAAGATGCGGGCAAGATCGCCAGCCTTGAAGGTGTTGACGACATCGGCGGCGCTGAGCCCGGCCTGCGCCATGCGCATGTCGAGCGGTCCGTCGGCACGAAACGAAAAGCCGCGCTCCGCCTGATCGAGCTGCATGGAAGAAACGCCGATATCGAGCACGACGCCGTCGGCGCTCTCGACCTGTTCGTCCAGCGTCGAAAACGGCGCCTGCACGAGTCTCAGCCTGCCCGCGGCCTGTTCTTCCAGGGCCCGGCCCGCAGCGATGGCGTCCGGATCGCGGTCGATGGCGACGACCGAAGCGCCGCGCCCAAGAATGGCGGCCGTATAGCCGCCGGCGCCGAACGTTCCATCGACGATTGTCTCTCCTGGCTTGGGCGTCAGCGCCTCCAGCACCTCGGCAAGGAGGACCGGAATGTGGCGAGCCAGTCCGCCAACGGCGTGGGGATCATCGCCGCGGCCAGCCATCATTCCGGTCGCTCCCCGGGCTTCGTCCCCTGCCGAAGCTGCAACAGCCTGGCGCGTGCCTGCGCCCCATAGGCGGCAAGCCGGCCCGGCTCCCAGATCTGGAAGAAATTGCCGCGGCCGACAAAGGCCACCTCCGCCGAGATGCCCGTGTGCTCGCGGATGAAGTCGGTCATGCCGATGCGGCCGTCCTGATCGAGCTTCAGGAACATCCCGTCGCCATGGCAGAAGAACGACATGTCGTCCGCTGTCTGCAGGAAGGGATCCTCGAGCGCTATGCGTTGCTCGTAGCGGTCGAGCAGGTCGAGACCGCCGACGTCCATCGCAGGACGGTCGAGACAGCGCAGCGCATAGAGTTCCGAATAACCGCGCTTCTGCACGACCGAACGGAAATGCGCCGGAACGGACACCCGCCCCTTCGCATCGATCCTGTTGATTGCGTTCGACAGAAATCGGTCCACTACGCGTTACAGCCGCCGTCGCCGCTGTACCCCTTTCCATCTCTATACCCGCGCCGCCGCAGCGCGGTCCCTGCCCTGAACCCACCTTCGCAAGGGCAAAACCCGGCAAACGGGTGGCCGCTGCGGCTGCCCGATTGGCGTACGCTCCACCCTGACACGAAACGAAGGCTTGAGTATCGATATGGGATATCATGGGGCACTATGGGCGTCAACGGGAAGAGGCATCACAAACGCGTTCGACAACCAGGAAGGGCAGGCTACCGGCAAGTCTCGTCTTTATCGTCTATTAAGCCTAACGAAGCGTTTAGAGCCGTCTGGCCCAAAAGGACGCAGCTTGCCGCGGACTGCCGGCGCGCATAGCGTCGAGAGCTTCTGTTCAGCGAAGGATCGAGCCCATGTCGGAAACCGCGAACTCACGCGCTGCGGCACTTGTCCATCTGCGCAGCGGCGACTTCGCCAAGGGCGACCCCATCCCGTTGCCGCTGATCATGGCGTCCATCTTCCACTCGCCGGGTGACGCGACGGGATTCCACCAATATGGCCGTTTCAGCAATCCGACCTGGCATGCTGTCGAGCATGCGCTCGGCCATCTGGAAGATGCGCAATGCGTTGCCTTTCCCTCAGGAATGGCCGCGATTTCAGCGGTCTTCTTCGCGCTGCTGAAATCGGGGGACCGCATTCTGTTGCCTTCGGACGGGTATCACACGACCCGCGCGTTGGCAGAGCGCTTCTTGAAGCCGCTCGGCGTCGCCTATGACGTGAGGGCGACGTCGAACATGCTCGATGCCGGCTTTGCCGGCTACCGCCTGGTGTTCGTGGAAACCCCCTCCAATCCGCGTCTTGATATCTGCGACATCGCCGCCGCCGCCAAGGCCGCCCATGCGCAAGGCGCGATCCTCGTCGTCGACAACACGACGATGACCCCCTTTGGCCAGCGTCCGCTCGATCTCGGCGCCGAGATTGTCGTCTCGGCCGACACCAAGGCGATCAATGGCCACTCGGACGTGCTGTTCGGCCATGTCGCGACCCGCAATCCGGACATCGTCGCGAAAATCAAGGACTGGCGCGAGACCGCTGGCGGCATCCCCGGCCCGTTCGAAGCATGGCTCGTGCATCGCGGCCTCGAAACGCTGGAAATGCGTTTCGACCGCATGTGCTCCTCGGCGGAAACGATCGCCAGGCGGCTCAAGGCACATCCCGCGGTGAGCGGCCTGCGCTTTCCTGGGCTCGAGGGCGACGCCTCGCACAACCTCGCCCGAGCCCAGATGGAGCGCTTCGGCTTCATCATCTCCTTCGAATTGACATCTGAGGAAAAAGCCGAGGATTTCATCACCAGCTGCGCGTTGATCGAATCGGCAACTTCGTTTGGCGGCGTGCACACCGTGGCAGAACGGCGTTCGAAGCGCGGCGACTCCGTGCCGTCCGGCTTCGTGCGCCTGGCGATCGGCTGCGAACCGGTCGAACAGCTGTGGCAGGCGATCGAGGCGTCGTTGAATAGTGTCGGCAGCTAAGGCGATCACGGCGCCGGAACATCGGCTCCGATCTTGCGCCGACCGTGCAGCACGCGAACAATTTCGATATCGCTGTCGCTGACCCGATAGAAGCTAAGATATTCACCTAAGACGATGCGACGAATGCCCGGCGCAATGTCGTCTCGTGGAAAGCCTGAAAATGGTGGAGGGTCAACAACTCCCATCGCCGCTGCAAGCTGTTTGAATAGCTATAAGAACGAAAATGCCAGCTGGCCTGTAAGCCGGGTTCTGTATGGCCCCGCGCCTTGCGGCGCGAGAACGTGGCGGCCATTCATCTTGGGCGCATGTTGCCATGCGCCTCACGCAACCTACCCGGGCGGTGGGCCGGAAACAGCCCTCGAAGGTTTCCCCTCGCACCGCCCCTATTCGGTTTTGCTCCCGGTGGGGTTTGCCGTGCCGCTCCTGTTGCCAGTCGCGCGGTGGGCTCTTACCCCACCCTTTCACCCTTGCCGCAGCGCATACCGCGGCGGTTTGCTTTCTGTGGCACTTTCCCTGGGGTCGCCCCCGCCGGCCATTAGCCGGCACCGTGTCTCCATGGAGCCCGGACTTTCCTCACCCGCAGCCTTTCGGCTCTTGCAGGCGCGGCCGCCCGGCCAGCTGGCAAGGCGTATAAAGGGATTCCCGACTGAAAACGCAACAGAAAAGGCTGCGAATGTCTCAGGCGGGCGAACCCAGTGCTGCCATCTGCACCTTCACCTTGCTGCAATAGGCGGCCGAGATCGGGTTCATGCGCGTCGCGCCATGACCGGCATTGTATTTGAGGATCGTGCCGCAAGTCGTGCCGCCACCCAGACCCTGCGCCATGGCAAGATACTTCATGCCAAATTTGATGTTGGTGTCGGGATCGAAGAGGCCCTTGACCGAACCGGTATAGCCCATCATCCGAGCCGTTGCCGGCTTGATCTGCATCAGACCGATCTCGCCGGCGCCGCCGACCATGTTCGGCCGGTAATTGCTTTCGATCTTGATGACCGCCTTGGCGAGCGAAACGGGCACGCCATAGCTCGCCGCATAGCGGGCGATGATCTCCGAATATTGGCTGTCGCCGGCGGCAGAGGTCGGCGCCTCGACCTTTTCGGGGTGGATGGAAGCCGTCGCTGTCAGGTCGATGACCTGCCGGCTGCGCTTGGCGTGGCGCTTTGCGGTAGACTTCGCCGACTTCAGCGCGGCAACTTTCTGCGCTTTGCCCGGGGTGGCCTTCTGGATCTTTGCTGTCTTGTTCGGGGCCGCCTTCTGGGTCTTCGCTGTTTTGGCAGTCGGCGCTGCCTTTGGCTTCGCGGGAGCTACGGCAAAGCCGCTGTCCGCACGCGGGCTGAGGGCGGCGCTGTTCGCTGGGTTGAAGGCAAAAGTGATCACTCCGGCAGCAACGGCTGCCGCTACAACGGTCAATCTCTGCATGTAGTCCTGTTCTTTTAGAACCGCGCGAAGAATTTCGCGCAGCTTGGCCAACTCAACATCGGAGCATCCTGGGAGGATAGACGTCCGACAACTTTCGGGAGATGCGTTTGGAGAGCGAATTGGCACCAAAGAAGGCGAGGCAATTCACTTTCTATGACAAACTGTAATTTGGGCAGCTCGGATAGATTATCTGGACGAAGCTGCCTTCACCGAGGCCAGCAGCCTTTGCAAGGTGCAGATCGTCGAGTCATCGGCGGCGCCGTCAACCAAACGTCGGCGGAAATGCCGCTGAAACGCAGCGACGACGACTTCGGTCTGGCGATCGAAGTCGCCTGTGATTTCGACGCCGTAGCCGTAAAGCGCCAGCATCGACTGCAGCGCCTCGACATCTGTCCCGCAATCGCCGGCTTTCAGCACCGTGCCTGGCCTGACCGGCGCGGCAGGGACGAGGTGCCCGATACCGGCGGCAAAAAGCGCTTGCCAGGGGAACTTCTCGCCCGGGTCGACCTTGCGTCCCGGCGCCACATCGGAATGCGCGAGCACCCTTTGGGGCGGAACGGAATGTCGGCCGACAATTCCCGCGCACAGGCCGATCACGGCGTCGACCTGCCGCTTCGGGAAGGCTTTGTAGCCCAGGGCATGTCCGGGGTTGACGATCTCGATACCGACCGAGCAGGAATTGATGTCGGTGCGCCCGAACCACGAGCTCTTGCCGGCATGCCAGGCACGGTCGCTCTCGCGCACCATCTGGACGACGCGGCCGTCTTCGTGAACGAGATAGTGGGACGAAACCTCGCTCGCGGGATCGCACAGCCACGCCTCGGCGGCGGGGCCAGTGTCCATGCCGGTGTAGTGGAGCACGATCATGTCGGGCCTGAGCGTCTCGCGCCGGGGGCCGAAATTGGGTGATACCCTCACCTCGGCACCAGGCTGGTCCGGCAGGAAACCGCTCATGCGTGCCTGAGGCCTCGCTCGATCATCTCATAGGCGGCATTGATGGCAGCGACTCTCGTCGTGGCTATCTTGATGAACTCCTGCGGCAGGCCGCGTGCGATCAGCCGGTCGGGGTGATTGTCCGAAATCAGCTTGCGGTAGCGCTTCCTGACCTCCTCGAACGGCTTGCCCCGCTCGATGCCGAGAACAACATAGGGATCGGCGGCGCCCAGATTGACGTGCCGGGACAGGATGGCCTGGTAGTGCACCTCGTCGATCCTGAAGATTTCGGCGATGCGATGCAGGAATTGCCCTTCCCGTTCATGGACCATGCCGTCCGCTTTGGCGATGTGGAACAGCCCGTCGAGAATGTCTTCCAGCATCATGCAATTGGCGTGGCCGGAACCGCACAGCTGAGCCATGCGCTGGGCGTAAATCTCGAACCCCGCGACGTCGCGCTTGGCGAGGTCGTAAAGGCGGGCCACATTGCGTGTTTCGCTTGGCGGCACCTCGAAGATTTCCTGGAAAGCGCGCACCTCGTCCTGAGTGACGACGCCGTCGGCCTTGGCCATCTTGGCCGCGAGTGCGATCATCGCCACCGAAAACGCCACGCGGCGCCGCAGATCCGGGTCGCCGGAGAATACAGTCCGCACAGCCTCCACGACATCGGCGACGCCCGAGGACGCCGACGACGAAACACGAGCGATGAAGTCGCCGAGGCGGTCCCAAATCGACATGCGGCTTCTTAGTGCGAACCGGGCCTCGCTATCAAGCCGGGACGATGCCGCAGGAAAACTCGTCGACGGAGGTCCCAGGCAAGAGGAAGGCCGGCACAAGGCCGGCCTTCATGATTTCATCGGATTGAATTCTACTGCGCAGGTGCAGCAGGAGGTGTTGCCGGAGCCGGTTCAGCGGGCTTCGTGGTGTCAGGAGTGGCCGGCTTCATCGGCTGTTCGTTGGCCGGCGGATTGGTGCTCTGTGTGGTGGTATTGTCGGTGCCGCTGTCGCTACAAGCCGCGACCCCCAGCAGGGCGAGCGCCGAAACAGACGCCAGAATGAGCTTTTTCATGCTATCTCTCCTTCAGCAAACGCTCACATTTCGGTGAGCGGTCGCAGGGGAAATGCATCAGTCACGGCGCCGGTTTCGTAACGTTGCGTTTCCAAATGTAACATCAACTTGTGATTGCTGCAGCTGAAACGGCGAACTAACACAGCAGTCGCTCGCATCGATTGGACGATCAGAAATGCCGGAAGCCGCAATCAACAAGAAATGGGATTTCTGGATCGATCGCGGGGGCACCTTCACCGACATCATCGGCCGCAGTCCGCAGGGACAGTTGCACCCGCGCAAGCTCCTGTCGGAAAACCCTGAAGCCTATGCCGACGCTGCCATCCAGGGCATTCGCGATCTGCTGGGGCTGGCATCGGGCGCCTCTATTCCCGCCAACGTGATCGGCGACATCAAGATGGGCACAACCGTCGCCACCAACGCGCTGCTCGAGCGCAAGGGCGACCGCGTGCTCCTCCTCATCACCAAGGGGTTTCGCGACGCGCTGCGTATCGCCTATCAGGCGCGGCCGGACATCTTCGCCAAGGAAATCATCCTGCCGGAGCAGCTTTACGAGCGGGTGATCGAGATCGACGAGCGCGTGCGCGCCGATGGTTGCGTCGAGCGGCTGCTCGACATCGCCGCATGCCGCCCGGCGATCGAACAGGCCAAGGCCGACGGCATCGATGCGGTCGCGATCGTGTTCATGCATGCCTGGAAACATCCCGACCACGAGAAGGCGGTTGCCAAGATCTGCCGCAAGATCGGCTTCAGCCAGATCTCTGTCAGCCACGAGGTCTCACCGCTGATCAAGCTGGTGGGCCGTGGCGACACCACCGTGGTCGACGCATACCTGTCGCCGATCCTGTCGCGCTACGTGCAACGGGTAGCGGGGGAACTGGGCTCCGGCCCCCGGCTGATGTTCATGATGTCCTCAGGCGGGCTCACCGCTGCCGACATGTTCCAGGGCAAGGACGCGCTGCTGTCGGGTCCGGCCGGCGGTGTCGTCGGCATGGTCGAGACGGCGAAGCTCGCCGGCTTCGACAAGGTCATCGGCTTCGATATGGGCGGCACCTCGACCGACGTCGCCCATTTTGACGGCGAATACGAGCGCGCTTTCGACACCGAAGTCGCCGGCGTGCGGATCCGCGCGCCCATGATGCGTATCAACACAGTCGCCGCTGGCGGTGGATCGATCCTGCATTACGAGGCCGGCCGCTTCCGCGTCGGCCCCGACTCCGCCGGCGCCAATCCCGGCCCCGCTGCCTACAGGCGCGGCGGGCCGCTCGCCGTCACCGACGCCAATGTCATGCTCGGCAAGCTGCAGCCCGATTTTTTCCCGGCGATCTTCGGCCCAGGCCAGGACCAGCCGCTCGATGTCGCAACGGTCCGCGAGAAGTTCGCAGCACTGGCCGCCGAAATCGGCGATGGACGAACGCCGGAGGCGGTCGCCGAGGGCTTCGTCACCATCGCCGTCGAGAACATGGCCAACGCCATCAAGAAGATCTCGGTGCAACGCGGCTACGATGTCACCGAATACCTCTTGAACTGCTTCGGCGGCGCCGGCGGCCAGCACGCCTGCCTGGTCGCCGATGCGCTCGGTATGGAAGCCGTTCTCATCCATCCCTTCTCCGGCCTGCTTTCGGCATACGGCATTGGCCTGTCGTCGATCTTCGCCTCGCGCCAGCAGGCACTGCTCAAGCCACTCGCGGACGAGTCGCGATCGTCAATCGAGGAGCTCATCGCGGCACTTCGTGAAGACGTTGTCGCCGAGCTTGCGGCGCAGGGCATTGCGGAGACCGCCATTGTCTCGAAGCCGATCCTGCAGATCCGCTATGACGGCACCGACACGGCACTGCCGGTGAATTTCGAACACGGCTCGATCTTCCGCGCCAGAAACGATTTCGAGACCGCTCACAAGGCCCAGTTCGGTTTCGTCTACGAAGACAAGCCGATGATCGTCGAGGCGGTCGACGTCGAGGGCAGCGATGCCGTGGCAATCGGCCGTGACGAAAATGAATCAAGTCTCGAAGATGAGGCGGCAACTCCCTGGCAGACCCGGCAATTCTTTGCGGACGGCGGCTGGCGCGATGCCGGCATTTTCCGTCGTGAGGACCTGAAAGCCGGTCACAAGGTCGCTGGGCCGGCGCTCGTCATCGAGCCGAACCAGACCATCATTGTCGAGCCCGGCTGGCAGGCCGAAATCACGGCGAAAAACCATGTGCTTCTGCGCCGCATCGAAAAGAAGCGTCGGCAGGCCGCACTTGGCACCGAAGCCGACCCGGTGATGCTCGAAGTTTTCAACAATCTGTTCATGTCGATCGCCGAGCAGATGGGCGTGACGCTGCAGAACACCGCCTATTCGGTCAACATCAAGGAACGGCTGGACTTTTCCTGTGCGGTGTTCGACCGCCATGGCGCGCTGGTCGCCAACGCACCGCACATGCCGGTGCATCTGGGCTCCATGGATCGCTCGGTCGAAACCATCATCCGCCTCAACTCGGGCGACATCCATCCGGGCGACGTCTTCGCGCTCAACGCGCCCTACAATGGCGGCACGCACCTGCCCGACATCACGGTCGTGACGCCGGTCTTCGACGACACGCGCACCGAAATCCTGTTCTGGGCAGCCTCGCGCGGCCATCACGCCGATGTCGGCGGCACCGCGCCCGGTTCGATGACGCCTTTAGCGACAACCGTCGATGAGGAAGGCGTGCTGTTCGACAACTTCCGCATCATCGATCGCGGCCGTTTCCGCGAGAAGGAGCTCGAGACGCTTCTCACCGATCATCCCTATCCTGCCCGCAATCCCGCCCAGAATATCGCCGACCTGAAGGCGCAGATCGCCGCCAACGAGAAGGGTGTCGCCGAACTCCGAAAAATGGTCGCGCATTTCGGTCTCGATGTCGTGGAGGCCTATATGGGCCATGTCCAGGACAATGCCGCCGAAAGCGTGCGCCGGGTGCTCGAACGGCTGCCCGATAGCTCCGACTATGAATATCCCACCGACACCGGTCAGGTGATCAAGGTAAGGATCACCGTCGACCGCGAAAAGCGTGAGGCGACGGTAGACTTCACCGGCACCTCGCGCGTCATGAAGAACAATTTCAACGCGCCGGAGCCGGTCGCCCGCGCAGCCGTGCTTTATGCGTTCCGCGTCATGGTCGAGGACATGATCCCGATGAACGCGGGCTGCCTCAGGCCGATCAACATCGTCATTCCCGATGGCTGCATGCTCAAGCCCGCCTATCCCGCGGCAGTGGTGGCCGGCAATGTCGAGACCTCGCAGCACGTCACCAACGCGCTGTTCGGCGCCATGGGCGCACTCGCCAACGCGCAAGGCACGATGAACAACCTCACTTTCGGCAACCGGCAGTACCAGTATTACGAGACGATCTGCTCAGGCTCACCCGCTGGCCGAATGAATTCGGGCCGCGGCTTTGCCGGCACATCGGCCGTCCACACGCACATGACCAATTCGCGGCTCACCGATCCCGAAGTCCTGGAACTGCGCTTTCCTGTACTGCTGGAGGATTTCCACATCCGCGAGGGGTCCGGCGGCAAGGGCAAGTGGAACGCCGGCAACGGCACCAAGCGCACGATCCGCTTCCTCGAGAGAATGGAGTGCGCGATCCTCTCCTCGCACCGCAACCGGCCGCCCCAGGGTCTCGACGGCGGCGGCGACGGCCAGGCCGGATCGACCAAGATCCGGCGCAAGGATGGATCCATCGACACGCTGAAAGCCTGCGACCAGACGACGCTCGATCCCGGCGAGGCCGTCACCGTCATCACCCCGACGCCTGGCGGATTCGGCAGGGCATAAATATCAGCGCCGACAGCCTGTCACCCGCCTGTCATAACGCTGCGCTACCCGCTTGCGGTAATGCAAACGGGGAATCGCCTTGCCATGTCGGATGTTTCGGGAGACCTCGTTTTTCGCCGTGGCAAGGAAGTCGGAAAAGCGGTCTACCAGAACCGAGCGTTATCGAAGGAAGGCATTTCCGAGCGGCTTTTCGCCTTCCTGTTTTCCGGGCTTGTCTACCCCCAGATCTGGGAAGACCCGGATGTCGATATGGACGCCATGCAGCTCGGTGCTGGGCATCGCGTCGTCACAATCGCGTCGGGCGGCTGCAACATTCTGGCGTATCTTACCCGCTCGCCGGCCCGGGTCGATGCCGTCGATCTCAACGCCGCGCACATCGCGCTGAACCGCATGAAGCTGGAAGCGGTGCGCCATCTCCCGTCGCAAGGCGATCTGTTCCGCTTCTTCGGCTCCGCCGGGACCAGCCATAATTCGCAAGCTTACGACCGCTTCATCGCGCCGCACCTCGATCCGGTCAGCCGTCACTACTGGGAGCGTCGCAATTGGCGCGGCAGGCGCCGCATCGCCGTTTTCGACCGCAACTTCTATCAGACAGGGCTGCTCGGCCTGTTCATCGCCATGGGTCATCGCGTGGCGAAACTGTTCGGCGTCGATCCGGCCGGCATCATGAAGGCGCAGACCATCGCTGATCAGCGCCGCTTCTTCAACGAGCAGCTGGCGCCGGTCTTCGACAGGAAGCTCCTGCGCTGGGCGACGTCGCGCAAAGCCTCGCTGTTCGGTCTCGGCATCCCGCCGGCCCAGTACGACTCGCTGATCACCTCCGGCGACGGCAGCATGGCGAGCGTGTTGAGGGCGCGGCTGGAAAAGCTCGCCTGCGATTTTCCGCTGAGAAACAATTATTTTGCCTGGCAGGCCTTTGCCCGGCGCTATCCACAGCCCGGCGAGGCCGCACTCCCCGCCTATCTGGAGCAGGCCAACTATAAGACGATCCGCGCCAACATCGACCGCGTTGCCATCCACCATGCCAATCTGATCCAATTCCTGGCCGGCAAGGATGCGGGCGCTATCGATCGCTTCGTTCTGCTCGACGCGCAGGACTGGATGACCGACGACCAGCTCAATGCCCTGTGGACCGAGATCACCCGCACCGCGTCGGCCGGCGCACGCGTCGTTTTCCGCACGGCCGCCGAGCCCAGCCTGCTGCCCGGCCGCCTCTCCAGCTCGCTGCTCGATCAATGGCGCTATGAGGAAGAGGCCTCGCGCGAATATTCGGCGAAGGACCGCTCAGCCATCTATGGCGGCTTCCATCTCTATGTGAAGCGCGCCGCATGAGCGCGACCGACCTGCCGGCCAGCCACGCCGAACTGATGGATGGCGTTTATCGCTGGCAGCGCCACATCTACGATGTGACCCGCAAATATTACCTGCTCGGCCGTGACCGGCTGATTGCGGGGCTGGAGGTGCCGGAAGGCGGCTCCGTGCTCGAGCTCGGTTGCGGCACTGGCCGCAATATCGTTCTCGCCGCCAGCCACTATCCGGACGCCCGCTTCTTCGGCCTCGACATCTCGACCGAGATGCTGGAAACGGCCGGCGCCGCCATCGCACGCGAGGGCCTCTCGGCCAAGGTCAGCCTCGCCCGCGGTGATGCGACCGACTTCGACGCCAAGGCGCTTTTCGGCATCGAGCGCTTCGACCGCGTATTCGTATCCTACTCGCTGTCGATGATCCCTGGTTGGGAAAAGACCGTGGCGGCCGCACTGGCCGCACTTGCCCCAGGCGGCTCGCTGCATGTCGTTGATTTCGGCCAGCAGGAGGGCCTGCCGCGCTGGTTTCGGGCTATGCTGCGCGGATGGCTGCGGAAGTTCCATGTCGAGCCCCGCGCTTCGCTGCGTGACGTGCTGGAATCGGAATCTCAGCGCAGGAGCGCAACCTTCCGTTTCAAAACGCTTTATCGCGGCTATGCCTGGCTGGCTGTGGTTGGCTTTCGGAAATAGCAGGGCCTATTGATGTAGCGCCTTGACCAGCGCCGCTACCATCGTCTGCGGCCGGTAGCCGAGCTTTGCCGGCGTCAGGCCGAGCCGCACCACGACGAGTTGCTCGGACGGAATGATGGCGACGGTCTGGCCATCATGGCCTTCCATCCAGTAGGTGTCGTTTGGCAAACCGGCTGCGATGCCCGCGCCGGGGCTTTCCTCGTCGCCCGGGCCCTCGATCCACACCTGGCCTTTGCCATAGACCTTGGAGGCCGAGGCCGGCTGCCGCATCCAGTCGACGAAGCCGGCGGGGAGGATCTGCGTGCCGTTCCAGACGCCGCCCTGCAGCAAGAACTGGCCGAAGCGCGCCCAGTCACGGGCGGTGGCATAGAGGTAGGACGAGCCGACGAATGTCCCCTGCTCGTCGGTCTCCAGCACCGCGCTATGCATGCCGAGCGGTTCGAACAGCGCCGTCCGCGGCCATGCCAGCGCCTTCGCCTTGTCGCCGAGCGCGTCCTGCCACAGCCGCGACAGAATCAGAGATGTGCCGCTCGAATAGGAAAACGCCTTGCCTACCTCGCTGGTCAGCGGCTTGGCCGCGGCAAAACCCGCCATGTTCGGCTCGAGATAGAGCATGCGCGTCACGTCGGCGACGTCGCCATAATCCTCGTTGAATTCCAGCCCGCTCGACATCGCCATCAGGTCGGAAAGACTGATCGCCGCCCGTCCATCCGCTTTCCAGCCTGCGAACAGGTCCTTGTTGTCGAGCGCCAGCTTGCCGTCCTTCACCAGCGTGCCGACGATCGCGGCATTCACCGTCTTGGTCATCGACCAGCCGAGCAGCGGCGTTTTCGCCGAAAAGCCGTCGCCATAGCGCTCGGCGACGATGCGCCCGTTCTTCACCACCACGAGCGCGCGCATGCCGGCTCCGGCCATGGCCTGATCGTCGACGATCCTTGACACTTCGGGGTTTTGCGAAGCATCCACCCGCTCGCCCTCGGGCCAGAGCGCGTCCAGTTGGACCGCCGCCGACCGCGCAGCGCGCAATGACGTCTGCCTCGCTTTGCCGGTGTTGCCGTCTGGAACTGACGCGCAGCCGACCCCGTCACGCTCGACCGCGATGCTCTTGCCCAACACCCACAACAGGCCCGCCGAGACAAGCCCCCTCTCCTTGTCGACCGACACTTTCATCAGCTTGAGCAGCGGGTGACCCGGCGCCTGGACGTCGACCGCCAGCACGTCGTTCGCGTCTCGGCCGGCGATAAAGACATTGGAGCAGACGATCTTGGCCGAATAGCCGGCACCGACGCGGATCAGATCCGGCGGCGCGAAGTAGAGCCACGCCGCCACCGCGACCACCGACAGCACTGCGAGCCCCAGCAACCCTTTGATGAACCTTACGACAGCCCGCATCTTGCGCCCCCGCATCTTGCGCCTTGGATTTTCCGGCTCGCTTTGTGTCATTGATTTGCCGCCATTGCTTCCGCAAAATCGTCGGCGCTGTCGAGCGCGGTCAATGGATTATCAACCATGTTCGGCGATCAACAGTGGATGTCGCCCAAAAGTGCCAAGCGGTTTTGGGACAACGACATGCCGGAAGAATACGGGCGGTCCTGTGGGGCGACCGTTCGGAGGGGGCCAGCGCAAGCAACGGCCATCTGCAACGACCCATCAGCGGCCGGCTGAACCCGGCTCGGGGAACAGTGATGCGCCGTCTTGCGGCCGTATTGATGTTGACGCTGCTGGGCGCCTGCTCGACGGTAGACGATCTTTCGCCGCTGTCGCCGTCCAGTTCGGCGACCGTTGCCGTTCGCGCGCCCCGGTTCGAAGACTCCAAGCCGCATGAATGGGACAGCGGCGCGCCTTGGAACTACTCGATCCACGGTACAGACGTCTCCAAATACCAGACCTCCGTCGACTGGCCCACGGCCAAGGCCAGCGGCATCTCCTTCGCCTTCGTCAAGGCGACTGAAGGCGGCGACCGGTTCGACGATTATTTCAACGAGCACTGGGCCCGCACCAAGGCCGCGGGCATACCGCGCGCCGCCTACCATTTCTTCTATTTCTGCACGCCGGCCGCCGCCCAGGCGCGCTGGTTCATAGCCAATGTTCCGAGAGACGCATCAGCCATGCCGCCGGTTCTCGACATGGAATGGAATCCGAAGTCCCCGACCTGCAGGCTTCGTCCCGATCCGGCAACGGTGCGCAGTGAAATGAGCACCTTCCTGCAGATCGTCGAGCGCCACTACGGCAAGAAGCCGATCATCTACACCTCGCTCGATTTTTTCGACGACAACCAGCTTTCCAGCTTCCGCGGCTATCCTTACTGGCTGCGCTCGGTGGCGGGCCATCCGCGCCAGAAATACGGCAGCCACCCCTTCACCTTCTGGCAATACACCGGAACCGGCATCGTTCCCGGCATGGCGGGCAAGGCCGACATCAACGTTTTCAACGGCTCGGAAGCCGCCTGGAACAGGTGGCTACGGCAGAACACCCGTTGACATCGGGCTTTGCGCCTGCTTTTCGAGACCGCGGGGCGGCGATATATGCAACCGCTGATGATGCGGAGCGGTGCACCCAACCGGGTGCCGAACGGCGCTCCTGAACTTTGAAATCTGCGCAAGTTCCTGTCCAGACTCCGGATCGGGTCCAAGAGGGTCATGCGCCGATCTCGAGAGGAAAACGATGCGATTGCGCGTTGACGTCCTGGCGGCGCTGCTGGTTGCCGCTTTCGCCTGGCCCGCCGAGGCACAGGAATGCGGCGGCGATTTCGAAACCTGGAAGCAGGGAGTGGCGGCGGAGGCCAGGGCGGCAGGTGTCGGCAGCGTCGGGCTCGACGCCCTGGAAGCGGCCACCATCGATGAGAAGGTCCTGGCGCGCGACCGCGCCCAGGGCGTCTTTACCCAGACCTTCACCGAATTCTCGAACCGCATGATCTCGGCCTATCGCCTGAAGCAGGGCGCCGCGAATCTGAAAAAATATGCCGATGTCTTCGCGCGCGCCGACAAGGAATTCGGCGTGCAGCCAGCCGTCATTGCCGCTTTCTGGGGCCTGGAGACCGATTTCGGCGCCGTGCAGGGCGACTTCCACACGCTCAACGCTTTGGTCACGCTCTCACATGACTGCCGCCGCCCGCAGTTGTTCCGGCCGCAGGTGGTGCCGCTGCTGACGCTGGTCGACCGCGGAGTGCTGCCGGCCGACGTCAAGGGCGCCTGGGCCGGCGAGGTCGGCCAGACGCAGATCCTTCCCACCGACTATCTCGCGCGCGGCGTCGACGGCGACGGCGACGGCAAGGTCGACCTCCGCAACAGCGTGCCGGACGTGATCATGACCACGGCCAACAAGATCCTGTCGCGCGGCTGGAAGCGCGACCAGCCCTGGGTCGAGGAAGTGCGGGTTCCCGACGACATGCCCTGGGACCAGACCGGACGCACCAACAAGCTGCCATTGAGCCAATGGGCTCAGTGGGGCGTGACCAACCCCAACGGCACGCCGCTCGTCGACAACGGCCTGAAGGCCGGTCTCGCCTTGCCGATGGGCCGGAAGGGTCCCGCGTTCTTCACCTACGACAATTTCGACGTCTATTTGGAGTGGAACCAGTCCTTCACCTACGCGCTGACCGCGGCAGTGCTTGCGACGCGGCTTGCCGGCGCACCGCAATTCGACCCACGCACTCCTGAAACGGGTCTCAGCGGTGATCAGATGAAAGCGCTGCAGACCAAGCTCGAGGCCAAGGGTTACGACGTCGGCACGGTCGACGGCATTCTCGGAACGAACACCCGCGAGGCCATACGCAAGGAGCAGATGCGGCTGGGCCTGCCGGTGGATGGCTGGCCGACGCCGGATTTGCTGGCGAAATTGTGAATGGTGAATAGAGTGAATGGTGAATGGTGAATGGTGAATGGTGGATGGTGAATAGTAACGATTAAGCTTGCGATCTCGCGGTTAAGCCCACGAGCATCTCTCAATCACAGTTTCCTAATTCCCTATTCACCATTCACCATTCACTATTCACCATTCACTAATCCGCCATCGTCTCCAAACTCGCAAACCCCTCCGGCGCATCGCCTTCGTCGAACGGCGTCGTCAACTCGATGAATGTGTCGGGATAGAAGCCGTTGAAGCGCGTTCTGAGCGAGAGCGAGTAGGCGCCGATATGACCGATCTCGATCCAGTCACCGGTGTCGACCGTTTCCGGCAGCCAGAACGGCCGCGACAGTATGTCGACGGAATCGCAGGTCGCGCCGCAGACCTTGAACGGCACGATGTTCTTCTCGTCGCCATTGCGCGTGCGGATCGCGGGGTCCGGAATGAAGCGTGCCGGCAGCGTGATCTTGCCGGTCCATGAATCCGAGAGCGAGGCCCAGATGCCGTCATTGATGTAGAGCCGCTTGCCCTTTCGCAAGAGCACCCGCACGATCAGCGAAAGGCAGCGCGCCACGATGACGCGCCCTGGCTCCGCCACCAGCGGCAACTGGTCGAACTGGTACTCCTTCAGGTCGCCGGACAGCCGCGACATAAGCTGCCCAAGCGACGGCATCTCGATGTGCTTGCGATTGGGATCATGGCCATATTCGGCCGGAAAGCCGCCGCCGACATCGAGCCCGGCAATGTCGAAGGTCAGGCGATTGCGAACCCAGTCGGCCGAGGCCAGCGCCCGCTCATAGGTGTCAGGATCCTCGATCTGGCTGCCGACATGGAAGCAGAGGCCGACCTTGTAGCCGGTGCGGTTGAGCCGCTCTGCAAGCTCGACCGCATTGGCCGGACCTGCCCCGAACTTCTTCGACAACTCGTAGGCCGCATGCCCCTTCGTCTGGATGCGCACAAAGACCGTGATCGCGCCGGGATCGATGTCGAGCGCCCGCACCACGCGCGTCAACTTGGTGATCTCGTCCTCATGATCGAGCGAGATGACGCGAATGCCGTATTTCTCCAGGGCCAGCTTGATGTCCGACTGCGCCTTGATCGGATGCATGTAGAGCATCTCGGCTTCCGCAGAAACGGCGCGGACGGCGGCGAACTCGCCGGGCGAGGCGACGTCGAAGGCGCCGACGCCGGCTTCCACCAAGGTCCTGAGCACGATCTGCTCGCCATTGGTCTTGACCGCATAGGCGGTCTTGCCCGGGAACATGCCCATGAACTGCAAGGCATCGGCCTTCAGAACCTGCGGGCGGAAGCAGTAGACCGGATCGTCCGGGCGAAGCGCCAGTGCCGCTTCGCGAGCATTCTCGAATCGCTGCATGGACGAATCCTCAATCGGGCGCGCACAATTAATCCTAGCTAGCTGTGAGCTTTCGGGAGGTTGTCCATTCGGACCGGACCGAGGAGACTGGAGTTACCACGCTTCAGCATCCATCGGAGGATCCGAATGAACATCCATAAGAATGCCCGTCTCACACCGCTGCGTCGAGAGGAGATGGCGCTGTCGGTGATAGAAGGCGCTTTCTCCAAAGCCCATGCGGCGCGTGTCTACGGCGTGTCGGCCAAGATCGTGGCGCGCTGGGTCGAGCGCTACAAGTCCGAAGGGCGGGCCGGCATGATCGACCGTTCCTCGCGGCCCGCCCATATGCCGCAGGCCACCGCTGCGTTGATCGCCGAGCGCATCATGGCGCTGCGGCGGCAACGTTGGACCGGCAAGCACATCGCCCATGAGGTCGGCGTCTCGCCCGCCACCGTTAGCCGGGTTCTCAAGCGTGCCGGACTGTCGCGGTTGCGGGATATCGAACCGGCCGAGCCGATCCGACGCTACGAGCGCGAGCATCCTGGCGAGATGATCCATATCGATATCAAGAAGCTCGGTCGTTTCGAGCGCATCGGTCATCGCATTACCGGCAAGCGCACCGGCAATGCCAGCTCGCGCGGCAGCAGTTGGGAGTTCGTCCATGTCTGCATCGACGACGCCTCCCGCATCGCCTTCTCGCAGATCCTGCCCGACGAGAAAAAAGAAAGCGCCATCGCCTTCCTCAAGGCGGCGGTGGCCTACTACGCCAGCCTCGGCGTCACGATAGCCCGCGTCATGACCGACAACGGCTCCTGCTACAGATCAAAGGCCTTCGCCAAGGCCTGCCGCGATCTCGGCCTCAAGCACGTCAGGACAAGACCCTATACACCCAAGACCAATGGCAAGGCCGAGCGCTTCATCCAGACAGCACTGCGCGAATGGGCTTATGCCATCGCTTATCCGACTTCAGATCACCGCGCCGCAGAGTTGCCGGTCTGGCTGCACAGATACAATTGGCACCGTCCCCACGGGAGCCTAAAGTCCAAAACACCTATCAGTCGCCTCGCTCTAACCGAGGACAACCTGTTGAGGCTCCACAGCTAGCCGCCAAAGAAAACAGTTCTGTGTCTCCCCTTCCCGCGCGACCGGCCCCATCCTTTTCCGCCATGCTGAATTACCGCTCAGGTTTCGGGTGGCCCTTGCCGCCTGAGCGGATATCGGTTGCAGCTGTTCGGCGGCTGAGTTTGCCAGCGGCCTGGAGGTTTTGATGACGATGACGGCCGGCGCCGCGGCGACGCGCGGACCCATGACGCTCAAGGATTGGGCTCAGCTCCTGCTGCTTGGCGCGATCTGGGGCGGCTCATTCTTCTTCGCCCGCATTGCGGTGTCGGAAATTCACCCGCTGGCGTTGGTGCTGTTGCGTGTCGCGATCGCCGCGGCAGCGCTGCAGCTCTATCTGGCGATTCGCGGCCCCTCCTTCCGCCTCGCCTTGCCGCATGCCGGTTTCTTCTTCCTGCTGGGCCTTGCCAACAATGTAATCCCCTTCTCGCTGATCTTCGCCGGCCAGACCCAGCTCGGCGCCGGGATCGCCTCGGTCCTCAACTCGACGACGCCGTTCTGGACGCTGATCCTGGCCAATGCGCTGACAGTCGACGAGAAGCTGTCCTGGAACAAGCTCGCCGGCATCGCGCTGGGCATTGCCGGAACGGCGGTGATGATCGGCCCAGGCCTGCTTGCGGGGCTCGGCGGGCCGGTCTGGGCCAAGTTCGCTCTGATCGGCGCTTCGCTGTCCTATGCCATCGCGCTGATGATCGCGCGGCGCTTCAGAGGTGTCCCCTCACCGGTGATCGCGACCGGCCAGCTCACGGCCTCGACCATCATCATGATCCCATTGGTGCTCAGCGCGCTCGGCCCGGCCGGAGTGCTTTCGGCCTCGCCGCCCGTCTGGGCGGCAGTGCTGGCGTTGGCGCTGCTCTCGACCGCCTTCGCCTATATCCTTTATTTCAATCTCGTCGCCTCTGCCGGAGCCACCAACGCCTCGCTGGTGACATTGATCGTCCCGGTCAGTGCGATGCTGCTCGGTTTTCTCTTCCTTGGCGAGCGGCTGGAACTCTTCGAAATGGGCGGTATGGCGCTCATCGGACTCGGCTTGATTACCATCGACGGGCGTTTGCTCGGTCGATGGTAGCGGTTTCACGCCACACCGCCGCCACAATTTATTCACAACGGCCAAGCCCGGTTTTAGCGAAGAGTTTCAAGGCCTAACGGTAAATCGCAAGTCGCAAATTTCACAATCGCGTCGCATTGCAGCACATTTTCCGCTTGCCTGTGGCCCAAATGCCCCTAGAGTCCTGCCATAGCTCTTAAGAGGAGGCTATGACATGGGACTGACGAGGCCAATCAACGCATTGATGATTTGTGCAGCGTTCGCATTCATCGGAGCCCTTATCATAGGCGTTCTTCCCTGACCCGCCAAAGCCGGGAAGACCGAGCACCGAAAGCAGTCAACCAATTTGAAAAGGCCGGGTTCTACCCGGCCTTTTCCATGTCCGGCTGCTTCATGCGGCGGCCGACCCTGCCGCCTCTGCTTCATGCGAGCGGATGCCGATCATGTGGCAGACGGCGAACACCAGATCGGCGCGGTTCATCGTGTAGAAATGGAAATCGCCCACGCCGCGCTCGACGAGATCGAGCACCTGCTCCGCCGCCACGGCCGAGGCTACCAGCGCATGTGTCTGCGGGTCGTTCTCGAGTCCCTCGAATCGTTCGGCCAGCCAGGCCGGCACCAGCGCCCCGCAGCGTGACGAGAAATTGGCGACCTGGCTGAAATTGTGCACCGGCAGGATGCCAGGCACGATCGGGATATAGATGCCGGCGCGCCGCGCCCGCTCGACATAACGCTCGTAGAGGTCGTTGTCGAAGAAGAACTGAGTGATCGCGCGGGTTGCGCCGTTGTCGACCTTGCGCTTCAGCATGTCGATGTCGGTTGCGAAATCCGGGCTTTCGGGATGCTTCTCCGGATAGGCCGAAACCGAGATGTCGAAATCACCGACGCTCTTCAGCGCTCCGACCAGTTCGGCGCCATTGGCATAACCGTCGCGATGCGGACGGTAAGCAGTTCCCACGCCTGCCGCCGGATCACCGCGCAAGGCGACGAAACGGGTGACGCCCATTTCCGCGAATTCCTGGATCACCGTGTCGACCTGATCGCGGTCGGCATCGACGCAGGTCATATGCGCCGCCGGCGTCAGCGTCGACTCGGTGAGAATACGCCTGACCGTACGGGCCGTGCGCTCGCGGGTCGAACCGCCGGCGCCATAGGTGACCGACACGAATTTCGGCTTGAGCGGCTCCAGCCGGGTGACGGTGTCCCAGAGCCTTGCCTCCATCTCGTCCGTCTTCGGCGGAAAGAATTCGAACGAAACCCGGACCTTGTGGCCAATGTCGGGGCGGCGGGAAAAGCGGAACTGGTTCATCAGGCTGTTTCCCTTGCTTGGAACTGGTCGTTGGACGGATCGGCGATCAGCAGCCGGCGATCGCGGCCGAGCCAGAGCTTGACGGTGAGCCTTGCCTCGGCCTGGCCACGCGGCTCGAATTCCTGGCTGTCCTCAAGGTCGATGCCGGCTTCGGCGAACCAATCGGCGATCTGCCGGTCCGAGAAACCGAGCCGCATATGGGCGTGCTGGTCGCGCAGGAATTCCAGGCTGTGAGGCGCGAAATCGACGATGACCAGCCGGCCCGACGGGCGCAGCAGCCTGGCCGCCTCGCCGATGGCGCGGGCCGGATCGTCGAGATAGTGCAGCACCTGGTGGATCGTGACGAGATCGAAGGCGTTGCGCTCGACCGGCGGCGAAAAAATGTCGCCCTGGCGCACCTGCGCGTTGGCAACGCCGGCCTTGTCTAGATTGGCGCGCGCCACGGTCAGCATCTCGCGCGACATGTCGATGCCGACGCCGCGCCGGTAGAGCGGCGAGAATATCTCCAACAGCCGGCCCGTTCCGGTGCCCAGGTCGAGCATGGACTGGAATGGGCGTTTGCCGACCAGCTTGAGCAGGGCTGCTTCCACCGCCCGGTCCGGCACGTGCAGCGAGCGGATGCGGTCCCAACTCTCGGCGTTTTCCGAAAAATATTCGGCTGCCCGGTCCTGCCGCTTGCGCTTGACTGCTGCGAGCCGCTCCATGTCGCGCACCACCTGCGGATCGGTCTCGCGAATGCCCGAGACCAGACGCTGCACGAAGTCGCGTGAGTTGTCCGTATCCGTCAGCCTGAAGAAGGCCCACGATCCTTCCTGGTAGCGACCGATGAGCCCGGCATCGAGCAGCAGCTTCAGGTGGCGCGAGACGCGCGGCTGCGACTGGCCGAGGATTTCGGTAAGGTCCGACACCGTCAGGTCCCCGCGCGACAGCAGCACCAGGATGCGCAGGCGGCTGGATTCTGCCGCAGCCTTCAATGTATCTACCATCGTGTCGAGCGTGACGTGCATGGGCGGGTCTCGTTGAAAAGATATAAAGATATGTTTATGTCGATTTTGAAGCCCTGGCAAGCGCTATGTCGTTTCCGGACAAGAAAATGGCGCAGCCATGATCCGGGTGTGACCGGCGGTTCCTGCGCGGACTGAAAGGGACGAAGGCGATGTTCAAGACGCGCGAGGGTGAACAGCTCCTGGATGCCGATCCGGCGCACCTGCCGGCCGACAGCCATGTTGTCTTTATCGGCCGCGTCGTCTCCCCGTGGACGAGTCGCGAGGAATGCCCCAAGAACATGCGCGCTGCCCGTGAGGCAGAACGATCGGCAACCCTCCTGATCGATGAGCCCTACCGCCCAGGGCTGCAGAACCTCGACCGCGCGAGCCACATCGTCATCCTATCCTGGCTTGATCATGCGCCGCGGAATCTCATTGTGCAGAAACCCCGCCATGCGATTGAGCCGAAAGGCGTTTTCTCGCTGCGCTCCCCTGCCCGGCCGAACCCTGTCGGGCTGCATGTGGCGAGGATCGTGGCGTTCGATGGCAAGGCCGGCCGCATCGAGATCGACGCCATCGACCTGCTCGACGGCACGCCGCTCATCGACATCAAACCCTACTACGCTTCGACCGACGCTTTTCCGGAAGCGACGATCGCCGGGCGCGACGAGAAATGAGCGCGCCAACCGGCCGCCGCCGCGCCATCGCCAAGGCACTGACCGCGCTCTTGCCGCTCGGGCCATATGCCGACATGGAAAGAATCCGTGCCGACGCCGGTGCGGTGCATATGAAGACGTTGCCGCCGACGATCGCGGTATGGCTGGCGACCATCGCGCATGTCCGCCACGCCCATACCGACTACGAAAAGCTGCTCGCCGAAGGCTATGATCGCGACTCGGCGCGCTTCTTTGTCATCGGGCAGACCAATGAAGTGCTGACCCGCTGGCGAGCAACGCGCCTGCTCGATGAAGACGACGAGGACGGATGAGGCTGAAGCGGCCCCGGCATCCGTAGCCGCCCCGAGACGGCCAAGCAGGACCTGTGGCCTGGCTCTAGTTCGACAGGGACCGGAGGCTAGCCTGCCCTTGCCGCAATGACGAGAGGATCGAAAATGAGCCAAGCCGCCGAGCAAACTGGGTCGCTTCCCCTCCTCTCGGATCGTCACCTCGACCCGCACATCTATCCCGACGGTGTTGCCTTCCTGGATGGACAATATCTGCCGATGTCGCAGGCCAAGGTCTCGGTGCTGGACTGGGGTTTCCTGCATTCGGACGCCACCTACGACACGGTGCATGTCTGGGACGGCCGCTTTTTCCGCCTCGACCTGCATCTCGATCGTTTCTTCGGCGGGTTGGAAAAGCTGCGCATGACGATCCCCTTCGATCGCGACGCCGTCGCCGAAATCCTGCACAATTGCGTCGCGCTGTCCGGTCATCGCGCCGCCTATGTCGAGATGCTGTGCACGCGCGGCGCCTCGCCGACCTTCAGCCGCGATCCGCGCCAGGCGATCAACCGCTTCATGGCTTTCGCCGTCCCCTTCGGCTCGGTCGCCAATGCCGAACAACTGCGCCGTGGCCTGCATGTCGCCATCAGCGACAAGGTTCGCATCCCGCCCGCCTCGATCGATCCATCGATCAAGAACTATCACTGGCTCGATCTGGTGCGCGGCCTCTACGATGCCTATGACCGCGGCGCGGAAACCGCACTGATCCTCGACTTCAACGGCAACGTCGCCGAAGGTCCAGGCTTCAACGTGTTCTGTGTCAAGAACGGGAAGTTGTCGACCCCCGCGGACGCCGTGCTGCCTGGCATCACGCGCCGCACCGTGTTCGACCTGTGTGCCGAGCTGGGGCTGTCTGCCGCAGCGACGGACGTCAGCGTGGTCGCGCTCAAGACGGCGCACGAAGTCTTCATCACCTCGACCGCCGGCGGCATCATGCCGGTCACCACGATCGACGGCGCTCCGGTGGCCGATGGCAAGGTCGGCGCAACGACGGAACGCCTGATGCGACTCTATTGGCAGAAGCACGAGGACCCGGCCTGGTCGAGCCCGGTGGCCTATCAGGCTCTGTAGATCCACTGCTCCGGCACGCGGACCGAAATCTCCTCGCCGGACGTGATGACTCCGGGCTTCTCGACCCAGGCGACGAGGCCGCGCAGCCGCTTCGCCGCCTTCGGGAACAGCAATGCTCCGGCTTCGTGATCGGGCATGCGCGCATTCTCGGCGACGGAGCGGCCGGAGAGACGGCAAGGCCCGTTCTGCGCATCGACCTTGATGGTCACTCCACCCTTGAAGAACAGAAGTGAGCCCGCCGGCAGCATGGACAGATGCGGCACGCCCTCGATCAGCAAATTGGCGCCGATCCATTCCGGCTGGATCGCGGCAACACCCATGCGCTCCGCGACGATGGCAAGCTCGTCCGCCGCCACCAGCGACAGTTGCCTTTCGTTGCGCATCTCGGTGCCGCGCGGATACCAAGGCTCGCGCCCGCCGGAGCGCCGCGTCGCGCCGGCGTGGAAGTCCCCCTCGATGCCGTCGAAGCCAAGCCGCAGTTCCTCCACCGGTCTCGTCTCGAAATGATCGAAGGGCGCCTTGTAGAGCGCCGCCGCTCTCGCCGCGAGCTTGCGGCCCGGCACGATGTCGACATTCGGTTCGCTCACCGGGAAAAGCTCCGGGCTCGTTTTTGTATCCTGCATGTCGCCGGTCTAGACACCCTTTCCGATGCGGTCCAGTCGAAAGCACTGATGGTCCGATCAAGCGGCTTGATGGGCGTTCACGACTTTCTTACCTGAAATGCCATCGCCTTTCCGCATTGCCGCCGCCTGGCGGGATTATGTGACTTTGCGCATCGGAGGAGGAGACCATGCATCCCGCTCCCGCAATGGCCGCGCTCTGGCTGATCTGGGTCGTTACCTGGACGCTTGCAGCTTTGTGGCCGATCCGGCGCAAAAGCGGGCAGACCTTAGGGCGGAGGCCCGCTATCGGGCGCTGTGGATGGCCGGCACCATCCTGCTGTTCGTGCCGCCGCATGGCTATGCCGGCCGGCTGCGGCTGTGGACGCCAAGCCTTCCCGAGGCATGGATATGCGTTGCGCTGATCGCTGTTGGCCTGATTTTTTCCTGGTGGGCGCGCCTGCATCTCGGCAGGCTGTGGTCCGCCGCCGTGACAGCCAAGGCCAAGCATCGCGTGGTCGAAACCGGACCCTATGGCTTGGTCCGCCACCCCATCTATAGCGGCCTGCTGCTGGCAATCCTCGCTACGATGGCGGAAAAGGGCACCGTTTGGAGCATCGCCGGCGCTGCCCTGCTCATCCTCGGCATTTTCATCAAGGCACGGCTGGAAGAGAGTTTCTTGCGCGGCGAACTGGGCAGCGCCTATGACGACTATGCCAGGCGTGTGCCGATGCTGGTTCCGTTCGTGCCGGCTTGATGCATGTCGCCCAGAAGTGTGCAGCGGTTCTGGGGCAACGACATGCGTGAAAACAAGACCTAATGCACGTCGCCTGAATCCGTTTCAGCGCGATGCGCTTTAAGCCGGCTACAGCATCCGCAGCAACGCGCCGCCAATCGAATAGCCCGCGCCGAAGGCGCAGAGCAGGCCGAAATCGCCCGCCTTCATGTCGGCGTGATTTTCAGACAGCGCCACGATAGCGCCGGCGCCTGCCGTGTTGCCGAGCCGCTCCAGCACCATGGGCGCCCGGTCATGATCGACCTCATGCCCGAAGGAGAGCTTCAGGATCATCGCGTTCATGCGCGCATTGGCCTGATGCAGCCAGAAGCGGCGGATGCCTTGCGGTGTCAACCCGTGCTCGGCCAGGAATTCGACAATGAATTTGTGGCCCGCGACGGTGACTTCCTTGAACACCTTGTTGCCGACCTGCTTGATCAGGTTGCCCTCGAGATCGATCACGTAGGGATCGTCCTGGGCGGTGCGGGTGTGATAGCCGAGATTCGTACGGATGTTGTTCGACATCTGCGTCCAGGTCCGCGTATCGAGCACCTCGAAGCGCCCCGGCCGCTTCTCGCCCTGGTCCAGACCTTCGACGATCATGGCGACCGAGGCATCGCCGAAGATGAAATGCGTCTGGCGGTCGCGGAAATTGAGGTGGCCGGTGATGATCTCGGGGGTCGACACCAGGATGCGCTTGTGCGCACCCGCCCTGATGAGGTTGACCGCGACATGCAGCGCCGCCGCGGCGGAAGAACAGCCCAGCCCCATGTCGAAGCCGGCGCCCTTGGTGCCGAGCGCCTGCTGCATCTCGATGGCGATCGCCGGATAGGGCCGCTGATGATGCGAGGCCGAGCAGATCACCAGGTCGACGTCGGAGGGATCGACTCCGGCGTGGTCGAGCGCCTTTTTCGCCGACGCGATGCCGAACTCGGCTTGCAGCGACAGCGCCTCGTCGGGCCGCGCCGGGATCCGCGGTGACATCCGGGTCGGGTCCAGAATGCCTTCGCGCTCGATCACATGGCGGGTGCGGACACCCGATGCGTGCTCGATGAAGGCGCTGTCCGACTTCTGCAGCAACGCCTCGCCGGTGACGGCACGCCGCGCATTTTCGGTTTCGACCCAGCTGTTGAAGCTCTCGACCAGCTCTTCATTGGTGATGACGGGCTCAGGGATTTCGGCGCCGATGCCGCTGATGATGACGCGATGCATGTCCAACTGTCCGAGGCACGGGCTTGATGCGGGCACCGAACCGGCCCGCGCTACCCTTGTCGCATTTGCCCGGTTTATGCCAGCTTAAACCGCCGCTGGCGGCAGCTCTCGCGGCAAATTGAGCGGCGCTCAGGCCCGCTTGGCGATGATGAAGATGCGGGGAAAGCGCAGCAGCACCTTGCCGTTTGCCGTCTTGGGATAGGCCTTCGCGATCTTCGCCGTGTAGCTTTCGAGGAAGTGCTTTTTCTCCTCAGCATCGAGCGGATCGAGGAACGGCTTCAGCCCGGTCGACTTGACCCATTCGACGATCGCCTCGGCATCGGCCAGCGGATGGTTGTAGATCGTGTGCCAGATATCCACCCGATCCGCGAGCGGCGACAGAAGATCGTAGTAGAACGACACCGGCGGCAGCGGTGCACGCGCCGCGTGCTTGAGCTTGGCCGAGAACGGCATCTCGGCCGCCGCGTCCCGCATCAACTGGTGCGAAGGCTCTGCGAGATTGTCGGGCATCTGGATGGCCAAAGCGCCGCCCGGCGCCAGCAGTCCCACCAGTCGCTGCAACACCGCCGGATGCTCCGGCAGCCATTGGAAGACCGCGTTGGCGAAGATGACGTCGACCGGCTTCTCGGGCTGCCAACTGGCGGCATCGGCGAGCGCGAAATTGACATTGGGCAGCCGTGCCCTCGCCTTCTCGATCATGTCCGGCGAGGTGTCGAAGCCGCTGACCTCGGCATCCGGCCAGCGCTCGACCAGAAGCTCGGTCGAGTTGCCCGGCCCGCAGCCGATGTCGACGACGTGGCGCGGGAAATCGACGGGAACCTGTTGAGCCAAGTCCCGCGCGGGCCGCGTGCGCTCGTCCTCGAATTTGAGATATTGAGCGGCGGACCAGTCAGCCATTCGAGATTACCTCCCTTGTCTCGCCGCTCTCGCTTGGCTTATCGCGTCAGCCGCTTATGCGTCATGCGGTGCGGAGTGGCCGCTTCCGCGCCCAGGCGGCGAAGCTTGTCCTTCTCATATTCCTCGAAATTGCCCTCGAACCATTCGACATGCGCGTCGCCCTCGAAGGCGAGCATGTGGGTGGCCATGCGGTCGAGGAACATACGGTCGTGGCTGATGATGACGGCGCAGCCGGCATAGGCTTCCAGCGCGTCTTCCAGCGCGCTCAGCGTTTCGGTGTCGAGGTCGTTGGTCGGTTCGTCGAGCAGCAGCACATTGCCGCCGCCCTTCAGCATCTTGGCCAGATGCACGCGGTTGCGCTGGCCGCCGGAAAGATTGCCGACCTTCTGCTGCTGGTCGCCGCCACGGAAGTTGAAGGACGAGCAATAGGCGCGGCTGTTGACCTCGTGCTTGCCGAGCTTGATCACCTCGGCGCCGCCGGAGATCTCTTCCCACACCGTCTTGTTCGGGTCGAGCGCGTCGCGACTCTGGTCGACATAGCCGAGCCTCACCGTCTCGCCCTTGCGGATCGAGCCGGCATCCGGCGTTTCCTGGCCGGTGATCATCTTGAACAGCGTCGTCTTACCGGCGCCGTTGGGGCCGATCACACCGACGATGCCGCCCGGCGGCAGCCTGAACGACAGATCCTCGATGAGGAGTTCATCGGCGAAGCCTTTGTTGAGGCCCTCGACTTCGATGACGACATTGCCGAGGCGTTCGCTGGCCGGAATGACGATCTGCGTATCGGTCGGCTTGCGATTCTGCGACTGCTCGACCAGTTCCTCATAGGCCTTGATGCGCGCCTTGGACTTGGTCTGGCGCGCCTTCGGCGAGGACTGGATCCACTCGCGCTCGCGCCAGATCGCCTTCTGGCGGGAGTCGTCCTCGCGGCCTTCCTGGATCAGGCGCTTGGCCTTGGCGTCGAGATATTTCGTGTAGTTGCCCTCGTAGGGGATGCCGCGGCCGCGGTCGAGCTCGAGAATCCAGCCGGTGACGTTGTCGAGGAAGTAGCGGTCGTGGGTGATGATCAGCACCGAGCCCGGATAGTCGCGCAAATGCTTTTCCAGCCATTGCGTGGTCTCGGCGTCGAGATGGTTGGTCGGCTCGTCGAGCAGCAGCAGGTCGGGCTGCTCGAGCAGCAGCCGGCAAAGCGCGACGCGGCGGCGCTCGCCGCCCGACAGGTTCGTCACCTCGGAGTCGGCCGGCGGGCACTGCAGCGCGTCCATCGCCATCTCGACCTGCTGCTCGAGGTCCCACAGGTTGAGCCGGTCCATTTCGTCCTGGAGCTTGGCGGATTCCTCTGCCGTCTCGTCGGAATAGTTCATCATCAGCTCGTTGTAGCGCTCGATGATGGCGGTTTTCCTGGCAACGCCGTCCATGACGTTCTCGCGAACGGTCTTGCTGGCGTCAAGCTGCGGCTCCTGCGCGAGGTAGCCGACGGTGGCGCCCTCGGCCAGCCACGCCTCGCCCTGATACTCCTTGTCGAGACCCGCCATAATGCGCAGGATGGTCGACTTGCCCGAGCCGTTGGGCCCCAGAATGCCGATCTTGGCGTCCGGGTAGAAGGACAGGTGAATGTTGTCGAGCACCTTCTTGGTGCCGTAGGCCTTCGACAGGCCGGACATGTGATAGATGAACTGGCGAGCCACGCGCGCTTTCCCTGGAAACTGAAGTGTCAACTGAATGGGGATTTGCGCGCTATGTAGGCGATGAAGCGCCGAACGGCAATCGCTTTCGGCAGGCGCGGGCGATCCTGGAGGTTTCGCCGCATCGAAGCCTCCATCGCTTACGATCTTTTCGATCTGCGGCGCCGGTCCGCGAAAGCCGAGGTTAACCATTCCCCGTCAGAACGGATGACGTCGGGAAATCGCGGCCAAGATTGCGATTTCCGCAAAAAGATCGGGTCGATGGTTTGCTGAACGGTCTCCTGCTCCTTGCCGAAGCGGTTCTCTATTTCGGCGCCATGGTCACGCTCTTCCGTTTCAGGCGACGCATCGGGCTTGGCGTGTTCGTCTGCGCGATGGGCGTCATGCATTTCCTGGAAACCTATCTCGCCAGCGTCTTCTATGTGGCCCTGCCCTTCGGCATTGTCTCGCCGGGCTCGGCCGTTCTGTTTTCAGGCAAGCTGGTGATGCTGCTCCTGCTCTACATGAAGGAGGACGCCGCGACCGTCCGCCAGCCGATCTACGGGCTGCTGCTCGGCAACGCGCTGATGATCGGCCTGGTGCTGATCCTGCGTCTGCACGCGATCGCGCCGCTTCCCGATGGCCGGGTTCCCGACATCGCCTTCATCGACAAGATGGGCTGGCTGATGGTCTGGGGCACCTCGCTCCTTTTCGTCGACGCCATCCTGATGATCCTGCTCTATGAGAAGCTCGGCGCCTATCTGCGGAAGGTGCCTTTTGCACGCATCCTGGCGTCGGTCGCCTGCGTGCTGACATTCGACCAGGTCGGCTTCTTCCTGGCTCTCCATTTCGTCGCCGGCGCTCCGATCGAGGTCTTTTTCGGCGGCTGGTTCGCCAAGCTGGCGGCGGCGCTCGCCTATAGCAGCATGCTGGTCGCCTATCTCAGATGGGCCGAGGACCATGAGACCGCGCTGCCGCGCGGCCTTTCCGACGTCTTCGACACCCTCACCTATCGCGAGCGCTACGAGGCACTGGTCAAGCATGTCGGCCGCGATGGGCTGACCGGCCTGCTGCATCGCGGCAGCTTCGATGCCGACGGCGCTGCGGCCGTCGCGACGGCCATCAGGACCGCCAAGCCGCTCAGCCTGCTAATCGTCGATGTCGATCACTTCAAGTCGATCAATGACCGCTTCGGCCACGCCGAGGGCGACAAGGTGTTGAAATCGTTGGCTGCCGTGCTGACGGAGACTGTGGGCAGCAGCAATCAGGTGTTCAGGATCGGCGGCGAGGAGTTCGCCATTCTTTGCCCGCAACCGCATTCGCTGGCGAGACTGCTTGGTGAAACCATCAGGAGCGCGGTCAAGAGCTCTGCCCACACCAGCCGCTTCAACATCACCGTGAGCGCCGGAGTCTCCTCCGTAAGTGACACGACGAATTGCCTTGCCGACATCTTCGCTCTGGCCGACCAGCGCCTCTACAAGGCCAAATCGGGCGGGCGCGACCGGGTGATCGGCGAGCCGGGCTCCGAAGCCGTCACTTTACGAAGCCGCCCCTAGGACGATCCGGCCTCGGCGACCAGCACCTCTCATTCGCCGTTTACTGGAAACCGATCGCGTCGACCGTGCCCTTGGGACAGCCGGCCTTGCTGGTCGGGGCCGAGGCCAGAAGCAGATCGCCGAGCTTGCTGTCTGCGGCGATCGAACCGGACAGGCCGAGCGTCAGCTCGCCGATCATGCGCCTGCCGCTGGAAGGATCGACCAGGCACGAGACGCGCACGCGGTCTCCGGCACCGGCGCCGAAGGCATGGTCAAACGCGCTGCGGATCTGTTCCGAGGTCAGCTGCTTGCCGATGCTCCTGGTGAAAAGATCGCGCACCGCCGACGCGTTCACCGCGCGCATCAGATTGAGCGCGTCGGCGAAATATTCCTGCTGGCTTTTGCCGTAGCAGGTGCCGTGCTTGATCCACTCGTGGCGGTCCAGCTTGGAGGCGGTGCCCGGCATCACCCTGTCGAGCTCGGCGCGCGTTCCGGCATCGAGATCGACCGCCGGCAGCTCCTCCCAATGCGCGGGATTGTCATTCGCCTTGTCGCTCGCCGACACCTGGCAATAGAAATTGCCATTCGGCTGCGGCCAAAGCCCATGCAAGGTGAAATGGGTGGCCTCGAATTCGTTCCGGTTTTGGACCTTGCACTCAGGTTTGTTGGCCTTGGTTTCGCAGAAGGCTGGCTGCCAGCTCAGCGCGAAGACATATTCGGGTTTGCCCGAGCTAGGCTGCGGGGATTTGGCCGGGCCGGCGGGCGCCCCCGACGCACTGCCGCCGGTGACGTGACCGCAACTGGTCTTGACCCAGCGCCGCTCCGGGTCGGCGCCCGGCACCTGGATCAAGTAATGCGTGGGCTCGTCCTTGTTGCCGGCGAGCAGTTGATAGCTTTGTCCGGCCATGATTGAGATGTTGCCAGGATTCTTGCCGCTCTTGATGGCGTGGGTTGCGGGACAGGCCGCATCGGCCATGAACGAGCCGCTCATCTTCACATCGGCCCATGCAGTGCCGGTCAGCGCCGCCATGACCAGCGCCAGCGAGAAAGCCAAACCTGTCCGCATGATTATGTCCCGAATGAACGATGCCGCGGGGCCACACTGCCCCTGCATCCGTGTCAGAATTGCGATGGCGCGGATTGCAAGACAAGAGCGATCGACAGGCAATCAACGCAAATCCTTCGCGCCGCATTGACGCAAGTCCGGCGCCATCGCAAACAGGCTCGACATGTGCAGGAAAGCGCGCATCGGAGGGCAGGCATGTCGTTCAGCGAGCAACGCAGGGTGAAATCGCCGACAGGCGCCGAGATCAATCTCTACGTCAAGCTTGCCGAAGCCCGCCCACGTGCGGCGGTCCAGATCAACCATGGGCTTGCCGAGCACGCGGCGCGCTATGCGCGTTTCGCCGATTTCCTCAGCGAACGCGGCTTCCATGTCTACGCCCACGACCATCGCGGCCATGGCGCCACGAAGGCGCCCGACGCACCGCTCGGCAGGTTTGCGGATGTAGACGGCGTGGCCAAACTGATCGCCGATGTCGGCGCTGTTCACGACCTGATCGCAGCCGACCATCCCGAATTGCCGGTGATTGTCTTTGGCCATTCGCTCGGCGCCTCGATCGCGCTGAACTTCGTGCTGCGCCATTCCGAGCGCATCCATGCCGCCGCCATCTGGAACGGCAACTTCTCGCAGGGCCTGCTCGGCAAGTTCGCACTCGGCATCCTCGCCTGGGAACGAATGCGACTGGGCTCAGATGTGCCCTCGCGCCTGCTGCCCCGGATGACTTTCCAGGCCTGGGGCAAGGCAGTTCCCAATCACCGGACGCCGTTCGACTGGCTGTCGCGCGATGCGGCCGAGGTCGACAAATACATTGCCGATCCGCTCTGCGGCTGGGACGCCTCCATCTCGATGTGGCGTGACGTGGTCAATATGGCGCAGCACGCCGGCAACGATTCTAGCTTTGCCAACGTGCGCCGCGACCTCCACGTCAACCTTGTCGGCGGCGAGAAGGATCCTGCCTCGGACTATGGCAAAGCGGTGAACCATCTTGCCGGGCGCATGCAACGAATGGGCTTTTCGAATCTGGTTTCAAAGGTTTACGCCGAGACCCGCCACGAAAGCCTGAACGAGTTGAACCGAGATATCGTCATGAAGGATTTCGCCACCTGGGCGGACAGCGTGCTGAAGTCTTGATCGTGTGGCCCACAGTATGAGTCGTGACACAGCCGGTTACGATTGATAGTGCATGCGCCGAAAAGGGCGCAGCGGTTTGAATGCAGCGGTTTGAATAGAGACATGCCAAGAAAAGATGCGCGGCTGCGCGCCGTCAAACAACGGTGATCCATGACTGAGCCTCCGCTGAAAGGCATCCGCGTTATCGAGCTTGCCCGCATCCTTGCGGGCCCTTGGGCTGGGCAGTTGCTTGCCGATCTCGGTGCCGATGTCATCAAGGTCGAGAGCCCCGATGGCGGCGACGACACCCGCAAATGGGGTCCGCCCTTCGTCATGAGCCACGATGGCGAGAACCTGTCGGCCGCCTATTACCATTCCTGCAATCGCGGCAAGCGTTCGATCGCCATCGACTTCTCCAAGCCCGAAGGTGCCGATACGCTACGCCGCCTCGTCGCTGAGGCGGATGTCCTGATCGAGAACTTCAAGCTCGGTGGCTTGAAAAAATATGGCCTGGATTATGAGAACCTTAAGGCGATCAATCCGCGCCTTGTCTATTGCTCGATCACCGGCTTCGGCCAGACCGGGCCTTACGCGCCGCGCGCGGGTTACGACTTCATCATCCAGGCCATGGCCGGCATGATGTCGATCACCGGCGAGGCCGGCCGCGAACCGCAGAAGGCTGGCGTCGCCATCTCCGACCTGTTCACCGGTCTTTATTCGGTGATCGCCATTCAGGCTGCACTGCGCCATGCCGAGAAGACCGGAGAAGGCCAGCATATCGACATGGCGCTTTTCGACAGCCAGATCTCCGCGCTCGGCAACCAGAACCTCAACTATCTGGTTTCCGGCAAGTCGCCGGTTCAGATGGGCAACGCCCATATGAACATCGCGCCCTACGAGGTGTTGCCGGTTAGAGACGGACACATCATCCTCGCCGTCGGCAACGACGGTCAGTTCGGCAAGTTCTGCGCCGCGGTCGGTCTCAACGATCTGCCCGCCAACCCGGATTTCGCCACCAATCCCGCGCGCGTCGCCAATCGCGCGAAGCTGCGCGAACTGATCATCGAGACGCTGAAGACAGTCGATCGCGATCCGCTGCTGGCGAAGCTCGAGGCCGCCGGCGTACCGGCGAGCCCGATCAACAACATCGGCCAGATGTTCGACGACCCGCAGACGATTGCGCGTGGCATGCGGCTCGACCTCGACGACGGCCATGGCAATCTTCTGCCTTCCGTGCGTGCGCCGATGGTGATGTCGGGCACGCCGCTCGTCTACGAGCGCCCCTCGCCGCGCCTCGGCGAACACACGCAAGAGATCCTTGCCGAATTGGAGAGGTCAGGACGATGAAGACCGGCGGACGACTGATCGTCGAGGCGCTTGAAGCGAACGGCACCGACCGCATCTTCTGCGTGCCCGGTGAATCCTACCTCGCGGTGCTCGACGCGCTGCATGACTCGCCGATCCGCACCATCGTCTGCCGCCAGGAAGGTGGCGCCGCGATGATGGCCGACTGCCAGGGGCGGCTGACCGGCAAGCCCGGCATCTGCTTCGTCACCCGCGGCCCCGGCGCCACCAACGCCTCGGCCGGTATCCACATCGCCATGCAGGATTCAGTGCCGGTCATCCTGTTCATCGGCCAGGTCGCCAGCCACGCCAAGGAGCGCGAAGCCTTTCAGGAGGTCGACTACAAGCGCTTCTTCGGCGACATCGCCAAGTGGGTGGTCGAGATCGACGATGCTGCGCGCATCCTGGAATTCGTCACCCGCGCTTTCGCGGTCGCGACGTCGGGCCGTCCCGGCCCGGTCGTTGTCTCGTTGCCCGAGGACATGCTGACCAGCGAGGTCGAAGCGCCGGCTGCACTTGCCCACATGCCGGTGGAGACGCGTCCCGGCGAGGCCGAGCTCGATGCGCTGGAGAAACTGCTTGGCCAGGCCAAGCGCCCGTTCGTCATCCTCGGCGGCACGCGCTGGGACGCTGACGCGGTGGCGCAGATCCAGACAATCGCCGAGACATGGTCGCTGCCCGTCGGCTGCTCCTTCCGCCGCCAGATGCTGTTCGACCACCTTCATCCGAACTATGCCGGCGACGTCGGCATCGGCATCAATCCAAAGCTGGCGGCGGCGATCAAACAGGCCGATCTGGTGCTGCTCATCGGCGGCCGCATGGGCGAGATGCCGTCTTCCGACTACACGCTGCTGAAAAGCCCCTATCCTGACCAGGCGCTGGTGCACATCCATGCCGATGCTGGCGAACTCGGCCGTGTCTACCGGCCGACGCTGGCGATCAACGCCTCGCCCGCCGCCTTTGTCGAGGCCTTCGCCAGGCGCAAGCCGGCCGGTACGCCATCATGGGCAGCCGAGACGGCGAAAGCGCATGCCGACTATCTCGAATGGTCGACGCCGCCGGAGACCGGCCCCGGCGCCGTACAGATGGGCCCGATCATGAACTATCTGGAAAAGGCGCTGCCCGAGGACGCCATCCTATGCAACGGCGCCGGCAACTACTCCACCTGGGTGCATCGCTTCCACCGCTTCCGCCGCTTCGCCACGCAGGCAGCGCCGACCTCCGGCTCGATGGGCTACGGCACGCCGGCAGCGGTCGCCGCCAAGGCGCTGCATCCGGATCGCGAGGTCATCGCCTTTGCCGGCGACGGCTGCTTCCTGATGAACGGCCAGGAGTTCGCAACCGCCGTCCAGTACGACCTGGCGATCATAGTCATCGTCGTCAACAACGGCATCTATGGCACGATCCGCATGCACCAGGAGCGTGAGTATCCGAGCCGGGTCGTCGCCACCGACCTCAAGAATCCGGACTTCGCCGCCCTCGCCCGGGCTTATGGCGGCCATGGCGAGACGGTCGAGAAGACCGAGGACTTCGCGCCAGCCTTCGAACGCGCCAGCGCCAGCGGCAAACCGGCGATCGTCGAGATCAGGCTCGATCCCGAAGCGATCACGCCGACCCGCACGCTGACGCAGATCCGCGATAAGTCGTGACGGCAAGAACGAGGGGGCCGGCTGCCTCGTTCCTGCCCGCAAAAAAGTCCGCTACATCGATCCGGCGGCCTTCTCGATCTGCCCGCGGATCTCGCCATCCTTGTTGGCGGCGGTGTGGACGTTGACATAATATTTGCCGGCTTCGAGGTCGGCCGCCTGCGCATCGGTCAGCGTCGCCGATCCCTTGATCGGGCTCTTCAGCTTCTTGAACGGAATGACGGGCGGAGCGTTCTCACCCGCCGCGGCCGGACCGTGGATATGAGCGGCGACCGCCGGCCCGCTAAGACCGGAATATTTGACGTTCCAGCTGAGTTTCTTGCTGGTGGTGTCGAAGGTGAGCGTGGCTGTTCCCTTGCCCTTGGTGGTGACTGGCGGGCTCTGCTGGCTGCCGTCGAGCGTGGCCGTGTACTTCACGGTCTCGGCCATGGCCGGCGATGCGAGCAGGAAGGCGGTCGAAACGGCGAGCGCCGAGAGCATCGGCAAGAACTGAATGCGCATGAAGGACCTCCGTTTGGCTGGCGCAGCCGCCGCGGCTCCCCGGCATGCGGATGCGTCAACGAGAACGGTTTGGCGCCGCGATGTATCCCGCTACACGCATATTTTACCGCCGCCACGAAAAAAGGAGCCGTCACCCCGTTCGACCTCGGCGCGCAGCGCCCTGCCGCGCACCGACGCGAAAAAGTGGTGCTCAGACGCGTGCCAGCGCCTGCGCCAGGTCGGCGATGAGATCGTCGGGATGCTCGACCCCGATCGACAGCCTGACCGTGGTCTCAAGCACGCCGATGCGCTGGCGCACGTCGAAAGGAATACCCGAATGGGTCATGGCCGCCGGATGGCTGGCCAGCGATTCCGTCCCGCCCAGGCTTACCGCCAGCTTGAATATCTGCAGGCTGTTGAGAAAGGCAAAGGCTGCCGTCTGCCCGCCGCGTATATCGAAAGAGAAGGTCGAGCCGGCGCCACTGCACTGCGCCCGATAGGTGCGACCCGCGGGTGTGTCCTCGCCCACGAAGGGTAGATAGTGCACCTTCTCGACCTTGGGATGGTCGCGCAGAAATTCGGCGACAAGGCGCGCATTGTCGTTCGCTCGCTCCATGCGGATCGACAAGGTCTCGAGCGAGCGGCCGAGCATCCAGCAGGAATGCGGGTCGAGCTGCGTGCCGATTGCGCCGCGCAGCGCCTTGATCGGCTTGGTTATCGCCTTGCTGCCCATGGCAGCACCCGCGATCAGGTCGGAATGACCGCCGACATATTTGGTCAGCGAATAGAGGGACACATCCGCGCCGTGTTCGATCGGCCGCTGGAACACCGGCCCGAGCAGCGTGTTGTCGCACACGATGATTGGCGTCGCCCCTTGCCGGACGCCGATCTCGTCGGCGATCCTCCGCATCAGCTCGATGTCGACAAGGCTGTTGGTGGGGTTTGACGGCGTCTCGATCAGGATGACCGACACCCGGCCTTGGCTGACGGCTGCGTCGGCAGCGGCGCGCACCGCCCCCTCGTCGACCCCGTCCGCGAAGCCGACAGCATTGATGCCGAAGCCGGAAAGCGTGCGCGTCAGAAGCGTTTCGGTGCCGCCATAAAGTGGCTGCGAATGCAGGATGACGTCGCCCGGGCGAGTATAGGCGAGCAGCGTCGTCGCGATCGCCGACATGCCGGACGAGAACAGGATGCAGGCGTCCGTCCCTTCAAAGATCGCCAGCCGGTCCTCGACGATCTCGCTGTTGGGATGGTTGAAGCGCGAATAGACCAGGCCGGAAGCCGTGCCGCTCGGAGGTTCCTTGCGGCCGGAGGTGTAGTCGAAAAAATCGCGTCCCTCTTCCGCCGACTTGAACACGAAGGTCGAGGTGAGGAACACCGGCGGCTTGACGGCGCCCTCCGAGAGCTGCGGATCGAAGCCGTAGCTCAGCATCAGCGTCTCCGGGTGGAGCTTGTGGTTTCCAATGTGGGTTTTGGAAGGGCGCGGCGCGGTCATGGGCTTTTTCCTGCTTTTCGAGGAGTGTCGCACGGCAATTTAAGCCATCCAGATCAGGCAGTCCTTGCTATTTTTGGGCTCGTATGGCTGCCTTCCCGCAATCAATTGCCCGGAGAGGCCAAAAATGCCGCAGAAGATAGCCGACGACTTCGACCGCAAGATCCTGCGTGAACTGCAAGCCGACGCCCGCATCACCAACAACGAGCTTGCCGAGCGGATCGGTCTGTCGCCATCGCCCTGCCTGAGACGCGTGCGGCGGCTGGAAGAAGCCGGCGTCATCAGAGGCTACACCACGCTGGTCGATCCGGCCGCCTTCGGCTGGGGCATGGTCGCCATCGCCACCATCCGGCTCGGCCGTCAAAATGAGGACGAGATCGTCATGTTCGAGGACGCGATCCGCGGCTGGGAAGAGGTGCTGGAGTGCCACCTTGTCACCGGCTCGCGCGACTATGTGCTGAAGGTGGTCACCGGAAGCCTCGAACAATACGAGCGCTTCATCAAGGAAAAGATCGCGCGGCTGAAATGCGTCGCCTCGATCGAGACCAGCTTCGTCATGAACACCATAAAGGAACGGCGTCTCTGACACCGATGCATGTCGCCCAGAACTGCGCAGCGGTTTGGGGCAACATGGCGCAAAAAGAAAAAGAGCGGCTCTACAGAACCGCTCTTTCCAGAGGTCTCGTCCTCAAGCAACAGGACGTTGCCGTAGGCTTACTTGATCGCCTTGTCCGTGATCGCCGTCGTGTAAGCGCCGGAAGGCTCCTTGGCGATGATCTTCTGGTCGAGCAGCGCCTTGGCGGTGCGCTCATAGGTCGCCGGATCGAGCTTGCCGTCCGCGTTGTCGATCAGCTTGGCGACTTCGCCCATCATGCGCTTCTGGTGGTTCTCGTCCTGGCCGCCATTGTCCATGACGATCTCAGCCGCTTCATCCGAATTGTCGACGGCGTATTTCCAGCCCTTCATCGAGGCGCGCACGAAGCGCACCATCTTGTCCTCGAAGGCCGGATCCTTGAGCTTCGTCTCGAGCGCGTAGAGGCCGTCCTCCAGCAGGTCGTTGCCCATTGCCGAGTAGTTGAAGACGGTGAGTTGTTCCGGCTTGTAGCCGGCGTCGATCAGCTGCCAGTACTCGTTGTAAGTCATGACCGAGATGCAGTCTGCCTGCTTCTGGATCAGCGGCTGCACGTCGAAGCTCTGCTTAAGCACCGTGACGCCATCCTTGCCGCCATCGGTCTTGAGGCCGAGCTTGTTCATCCAGGCATAGAACGGATACTCGTTGCCGAAGAACCAGACGCCCAGCGTATGGCCCTTGAAGTCGGCTTCGGTCTTGATCGGCCCGTCTTTCGGGCAGACCAGTTCCATGCCGGCCTTCTTGAACGGCTGAGCGATATTTACGAGCGGCACACCCTTTTCGCGCGCGGCCAGCGCGCCGCCCATCCAGTCGACGATCACGTCGGCGCCGCCGCCGGCGATCACCTGCTCGGGCGCGATGTCGGGACCACCCGGCTTGATGTCGACGTCCAGGCCCTCGGCTTCATAGAACCCCTTGGCCTTGGCGACATAATAGCCCGCGAACTGGGCCTGCGTGACCCACTTCAGCTGCAGCGTCACCTTGTCGGCCGCCATCGCCTGGAAAGCGGCCAGCGACATTGCGCCGGCCAAGGCAGAAACTACAAGTCTTTTCATATTTTTACCCTCTGAGGTTAGCACCCTTGAACCCACCGCCCCTATCCACCACGGACAGAGGGATGCCAAAACGTGACGGCTCTCTCGGCGAGAGCGACCACGCCATAAAAGACCGAACCCGCAAGTGCTGCAACCGCGATTTCGGCCCAGACCATGTCGATGTTCATCCGCCCGACTTCCGTCGAAATGCGGAAGCCCATGCCGACAACCGGCGTGCCGAAGAACTCCGCGACGATGGCGCCGATCAGCGCCAGCGTCGAGTTGATCTTCAGCGCGTTGAAGATGAAGGGCGCCGCCGCAGGCAGCCTGAGCTTGATCAGTGTCGGCCAGTATCCCGAAGCATAGGTGCGCATCAGGTCGCGCTCCATGTGGCTGGACGCGGCAAGCCCGGCGACCGTGTTCACCAGCATCGGGAAGAAGGTCATGATGATGACCACCGCCGCCTTGGACTCCCAGCCGAAGCCGAACCACATGACCATGATCGGCGCGACGCCGATGATCGGCAGCGCCGACACCATGTTGCCGATCGGCAGCAGGCCGCGCCTGAGGAACGGCACGCGGTCCGCGGCGATAGCCGCAAGAAAGCCGGCGCCGCTGCCGGCGATATAGCCGAAGATCACCGCCTTGAAGATGGTCTGCTGCACATCGGCAGCAAGCACCGGCAGCGAATTGGCGATGCGGGCGCCGATGGCGCTTGGCGGCGGCAGCAGGATGAAGGGGATGCCGGCGCCGCGCGTCACCGCCTCCCAGATGATCAAAATCCAGGCGCCGAAAATCGCCGGAATGATCAGCCGCAGCGCCGTCCGAGCCCAGTTGGCCACGGGACGCAGAGAAGACAGCACCGCCACGCAGCGCCATCCGAGAAGCCACGCAGCAGCAAGGAGGAGGAAATACGGCGCCAGTGCCGTCCCTTCGAACCCGCCTATTCCGGCGATCAGTAGCCACGCCGCGAGATGCGCGCCGACGAACAGCACGACAGCCTCGAAGATGGGCGGCAGCCGCGTCATCGAGACGGCTGCCGCGATCAGCAGCAGGCCGAGAATGAGCCCCTTTGTCTCGAGATAGGGGGGTGCGACGGTGGCGGAGGGTTGTGCCAGCGCCGCGGCTTCCGGGCTCGACATCGGGCCAAGCGCCAGCGCAGCCAGGCAGAGCATCACCGCCAGCACCGGTTGCCAGGAGGGTCTTAGCCAATTCATGCCGGCCTCCCGCCCATAGCGCGGTCGACCAGGCGCCCGGCAATGCCGACCACGGTGACCAGCAGCGCCGCCACGATGGAGCCGGCCACGAGTGCCGACCAGATGTCGATCGACTGGCTGTAATAGGCACCGGAGAGCAGCTTGGCGCCGATGCCGGCGACGGCCCCGGTCGGCAGTTCGCCGACGATGGCGCCGACCAGGCTCGCCGCCACCGCGACCTTCATCGAGGTGAACAGGAACGGCACCGATGCCGGGACCCTGAGCTTCCAGAAGATCTGCGAGCGGCTGGCATTATAGGTATGCATCAGGTCGAGATGCATGAGCTCGGGCGAGCGCAGGCCCTTCACCATGCCGACGGCGACGGGGAAGAACGACAGATAGGTCGAGATCAGCGCCTTGGGGATCAGGCCCGTGATCCCGATCGCCGCCAGCACCACGATGATCATCGGCGCCACCGCCAGGATCGGGATGGTCTGCGAGGCGATGATCCACGGCATCAGGCTGCGATCGAGCGAGGCCACATGGACGATGCCGACCGCGATGATGATGCCAAGCGCCGTGCCGAAGGCAAAGCCGAGCAGCGTCGAGGACAGCGTCACCCAGGCGTTGTAGACGAGGCTCCGGTTCGAGGTGACGCTGCGCAGGAAGGTATTCTCGAAGAAATTCACCGCCACCTGATGCGGCGCTGGCAGCGTCGGCTTCGGCTGCGACAGCGTCTTGCCGATAAATTCGATCGTGCCAGGGTTCTGGTTGGCGCGTTGGTCGAGGTCGCGTTGGAACGGCGTGTTGAGGATGACGGCAAAGACGTACCAGACCACCACCAGGCCGGCGAGGATGGTGGTTACGGGGACGATCTTGGAGCGGAAGCTATCCATCAGCGCTCCCCTTCTCCTCTCTCCCGCGGGGAGAGAGTGGCCGGAGCGAAGCGAAGGCCGGGCGCCATCGTCTGGGGTGCTGCAACGTTGCTGTTCTTCGTCATCCTAGGGTGAAGCAAGGAGCGAAGCGACGCGGCGCAGATCCTAGGATGACGGAAGGCGCGGTTGGGCCGGTCCTCATCTCCCACCCCCTCAATCCTCATAGCTGTGCCCTGCCCGCAAACCATCGCGCACGCGCGCGGCGATCGCCAGGAATTCCGGCGTCTCGCGGATGTGGAGCGGACGCTTCCTCGGCAAGGTCGATTCGATGATGTCGGTGACGCGGCCGGGACGCGGCGACATGACGACGATGCGCGTCGAAAGATAGACCGCTTCGGGGATCGAGTGGGTGACGAAGCAGATCGTCTTGTTGGTCGAATCCCAGAGTTCCAGAAGCTGTTTGTTCAAATGATCGCGCACGATTTCGTCGAGCGCGCCGAACGGCTCGTCCATCAACAGAAGATCGGCGTCGAAGGCGAGCGCACGCGCGATCGAGGCGCGCTGCTGCATGCCGCCGGAAAGCTGCCAGGGATACTTCTTCTCGAAGCCGGACAGGTTGACCATTTCCAGCGTGCGCTTGATGCGCTGCGCCTGCTCGGCACTGCTGAGGCCGATGATCTCGAGCGGCAGCGCCACGTTGCGCTCGATCGTGCGCCAGGGAAAAAGGGCTGCGGCCTGAAAGACATAGCCATAGGCGCGTTTCTCGCGCGCCTGCTCCGGCGACATGCCGTTGACCGAGATCGCACCCGAGGTCGGCTTTTCCAGGTCGGCGATGACGCGCAGCAAGGTGGTCTTGCCGCAGCCGGACGGGCCGATGAACGACACGAACTCGCCCTTGCCGATGCTGAGGTCGACATCGGTCAGCGCCTGCACCGGACCGTCATTGGTCTGAAAGGTGAGGCCGAGCTTGCTTGCCAAGACGGCGGCTGGCGACTGTGCGGTCATTGGCTGCGGTCCGCCTGTCGCAGCCGCTGCCGCGCCGGCTGGAATCCGATTGCATTTGCCCTGATGTTGCTTTCCCCTTGTCCAATCCCACTCGATCGACGCCGCCCGGAGCCATGCCGATGTCGCCAGCACCCACTTGTCATGTTATTCGCCCTGATAGCACTTATGAAGGCAAGCAGGGGCTGAGCTATTTCGCCGGTATCGCCGCCGAGACCGTCGGCTCTTCCGGCATCTGCATGCATCTGCTCACCATGCCGCCCGGCGCCCGCGCCAAGGCCCATATGCATGACAACCACGAGACGGCGATCTATGTGCTCTCGGGCGAGGTCCATACCTGGTATGGCGACCGGCTCGAGCACCATACCGTCGTCAAGGCCGGCGACCTCTTCTACATTCCGGCAGGCGTGCCGCACCTGCCGGCCAATCTCAGCGGCGCGCCGTCTTCGGCGGTCATTGCCCGCACCGATCCCAACGAGCAGGAAAGCGTCGTCCTGCTGCCGGAACTGGATGCGCTGGTTGCCTAGAGCAATTCCAGGAAAAGTGTGACACGGTTTTCCGTCGGGAATTGCGGCAAGAGACAAGGCATTTTGCAGCCAAACGGAATCGCTTGGCGTCCCACAAATGCTGTCTCGCTTCGGAATCGAGGGAAAAACTCCAAGCGTCATTTGCACCGCGAGACTTCGCCCATCACGTTACCGTCCTCGCCGGCGATCACCAGCTTCTTGGCATTCTTCTTGCTGCGCTTGATGATGAACTTTATCGGCGACTGCCCCTCTTCGCCTTCCGCCTCGCATTTTGCCGTCACCACTAGCGATCCGTCGGCCTGCGCTTGGCTGTCGCTGAAGGTGCAGGCGCTGGCGGCCGTGATCAGCTCCTTGTCGGTCAGAAGCAGCATCCGATCGGCGGCGACTTCCTGGCCGTTTCTGTTGATGCAGCCATACTTGTCGCCATAAGGCTTGCTGAGGTCGATGCCGGCGGCAACGGCCGAGCCTCCGGCCAGCGCGGCCGCCGCGATTGCGAGAAAAATAGCGCGCACGCTCAAACTCCGGTCGCCGGAATGCCTGAACGCTCCACCTTGCGCGGAGCGGTGATGTCCTTCCAGGTCGACAGCGCCCGGTTGACCGCCGCGTTCGGCTCGCGGGCGACGAACTCGCCATGGCCGATCTTGGCTTTGATGTCCGCCTCTTCGATCGACAGTTCGCCGCGCGAGAAGACGAAGCGCGGCAGCCCCGTCACCTCGAAACCCTCGAACACATTGTAGTCGATCACCGACTGTTGCTTGTTGGCAGAGATCGTCTTCTTGCGCTTCGGATCCCAGACCACGATGTCGGCGTCCGCACCTTCGACGATCGCGCCCTTCTTCGGATACATATTGAGGATCTTGGCGATGTTGGTCGACGTCACCGCGACGAACTCGTTCATCGTCAGCCGCCCGGTGTTGACGCCTGTGGTCCACAGGATAGGCAAGCGATCCTCGAGACCGCCCGTGCCGTTCGGGATCTTGGTGAAGTCGCCGATGCCGTTGCGCTTCTGCTTGGTGGTGAAGGAGCAGTGGTCGGTGGCCACCACCTGCAGCGAGCCGGCCTGCAGGCCCGCCCAAAGCGAATCCTGATGCCACTTGCTGCGGAAGGGCGGGCTCATCACGCGGCGCGCCGCGTGATCCCAGTCCTTGTTGAAATATTCGCTCTCGTCGAGCGTCAGGTGCTGGATCAGCGGCTCGCCGAACACCCGCATGCCCTTCTGGCGCGCGCGGCGGATCGCCTCGTGGCTCTGTTCGCAGGAGACATGCACGACATAGAGCGGCACGCCTGCCATGTCGGCGATCATGATGGCGCGATTGGTGGCCTCGCCTTCCACTTCCGGCGGGCGCGAATAGGCGTGGCCCTCGGGACCGTTGTTGCCGGCAGCGAGCAGTTTTTGCGACAGTGCGGCGACCACGTCGCCGTTTTCGGCATGGACCAGCGGCAGCGCCCCAAGATCGGCGCAGCGCTGGAACGACGCATACATCTCGTCGTCGTCGACCATCAGCGCGCCCTTGTAGGCCATGAAGTGCTTGAACGAGGTGATGCCCCGATCGACGACGGTTGCCATCTCGTCGAACACCTGCTTGCCCCACCAGGTGATCGCCATGTGGAAGGAATAGTCGCAAGCCGCCTTCGAAGTCTTGTTGTCCCACATCTGCAAGGCTTCGAGCAGCGACTGCTGCGGCGCCGGCAGACAGAAATCGACCACCATGGTGGTGCCGCCGGAAAGCGCTGCCCGTGTGCCGGATTCGAAATCGTCGGCCGAATACGTGCCCATGAACGGCATTTCGAGATGGGTGTGCGGATCGATCCCGCCCGGCATGACATAGCAGCCGGTGGCATCGAACTCATGGTCGCCATGCAGGTCGGAGCCGATGGCGATGATCTTGCCGTGGCTGAACACCACATCGGCCTTCCACGTGCGGTCGGCGGTGACGATGGTGCCGTTCTTGATGACTTTGGTCATTCTCTTGTTCCCTTCTTCTGCACTTCTTTTGAGCGCTTCGGCTGTTCTCAAATCATCCGAGAGTTGGCCTGGACTGACGCTACATCACTCCAACTTGCCGCAATATCTCTTCCACGCAGCCGTCAAAGGAGCCCGCCAACTCGCCGGTCGAAAACCTGAGCACACGATAGCCCTGCCGGCCATGCCATGCATCGCGCGTTCGGTCTCTGTCCATCCGCTCCGGCGTAAAATGATGCTCTCCATCAACCTCGACGACCACGCCCTTCTCGTGCAGGACAAAGTCTGTATGGCCCGACGCAGCGCCCGTGCACGCTTGATGGCGACGGGATCGATCGCGGTCGGTGCCAAGGCGAGTACCCCCACCCTCAATCCCTCCCCACAAGGGGGAGGGAGGCTAGGCGTCGCGCTGTCATAGCCCAGTCATCAAAGCTCTGCGCAACAAGGAAAAGCGAGGACGATGCCAATTCCCCTCCCCCTTGTGGGGAGGGGTTAGGGGTGGGGGTACAGCGCCGAACCGTCACTCCACGATCCCCGCCGTCTCGACCACCGCGTGGAACAGCACGTCGGCGCCCGCCGCAGCCCATTCCTTGGAGATGTCCTCGGCCTCGTTGTGGCTGAGACCGCCGACGCAGGGGCACATCACCATGGTCGCCGGCGCGACCTTGGCCGCCCAGCATGCGTCGTGGCCAGCGCCGGAAATGATGTTCATATGGCTGTAGCCCAGCTTTTCGGTGGCCGTGCGCACGCGGCCGACCAGGGTCGGATCGAAGGTCACGGGATCGAAATGGCCCACCGCCTCGACCGAGCATTTCACCCCGAGCGGCTCGCAGATCTTCGGCGCCTCCTGCTCGATGCGGGCGCGCATGCTGTCGAGCTTGGCCTGGTTCGGCGAACGGATGTCGACGGTGAAGATCACCGTGCCTGGCAGCACGTTGCGCGAATTGGGCGAGAACTTCACTTGGCCCACCCCGCCGACGGCGCCAGGCTGGTTTTCCATGGCGACCGTCTGCACCATTTCCAGGATGCGCGCCATGGCGAGCCCGGCGTTGACGCGCATGTTCATCGGCGTCGAGCCGGTATGCGCTTCCCTGCCGGTCAGCGTGAATTCGAGCCACCACAGGCCCTGGCAGTGTGTCACCACGCCGATCTGCTTGTTCTCGGCCTCGAGAATCGGGCCCTGCTCGATATGATATTCGAAATAGGCGTGCATCTTGCGCGCGCCGACCTCTTCGTCGCCCACCCAGCCGATCCGCTTCAACTCGTCGCCGAAGGTCGCGCCGTCGAGATCCTTGCGGCCATAGGCGTAGTCGAGCGTGTGGACACCCGCGAACACCCCTGAGGCGAGCATGGCCGGCGCGAAACGCGCCCCCTCCTCGTTCGTCCAATTGGTGACGACGATCGGATGCTTGGTCTTGATGCCGAGATCGTTGAGCGAGCGCACGACCTCGAGGCCCGAAAGCACGCCGAGCACGCCGTCATATTTGCCGCCGGTCGGCTGCGTATCGAGATGAGAGCCGACATAGACGGGCAGCGCGTCCGGATCGGTGCCGGCGCGCGTCATGAACATGGTACCCATCTGGTCCACGCCCATCGCGAGCCCGGCCTCGTCGCACCAGGACTTGAACAGCGCTCTGCCTTCTCTGTCGGAATCGGTCAGTGTCTGGCGATTGTTGCCGCCGGCAATGCCGGGGCCGATCTTCGCCATCTCCATGATGGAATCCCACAAACGGTCTGAATTGATTCGCAGATTCTCGCCGGGGGCGGCCATTCCAAGTCCTCTCATTTCAATGTCCAACCGGGCGGCGGTTCCCGACGCCACCCGGTTGGTCGAAGCAGATTAGTCTATCGACCTCAGCACGTCCCTCACATGGTCGATCAGTTCGTTGATCTGGCCCTTGGTGATGATCAGCGGCGGCGACAAAGCGATGATGTCGCCGGTGGTGCGGATCAGCGCGCCACGTTCGAACGCCTTGACGAAGGCCGAGAAGGCGCGCTTGGTCGGGCTGCCGGCGATCGGCGCCAGCTCGATCGCACCGATCAGCCCGATGTTGCGGATGTCGATGACGTGCGGCTCGCCCTTCAGCGAATGCAGCGCATCCTCCCAATAGGGCGCCAACTCCTCGCCGCGGGCGAGCAGGCCCTCGTCCCTATAGGTGTCTAAAGTGCCGAGCGCGGCGGCGCAGGCGATCGGATTGCCCGAATAGGTATAGCCGTGGAAGAACTCGATCATATGCTCCGGGCCGGTCATGAAGGTGTCGTGGATCTCCTTCTTGACGAACACCGCGCCCATCGGGATGACGCCGTTGGAGACGCCCTTGGCCGTGGTCATGATATCGGGCGTGACGCCGAAATAGTCCGCCGCAAACGGCGTTCCGAGACGGCCGAAACCGGTGATGACCTCGTCGAAGATCAACAGGATGCCGTGCTTGGTGCAGATTTCGCGGAGCTTCTGCAGATAGCCCTTCGGCGGCAGGATGACGCCGGTCGAGCCTGCGACCGGCTCGACGATTACGGCAGCGATGGTCGAGGCGTCGTGCAGCGCGACGAGCCGCTCCAGCTCGTTGGCCAGTTCGGCGCCATGCTCCGGAACGCCCTTGGAGAAGGCGTTCTTTTCGGGCAAATGCGTGTGCGGCAGATGATCGACGCCGCCGAGCAGCGTCCCGAACATCTTGCGGTTGGTGACGATGCCGCCGACCGAGATGCCGCCGAAATTGACGCCGTGATAACCGCGCTCGCGACCGATCAGCCGGGTGCGCGAGCCCTCGCCACGGGCGCGGTGATAGGCGATCGCCATCTTCAGCGCCGTATCGACCGATTCCGAGCCGGAATTGGTGAAGAACACGTGGTCCATGCCCCGCGGCGCGATATCGACCAGGCGGTTCGCCAGCTCGAACACAATCGGATGGCCCATCTGGAAGGCCGGCGCATAGTCGAGCTCGGCCGCCTGCTGCTGGATCGCCTCCGTGATCTTCGGCCGGCAGTGGCCGGCATTGACGCACCACAGCCCGGCAGTGCCGTCGAGCACCTTGCGGCCGTCGCTGGTGGTGTAGTGCATGTCCTTGGCGGACACGAACATGCGCGGCGCCTGCTTGAACTGCCGGTTTGCCGTGAACGGCATCCAGAATGCGCTGAGATCGTTCGGCGTGACTTTCAGCCGGTTGGACATGACCAAGACTTCCCCTTGTAACCTGTTTCGGTGCGGCTAACGCTTGGTCTTCCCAGCACTTGGTCTTCGCGTCGTTTTCGTGCTACGCAAATTTTGACCGATTGGACAAACGTTAGCACCGCCCTGTCGGCGGTCAAGGGATTACTAGCGGAAATGGGGCATCGGAAGGGCGTTCCACAGGTCAAGGAAAAACTGGTCCAGAGAATTGGTCCAGATCGCCTGCAGGCCGGCGGCCGGCAAGGGTGACGGACACGATGGAAGGTTCAACTCCCCGTCGCACCCGTATCCAGCAGGAAAAGCGTGAACTTATCCTGGAAGCCGCGCTGGAAGTCTTCTCCACCAACGGTTTTCGCGGCTCGACCATCGACCAGATCGCCGAGGCCGCCGGCATGTCGAAGCCGAACCTTCTCTATTATTTCCGGCGCAAGGAAGACATTCACGAGACCTTGATGCAGCGCCTGCTGGACACCTGGCTGGCGCCGCTCAAGGAACTCGACGACATCGGCGATCCGATGACCGAGCTCAGGAGCTACATCCGGCGCAAGCTCGAGATGGCGCGCGACTTCCCGCGCGAAAGCCGGCTCTTCGCCAACGAGATCCTGCAGGGCGCCCCACGCATCATGCCGATGCTGGAGGGCGAACTGAAGACGCTGGTCGACGAGAAGGCCGCCCTCATCAAGAGCTGGATGCGCGCCGGCAAGATCGCCCGCACCGACCCGTGGCACCTGATCTTCTCGATCTGGGCAACGACCCAGCACTATGCCGATTTCGACGTCCAGGTGCGCGCCGTGCTCGGCCCCGACCGCGGCGGCGACGGCCGCTTCGAGGATGCCGCACGGTTCCTGGAGCAGTTGTTCCTGGATGGGCTGAAGCCGAAGGATTAGCGGACGTCCTCGTCGCTTGGCTGTTGCTATTCGTGCAAATTAGCCGAGGCCCTCGTCATTTCGTCATCCACGGGCGGAGTAAGGAGCGTAGCGACGCAGCGCAGACCCGAGGATCCATTCCGTGCCCTCGGAGCTCCGCTACCGTGCAGAATTCTGCATCGCTGCATCCCACGGCTAAGGTAACGGAACGGATCCTCGGGTCTCCGCGTCCGCTTCGCTCCCGCTCTGCCCGTGGATGACGAAGCCGATGGGCCTGTCACCAACCAACTCACGCGCTGCGGCGTTCGCTCGGAAGCCCCTCCAGCAACTTCTTGAGCTTGGCGATCGAGTTGTGCTCGGCGAGCGGCGTATAGACGATCAGCCGCATGTCCGAACCATCGTCGATCGAAAGGCTCATATGTTCGAAGGCCATCGCGCCGGCCGTGGGATGGCGGACATGCTTCACCCCCGCCAGTCTTCGCGCCACATCTCGCCTTGGCCACCAATCCCGGAACTCCGGGCTTGAGCGCATCATGAGCGCGATCAGCCGGTCGAAGTCTGGATCGCCGACATATTTGGCGCTCTCAGCGCGAAACGAAGCGAGCACAACGCGGGCGAGTTCTTCCCAGTCGACCAGCAGCCGGCGGTGATGCGGGCTGGTGAACACCAGATGGACGATGTTGCGGGCATCGCCCTCCAGCAGCTCATAGTCGCCGAACACAGCCGCAGCCGCTCGATTCCAGGCCAGCAAGTCCCAGCGCCGACCAACCACATAGGCCGGCTGCAGGACCAGGCTCTGCAACATATGCAACAGCGTGCCGTCGACCTTTTCGGGCACAGTCACGCGACGCTGTGGCTGCTGGCGGCCGGCAAGGATGAACAGATGCCGCTTCTCGACGCCATCGAGACGCAACGCCTCCGAGAGCGCCGAAAGCACCTCGACCGAAGGCCGCACGTCTCTGCCCTGCTCGAGCCAGGTGTACCAGGTCGTGCCGACACCGGCGATCATCGCCACCTCCTCGCGCCTCAGCCCGGGCGTGCGGCGTCTGCCGCCAGTCGCGAGACCTAAGTCCGCCGGCGACAGCCTTTCGCGGCGCGAGCGCAGGAAAGCGCCAAGCTCGCGGCGGCGACTGTCCTCAGCGGAATGGCTCACGGCATCCATGCCTCTATTATAGCAGTATCGATACCAGGATAAAGTTTGAACTGTTTGCGGTGCGCCCAGCGCCCCATCTTTCGCTCAGAGCAAGTGTAAGGAGGCTCTGATCATGGAACTCAAGGACAAGACCGTTCTGGTCACCGGCTCGACCGACGGCGTCGGCCGTGTCGTCGCCGAAAAGCTGGGTGCCGCCGGCGCGCGCGTGCTGGTGCACGGCCGCGACCAAGACCGAGGCAGGGCGACGGTGGCCGCCATCGAGGCAAGAGGTGGTAAGGCCGAATTTCTCACGGCCGACCTCGCCTCACTGGCCGAAGTGCACCATCTTGCCGATGCCGTGCGCGCCCGCACCGACCGGCTCGACATCTTGATCAACAATGCCGGCGTCGGCACCGGCGGCCAGGATGCGAAAAGGCAGGTCAGCGCCGACGGCTATGAGCTGCGCTTCGCCGTCAACTATCTCGCAGGCTTCCTGCTGACATCGCAATTGCTGCCCTTGCTCAAGGCAAGCGCGCATGCGCGCATCGTCAACGTCGCGTCAGCTGGCCAGCAGGCGATCGACTTCGATGATGTCATGCTGACCCACGGCTACAGTGGCGTGCGCGCTTACTGCCAGAGCAAGCTGGCGCAGATCCTGTTCACCATTGATTTGGCCGAACAGCTCAAAGGCACTGGCGTCAAGGCCAACGCGCTGCATCCGGCAAGCTACATGGATACCACCATGGTCAGGCAGGCGGGCGTCGAACCTTGGAACTCGGTCGAGACTGGCGCCGACGCCATCGTCAACCTCGTGGCTTCGTCGGCACTCGAAGTGCGCAGCGGCCTCTATTTCGACGGCCAGCGGGAATCGCGCGCCGATCCCCAGGCCTATGACGAAAGGGCACGCCATCGGTTGCGGACCTTGAGCCTCGAATTGATCGGACCTGCGTCCTCGACCTCCAGGGAACAGCACTCATGAACACCGAACACTGCGTGATCATAGGCGGCTCGTCCGGCATCGGCCTTGCCACCGCCAAACACTTGGCCAGTCCGACGATGAAAGTCACGATCACCGGCCGCAATGAGGAGAAACTGAAGAGCGCCTGGGAGAGCCTCGGCTGCACGGTCGGCAAGGCCGCTTTCGATGCGAGCAAGCCGGACGAGGTACGGTCGTTCTTCGAACGCCTGGGGCCGTTCGATCATCTCGTTCTCGCGGCGAGTGGCGGCAAAGGGCTTGGGCCGTTCGCAACCCTCGACCTTGCCGACATCGGCAGCGGCGTCGACGAAAAGATCCGCCCGCAACTATTCTGCCTGCAGGCCGCCTTGCCGACTTTGAACAGAGCCGGATCGGTCACGTTCATTTCGGCGGTCTCGGCCCAGCTCGCGATGCCTGGCATCGCTGGCATCGGCGCCGTCAACGGCATGCTCTTGACCGTGGCGCCGATCCTCGCGGTCGAACTGAAGCCGCTGCGCGTCAACGTCGTCGCGCCGGGGGTCATCGACACGCCCTGGTGGGACTTTCTGCCGGGCGAGCAGCGGCAGGCGGTTTTTGCCGAATATGCCGGCAAGACGCCGGTCGGTCGTATCGGTCGTGCCGAGGATGTCGCTTCGGCAATAGCTTTCCTGGTCTCCAACGGCTTTGTCACCGGCCAGGTGCTGACCTGCGACGGCGGCCTGCGCTTTAACGCGTGAACGACGAGGGCGCGCGGATCTTTCGTCCGCGCGCTGGCCGACCCGATCAAGCAGCCTTGGCAGCCGGCATCGGATGGATGGCATGGAACGGGACGCAAAGCCGGTTCCAGGTGTTGATCATGCCAAGCGCGACGGACAGCTTGACCAGTTCCTCTTCCGAGAAGTGTTCGAGCGTCCGGGCATAGAGTTCGTCCGACACGCCGTTATTGGCGATCAGGGTGACGGCCTCGGTCCAGGCAAACGCGGCGCGCTCGCGCTCGGAAAACAGCGGCGATTCCTTCCAGGCCGCCACCAGATAGAGCCGCGTCTCGGTCTCGCCGTCGTGCCTCGCCTCACGGCTGTGCATCTCGACGCAGTAGGAGCAGCCATTGATCTGCGAGGCCCTGAGCTTGACCAGATGCAGCAAGCTTTTCTCCAGCCCGCATTCGTCGACAGCCTTGTTGAGCGCCGACACCGCCTTCATGAGCTCCGGCGCCTTCGCGTAGAACTGCAGTCTCTGTTTCATGACCTTACCCTTCACACTTTGCTTGGTTGAAATTTTTGGCCCGATTTCTGCGGCCGCTGGTGTCGCTCGACGAAAGCGCAGCTTGCAGCGACCGAACGGGGATCGGCATCGCTCATGAAATCGGCAACGATGTTGGAAAGCTTCGCTTCGGCCAGCGCCGCGCGATAGGCGCGCTCGGCCTTCAGCATCGCGGCATTGATGCCGCACGGTTTCACATAGGCCGAGGCGTCGAGCTTTGCTGGGCCGCGCTGGCGGATCTCGCCGCATCGGAAGGCAGGGTCGCGCCCTTCGACCGCGAGCACGATGTCTAGCAGCGTGATGCGCTCGGCCGGCCGCGCCAGGCGGTAGCCGCCGGCAGGTCCCGGCACCGATTCCAGGATACGAGCAGTCGTAAGCTGATTGAGATGCTTCAACAGATAGCTCGGCGACAATCCGAAGGCTTCCGCCAGGGCGGCGCCCGATATGGTGCTGTTGCCTTTGACGCCGGCAAGTGTGGCGGCGCAGTGGATCGCCGCTTCGACGCCTTCCCCGAGTTTCATGGCCTGCCGCTCCTATTCATGGATAAGCTTTATCATGGATAATCCTTATCTGCAATAGGAGAGACAAAAACGGCGCCCGAAGGCGCCGCTGTTTCGCTCGACCGCGTGTCGCTATTCCGCGGCCACCTTGGCCATCGGGTTGTTCGGGTGCGTCGTCCAGTTGGCGTAGATCGGTGACACCGGCTTGCCGGTGCGCTGGTCTACCACCCCGGCGGCTAGGGGCTCCATGGTGATGCAGCCTTCCACCGGGCAGACATTGACGCAGAGATTGCAGCCGACGCATTCGGCCTCGATCACCTCGAAATGCCGCTTACCGTCCACCATGCTGGTGATGGCCTGGTGCGAAGTATCCTCGCAGGCGATGTGGCAGCGGCCGCACTTGATGCAGGCGTCCTGGTCGATATGCGCCTTGGCGACATAGTTCAGGTTGAGATACTGCCAGTCCGTGACGTTGGGCGTGGCGCGACCGATGATTTCGTTGAGCGAGGGATGGCCCTTCTCGTCCATCCAGTTCTCCAGCCCGGCGATCATCTCCTGCACGATCTTGAAGCCATAGGTCATCGCCGCGGTGCAGACCTGCACATTGCCGGCGCCGAGCGCCATGAACTCGGCCGCATCGCGCCAGGTGGTGATGCCGCCGATGCCAGAGATCGGCAGGCCGCGCGTTTCCGGATCACGCGCGATCTCGGCCACCATGTTCATGGCGATCGGCTTCACCGCGGGACCGCAATAGCCGCCATGCGAACCCTTGCCGTCGATGGTCGGCTGTGGTGCAAAACTGTCGAGATCGACGCCGGTGATCGAATTGATGGTGTTGATCAGCGACACGGCATCCGTTCCACCTGCGTGTGCCGCTCGCGCCGGCTTGCGGATATCGGTGATGTTGGGTGTCAGCTTGGTGATGACGGGCATGCGGGTGTTTGCCTTGCACCAGCGTACCACCATCTCGATATATTCCGGCACCTGGCCCACCGCCGAGCCCATGCCACGCTCCGACATGCCGTGCGGACAGCCGAAATTGAGCTCGATGCCGTCGGCGCCGGTTTCCTCGACCACCGGCAGGATCGCCTTCCAGCTCTCCTCCACGCATGGCACCATCAGCGAAACGACCACCGCGCGGTCCGGCCAGTCCTTCTTGATCTGCTTGATCTCGCGCAGATTGGTCTGCAGCTCTCGGTCGGTGATCAACTCGATGTTGTTGAAGCCGAGCAGGCGCCGATCGGCGCCCCAGATCGCGCCATAGCGCGGACCGTTGACGTTGACGACGGGCGGCCCCTCTTCACCAAGCGTCTTCCACACCACGCCGCCCCAGCCCGCCTTGAAGGCGCGCTCCACATTGTAGGCCTTATCCGTCGGCGGTGCGGATGCCAGCCAGAACGGGTTGGGCGACTTGATGCCGACGAAGTTGTTGCGGATGTCTGCCATGCTCATGCCCTCCCGTTAGAGGTCAGTGCCCGGTGGATGGATTCGGCGGCGTCGCGGCCTTGTGCCACGGCCGAAACCGTCAGGTCGTCACCGCCGAAGATGCAGTCGCCGCCGGCCCATACCTTCGCCAGCGAGGTGCGGCCTTCGGCATCGACCTTGATGCGTCCGCCCTCAAGCTCGATCTGCTCGCCGCTGCCGTTGAGTTGAGCCGGCACGAAGCTCTGGCCGATCGCCTTGAACACCTGGTCGGCGTTGAGCCTCAGCGTTTGGCCCGTGCCGGCCAGCTTGTCGCCATTCATGGCGGTGTATTCGAGTTCGATCGCCGACACTTTGCCGTTCTCGGCAATGACGCGCTTCGGCTGCAGCCAGTGTCGGATGGTGACCCCGTTGGCGGCGGCCAGATCCTGTTCGAAGCCGGAGGCGTTCATGTGCTCCTGACCGCGCCGGTAGCAGACAGTCACTTCTTCGGCGCCGAGCAGCTTCGACTGCACCGCGGCGTCGATTGCGGTCATGCCGCCGCCGATGACGACGACGCGCCGGCCGACCGGCAGGCTCGAAAGATCGCTCGCCTGCCTGAGTTCCGCGATGAACTCGACGGCGTTGGCGACGCCGTCAGCCTCCTCGCCCTCGGCGCGCAGCGCATTGACGCCGCCGAGCCCCAGGCCCAGGAATACCGCATCGTAGTTGCGGATCAGGTCGGACAGTTGGAAGTCGCGGCCGAGCGCCTTTCCGTTCTGGATGTCGATGCCGCCGATGGAAGTCACGTAGTCGACTTCGGCCTGGGCAAAATTGTCGACACTCTTATAGGCGGCAATACCGTATTCATTGAGACCGCCAGCCTTCGGCCGCGCCTCGAGGATCGTCACGTCATGACCATGGCGGGCCAGGCGATGTGCCGCAGCTAACCCCGACGGCCCGGCGCCCACCACGGCGACCGTCTTTCCGGTCGGTTCGGAACGCGTGTAGAACTGCTTGTTCTCGTCCATCGCGACGTCGGTGGCATAGCGCTGCAGCCGGCCGATCTGCACCGGCTTGCCTTCCGCGACCTCGCGCACGCAGACCTCTTCGCACAGCGTCTCGGTCGGGCAGACCCGGGCGCACATGCCGCCAAGGATGTTCTGATCGAAGATGGTCTTGGCCGATCCGAGCGGATTGCCGGTCGCGATCTGCCGGATGAACAGCGGGATGTCGATCGACGTCGGGCAGGCATTCATGCATGGCGCATCGTAGCAGAAATAGCAGCGATCGGCCTCGACCAGCGCTTCATGTTGATCGAGCGGCGGGTGCAGGTCGGAAAAATTGTCGGCATATTGCTCGGTGGACAGCCGGCCGCCGGCGATGCCCTCGATGAAATGACCAGTCGCCATTCCAGTTTCCCCTTTTGTTTTCATTTTGGGGAAGGCTAGCACGTTTTATTTTTTTATCAATTGGTCAATTTTCGGCCAAGTCCCTGTATTGCTTGCATAAAACTTGAGATTCTTACTCATGTTAAGGCCGCAGCCTCCAACGACGATGGTTCACCCCTGATCATCGCATGGCCATGGATCGACCTGATCTGATCAGCGACCAGTTCCTGCAGCCGCCACAGATTGCGGTCGTGGATGCCGAAAATCTCGAGGTGGCTGACAGTGTTGTAGAGATACTCCGCCCCGGAGCCGACATGGCCGCACGCGCGTGCCAGTATCTGCGCTACCCTTTCCAGCGGCTGCCGGAGCGACGTGCCTCGTCCGGACACTCCGACCCAGAAGCCCAGCGCCCGCAGCGATCCCCGTGCCGTGCGCACCGGAACCCACCTCACCGAACTGACGCTCTCGTGATCGTCGATCTCGCGCCGCAGCAGCCTCTCGATCTGGGCCGGCTTCTCGCCATCGGGCAGCCGGTAGATCACGCCATCGCAGCGCCCGCCGCGTTCGAGCGCCATCATCAGCCCCGGCTGCCCGGCGCTGCCCCTCCAGCGCACCAGATCCAGGCAGAAAGACCGATGCCAGCCATAGGCGGAAGCGCGCTGGTGCTCGACGGATTCGAAGACCGGCTTCCAGATCAGCGACCCATAGGCGAATACCCACAGCGGGCCTTCACCGGCTTCGCCGCAGAGACGCGCGGCGAGCGCGCGGAAATCGTCGTCGCCCAGTTGCGTCCAATCCCCGCTCGGACCAGGATCGACCTCTTCCCGATGGCACAGCGCCACAAGCTCCGGCGTGAGCGACATCCGACGCATGGAAAATACAGCCCCTCTTTGCCGGCAGCAAAGTCGAAAACCGCAGGATACGCAAGATCGCAGGCTCAACGCCTTGCCGTTCGCTATTTCTGGCCCAGATGTCGGTTTTCCGTCGCCGAGTTCGTCCTAGGATGGATCAACCGCGATCGCTGCCTGAACCGGTGAGGAGACCGACCATGCCGAATGCCCCCAAACCCTTCTTCTGGTACGAATTGCTGACCACCGACCTCGATGCCGCCGAGGCCTTCTACACCGCCGTTGTCGGCTGGCGCGCCGAGCCCTTCGACAGTGCGCCGGGCATGCCCCGCTACATCGTCATGAATTCCAGCGTGCGCGGCGTCGGCGGACTGATGACGCTGCCGGAGGAAGCCGCCAAGGCGGGAATGCCGCCTTCCTGGCTCGGCTATATCTACACCAAGGATGTCGACGCTTCGACGAAGGCGCTCAAGGACGCCGGCGGCGCTGTCCACCGCGCGCCGGACGACATCCCGGGCGTAGGCCGCTTTGCGGTGGTTGCCGACCCGCAGGGCGCGACCTTCATGTTCCTGCAGCCCAACCAGCCCGAACAGCCGCCGGTGCCCGCAACAACGGCAGGCCATATCGGCTGGCACGAGCTCTACACCTCCGACTGGAAGGCCGCCTTCGACTTCTATTCGGGACAGTTCGGCTGGACCAGCGCCGGCCAGTTCGACATGGGCGAGATGGGCACCTACCAGACCTTCGGCGCCGGCCCTGAATCGGGCGGCGGCATGATGAACAAGCCGCCGCAAATCCCGGTTCCGGTCTGGCTGTTCTATTTCAACGTCGACGCCATCGACGCAGCCGCCAAGCGCGTCACCGACAATGGCGGCAAGGTCTTGATGGGGCCGATGGAAGTGCCGAGCGCGCAGTGGATCATCCAATGCCAGGATCCGCAGGGCGCACATTTCGCGCTGCTGGCGCCAGGGCGATAACGCTCGCTCTGCTACAGCATCAACTGGCGCCGGATCATTCCGGCGTCAGCACCGCGACCTTGAGGCCGGGCTTCTTCGCGCCGCTGAGCTGCACGGTGGCCGGACCGGCGGACAGCTTGAAGCGCACGCTCTTGCGAATTCCCGGACAGGTCTTCACGCCGCTGTAACCCGTCGACTTCACGGTTTGGCCGTCCTGCACGACATCGATCCAGGCCTCATCAGACAGGCTGAACTGGAGCTCGCCTTCAGGTGGTACGGTCACGCTTGCGGTCGCGCCGAACGTGCCGGCCGCCGGTGCACGTCCCGGAGGCACTTCAAAGCTGACCGTGTCGACCGCTGCGAGCGAGAAACTCATCGCCTGCCCGACCCTCAATGCGGCGCCTGACTGAGCGGCGGGCGCCGCCGGAAACAGGGCCTGCTCGCGTGTGACCGGCCATTTGAAGGTATCACACCCGGTGTCGCCGGCCATGGCGAAGCTCGGGCTTGCAAGGATTGCGAAAAGGCTGATGACGACTTTTTTCATGGCAAAGGGAGCTCGCTCGTAGAGTGTATCTGCATATATATACAACTACAGAGGGATTTTTGCAACCACCGCGAGAATAAAAATATGGAGAGCGGCAGATCCAAGGGAACCGTTGCCAATCACCGATTGTTGATGGCAGGCCATGGGAAGTGAATGGTCCATTTCGGGCCGATAATTTATGGGCGGCGCAGGGGCAAAATGGAGTTTTAGATGAAGCTTTTTGAAGGGCTCGCCCGTTATCAGCCGCAGGCGCTCGCCGCGCTGCGGATCATGACCGCGCTGCAGTTCATCGAGCACGGCACCCAGAAATTGTTCAATTTCCCGGTCGGCGAGCACGCCGGCAGCTTGAGCGGGCTTCCGCTAGCGGCCGGGATCCTCGAATTCGCCGGCGGCATCCTGCTGGCGCTGGGACTCTTCACCCGCCCCGTGGCGTTCCTGCTCTGCGGCCAAATGGCGATCGCCTATTTCATGGCGCACGCGCCTCGCGACTTCTTCCCCGTCAACAATGGCGGCGACTCGGCGATCTCGTTCTGCTTCATCTTCCTCTATCTGGCATTCGCCGGGCCCGGCGCCTTCGCACTGGACAACCGCAACAACGCCAGGGCTTGACGGCAGGATACGCGCCCGCTTCAGGCGCGCATCCGCTGGAAGTTGGCATCGAACAACGGCGCAGCCTGAACGCGCGCCGCATGGCGCTTGCCGAGAATTTCGATTTCGAAACCGTCCGGCCGGTCGGCAATCTCCTTCGGCACATAGCCCATCGCGACCGATTTGCGCGAATTATGGGCATATCCGCCCGAAGTGACCCAGCCGCGCACAGCGCCATCGTGCCAGATCGCCTCGTCGCCGATGACGTCGGCATGCTCTGCATCGACAATGAAGGCGCGCAACCTGAGCTTGCCGCCCTGCTTGCGCTCGGCGAGCGCCGCCTCCTTGCCGATGAAATCTGCGTCCTTGCCATAGGCGACGAAACGATCGAGCCCCGCTTCGACCGGGCCGTAGATAGGCCGATATTCGCGCGCCCATGAGCCGTAGTTCTTTTCGAGCCTGAGCGCATTGAGAGCGCGCGCGCCGAACAGGCCGATGCCGAATTCCTGCCCGGCCGCCATCAGCGCCTGGAAGGCTGCGCGCTGATACTCCGGCGCCACCCAGATCTCGAAGCCCAGATCGCCAGTGTAGCTGACGCGGCCTACGAGGCACGGCGCCATGCCGATATCCATCCTTGCCACCGCCATGAAGGGGAACGCGGCGTTGGATGTATCGGCACGGGCGACCTTGGCCAGCACATCCCTCGCCTTCGGCCCGGCGATGGCGAGGCCGGTGAGTTTCTGTCCCAGCGCCTCGATGCGCGCGGATCCGTCCTTCGGCAGATGCGATTCGAACCAGCGCATGTGGTACTGCTCGGCGACGCCGGAACCGGCGATGAACCAGTCGCCGTCACCAACATTGGCCAGCGTGAAATCGCCGATCAGCTTGCCGTCATTCTTGAGCATAGGCGCGAGCGTCATGCGGCCGCGCTTGGGCAGTTTGCAGGCAAGCACGCGATCGAGCCACGCCTCGGCGCCCTGGCCGGTGACCCTGTATTTAGCGAAGCTCGAAATCTCCGCCAGGCCGACGCCCTTGCGAACGGCTGCGACCTCCTTGGCGACATGGTCGAAATCGCTCGAGCGCCGCCACGAGAATTCGTCCTTGACGCCCTCCGGCGCGTACCAAAGCGGCACTTCCAGCCCGTACGCCACGCCCCATTGCGCGCCCTCGGCCGACAGCAGATCGTAGACCGGCGTCGTCTTGAGCGGACGTGCGGCGGGCAGTTCTTCGTTGGGGAAGCGGATCGAGAAGCGGCGAGAATAGTTTTCGCGCACCTTGGCGTTGGTGTAGGCCATCGTCGCCCAGTCGCCGTAGCGCGCCACATCCATCGCCCAGATGTCGGCGCCCGGATCGCCCTCGATCATCCAGTTGGAGAGCGCCAGGCCGACGCCGCCGCCTTGGCTAAAACCCGCCATGACGCCGCAGGCGACCCAGAAGCCCGGCAGGCCGCGCACCGGGCCGACCAGCGGATTGCCGTCCGGCGCGAAGGTGAAGGGGCCATTGATGATCTGTTTGATGCCGGTTTTCTGAAAGGCCGGGAAATGACGGAAGCCGACTTCGAGTGATGGCGCGATGCGGTCGATATCGGGCTCCAGCAGCTCGTGGCCGAAGCTCCACGGCGTGGTGAATTCGGACCAGGGTTTGTTGGCCTTCTCGTAAGTGCCCATCAGCATGCCGCCGCGCTCCTGGCGCAGATAGAGCTCACCGTCGAAATCGACCGCGTGGATGATCTCGGTGCCGGTCTTCTGGTTCCAGTCGGCAACCTCGGGCATGTCCTCCGTGATCAGATACATGTGCTCCATCGCCAGCACCGGCAGTTCGAGCCCGACCATGCGGCCGACCTCGCGTGCCCACAACCCGCCGGCGTTGACCACGTGCTCGGCGATCACATCGCCCTTGCTGGTGACGACACGCCACAGCCCGTCGGGTCGGCGCACGATGTCCTCGACCTTGGTGAAGCGCTCGACCTGCGCGCCAAGCTTGCGCGCCGCCTTGGCGTAAGCATGCGTCACACCGGACGGATCGAGATGGCCATCCTCCTTGTTGCGAACCGCGCCGACGAATTGTTTCGGATCGATGAGCGGCATCAATTCGGCCGCCTCCTTCGCGGAGATCACTTCGAGATCGATGCCGAGATAGCGGCCTTTCGAGACCACGCCGCGCAGCCAGTCGAGCCGCGCCTCGGTGGCCGCCAGAAGCACGCCACCTGTGAGGTGCACGCCGGTCGCCTGGCCGGAAAGTTCCTCGATCTCCTTGTAGAGGGAGATCGTGTATTTCTGCAGCTTGGCGACGTTAGGATCGCCATTGATGGTGTGCATGCCACCCGCTGCATGCCAGGTCGAGCCGGAGGTCAACTCATCGCGCTCCAGAAGCACGACATCGGTCCAGCCATGGCGGGCGAGATGGAAGAGCACCGAACATCCGACGACACCGCCGCCTATCACCACGACCTTTGCATGCGACTTCATGGGATTTTTCTCGTTATTTCAGGGAGTCATGTAGACAAAGTGAATCGGAAAGGCAGCGCCAGGCGACGCTAACGTCACGGCTCGCCCTGCCCGATCGCTTCCTTGCGGCGTGCGACATAGGCTTCGAGAGCCTCGCGCACGCCGGGATCCATGATGGGCTCGACATATTCTTCCAGCGCCTTCTTCCAGAGCCGCGTCGCGCGCGCCGTCGCATCGGGCGCACCGGCCTCCTGCCAGGCTTCGTAATTCTGCCAGTTGGAGAGCATCGGCTGATAGAAGGCGGTGGCGTAGCGCTCCAGCGTGTGCGGCTCGCCGAAGAAGTGGCCGCCCGTCGGCACCGCGCCAAGCGCCTCGACGGCGAGTTCGTCCTCGTCGACCACAATCGGTCGCAGGAACTCCATCATGTGCTGGATCATCTCGACGTCGATGATCAGCTTCTCGAACGACGCCGTCAGCCCGCCTTCCTGCCAGCCGGCGGCGTGGTAGACGAGGTTGCCGTGGCCGAGCACCGCGCCCCACAGCGCCATCAGCGTCTCATAGGCGCCTTGCGCATCGGCGGCATTGGACGCCGAGCCAGGTGTCGTGCGGTAGGGCAGGTTGTAGCGCCGCGCCAACTGGCCGGAAGCGATGTTGGCCTTGGTGTTTTCCGGCGTGCCGAAAGCGGGCGCGCCCGACTTCATGTCGACATTGGAGGTGAAGGCGCCGTACATCACCGGCGCGCCCGGGCGAACCAGTTGCGTCAGCAGCACCCCGAACAAGGCTTCCGCATTCTGCTGCGCCAGCGCGCCGGCGAGCGTCACCGGGCTCATGGCGCCCATCAGTGTGAACGGCGTCACCGCCACCGACTGGCCGTATTCGGCCATGGTCATCAGCCCTTCCGCCATCATGTCGTCGAATCGGCGCGGCGAATTGACGGAAATGATGGTGGTAATGCCCGGATCATCCGCCATCTGTTCAAGCGTCAGCCCGCGTGAGATCGCCATCATCTCGATGCCGTCAAGCGCCCTGCCCCGGCCGATCGCCGAGACGTGGAAGCATTTGTCCGTCAGAGTCAGATTGGCAAAGTAAGTGTCGAGGTGGCGCGAGTTGGCCGGCAGCTCGATCGGCGCGCAGACCTGGTTGCCCAGCATGTGGATGCAGTTGAAATGCTGCGCCAGCCGGACGAGATCGCAATAGTCGGCGAGATTGCCGGCGCGGCGGCCGCGTTCCATGTCGTGCACGTTTGGCGGTCCGGCGACCAGCGTGAAGTTGATGGTGTTGCCGCCGAGATGAATGGCATGTGCCGGGTTGCGCGGCGTCAGCGTGTAGGAAGAACGCGTGGTCTTCAGCGCTTCGTCGACCATGCCGCGCTCCACGCGCACATTCATCGAGCCGTGATCGACCCTGGCGCCGGCACGTTCGAAGAGCGACAGCGCCCGCGGGCTCATCACCTCGATGCCGAAATTCTCGAGTATGTGCATCGAGGCCTGGTGGATCGCCTCGATCTGGTCGGGCGACAGCGGCGCCATCGGCGGATAGGGATTCACCACGCGCCGCAGCGGCAACTGGGGTATGGGGGATGGCCCGCGGTTGCTGCTCCGCTCGGGGCCGCGCTTGCGTCTTGGTTCTGTCATGGCGCCCATCAGAGCGCCGCCTTGCTTCTGCGGCTGTCAGAAATTCGTCATTTGCCGGCGCGATTTTAGCCGAGGCGGCATAAATCAGAATCGATGGCAAGAAAAGCGGCGCATCGGGTCGGAATATCGACAATGGATTTTTCTCGACGCCATGGCGAGCATTAAGGAACCGCGCAAGATTCCTTTTATGATTTCGGCCTATTCGTCTGATAATGCGTAGGTCGAGTTTTAGTAAAATTGTCGCCGTCTCTGTGCTGCTGGCGCTTTCCGCCTGCGCGACAGCGCCAAGCCATATCAACAATGTCTGTGCCGTCTTCGATCAGAACGACGGCTGGTTCGACAACTGGCAGGCTGCTGCCGAGCGCACCGAGCGGAAATACGGCGTGCCCGTTCCCGTTCTGATGGCGACTGTACGCAAGGAGTCCGGCTTCAAGAGCAACGCCCGGCCACCGCGCACCAAACTGCTCGGCTTCATTCCGTGGAAGCACGTCTCAAGCGCCGTCGGCTATTCGCAGGCGCTCGACGGCACCTGGTCGCAATATCAGATGGAGAGCGGCAACTGGGCGGCGCGTCGCTCTCGCTTTGCCGACGCGATCGATTTCGTCGGCTGGTATCATTCCAAGACCGCCGACACCCTCGGCGTCGCCCGCAACGACACCTACAACCTCTACCTGGCCTATTATCTCGGCTGGAGCGCCTATAGCCGTGGCAATCGCGGCGACGCCGGCGTGCAAAGCTACGCGCGCGCCACCGATCAGATGGCCCGCGACTACGCCGCGCAGCTAAAACAGTGCGGCAGTTGACCGGGGCGCGGAGCCGACGTTGGCGCTGCTCCCTTAGTTCGGCTTCGGCCTCTTGCCGCTCGGACGCTTCGGCGGCGTACCGGCGAAGCCCGGACCTGCACTGTTCGGCGCATCCTCCGGCACACCCTCATGCGCGGCATGCTCCTTGTCGAACTTGATGACCGGCTCCATCTTCGCCAGCACATCGTCCGACAGCCAGCAAAGGCTCATGTGACCGTCGCCGAGATTCTTCACCGGCGGCACCTTCGTCTCGCACAGATTGTCCGGCACCAGCCTCTTGTAGCCGCAGCGCGTCTGGAACGGGCAACCGGTCGGCGGGTTCATCGCCGAGGGTATGTCGCCTTCGAGCACGATATGCTTCTTGACCACGCTGGTGTCGGCGATCGGGATCGCCGACAGCAGCGCCTCCGTATAGGGATGATAAGGCGGCGAGAAGATCTGGTCCGTCGTGCCTTGCTCAACGATATAGCCGAGATACATGACGACGACCCGGTCGGCGATGTAGCGCACCACCGACAGATCGTGGCTGATGAACAGCATCGTCGTCTTGTTCTTGCGCTGGATATCCATCAACAGCTCGGTCACCGCCGCCTGGACCGAGACGTCGAGCGCCGAGACCGGCTCGTCGGCCACCACCACCTTGGCGTCACCGGCGAAGGCGCGCGCCACGCCGATGCGCTGCTTCTGGCCACCGGAGAGCTGGCGCGGCTTGCGCGTCTCGAACGCCCGCGGCAGCTTCACCAGGTCGAGCAGTTCCAGCATGCGCTTGCGCCGCTCGGCAACCGTGTTGCCGACGTTGAATTTCTCCAGCGTGCGGATGATCTGCGATCCGACCGTGTGGCTAGGATTCAGCGTGTCGAACGGGTTCTGGAAAACCATCTGGATCGACGACACCGTGTCGACACTGCGTTCCTCGATGCCGGTCGACTGGATCTCCTTGTTGGCCAGGGACACCGTGCCCGAGCTTGCGGTCTCCAGTCCGAGCAACACCTTGGCAAGCGTCGACTTCCCGCAGCCGGATTCGCCGACGATCGCAACCGTCTCCGACTCGCGCGCCGTGAACGAAATCGTTTCGTTGGCCTTGACGACGCGGCCTTCGCTCGAGCCGAACACCTCGCTGCCGCCGACCTTGTAGTATTTCTTCAGGTCCTGGATCTTGAGCACCGGCGCGCCGGGCTCGACCTTTTCGTTGACCTTCTTGGCGCCGGGCGGCAGCGCTTCCCAATCGATCTCGTTGAAGCGCACGCAGCGCGAGAAATGGCCCTCGTGCCCGTCGACCGCAATCATCGGAATTTCGGCGGCGTTGCAGACGCCCTCGACGAAATGGTGGCAGCGCGGCCCGAAATTGCACCCCTTCGGCCGCTCATGCGGCAGCGGCAATTGCCCGGGAATCGAAATCAGCGGCCGCGAATTCTTGTCGGCGCCGGGCAGCGGGATCGAGCGGAACAGCCCCTGCGTGTAGGGATGACGCATACGGTCGAACACATCCTCGATCTTGCCGGTCTCGACCGCTTCGCCGGAATACATCACCGTGATCTTGTCGCAGGTCTCCAGGATAAGCCCGAGATTGTGCGACACGAAGATCATCGAGGTGCCGAACTTCTCGCCCAGCCCCTTGACCAGTTCGACGATGCCGGCCTCGACCGTGACGTCGAGCGCCGTCGTCGGCTCGTCGAGCAGGAGCAGCGCCGGCTTCGACAACAGCGCCATGGCTATGACGATGCGCTGCTGCTGGCCTCCGGAAAGCTGGTGCGGATAGGAGCGCATCATACGCTCCGGATCGGGCAGCTTCACTGCCCGCACCATTTCGAGCGCTCGGCTATACGCCTCGTCCTTCGACACCTTGTCGTGGATCAGCGGCACTTCCATCAACTGCTGGCCGACCTTCATCGCCGGGTTGAGGCTCGCCATCGGCTCCTGGTAGATCATGGCGATCTTGTTGCCGCGGATGGAGCGAAGCTCCTCGTCGGACATTTCGCCCATGTCCTTGCCCTGGAACTTGATTCGTCCGCCCACGATCTTTCCGATGTTGGAGAGGTCGCGCATGATGCCGAGCGACACGGTCGACTTGCCGCAGCCGGATTCGCCGACAATGCCCATGGCCTCGCCGGGCATCACCGTGCAGGAAAAGTCCATCACCGCAGGTATCTCGCCCTTGCGGGTGAAGAAGGAAATCGAAAGGTTCTCGATCTCGATGATCGGCCCATCGGTTGGCTTGCCTGGATTTCGAACTGCCTCGTTCATGGGTCGCTCCAATCCTTGGTTCTTTTCCGGGCGAGGGCCAAAGACCTCGCCGTCAATCCTTCATCGACTGTTCACGCAGAGAGTCGGCCAAAAGGTTCAGTCCCAGCACGAACGACATCAGCGCAATCGTCGGCGGCAGCGCCGGATGGATGAAGGAGCGCAGCAGGCGGCTGGCATCCTTGATCGCGGTGCCCCAGTCCGGGCTCTCGGGCGCAAGGCCCAGGCCGAAATAGCCGAGCGTGCCGAGCAGGATCGTGGTGTAGCCGATACGCAGGCAAGCATCGACGATCAGCGGCCCGCGTGCGTTGGGCAGTATCTCCCAAAGCATGATGTACCAGGGCGATTCACCGCGCGTCTGCGCTGCCGCCACATAGTCGCGTGTCTTGATGTCCATGGTCAGCCCGCGCACGATGCGGAACACACCGGGACTCGATGCGAACACCACCGCCACGAAAATGTTGAGCTGGTTGGGATCGATATGGACGATCCGCAGCGGATCCTTGTCGAACACCAGGCCCGCATAGATCCAGCCGCCGAGGACCAGCGTCACCCCCATCAGGATATAAAGGCGGTCCGGCCGGTTCTTGAAGCGTGTCCAGAACAGCACGCAGAAGAAGATGATCGGGAACAGGAAGAACAGCCCGGCCATCGCATAGGGGATCGGCGTGTCCATGATGCCTGGCGTGACCAGGAGGTAGAACAGCAGGATAACCGGGAAGGCCAGCACCAGATTGGCCAGGAACGAAAGCACCGTATCGATCCTGCCGCCGTAGTAGCCGGCCGGCAGGCCGAGCGTGATGCCGACCATCAGTGCGAAACCGGTTGCCGCCGGCGCGATGATCAGCACGATCTGGCTGCCATAGACCATGCGAGAGAACACGTCGCGGGCCAGCTTGTCGCCGCCGAAATAGTAGACGAGCTTCGATGCCGGCTCGATCGCGCCGGGCAGCGAGTCCTTCATGATCGGCACCTGGGAGAGCGGATCGAAGGGCGAGATCGTCGAGGCGAAGATTGCGGTGAACAGCCAGAACAGGCAGATGCCCACGCCGGCGATGCCGACGCCGCTGTCGAAGAGCTGTCCATAGAGGCCGAGTTTCTTCTTGTAGACGAAGCTCGCCCCTATGACGATGACCAGTGCTATCCAGACAGGCCAGAAACGTCCCAGCACGCCGAGCACGACATTGAAGGCGCCGATATATTCGAACTGCATCCGCTTCGTCCCCTATTGAACTCTGATGCGCGGATTGAGGAATGCGTAGCCGACGTCGGAGATCAACTGCGTGATCAGCACGATGAACACCGAAACCAGCGAGCAGCCGAGCAAAAGGTCGATGTCGTTGTTGCCGGCCGCCTCGACCAGCGTGTAGCCGAAGCCCTGATAGCGGAACATCACCTCGACGATGACCACGCCGGTGAGCAGCCAGGGAAACTGAAGCATGATGACCGTGAACGGCGCGATCAGCGCGTTGCGCAGCGCATGCTTGACGACGACGGAGCTGAAGGAGAGCCCTTTGAGCCGCGCCGTTCGGATATATTGCTGCGTCATCACCTCGACCATCGAGGCGCGCGTCATGCGCGCGATATAGCCGATGCCGTAAATCGCTAGCGTCATCACCGGCAGGGTGAAATTGTAGAAGGTGAGGCCCTGGCTGGCCGAGGCGGCCGATCCGTTCAGCCAACCCAGCCATGACGCGAAGATGACGGTGAAGATGACGCCCGAGACATATTCAGGCGTCGCCGTCGAGGCGATCGAGGCAACGGACAGCGTGCGGTCGGTCCGCGATCCCTCCCGCATGCCGGCAAGGATGCCGACGAGCAACGAGATCGGCACCATCACCGCGAGGACCCAGAACATCAGAAGCCCGGTGGCGCTGAGCGCGGGAAAGAGCTTCGCGCCCACTGTCGTCTTGAATTTGGTCGAGCAGCCGAAATCGCCCTGCAGCACGCCGGAGAAGGTCGGCACCAGGGGGTCATTGCAGAACGAGAAGCGCTGCGCCGGCTTCCCGGTCGCCGGATCCGTCGCCGGCTGCTTGGGCAGGAGGCCCAGCCACTGACCGTAACGCACAAAGAAGTTCTGCCGGTAGCCATGCTCGACCAGCCAGCTCTCGAGCTGCTCTGCGGAGGTGTGCATTTCGGTCTGGCTGATCGCCAGCTTCTTCAGATTGGGATCGAGGTTGATCAGGAAGAAGACAATCAGGGTCAGGCACAGCATCGTCAGAGCCATTGTGCCGAGACGTCTCAGGATGAAAGAAAGCATGGCCGGCCCCTGCCGATGGGTTGGGGGAGCCTGCTTGCCCGTCCGGCCCGCCATGAGGCGGAGCAAGGCCGGCAAACAGACGATCGAATGCTGACGCCCTATTTTTGCACGAGCCAAGTCCGGGAGTCCGCAACTTTTTAGCTGCAGCGGCTCTCCGGCCGCGGATCAGGCAAGGAGGGGGACAAAGGGGCCGAATCGCCCCTTCGTCCGTTGGCTTTTGATCACGCCTGGTCGAGCCAGACCTTGCCGTAGTCGCGCTCGAAGGTCGGGTGCATCTTGTAGTTCTGCACCGCCTTCACGGAGTGGCTGTAGAGCTTGCGCCAGTAAGGCTGGATGATGATGCCGGAATCCTGCAGGATCTGCTCGATATCCTTCATCATCTCCTTGCGCTTGGTCGCGTCGGCGACCGCGAGCGCGGCGTTGAGCTTGGCGTCCCAGTCGGGGTTCGACCAAGCGGTCTCGTTCCAGGCCTCGCCGGTGCGGTAGCCGATCGCCAGAACCTGCACGCCCAGCGGCCGCATGTTCCAGTTGGTCGTCGACAGCGGATATTTCGTCCAGTCGTTCCAGAACGTCGAGCCCGGCAGAACGGTGCGCTTCACCTTGATGCCGGCGTCGCGCAGCTGCGCGGCGATCGCATCGCCGGTGTTCTTGTGCCAGTCCTCGTCGACCGAGATCAGCTCATGCTCGAAATCGGCCTGACCGGCTTCAGCCATCAAGGCCTTGGCCTTGGCTGGGTCACGCTTGATCTTCGCAAGCTCGTAATATTCCGGATGGATCTGGCAGACATGATGGTTCTCGGCCACCGTGCCGGCATTGCCGTAGCCGAGCTGGAGAACGACATTGTTGTCGACCGCGAGCTGCAACGCGTTGCGGACCTTCTGGTTGTCGTAAGGCTTGTTGTTGACGTTGGTGCGGCAGACGATCGTCGACGCCGTCACCACTTCCGACTTCACCAGATCCATGCCGTCGAGGATCGACACATAGTCGGCCGAGGTCTCGAAATTGGTGTGCACTTCACCCGCTTCGAAGGCGCTGACCATGGCAGCCGGGTCGGTGCCGTAGTCGATGAACTCGACGCCATCGAGGAACACTTCGCCGTCCCACCACTTGTTGTCGGCGCGGCGCTTGTAAACCACCTTCTGGCCGACATCGTAAGACACGAGCTCGAACGGACCGGTGCCGATCGGGCAGGCTTTGAAGTCGCCGCCTTTCTCGTCGAAGCTCTTATGGACGATGAGACCCGGATAGTCGCACATGTTCGGGATCAGCGCGATGTCAGGCTTGGCAAGCTTGAGCTTGATGGTCATGTCGTCGACCTTGGTCACGGCGCTCTCGTCGAGCTTGTCGTCCTTGACCAAAGTGCCGAGACGGCCGGGCATCGAGTTGCCCTCGGCCTTTTTGTCGGCCCAGCGCTTGAGATTGAATATGACGTCGTCTGCCGTGAAGGCGTCGCCGTTCGTCCAGGTCACGCCCTTGCGAACATGCAGCGTGTATTCGGTGGCGTCGTCGTTGACATCCCAGCTTTCCAGCAGATACGGACGGAACGTGTATTCGGTCGTGTATTTGACGAGCGGTTCGAGCGCCTGGCGCTCGGCATTGGCGATTTCCGACCAGTCGGATTTGCGCGGATCCTTCGGATCCTTGACCCACTGCGCGACCTTCAGGACGCCGCCCTTCTTGCCCTGCACGTCCTCGGCCCGTGCCGGTGTCGGATCGGCGAGACCGAGCAGCCCGTAAGCCATTGCCGTCGATGCGCCAAAAACGCTGGCGAGCGCGAGGAATTCGCGACGGTCGACATTGCCTGCCTTGGCTTCTTCGGCCAGGGCCAGGATGTGATCCGGGACGCGATCACCGTTACTCTTGTAGCTTGCCATGACTAACTCCCATTGTTGGCTTTTTGCCTTTTTAGCATTCCGCATCCAAACCGTGATGTCAAAGACGGTTTGAACTGAGAACATGTTGGCGAATGTGCAACTTTGGAATGAGGCCGGTTCGCGTGTTAGCGACAGCCCTGGCGCAAAATTGCTATTGCGTACCAGTTTTCGGACAAATATCGACGCCCGATTAAATCAATCTATTCGAGGGAACGCGGAATGCGCGAGCGCCGATCTTCGTCGCCTGCGCGCCACGGTGGGGGCGTCAGTATTCGCGTTCGTAGAAGATGCCGCCTTTGGCTTCGCCAGCATCGGTCGCCTCGCCGCGCAGCTTGACGCCACGCCCGACATTGAGGTCGATCGCCGCCTTGCCGGAACCCGGCTTGTCGCCCTTCTGGATCGTCACATAGGTGCGGTCGTTGAGGTATTTGCCGGCGGAGACGGCGGTGCCGCCCTTCTCGTCCGTGGTCACGTCCAGGTCGTCGACGCCGATGGCGCTGCGCAGGTTCTCGAGCAGCGACGTCGAGCCGCCGACGCCGGCCAGTTGCGCGGCCGCCTCGGCCAGCTGCGCGATCTGCAGCGGCGAAAGATTGGACATCGAGCGGCCGAAGATCAATTGCGCGAGCACCTCGTCCTCCGGCAGCGCCGGAACCGAGGAGAAGTTGAACTTCGGATTGGTCGCCTCGCCTTGGACCAGGATGGTGACGGTGGCGGTGCTCGTCGTCGTGGTCGCCGTCAGGTTGAGGTAAGGCACCAGCGAGCCGGAAAATCCGACCGTGCCTTCAGTGAAGGTCAGGCGCTTGGCGAGTATCGACAGCCGTCCGCGCTGCAGGGTGAAGGTGCCGACTGCTTGCGGCGACGATGCTGGGCCCGTCAGCCTGAGCGACCCGCCGAGCTCGGCGTCGACGCCCCTGCCCTGGATGAATATCTGGTTCGGCGCATTGACCGTCACGTCGAGGACGAGGCCGCCGCCGCCACCGCCGCCGCCGCTGGCGGACTCCGGGCGCAGCGCCTTGTCCTGCGCGCGCACGGCGCGGGGCGCGTTCTTGTGCTTGACATCGAGCGCCGAGAGCGACGCCGGCAGCTTGTCGGGGACGGTGATAACCGTCCGTCCCAGGTTGATGGTGCCGGCGATCACCGGCGCCGAGGCGAGCGGCCCCTTGATGGTCAGGTCGCCGCCGAGATTGGCGGTGACCACCCTGCCGTCGGTGTAACGCCCGTCGGTGAGCTTGACCGACAGGTCGGCGGGGAAGCCTTGCGCCGGATTGATGCCGACGGTGCCGCTGGCCGACAGGCTGCCGCGCGTCGACAGCGTGCCGGTCAGGCGGTTGATCCTGGCGACGCCGGAACCGATCGAAACCTCTGCGGCGATATCGTTGACCGCGAGCCCTGAGCGGGCGTCGATGAAACGGGCCCCCGAGGTGCTGACCGTGCCGCCTATGACGGGCGAGGACGCATGACCACGCACCTGCACGTTGACATTGGCCGTGCCGCTCAGCGCGAGCCCTTGCGCGGCAAGCTTCGCGGCGAGGAAGCTGAACGGCACTTTGCCGCTGAAGTCGAGCACCAGGGCCGGCGTGCCGGCCGTCATCACGGTGCCTCCACCCTTCAGGCCGAGTCCGGCGCCGTCGCTGATGTCGGCGTTGAAGGCAAGCTTGTTGCCGGCAAAGGTTCCTGTCGACGAGACGTTCAGGCCGCCAAGCCCTGCGGCGCGCGTCTGCGACGTCTGCACCCCGGCCGCAGTGATGTTGAAGGCCATGGACGGACTGGCGGCCGCGCCGGACACTTTCACGTTGCCCGAGATCGCGCCGGCCGCATCGAGGCCAGGCTTGAAACTGTTGGCGAGCGACGCCGGCACCTTGGCCAAAGTGGCGTTGATGTCGAGCGCCTGCCCGACCTTGCCCGTCGCGCTCGCCGTGCCGCCGCCGAGGTTGAGCACCAACCGGTCGAGCGTCGTCTGGCCGTTGGCGATGGTCACCGTCGATGCCTGCGCAATGGCCGCCTTGATGCCCTGGACCGTCGCCTGTCCGGAGGAGAGCTCGATCGTCGTCGTGCCGTTCACCACCTTCACGCGGCCGGTCGCCTTCGCGGGAATGTCTTTGATGGTGGCGCCGCCGGAGAAACCGGTCCAGTCGCCGTCTCGCTTCAGGTCGACATCGATGCCGCGGATTGTGGTTGTACCGGAGGTAATGCTCTCAGCGCGAACCTTGCCTGAGATAACGGGCGCGGCCAGATAATTGGCGATCTGAGCGTCGACGGTGACGTTCTTGGCGGCAAGGTCGCCGCGCCGGACCGCGGCCGTGCTCGCCTTGACCGCCACATTGGCCGAGCTGCCGGTTTTTGAGAAAGCGATCGTGCCGCGCACGTCGCCTTCCGCCTTTTCCAGGGCCAGCGCCGCCAGCGGCCCGATATCAGGCAGGTCGAGCGAGACGTTGCCGACCGGCACGAACGCCTCATCCAGCGCGAGATCACCGGAAATCTTGTTCTGACCCAGCGACAGCAACAGCCCGTTGATCGCGCTCTTGCCGTTGGTGGTCGCGAGCACTGCGCTGCCTTGCAGCGGCTGCCCGGCGACATTGCCCGTCAGTTGCACATTGGCCGCCGGATTGGCGGCGTCCGCCTTGCCGGTCGCCGTCAGCTTCAGTCCGGTGATCTCGCGCGCCGCGACCGTAAGGCGATCGCTGTTGACCGTCAGAGACAAGTCGGGCGCGGTGATGGGACCTTGCGCATTCATGGCAAAGGTAACGGCACCCTTGGCATCTTTCGACAGTGGCGAAACGTCGCTCAACGCTCCGGTGATGTCGGCGGCGAGCTTGCCACCGGCAAGGCTCGCCTGCCCGTCGGCGCTCAGCGCGCCCGAACTCAGCTTCAGGCCCTCGACATTGACATTGCCACTGGCATCGCGCTTCAGCGCGGCGCTCAACTGCGCGCGCTCGCCAAGCACGCCGCGCACGGCCGCTGGCAAGGCGGAAGACATGACCTCGGCCTTCAGATTGAGGTCGACGGCACCGTCGCCTAGCGATATTCGGCCGGCGACTTGGCTGTTGAGCGCATCGCTCTTGAGGGAGCCGCTGTTGACGGCGACGGCATCGCTGCTCAAGCGCCCGTCGACCTTCGCCGTAACCTTGCCGGCAATCAGCGGCGCGATCATGGGATTGTCGAGGGCGATCCTGTCCACCGACACCGTGCCGGAAACCGGACCAGCGCGCCCCTCGATATCGAACGCATCCGAATGCAGCACCAGTGTGAGGCCATCCACCTTGGCCTGGCTGGCTGCAATAGACGGCAGATTGGCGGAAACATCCAGGCGCGCTTGCGTGCTTTGGCCCGCCATCTTTGCCGACAACGACTGGACTTCGATCCTGACCGGGCTCTCGGCGCTGCCGACGGTCAGCGGAAGGCTGGGTCCCGATGACGCGAGGTCGAGCGAAAAGTCGCTGGCGCCATTTGGATTTATGGTGCCGGCTGCCTTGCCTGAAATCTTGTCGCCGGAAAGCGTGGCGTGGTCCAAGGCTACACCGCCCGCCAAGGTATAGGTGCCCGCGGCATCGAGGTTGAGCGGCCCGAGTCCGGCCTGCCGGGTCTGACTGGTCTCGGCCCCGGTGAGTTTTGCGTCGAAGCGAATATCGGGCCTGGACGATGCGCCCGTGACATGCGCCGTGCCGTTCAGGATTCCGGCAGCCTCGAGGCCTGGCACGAAATTGTTCGCAACCGCTGCCGGCAGATTGGCGAAGCCGGCCGCCAGGTCGAGTGTCGGGCCGGCGCTGCCGGTGACCGTCGCGGAGCCCCCACCCAGATTGAGCGAGAGCTTGTCGATGCTGGTCACGCCGTTGGCGATGGCGATGCTCGAAGGCTCGGCGATCGCCGCCTTGATGCCGCGCAGGGTCGCCTCGCCCGAAGCGATCTCGATGCTGGTCTTGCCATCGGCGATCTTCACGCGCCCGCTGGCCGTGGCCGGGATGCCCGACACCGTCGCGCCGCCGGCAAAGTTGGTCCAGTCGCCGTCGCGCTTCAGATCGATGCCGATGCCGCTGATCACCGTCGCGCCGGACGTCAAGCTGTCGGCCTTGATCGTGCCCGCAATCGCCGGGCTCTTGAGATAGTTGGCAATCAGCGCATTGACGGTGATCGTCTTCGCCGCCAACTCACCGCGCGCGATCGAGCCGCTGGCCGCATTGATGGCCAGCGTCGGAGCCTCGCCGTCCTTGGCGAAAGCGATCGTGCCATTGATGTCGCCTGTAGCCGACTGGCCGCCGAGGGCCGCCAGCGGAGCAATGTCGGGTACGGCAAGAGTCAGCGTGCCAAGCGGCAGGAAGTGATCGTCAAGCGCCAGATCTCCCGAAACCTTGTTGTCGCCGAGCGACAGGCTGAGCCCCTTGATCGAGCGCTTGCCGGCGGCGGTCACCAGCGACGCCCTGATGTCGAGCGACTGCTCCTCGACGCTGCCGGTCAAGGCGACGTCGGCAGAGGGGTTGGCGATGTCGGCCTTGCCTTTCGCCGACAGCTTGATGTCCTTCACCGTGCGGCCGGCTGCCGTCAGGCTGGCGCTGTCCGCCGAAACCGAGAAGTCCGGCGCCCAGCGCGGGCCGCTTGCGGTCAGCGCGAAATTGATCCCGCCGGCGAGCGGCGTGCCGGCAAGCGACGACAGCGTCGAGACATCGCCCAGCGTTCCCTTGACGTTGGCCTGGATGTCCGAGCCTTGCGCGCTGGCGGTGCCGCTGGCGCTGAGCGAGCCGGAGGTGAGTTCCAGCGCGTTGGCCGCGAACGCGCCTTGCGGATCGCGCGTCGCCGTAGCCGAGAACCTGACCCGTTCGCCCAGCAGCGAGCTGATCTGCGGCGGCAGCGCTTTTGACACGGCGTCGGCGTTCATCTTCAGCGTCATCGAAAGATCGGCGAGCGAGACGCCGGCCGTCAGAGATGCGTTGAGCGCATCGCTGCGCAGCGTGCCTTCATCGATGGTCACGGTCTCGCTGCTGATCGAACCGGAGAGATCTGCGGCGAGCTTGCCCGTGACCAGCGGCGTCAGCGTCGCCACATCGGTTGTCAGGCCCGCCGCCGCGAGCTTGACGCCGACCGGGCCGCTGCGGTTCTCGATATCGAAACCGTCGGAATGGATCGTTCCAGTCACATTGTTGAGCTGCGTGCCGCCGACGGCGACCGAGACCAGCGAGGCGCCGAGATCGACCATCGGCGCCTTGCCGTCGCCGAAGGCGCGCGCCGTGGCCTTTTCGACCGCGACGAGGATCGGCTGCGCGCTGGTGCCGACATCGATAGTGAACGGCTTGTCTTTGGCCGAGATCTCGACCGAGAGGTCGCTGGCGCCTTTCGGGTCGACATTGCCGGCGGCCGTGCCGTGCACGGAGTCGCTCTCAATGATGGCTCGTTCGATGTCCACCCCGCCGGTCGGGGTCGCGATGGCGGCGACATCGAAGTTCGTCTTGCCGGCAAACAGCGACTTGAACTTCTCCGGCAGGAAGCGCTCGAACTCGCCGTCCCCCTTGGCTTCGAAATAGTGGCCCTTGTCGCTCGACTGATGCCGGCCGGTGAGTTGGGTGACGATCTGCCGGTCGACGACGAATGTTCCGATGCCGCTCCAGTTGGCGAGCGGCCCGGTGCCCGACACGACGATGTCGACCGGCGGCGCATCGGGCAGCTTGAGCAGGTTGGCGATGATGCCGCCCGCGGGCTCCGAGGCCTTGAGGTCGACGTCGAGCTTGTTGTCGGCCGGCGCGAAATGGATCTTGGCGTCGACATTGCCCTGCTTGCCGTCGTGACGGGTGACGTTGAGCACCGTGTCGACCGCCAGCGGCGACGGATCGGCCTTGAGCGAGCCCTTGGCTGCAAGTTCCGCAATGCCGCTGCCTGCGAGTTCCTGCCCGAGCGCGATTTCGGGCAGGTCGATCTGCTTGACGTCGACCGAGACCGGCAGGCTGGTCGAGCCGGCTTGTGACGGCGTCTGACTTGCCTGCGGCAGCCGTGCCAGTTCGATGCGCTCGGCCGCGATCCGCTCGGCGTCGAAGTTGCGCGACAAGAGCGCGCTCGGCGACCAGTCGAGCGCCACCTTGCGCGCCACCAGCCAGGGACCGGCACGATCCTCCACCACCACATGGTCGAGCCTGAGCTGACCGGACCAGATGCCTTCTATGCCGTTGATGGTGACCTTGCGATCCTCGCTCGAGGCCATGCTCGAGATGATGCCGGCGAGATTCTGGCGGCCGCCCTCGGTGCCGGTCAGCACCGCGAGCGCGCCGACCGCCACCACCGCAAGCAGGAGCAGCGTGTAGAGGAATAAGCGAAGGATGCGCCAGAATATCTTCATGGTCAGAACGCCTGACCGATGCCGGCATAGATGCCGAAATGCGGATCGCCCGGGTCGCGGTTGAGCGGCACGGCGGCATCGATGCGCAGCGGCCCGAACGGTGTGAGATAGCGCAGGCCAACGCCGGCGCCAACCTTGACGTCCGAGAAATCCGGCGCCGATTTGGTCGAGACGCTGCCGGCGTCGACGAAAGGCACGATGCCGATCGTGTCGGTGACAGCAATGCGCATCTCAGCCGAGGTTTCGAAGAAGGAAAGGCCGCCGATCGGCTGGCCGTCGATGTCCTTCGGGCCGATCCCCTGATAGGCGTAGCCGCGCACCGAGCCGCCGCCGCCCGAATAGAAGCGACGATCTGCCGGCACGTCTTGCAGGCTGGCGCCGACGATGGAGCCGACAGAGACGCGCTCGGCCAAGACGAACTTGCTGGCCGTATCCAGCGACTGGTAGGCCGAGCCTTCGCCCTTCAGCTTCAGGAAGGTCGCGCCGTTGAGGATGTCGTAGCTCGGCTCGGCATAGGCGAGCAGCCTGAAACCCCTCGTCGGATTGAGCCGGTTGTCCCGGTTGTCATAGACATATTGTAGCGGAACGCTGGCGATCAGGTAGGTGTGCTTGCCGAAGACGTCGGTGATCTTCGAATAGTCGAGCGCGAATTCAGCCGAGACCCTCTGCTTCTTGGTCAGGTCATAGGAGACGCCCACATTGCCCTTGACCGAAAAATGGTCATAGGCGTCCGGATGCTCGAGGACCGTCTTGACGCCGGTGAAGAACTTCGACGCTGGCCCGAGCACGCCCGGTTTCTCGAACATGATGCCGGCATTGTAGTTGAGCTTTGAGATGTCATTGCTGCCGATCCCGCTGATCGAGCCGTCGATGCGAAGCTTCTCGGCCCGGCCAAACAGGTTGCGGTGGCCCCAATAGCCTTCCAGGCCCAGCCCTTCCGTGTTTGAGAAAGTGCCGCCAATGCCGAAAAAGCGCGGCTTGCGCTCGCTCACCTGGACATCGATCGGGATGTTGCCGCTGGCGTCGAGGCTGTCGTCTTCTTTGATGGTGACGCTGTTGAACACTTCGAGGCCGAGCAGCCGGTCACGCGCGTCGTCGATCTCCTGCGGCGAATATTGCTGGCCGCGCTTGAGGCCCGTCATATACTCCGTGAAATCGCGGTCGACTTTCTCGGTGCCCGCGACTGTCGTGTCGCCATAACCGGCGACCGGCCCGGCGGCCACGGTCAGCGTGACGTCGAGCGTCGAGGTGTCGTGATCGGCGACGATCTCGCGGCCCGTCACCTTGGCCAGCGGCCTGCCCTCCTCCTTTAGCGCCCGCACGATCGCCGCTTCGGCCTTGAGCACGGCACCGGATCCCGCATCGCCGCCCGCAATCAGGCCGAAATCGGCGCTGGCCAGACCGGCCGCGTCGCCCTTCAGCCTTATGTTGCCGAGCGTGAATTTCGGTCCCGCGGTTATGCTGATCGCCACCGGAATGGGTTGCGGGCCCTTGAACTCGGCATCGGGCGGCAGTTCGTCGATCGACTTGCCCTCGATGGTGATCGTGACCACGCCTTCATAGCGGGCATCGGCGTAGAGAGCGGCGACGAGTTGCTCGCGATCGCTGCGCGCCTTGGCCATCAGGCCGAGCGATCCCGAGACGGGACGCTCCTCGTCGCCCTTGAGCACGGAAGCGTTTTCCAACTTCTTGACCAGGTCCTTGTCGGCGTCGGGCGCATCGATAGTGACCGAATAGCGCAAGGGGTCGACGATGTCGGCGTCCTCGTCGCTGGATGAACCCCAGAGTTTGATGCCGAATATCTCGAAGGCGGCCGCCGGGCGCATTTCGCCGGCGAGCATGGTCGAGCAGGCCAACGCGAAAAGCAGGGCGCGCGGAAGCCCGCGCCCTGGCGCGATCCCCCCCGACATCTGCGTTTCATACGCCGGCATTAAGACAACCTAGTCGACAAAACTAAAATTGGAATGAAGTTTTGAAACGCTCGTAAAGGGGCCACAATCCAATTGTCTGAAATGGACCGGGCTTGGAATTCACACCTTTTACGCATTCGCAAGAAAGCGTGAACCCTTGTCCCGTGCAGGTTCTGTCGAAATACCGGCCTTTGGCCGGCGTGGAAACCGTTGGCGGGTTGAAAACCTGCCGCGTTCCGGCGTTGACAAGCTCGACTGAAGCTTGATCATGCCCGGACGCTAGCATGTCTGGAGGGTGATGTGGCAATGCGCGCGGCTCGGGGTCTCTCTTTCCTTCTCCTTCTCTTTTTCGCATTCAACGGTGCCGCGCAAGCGGCCGAAGCCCGAAGAATCGCGACCACCGACAATTCCGACTATTTCGGTTTCGACTTGAGGTCGGATCAGAATGTCAGCCTCGACCAATGCAAGACGACATGTCTCGGCGATCCCGCCTGCCGCGCCTTCACGTACAATACGAAGGCCAAATGGTGCTTTCTCAAATCCGACTACAATCAGCTCCAACCGTTCAGCGGCGCCGTCGCCGGCAAGATCGTCAATGTCGACGGCGACCCCGATATCGGCGCTCCGCCGGAACTTGCCTTCTTCCCCGGTTGGATGGCCGACCAGGCCCAGCAATTCCGCAACAAGCTGACCGACCCGGCCTATGACAAGCCGACCGAGGGACTGGCGGCGCTCGAGGCCGCGGCCGAGCAGGCGGCGTTGACCGGCGACCATCGCCTGGCCATGCAGAAGTATCAGGCAGCGCTTTCCGTCCTGCCGGACGACGGCGCTCTGTGGCTGGCGCTGGCGCGCGAGACCCTTGGCGTGCAACCGGCTGCCAACACCTCCGAGCCGTCGACCCTGCCGGCAAACGTCACCTCGGCCGCCTTCAATGCCTACAAGCTGGTTCGCTCCGCAAAGGCCCGCGCCGAGGCGCTGGCGCTGCTTGCCGCCGGCCTCGACAGGCGCGACCTCTTCCGGCCTTCGCTGCAAGCCTACGAGGCGAGCCTCGCACTGGTGAATTCGCCCGCGGTCCAGGCAGACTACGCCGACCTCAAGGCGCGCAAGGGCTTTCGCGTCATCGATCACTCGGTCGACGCAGATTCCAGCGCGCCGCGCATCTGCGCCCAGTTTTCCGAGGAATTGGTCAAGACCGGCATCGACTATTCGCAGTTCGTCACCGTCGACAACGCCGCCCCCAAAGCCGTCGAAGCCAAGGACAGGCAGATCTGCGTCGAAGGCCTGGAGCACGGCCAGCACTATGAGGTGACCTTCCGCGCCGGCCTGCCGGCGGCCGTCGGCGAGACCATCGCCGCCCCGGTCGTGCTGTCGATCTATGTCCAGGACCGCGCGCCGTCCGCCCGTTTCACCGGCGACAGCTTCGTGCTGCCGGCCGGCGCACGCCGCGGCATTCCGGTCGTCACCGTCAACATGAACGCCGCCAAAATGATGCTCTACCGCATCGGCGACCGCTCGCTGGCGCAGCTCCTGTCGGGCTACCAGTTCCTGCATCAGCTCGACGGCTACGACATCTCCAGCATTTCCGACCAGATGGGCGCTCCTGTCTGGGAAGGCACGCTCGAAATAACCAACGACCTCAACAAGGAAGTCACCACGTCCTTCCCGGTCGACGAGGCGATCCCGCAACGCAAGCCGGGCGTCTATGTGCTGACTGCGCAGCCGATCGACGACAAGGGCGACGACTACGGATCACGCGCCACGCAATGGTTTGTCGTTTCCGACATCGGCCTGTCCACCTATACCGGCCAGGACGGTCTTAACGTCTTTGCCCGTTCGCTCGGCTCCGCCAAGCCGATTTCCGGCGCCGAAGTGACGCTGCTGGCCAAGAACAACGAGATCCTCGGCACGTCGACCACGGACGCCGAAGGCCACGCCGTCTTCAACCCCGGCCTGACCCGCGGCGAGGGCGGCATGGTGCCGGCCGTGCTGATGGCCAAGCAGGGCGACAACGACTTCGTCTTCCTCGACATGGCCCGTGCCGGCTTCGATCTGTCGGATCGCGGTGTTGCCGGCCGCGCGTCGCCCGGCGCGCTCGACGTCTATGCCTGGACCGAGCGCGGCATCTACCGTGCCGGCGAGGACGTGCATGTCGCAGCCTTGGCCCGCGACGGTGCCGCCAAGGCGGTCGAGAACCTGCCGCTGACCTTCATCTTCACGCGTCCTGACGGCGTCGAGAGCCGCCGCCTCGTCAGCGATGGCGCCTCTGCCGGCGGCCACGCCGTCGATCTGCCGCTCGAGCCCAACGCCATGCGCGGCACCTGGACGGTGTCGATCTATACCGACCCCAAGCAGGCTGCAGTCGCGAGCCAGATGTTCTTGGTCGAAGACTTCGTGCCGGATCGCATCGAGTTCGACCTGACCGCCGACAAGACGGAGATCGCCCAGGGCGAGGCCGCCAATGTCAGCGTCGACGGCCGCTTCCTCTACGGCGCGCCGGCCGCAGGCCTGGCGCTCGAAGGCGAGATGACGCTGTCGACGACGGACAGGTGGGAAAGATTCAAGGACTTCACCTTCGGCCTCGCCGACGAGCAGTCGGCCGAGCCGTCGGTGACGCCGCTCTCGAACCTGCCCGCCGTCGGCGATGACGGCAAGGCGACCTTCCCGGTTTCGGCCGACCAGTTGCCGTCCACCACCAAGCTGGTCAATGCCAAGGTGACCGTGCGCATGCGCGAAGCCGGCGGCCGCGCGGTCGAGCGCTCGCTCAACATCGCGGTTCGTCCGCAAAAGGAGATGATCGGCATCCGCCCGAACTTCGCCGACGGTGAAGTGCCGCAGGGCGGCACCGCCAAGTTCAGCATTATCGCCGTCGATCCCAACGGCAAGCGTGAGGACCTGAAGGGCGCCCAGTGGTCGCTGGTCAAGGTCGAGCGCAATTACCAATGGTATCGCTCCAACAATTCCTGGAATTACGAGCCGGTCAACTTCACCAAGGCCGTCGCCAACGGCCAGGTCGACCTCAACGCCGACGGCGAAGCAAGCGTGTCGCTGCCGGTCGACTGGGGCCGCTACCGGCTCGAAGTCGAGACGGCTGATCCGGACGGTCCGGCGACCAGCTACGAGTTCGATGCCGGCTGGTATGTGTCTTCCACGACCACCGAGACTCCCGACGGACTGGAAATCGCCCTCGACAAGGACTCTTATGCTGCGGGCGAAGTGGCCAAGCTCAAGGTCTCGCCGCATTTTGCCGGCGAATTGCTGGTCACCATCGGCGCCGAAAAACTCTTGAAGACCGTCACCGCCTCGGTGCCTGCCGGCGGAAGCACGGTCGATATCCCGGTCGGCGATGACTGGGGCGCCGGCGCCTATGTCACGGCGACGCTGTTCAGGCCGGGCGATGCCCAGGAATCGCGCATGCCGGCGCGCGCCATCGGCGTCAAATGGCTGACCCTCGATCCGGGTTCGAAGAAGCTCGCCGTCACCCTGACGCCGCCCGAAAAGACGGCGCCCCGGCAGCAGCTGTCGATCCCGGTCGCCGTCAACGGCGCTCAACCCGGCAGCAATGCCTATGTGATGGTAGCCGCCGTCGACGTCGGCATTCTCAACCTTACCAATTACAAGGCACCCGATCCCGAGGACTGGTTCTTCGGCCAGCGTATGCTGGGCCTCGAGATCCGCGACCTCTACGGCCGCCTGATCGACGGCTCGCTCGGCACCACAGGCAAGCTGAGAACCGGCGGTGACGGCGCCAACATGCAAGCGCAAGGCAGCCCGCCGACCGAAAAGCTGGTCGCCTTCTTCTCCGGTCCTGTTCAGCTCGATGTCGATGGCAAGGCACGCGTTGATTTCGACATCCCCCAGTTCAACGGCACCGTGCGCGTCATGGCCGTCGCCTGGACAAAGGAAGCGGTCGGCCATGCCCAGACCGATGTCATCGTGCGCGATCCGGTGGTGATCACCGCCGGATTGCCGCGCTTCCTGGCACCCGGTGATGCCGCGACCATGCGGCTCGACATCGCCGACACCGACGGCCCTGCCGGCGACTATGCGCTGGCGGTTACCACCACCGGCGATCTGTCGACCGGCGACAAGCCCCTGCCTGAGAAGCTGACGCTCACCCCGGGCAAGCGGCAGACGTTGTTGTTCCCGCTCGTCGCCCATGCCGCGGGCGACGCCTCGATAACCGTCAAGCTTGCCCATGCCGACGGCACCAATGTCGAGCAGACGCTCTATCTTCCGGTGCGTCCGGCGCAGCTTCCCGTCACCAACCGCATGGTGGTCGACCTGAAACCCAAGGGCGGCGCTCTGCGGGTCGACAAGGAGCTGCTTGCTTCAAGCGTGCTCGACGGCGCTTCCGTCAGCGTCGGCATATCGCAGGCAGCCGCCTTCGACGTGCCCTCGCTGCTGATGACGCTCGACCGCTATCCCTATGGCTGCGCCGAGCAGACCACCAGCCGCGCCATGCCGCTGCTCTATGTCAACGACGTGGCTTCCAGCATTGGCATGGAGAGCGACCCCGACCTGCACGGCCGCATCCAGGATGCCGTCTACAAGGTGCTGAGCTATCAAGCCTCGAGCGGCAGCTTCGGCCTCTGGGGTCCGGGCTCCGGCGATCTGTGGCTCGACGCCTATGTCAGCGAGTTCCTGACCCGGGCACGCGAACAGAAATACGACGTGCCGGCGCAGGCGATGAACCAGGCGCTGAACAACCTGCAGAACTCGCTGGGCTACGATCAGGACGTCCAGGATCGCGGCAGCGAGATCGCCTATGCGCTCTACGTGCTTGCCCGCAACAAGAAGGCCTCGATCGGCGACCTGCGCTACTACGCAGATACCCAGCTCGAAGCTTTCACCAGCCCGATGGCAGTTGCCCAGCTGGCGGCGAGTCTGGCGCTCTATGGCGACACGCAGCGCTCGGAAGCCACTTTCCAGACGGCGTTGCGGCTGGCGCAGGCGAGCACGGAATACGACTACTACCGCTCCGATTACGGCTCGCCGCTCCGCGACGGCGCCGCGATGCTGGCGCTGGCGGCGGAATCGAAGCCGGTCCCGAGCATCGTGCCGCAGTTGATCAGGCTGGTCGCGAGGGAGCGCGCCGACGCCCGTTGGACCAGCACGCAGGATGAATCCTGGATGCTGCTCGCCGCCCGAGCCCTGAAGGAGGGCAATGATTCCATCGCGCTCTCCGTCAACGGCGCACCGCATTCGGGCGGCTACTCCGACCGTGTGTCCGGCGGCGACCTCATCGGCAGCCCGCTCACCATCGCCAACACCGGCACGACGCCGCTGCAGGCGGTGGTCACCGCGGTGGCGGCGCCGATGGATCCGCTGCCGGCCGGCGGCGACGGCTTCACCATCGATCGCACCTACTACAAGCTCGACGGCACCGAGGCCAACGTCACCGAGGCTAGGCAGAACGAGCGCTATGTTGTCGTGCTCAAGGTCTATGAGCAAAACAGCTGGCCCTCGCGCCTGCTGGTCACGGACCTGCTGCCCGCCGGCTTCGAGATCGACAATCCGAGCCTGGTCTCCAGCGCCCAATTGTCGAACTTCTCCTGGCTGGCGCAGACCGACGCCGCCCATCTGGAGTTCCGCGACGACCGCTTCGTCGCCGCCTTCAACCCCAACGAAGGCGACGGCGACCGCAATATCACATTGGCCTATGTCGTGCGCGCCGTGACGCCGGGCACCTACGCCCATCCGGCAGCAACGGTGGAGGACATGTACCGGCCGCAATATTCGGCCCGCACCGCCTCCGGCATGATGGAGGTCAAGGCGGAATAAGGTGCTTGCGAACATGACCGGGACGATGGCGCTGCCCCTCATCCGCCTGCCGGCACCTTCTCCTCGTATAGTGACGGGGAGAAGGGGTCTATCGCGACCGTCAGCATCTGTTCTGCAACGTTGGAAATTGGCGAAAGCCTCCGTGAAGGCTCTTTTCTCCCGGTCTCCATACGGGGAGAAATGCCCGGCAGCAGCGCGATGAGGGGCAGCGCCATGCTCTCAAAAAAATTCCTGCGCCGCACCGCCACGACTGCCGCCTCCTGCGCCGCCCTCTTGGCCCTTTCCGTCGTTGCCCTCTGGGAGCTCGACCGTGCCTTCCCACCGCCGCTGCCGGAGACGCTGACGGTCTCGACCGAAGTGCAGGATCGCGACGGCCAGTTGTTGCGCGCCTTCGCCACGCCTGACGGATATTGGCGGCTCGGAACCCGGCTCGACCAGGTCGACAAGCAGTTCGTCGACATGCTCGTCGCCTATGAGGACAAGCGCTTCTGGAATCACCGCGGCGTCGACGTTCTGGCGCTTTGCCGTGCCGCGGGCCAGTTTGTGAGCAGCGGCCGCATCGTCTCCGGCGGCTCGACCCTGTCGATGCAGCTCGCCCGGCTGATCGAGCCGCGCGACAGCCGCAGCTTCGCTTCCAAGGCCAAGCAGATCCTGCGCGCGATCCAGATCGAGCGGCGGCTTTCCAAGCGCGAAATCCTCGAGCGCTACCTGACGCTGGCGCCCTATGGCGGCAATCTCGAAGGTGTTCGTGCCGCCTCGCTTGCTTATTTCGGCAAGGAGCCGAAGCGCCTGACCGTCTCGGAAGCCGCCCTCCTCGTCGCCCTGCCGCAACTGCCAGAGAGGCGCCGGCCCGACCGCAACCTCGACATCGCGCATGCAGCGCGCGACCGCGTGCTCGCCCGCATGGTCTCGTCTGGCCTGCTCGGCGAGAGAGAGGCCGCGCGGGCCGCCCTCGACGACGTTGCCGGCCTGCGCCGCAAGCTGCCGGCACTGGCGGCACACGCTTCCTATGCCATGCTGCCCAAGGCCGAGCCCGGCAAGCCGCTGCAGCTCACTATCCGCAGGAGCGTCCAGCAAGGGCTGGAACAGGTGGCCAAGGAGGCAGCGAGGAAGCTTGGCCCGAAGCTTTCCATCGCCATGGTGATGGCCGATGCGCGCACCGGCGACATTCTCGGCGAAGTCGGTTCCGCCGATTTCTTCGACGCCAGCCGCTCCGGTTGGATCGACATGACCAAAGTCGTCCGCTCGCCCGGCTCGACGTTGAAGCCGTTCATCTACGGCCTTGCCTTTGAGCAGGGGCTGGTGGCGCAGGAGACCATCATCGAGGACAGCCCGGCCGATTTCGGCGGCTACCGGCCGAAGAATTTCGACATGGGCTATCAGGGCGACGTCAGCATCAGGCAGGCGCTGCAGCTGTCGCTTAACGTGCCGGCCATCCGTGTGCTCGACGCCGTCGGCCCGGCGCGGCTCACGGCGCGCTTCCGCCAGGCTGGCGTCCATCCGATCCTGCCGATCAACGAGGCGCCTGGCTTGGCGATCGGGCTCGGCGGTGTCGGCGTCACATTGCGCGATCTGGTGCAGCTCTATACGGGCCTCGCCAATGGCGGCAAAATGCACACGCTGCATGACGGCACCGAGCCGGCCGGTGCCCAGCGCACCACTGCCACCATCCTCGACGATCAGGCCGCCTGGCAGATCAACGACATCCTGTCCGGCGTGAAGCCGCCGGAAGGTGCCGCCCAGCGCGGCATCGCCTACAAGACCGGCACGTCTTACGGCTATCGCGATGCCTGGTCGGTCGGCTTCGACGGCCGCTACGTGCTGGGTGTCTGGGTCGGCCGCGCCGACGCCAGCCCTGTCCCCGGCCTGTCCGGCTATGTCTCGGCGGCGCCGATTCTGTTCGAAGGCTTCGTCCGCTCCGGTCTGGCCAGCGTGCCGCTGCCGAGCCGGCCGCCGGGTGCCTTCAATCCCAAACGCGACGAATTGCCGGTGACGTTAGCCCGCTTCGGCGCCGGTTCGGACGGGCTGGTGCAGGCCACGCCGACCGAACCGGCTCCCACCATTATCTTCCCGCCGAACGGCGCCCGCGTCGATCTCGGCACCAGTTCGGCCGCCGCCACGCCGCTGGTGCTCAAGCTGCAGGGCGGCCGTGCGCCGTTCCGCTGGCTCGCCAATGGCAAGCCGCTTGCCGGCATCGACCGACGCCGCACCGCGACTTGGCTGCCCGACGGCACCGGCTACTCGACGCTGACGGTGATCGACGCCGCCGGCCGCGCAGCCAGCGTGAAGGTTTTCGTTGAATAGAATGCGGCAAGCGATTCAGCGCCTTGTGCTTCTTGGCCGCATGTCCGGCGCGAGGCACCCCCCTCTGGCCTGCCGGCCATCTCCCCCTCAAGGGGCGAGATCATTCGCTTCACCGCCTTCGCCAATCTCCAACGTTGGAAAGATAGGGCCGGCGCGGGAGCTGCCGATCTCCCCCCTTGCGGGGGAGATGCCCGGCAGGGCAGAGGGTGGCGCCTCGCGCCAGCCTTGGTTGGTTGTATTCCTCGCGACGCTGGCACTCTTCTCCCCAGCCAGCGCCGATCCCCTGCCCTCAGGCTTTGTCAGGCTCGCCGATGTCGATGCGACCATTCGCCAGGATATCCGTTATGCCGGAGCCGACAATTTTCTTCGCCGCAAGGTCGATGGCTACGAGGCGCCGGTCTGCATCCTGACCGAGCAGGCCGCCAGGGCGCTTTCAAACGTGCAGAAAGCAATCGCGGCGAAAGGTCTAACCCTGGTGGTCTTCGATTGCTACCGCCCGGCGCGCGCCGTCGCCGATATGGTCCGGTGGACGATGCAAGGCGGGCCGCCCGATCCGCAATGGTACCTGAACGTCGACCGAGGTGATCTCATTGCCAAGGGATATGTCGGCGAGTTGTCCAGCCATTCGCGCGGCTCGACCGTCGATCTTGCGATCGCCGAGAAGAAAGGCAACGGCACGATACACCCGACCTGCGGAGCGCCCGACGCGGGCACGCTCGATTTCGGCACCGGCTTCGACTGTTTCGATCCGGCAAGCGAAACGGCCCGCCGCCCTCTCCCCATTGTCGCCGCGGCGAACCGCAAGATCCTTCTCTCCGCCATGCGCGCCGCCGGCTTCCGCAACTACGCGCGCGAATGGTGGCACTTTACGCTGGCGCCAGAGCCCTTCCCAAAACAGCGCTTCGATTTTCCGGTCACCGCTCAATAGCAGTAGACCTTGCCGCGCCCGGTGCCGGTTCTAGTTAGGCCGGCTGACGCGGGGTCCGGCCGCGCGCCGTTGAGGAAGTTATTTCCTCGACCAGCGATTGTCCGGCGAAAATTTGCTTCGAGGAGGTGAAAAAGGCAACATTCAATGCATCTAATTTCTATAAACTCGGTAGAGTTTGCAGCAGTTCAATGGAGGCGGAAATGACCAACCCTCATTTCAGGAAACTGCTCGGCGCGCTGGTCGCCACATCTGTCCAGTTCGGCACGCTCGGTTTCGCGCTCGCCGATACAACCATTCTGAACGTGTCCTACGACCCGACACGTGAACTCTACAAGGCCTATGACGAGGCCTTCGCCGCGCACTGGAAGGCCGAGACCGGCGAGACCGTCACCATCCAGCAATCGCATGGCGGATCGGGAGCGCAGGCCCGGGCCGTGATCGACGGGCTAGACGCCGACGTGGTCACGCTCGCGCTGGAAGGTGACATCAACGCCATCGCCACCAAGTCGAAAAAGATCGATCCTGACTGGCGCAAGAAGTTCGAGAACAATTCAGCGCCCTACACCTCGACCATCGTCTTCCTGGTGCGCAAGGGCAACCCCAAGGGCATCAAGGACTGGGGCGACCTGGTCAAGGACGGCGTCCAGGTGATCACCCCGAACCCGAAGACCTCGGGCGGCGCGCGCTGGAACTATCTGGCCGCTTGGGCCTATGCCAGCGCCAATGACGGCGGCGACGAAGCCAAGACCAAGGAGTTCGTTGCCAAGCTCTATGCCAATGCCCCCGTGCTCGACACGGGCGCGCGCGGCTCGACCGTGACATTTGCGCAGAAGGGCCTCGGCGACGTCCTGATCGCCTGGGAAAACGACGCCTATTTGGCGCTCGACGAGTTCGGCGCCGACAATTTCGACATTATCTATCCGCCGACCTCAATCCTGGCCGAGCCGCCGGTCGCCGTGGTCGACGCCAATGTCGACGCCAAGGGCACGCGCAAGGTGGCCGAAGCCTATCTCACCTACCTCTATTCCAAGGAAGGCCAGACCATCATCGCCAAGAACCATTATCGGCCTTCCAAGCCGGACTTGGTGCCACCGGAGGATCTCGCCAAGCTGCCACCGATCAAGCTGATCACCATCGACGATCCGCTTTTCGGAGGCTGGAAGAAAGCACAGCCTTACCATTTCGGCGACGGTGGTATATTCGACCAGATCTACAAGCCGGCCCAGTGAGGTCCGACGGTCGGCGAGCCTGACGTGGCATGCCTTTCGAAAGTGACGCGCGAAAAGCCATTCTGGTTGGATAAGAAGGGACGATCCAGCACATGACCACAGCACCCGCTCACGCGGGGTGGCGGTTCAGACAGCCGAGCGTCATTCCGGGCTTCGGATTGACGCTCGGCTTCTCGCTTGCCTACCTCACGCTCATCATCCTCATTCCGCTCTCCGGGCTGGTCTGGCGTTCGGCCGCGCTGGGCTGGACCGACTTCTGGGCGATCGCCACCGACCGCCGCACGCTCAACGCGCTCGAAATCAGCTTCGGCGCCGCCTTCATCGCCGCTGCCGTCAACGTCGTTTTCGGCACGCTCGTCGCCTGGGTGCTTGTGCGCTACCGCTTTCCGGGCCGGCGCATCGCCGATGCCATGGTCGACCTGCCTTTTGCGCTGCCGACGGCCGTGGCGGGCATCGCGCTCACCACTCTCTACGCCCCCACCGGCTGGATCGGCATGTTGCTGACGCCGCTGGGCCTCAAGGTCGCCTACACGCCGGTCGGCATTGTCGTGGCGCTTGTCTTCATCGGCCTGCCCTTCGTCGTACGCACCGTGCAGCCGATCATGGAAGAACTGGACAAGGAGGTCGAGGAAGCGGCCGCCACGCTGGGCGCGAGCCGCTTCCAGATCATCAGCCGCGTCCTCTTCCCGGGCCTGGCGCCGGCCATCGTCACCGGCTTCTCGCTCGCCTTCGCGCGCGGGGTCGGCGAGTATGGCTCTGTCATCTTCATCGCCGGCAATTTGCCGTTCAAATCCGAGATCGCGCCGCTTTTGATCGTCATCCGGCTGGAGGAGTACAACTATCCGGCCGCGACCGCGATCGCGGCGATAATGCTGGCGCTGTCCTTCCTGATGCTGCTTGTCGTCAATCTGGCGCAGACATGGAGCCGCAAGCGCTATGGCTGATCCCGAGATCAAATCCTACGAGCCGTTTCACGAGAGCCAGTCGGCCGCAGTCACCGAAAGCCGCCCGGCACGGGCCGTGCTGATGACCGTTGCCTTCGCCTTCCTTGCGATCTTCCTGCTCTTGCCGCTGATCATCGTCTTCAAGGAAGCCTTCGCCAAGGGCATCGAGGCCTACACGGAAGCGCTTACCAATCCCGACACACGATCCGCCATCCGGCTGACCCTGCTGGTGGCGGCGATCTCGGTGCCGCTCAACGTCGTTTTCGGTATCTCGGCGGCCTGGGCGATCGCCAAGTTCGAGTTCAAGGGCAAGGCCTTCCTGACGACCCTCATCGACCTGCCTTTCTCGGTCTCCCCGGTCATTTCGGGCTTGGTCTACGTCCTGCTCTTCGGCGCTCAGGGCCTGCTCGGCGCATGGCTCAAGGCGAACGGCATCCAGATTTTGTTCGCCGTGCCCGGCATCGTGCTCGCCACCATCTTCGTCACATTCCCCTTCGTCGCCCGCGAGTTGATCCCGCTGATGCAGGAGCAGGGCAATGGCGACGAGGAGGCGGCGCTCTCACTCGGCGCCAATGGCTGGCAGACCTTCTGGTATGTCACGCTGCCCAACGTCAAATGGGGCCTGCTCTACGGCGTGCTGCTCTGCAATGCCCGCGCCATGGGCGAGTTCGGCGCCGTGTCGGTTGTGTCGGGCCACATACGCGGCCTCACCAACACCATGCCCCTGCATGTCGAAATCCTCTACAACGAGTACAATGCCGTCGGCGCCTTCGCCGTGGCTTCGCTGCTTGCCGGCCTCGCGCTGGTGACGCTGGTTTTGAAAACACTTCTCGAGATGCGCTACGGCGCCGAGATCGCCGCGACGCGCGGACACTGAAAAGGGCCGATCATGGAAGTTCGCGTTGCCAACGTGCGCAAGGAATTTGAGCGGTTCCCGGCCCTCCACGACGTGTCGCTCGACATCAAGTCCGGCGAACTGATTGCGCTGCTCGGACCTTCCGGGTCCGGCAAGACGACCCTGCTCAGGCTGATCGCCGGACTGGAGCGGCCGACCAAGGGCGCCATCTTCTTCGGCGACGAGGATGCGTCGCAGAAGTCGATACAGGAGCGCAATGTCGGCTTCGTCTTCCAGCACTACGCGCTGTTCCGCCACATGACGGTCGCCGACAATATCGGCTTCGGCCTCAAGGTGCGGCACGGGGCGGCGCGCCCGTCCATGCAGGAAATCCGCCGCCGCGCTTCCGAGCTGCTCGACCTCGTCCAGCTTTCGGGTCTGGAGAAGCGCTATCCGGCACAGCTCTCCGGCGGTCAGCGCCAGCGCGTGGCGCTGGCCCGCGCCATGGCGATCGAGCCCAGGGTGCTGTTGCTCGACGAGCCGTTCGGCGCGCTCGACGCACAGGTGCGCCGCGAACTGCGCCGCTGGCTGCGCGAGATTCACGACGCCACCGGCCATACAACGGTCTTCGTCACCCACGACCAGGAGGAGGCGCTGGAGCTTGCCGACCGCGTCGTGGTGATGAGCCAGGGCCGCATCGAGCAGGTCGGCACCGCCGACGAGATCTACGACTCGCCAAACTCGCCCTTCGTCTACAGCTTCATCGGTGAATCGAGCTCGCTGCCGGTCAAGGTCGACAATGGCGAAGTCTGGATCGCCGACCGGCCTATCGGTGTGAAGGCGCCGCACGCCCCTTCCGGCCCCGCCCTGCTCTATTTCCGACCGCATGACGTCGATCTGCTGGACGACTGCAACGGCTGCATTGCCGGCACGGTTGCCGCCAGCCGCCGCGTCGCCGGCACCAGGCGCGTGGAATTGGAAGTGGGCGGCGAGCGTCAGCGCGTCGAGATCGAACTGCCGGTCGACCATCCGGCGGCGCAGAAGAGCAGGGTGGCGTTCAGGCCACGGCGCTGGAAGCTGTTCCCGGCTGCGTGAGCTCGCGCGTGTTGACTGCAGCCTCCCTCAAACATGCCCCAGTGAATCTGCTTGGACGAAAATCCTACCAAACAGCTGTTTCGACGGGGAATTTTCCGACCGACCGGGTTTGCTGCAGACAGCGTGTCTCGCCGTTCCGGGCTTTCCTTTCTATGGTCGCGCCATAATTCCCATCTCTCCCGAGGAGGCTCGTTTCATGAAACGCTTGTTGCTCGCCATTGCCACTGTCGCCGGCCTCGTCCTTACATCCTCCGAGGCCTGGACGGCCGACAAGCTGCTCAACGCCTCCTATGACGTCGGGCGCGAGTTGTTCGCGGAAGTGAACAAGGCCTTCATCGCCAAGCATCCCGGCGTGGCCATCGACCAATCGCATGCCGGAACCTCGGCGCAGGCGCGCGCCATCGCCGAAGGGTTGGCGGCCGATGTCGTCACCTTCAACCAGGTCACCGATGTCGACTTCCTGGTCAAGAAAGGTTTCATCTCGGCCGACTGGCAGAAGGACTTCCCGGACAACGCCTCGCCCTTCTACTCGCTGCCGTCCTTCCTGGTGCGTGCCGGCAACCCCAAGCACATCAAGGACTGGAACGACCTCGTGCGCGACGACGTGCAGGTGATCTTTCCCAACCCGAAGACATCCGGCAATGCGCGCTACACCTATCTCGCCGCCACCGCCTATGCCAAGGAAGCCTTCAAGGGCGACGACGCCAAAGTGAAGGAGTTCATCACCAAGCTGTTCAGCAACGTGCCGATCTTCGACACCGGCGGGCGCGCCGCCACCACCACCTTCGTGCAGCGCGAGATCGGCGACGTTCTGATCACCTTCGAATCGGAAACGCGCGGTATTCGCAAGGAATATGGCGACGACAAGTTCGAGCAGGTCACGCCCTCGGTGAGTCTGCTCGCCGAGTTTCCGGTGGCCATCGTCGACAAGGTCGCCGACGAGCATGGCAGCCGCGACCTCGCCAAGACCTATCTCGACTTCCTCTATTCGCCGGAAGGCCAGGACATCGCCGCCCGCAACGGCCTGCGAGCCCGCGACGCGACGGTGGCCGCCAAGTACAAGGCCGATTTCCCGGATGTTCGGCTGCTGACGGTCGATGAGGTCTTCGGTGGCTGGGACAAGGTGCAGAAGGAGCATTTCGCGGCAGGCGGCCTGCTCGACCAGGTCTACACCAGCCGCTAGCCGTTTCGCGCAAGACTGCGCAGCGGTTTTGGACGAACGACTGGGATCAACGATGCTGAAACGCGTCGCGCCTATCCCTTGCGTGACGCGGCTTCGGCCCTCAATCAGGAAGAGCAACAGGCCGGCATTTTGCCGGCTTTGTCGATGCCTCGTGCAGCGACGGGTCGGTTGCCGAAATTGCTGCGCCCATTGTGAAAAACATTACGAAGAATCAACGCGTTTATGCCTAAGCTGCGCTGGCAAATCGTTGGACCAGACAGCTCATTGGCCAATCTGTCATGATTTGCACACAAACAACCGCCAGATGCAGGCGATTGGGGTTTGATGAACTGAATCGGGCATGCTCACCAAAAAAGGCAAATACGGCCTCAAGGCCTTGGTGCATCTATCTGGATTGCCGGCCGGCCAGCTTGCATTCGTCAACGACATAGCGGTCGCCAACAACATCCCGAAGAAGTTCCTCGACGCCATCCTGGGCGAATTGCGCAATGCCGGCTTCGTGCAGAGCCGCAAGGGCAAGGAAGGTGGCTATCGCCTCGCCCGGCCGGCTTCCGAAATCAAGATCGGGCATGTCGTGCGCGTGCTCGACGGTCCGCTGGCGCCGATCCCTTGCGCCAGCCGCACCCAGTATCAGCGTTGCGACGACTGCGACGAGGCGACCTGCCAGGTCCGCCACATGATGCTGGAAGTGCGCCAGGCGATCGCAGAAGTTCTCGACAATCGCAGCCTTGCTGCCATGCGCGATGCCGACAACGACGATTTCCCGGCCGAACTGACGTCGCAGATTTAGCGCCATCCCGGGAAGCTCTTCCGCACACAACGGCGTGAAAACATTTGGTTGGAGCGGTTGCGGATTTCATCCAACGCCGAACCGCAGCGGCGCGCGTAGCGCAGGGTCCTGCCGCCGGTTGCGTCTGCGGCCTGGAGGCAGTAAAGCCGCTGAAGGATTGATCTGGGCTGGACACCTGACGAATGAGGCTGCCTTGGCTTCGCAAATCCCGCAAAGCCAACCGGAAGCCCTCTTCCGCCAACATCTATCATACCGAAATCATTGCCGACGTGCCGGTGCCCGAGCGCGGCGAATCCGTCCGTTTCTTCAGCCGCCGGCTGGTTCGCCCCGGCAAGCTGCGGGGCTTCTCGAACAAGGACTTTCGCGAAGGCCTGTTGTTCATTTTCTACCTCGGCGTCGCAGCCGTTCTGCCGATTGCCTGGTGGGCACCGATCTGCGGCTTTGTTTCGACGTTTCGGCGCAAGCGCCATTTCCGCAAGGAATTCGCGGCCTATGACGCCGCGGTGAGGGCAGTGCTTGGCGACGCTGTCGATGGAAAAAGCGTTTTCAAAGACTATCTTGCCGCTGCCCACCGCCGCCGTCTCATGCTGGCGGCCCATCTCGTTCCCGGCTGGCGCTGGTCGCCGGCGATCCGGCTGGAAGGCCTCGACGGCCTGCGCGAGGCCTTGCGGCAGGGCCGCGGCGCCATCGTCTGGTGCGATCAGTTCACTGCGCAGACCATCATCGGCAAACGCGCGCTTCATGAAGCCGGCATCGAAGCCCATCAGGTGAGCGTCAACTTCCACGGTTTTTCCGAAAGCAAGTTCGGCCTGCACGCGCTCAATCGTCCGCTGGTCAGGGTCGAGAACCGCTTTCTCAAGAGCCGCATCGTCTTCGAACGCGCCGATGCCTATCAGGTCACCGCGCGCATCCAGAAGACCCTGAAAGAGAACGGCGTCGTGCTGATGACCAACACCATCCATGCCGGGTCCGCCTTCACTGAAGCCGCCATGGGCGAGCGCGGCTGGACCCATCTCGCTGCGGCCCCAGCCAACTTCGCCGCGCGCGCCGGCGCGGCGCTGTTTGCCATGTCGACGCTCGAGACGGTGCCGTTCCGCGAGTACCGCGCGATCGTCAGCCCTGAACTGAAGCCTGACCTCGGCGGGACCGCACCCTCCCGGCCGGCCACAGACAAGGCGGCGAAGAACCTCGTGCTGCAGGCGGCGTATATTCTGCGCAAACGGGATCGCCTCTTGGAGGCGCTCAAGCTGCATCCGGAGCAGATGATGGCGTGGTCCGGCGCCAGCCGGCTCACCGAGCGGCAGGATCAACCCACGCTCGGCAGCGACGCGAGCTAATGGATGTCGCGCGCCTGAATCCTGCTTAGCCGAGCAGCTTCCTCGCAATGTCGGCAATGGAACGCGTCGCGTCCACCGTCACCGCCTGCTCATCAAGGCCCGGTTCTTCCAGAGTCGCGAACTGGCTGTCGACCAGGCTTGCCGGCATGAAATGCCCCTTGCGGCCGGCAACCCGGCGCCAGGCTGTCTCGCGATCGATCTTAAGGTAGACAAAGACGATGTCGGGAGAAAAGCGGCGCAGCCGGTCACGGTAGCTGCGCTTCAGCGCCGAGCAGGCTGCCACGGCCTTCTGCCCATCATGGACAGAGGCTGCAATGCGCTCGCCGATGGTATTGAGCCAGCCCTCGCGCAAGGCGTCGGTCAGCGGCTCGCCGCGCGCCATGCGCGCGACGTTTTCCGGCGGATGCAGGCGGTCGCCTTCGATGAAGACTGCCTGCAGCATGCCGGCCAGCGCCTCGCCGACGACCGTCTTGCCGCAGCCGGCAACACCCATCACCACAAGAGCTGGCGCCGAGCGGATATCGCTCATGCGCATCTCGCGAGGCGATTGTTCCTGCCGACGCTCATTCACCGTCAGCGGCTTGCCGGCGCCCGGCCATAGAGCAGCAGCATGGCGACGATGACGACGCCGTAGATGATCTGCCGCCCCGCTTCCGGCATCTGCATGACCGACAGGATCGACTGCAGCAGCGTGATCAGGATGACGCCGGCCACCGTGCCGAGATAGGAGCCGCGCCCGCCCAGGATCGAGGTGCCGCCCAGCACCACGGCGGCGATCGACGGCAGCAGATAGGCGTCGCCCATCGATTGCGCGGCCTTCGACGCATAGCCGGCCAGAAGCACGCCGCCGAAGGCCGACAGTCCGCCGGACGCCGCAAAGGCGATCATCACCACGCGGCGCGTGTCGATGCCGGACAGATAGGCGGCGCGCTCGCGGTTGCCGATGCCATAGACGGCCCGGCCGAAGCTGGTCCGGGTCAGCACGAAGACCATTGCCGCGCCGATCAGAGCCCAGATGATGACCGCATTGGGCACGGCGGGTATCGCAAAGCCGGTCGCCAGGTAGCGCATCGCCGCCGTCGCCGCGTCCTGCGGCGAGAACCCGCCCGTATAGACCACCATCAGCCCTTGCGCGACGGCATTGGTGGCCAAGGTGATGATCATCGAAGGAATGCGCAAATAGGCGACGCCGATGCCGTTGACGATGCCGATCGCCACGCCGCACAGGATGCCGAACGGAATGGCGAGCGCGACGCCGACCGGGCCGTAGGCAGCGGCGGCACTGGCCATCATGGCGCCGGTCGCCACGGCCCACGGCACCGAAAGGTCGATCTGCCCGAGCAGGATGACGAGCATCATGCCGGTGGCGATAACGCCCAGGAACGAGGCCACCTTGAGCTGCTGCAAGAGATATTCCGGCGACAGGAAGCTGCGCGAATAGAGGCTGCCGAGAAGCAGCAGCAGCAGGATGCAGGCGAAGGCCGTGACCACAGCGGGATCGGCGCGGCGAATGAACTTCGGCATGCGGCCGGCAATGCCGGCAAGCGTCGTTTCGCTCACAGGAACCACTCCAGCCGGTTGCGCACCCTGAACAGCGCGAAGGCGCCCAGGCTGACGGCGATCAACAGGATAACGCCCTGGAACAGAGGCTGCCAGAGCGGGTCGAAATCGAAGACGAACAGCAGGTCGCCGATCGTACGGAAGGCGAGCGCGCCGAAGATCGCGCCGATGGCACTGCCCTTGCCGCCGAACAGCGAGACGCCGCCGAGCACGACGGCGGCGATGGAAAACAGCGTGTAGGCGTTGCCGCTGGCATAGGCGGCCTCGCCCGTATAGGTGAAGAAGGTGAGGAACAGGCCGCCGATCGCGGCAAGCAGCCCCGCCAGCGTGTAAGCCAGGAACTTGCCCCTGCGGATCGGCACGCCGGACATATAGGCCGCCGTCTCCGAAGAGCCGGCCGCATAAGCCGCGCGGCCAAGCTCGGAGCGGCTGAACGGCACCCAGACGACCAGCACGACGACGAACAGCGCCACAAGGCTGGCCGGCACGACGCCGAAGAAGCGTCCCGTCAGGAAATCGGCGAGATCTTCATTGACCGAGCCGCCCGGAACCGGCCGAAGCAACAGCGCAAGCCCGAAGTAGACGGCACCGGTGGCGATGGTCGCGACGATCGGCTGCAGGCGGCCATAGATGACGATGGCGCCGTTGACGGCGCCGCACAGAAGTCCGGTGCCGAGCACGGCCACCACCCCGAAGGCGGATTCGAGCCCGGTGCCGATCACCAGCCAGGAAGCCAGGCAGTTGGTCAGTGTGAAGATCATGCCGACCGAAAGGTCGATGCCGGCGGTGAGCACGACCAGCGTCTGCGCCATCGCGACGAAGGCGAGAAGCACGCCCTTGTTCGCGGCCGTCTGCACGACGTTGGCGGTGAAGCCGGCCGGATGGTTGCCGCTGTAAATCGCGAACATGGCGATGAAGATGCCGAAGGCGAGCAGCGTCCCTCGCTGTTCGGCCAGCCAGTAGCGCCAGTCCTTCACGCCCCCTCCTCCTGCTTCATGCGGGCGGCCTCGCCATGGATGTTGAGCGCGCTGGCGATCAGCGCGCGCTCGGTGATCTCGGTTCCGACCAGCTCGCGCTTGACCGCGCCGTCATAGAGCACCAGCACGCGGTCGCAGCAGCCGATCAGCTCGTCATAGTCGGTCGAATAGAACAGGATCGCCGCGCCCCCATCGGCCAGCTTTCGCATCAACTGGTAGAGCTCCTGCTTGGTGCCGACGTCGATGCCGCGCGTCGGATCGTTGAGCAGGATGATGCGCGGCTGGCGCATCAGCCACTTGGCGATGACCACCTTCTGCTGGTTGCCGCCGGACAGCGCACCGACGGGGATGTCGAGACCCGCCGTCTTGATGGCCAGCAGCCCGACCATATCGTCGATCAGCCGCTGCTCGGCCGCGCGGTCGATGACGCCGGCTTTCGACAGTCTGTCGAGCGCGGCGAAGGATAGGTTCTCGCGCACCGTCATCGGCAGCATCAGACCCTCGGTCTTGCGATCCTCCGGGATGAGCGCCATGCCGATCCGGCCGTCGCTCGCTGCGGTCGGACTGGCGATCGAAACCGGCTTGCCGTCGACCAGGATCTGACCGGAGAGGCCGCGCAAAACGCCGAAGAAGGCCAGCAGCAATTCGCGCTGGCCTTGCCCGTCGAGGCCGCCCAGCCCCACCACCTCGCCGACGCCGACCGACAGCGAGACATTGTCCAGCCGATCGCTCCAGGACAGGTTGCGCGCCTCCAGCGCCGGAACCGCGTCGCTCGCCGCGCGCATCGGCTTTGGCGGGAAGATATGGCTGTATTCGCGGCCGATCATGAGCTCGACCACTTCATTGTCGCTCTTGGTCCCGGCAGCATAGCTGGCGACATTGCGGCCGTTGCGGAACACCGTGCATTGGTCGGCGAGTTCCGCGATCTCGTTCATGCGATGCGAGATGTAGAGTAGCGCGAGCCCCTCGGCGCGCAACCGCTTGAGCACGCCGAAAATCTTGGCGACGTCGGCCGCCGTCAGGGCCGAGGTCGCTTCATCGAGGATCAGGATGCGCGGCTTCCTGGCCAGCGCCTTGGCGATCTCGACCATCTGCCGGCGCGACAGCGGCAGGTCCTTGACCAGCGCCAACGGATGGATGTCGGAGGCGCCGGCGCGGGCAAGCGCTTGCTCGGCGATGCGCCGTTGAGCCTTGCGGTCGATCATGCCGAAGCGCTTCGGCGGGTCGGAGATGACGATGTTGTCGGCGACGCTGAGTTCCGGGATGAGCGATAATTCCTGGAAAATGCAGACGATGCCGGCCTGGTTGGCGGCAGCCGGCGAGGCGAACGTCACGTCGCGGCCGTCCAGCGTCATGCGGCCTTCGTCGGGAGCGGCGACGCCGGCCATGATCTTGATCAGGGTCGATTTGCCGGCGCCGTTTTCGCCGAGTATGCCATGAATGCTGCCAGCCGTGACCGTCAGCTCGGCCTTTTCCAACGCCCGCACGCCGCCGTAGCGCTTGGAGATGCCTTCCATGCGGAAGAGCGGAGCTGCGCCGTCCATCAGCCCTCCCAGGCCGGTTCGCGATTGGCATCAAGCGACCGGCGCCGCGGCTTCCTCGCGGCGCCGATTACAAGGCTACTTGTTTTCCTTGGTCTGGCCCATGATTTCCTGCGCGGTGAAATTGATGCCGCAAGTCGGGAAGGAATTGCCGACGAAGAAGTTGTCGGACTGGTCGGGGAAGTAATCCTGCCCCTCCTTGAAGTTCGGATCCTCGACGATTGCCAGCGGCAGCTTGACCGACTGCGGCACGACATTGCCCTCCAGCGCGGTGATCGCCGTTTTGATGGCGACAGCGACCTGGGCAGGTCCGGTGCCGGCCGAAGAGCATTTCAGGCCGTCGGCCGCATGGGCGGCGCAGAATTTGCGGAAGCCGTTTTCCGTCTCGCCGCCGAACGGCACGAAGGGATGCTTGGCGTCGATCATCGCCTGCACGATGCCGGTATCGCCGCCCTGCCCGGTGATGCCGACGAATGGGCCGTTGGTGGCGATCGCGTCGGCGGTAACCTTCTGCGCGGTCGGATCGTCCCATTTGCCTGCGACTTCGGTGACATCCCATTTCTTGCCCGAAGCATCCAGGACCTCATGGATGCCGTTGTGGCGGTCGGTGTCGACCGAGGTGCCGGCGACGCCGCGCACTTCGAGGATCTTGCCGCCGTCGGGGATATGGGCGATCAGCCACTTGGCCCACAATTCGCCGAGGCCCTTCTGGTCGACATTGACGTTGATGGCGTCCTTGGTGTCGAGGATGTTGTCGAAGGCGACGAGAACGACGCCGGCTTCCTTGGCGCGCTTGATCACCGGTCCGAACGCGGTCGGGTTCTGCGCGTTGACGACGATGGCGTCAAAGCCGGAATCGATGAAGTTGTTGATCGCCGATATCTGCGCCGGCACATCCTCGCCGGTCGACACCACCTTGAATTCCTTCAGCTTCTTGGCGACCTCGGGCTGCGCGGCATAGGCCTTGGCGGTCTGGATCATCTGGATACGCCAGGTGTTGGCGATGTAGCCATTGGCAAGTGCGATGCGGTACGGACCATCCTTCTTCGGATATTTGAAGAACTGCGTATCGGCCGCCCACGGCGCGAAACAGTCGGGCTCGGCCGCCGGCCCTTTTACGATCTCCGGTTCGGCGATCGCCGAAGAACTCAGCATGACGAATGCAGTGGCGGCAATGACGCCGCCAACCAGTGACTTGATCATCGGTATTCCTCCCAGTTGCAGTTCTGCTTTCTATGAAGTTCGAGCGCTTTCGGCAGGCACCTCCCGCCTTGTCCGAAGCGCGTGCCGGATGGCCCGAGCCGACCCGTGATCCTCCTCCATTGCCTCGCAGGGCGGCTCAGAAAACTATCATATTATCCATAATAAACAAGCTATTGCTGTTGCTTATGTATAATAAACAGCTTTCTCTTGCGATCTTGAACTTGCCCAAGCATCAAATGGTAGCGCTACCATCGTAGCGTGTAAACCGGCTTTCGCACAGTCGCGGATGTGTGTTTCAACGCGCTGTGCTTTCCCTGCGCATGAGTTCGTAGCCGAGATCCACGACCCGCTGCTGCGGTCTCTTTCCCGCGATCGCTGCAAGTGCCATCGCAATCGCCTGACGCCCGATCTCATAGCGATGCGTGCGGATGCTGGTGATCGACGGGAACGCCACCTGCATCATGTCGAGATCGTTGAAGCCGACGATGCCGATCGTCTTCGGCACCGCGATCGAGGCGCGATGGCACTCGAACAGGACGCCGAGAGCGATGTCGTCATTGTTGCAGAAAACCCCCTCCAGTGCAGGCACCTTGGCCAGCGCGTCGCGCAGCAGTTCGCGGCCAAGCGGCACGCTCGAAAGCAGCGGCGTCGTGGTGACGAGACGGGCGTCGAATAGGCCCGCGGCTTCCATCGCAGCGCGGTAACCGGCGAGGCGCCGCTGCGAACGCGGATCCATGCGGGCGCCGATGAAGCCGATCTTGCGGTAGCCGACCTCCAGCAAATGCTCGGTTGCCGCCCTGCCCCCGTCGAAATGCGAGAACCCGACCATCATGTCGACGGGGTGCGGTCCCGTCTCCATGACCTGCACCACCGGACAGCCGGCGTTTTCGAGCAGCTTGCGCGAGGTGGCGGTCTGGTCGATCCCGGCAACGATCAACGCGGCCGGACGCTGCGGCGCGAACACCTGCAGCAGCCGTTCTTCCTCCAGGCCGGAATAATGCGTGTTGCCAAGCTGGATGCGGAACGGGCTGTCGGAGAGGCTGTCATAGATGCCCCGCAACACCTCGGCGAAGACATTGTTGGTCAGCGACGGGACCAGCACACCGAACACCTCGGCACGCGCCGAAGCCAGCGCGCGGGCATTGGGGTCCGGAACATAGCCAAGCTCGTTGACGGCGGCCTCGATCTGGCGCCGCAGATCGTCCGAAACCCGGGCGGGCTCGCGGAGCGCGCGCGACACGGTAATTGCGCCCACGCCAGCCTTGCGCGCGACATCGGCAATGGTCGGACGGCCGCCGCCGCGGCGTGAGCGCGGCCGTGTCACGGCCCTGCCCTTTTCACCCAGAAGGAGGCAAGCAGCGCGTTGACGATCAGCACTTCAGTCCGCAGCCCCGTTTCGCAGCCCGTCCATTGCGGTCTGGGTCGCGCAGCCCATTGCCAATGTCAAGCGGATGGGGATGCGCCAGGCTGTCCAGTGGAGGTCGATGCCTCTCAGGCCAGCGCCTCGGCGCCCCGCCTCGCCCTCCACATCAGCAGCAGGATGGCGCCGAGGTTCATCAGATTCCAACCGATGCCGTTCAGGAAGGCTGCGGCATAGGAGCCTGTGAGATCATAGATCCAGCCTGACATCCAGCCGCCAACCGCCATGCCGAAGATTGTCGCCATCATGACGATGCCGACGCGCTGACCGGCCTCCTTTGCCGGCATGTAGTCGCGCACGATGATCGCATAGCAGGGCACGATGCCACCCTGCGACAGACCGAACACCAGCGACACGACATAGAGCGAGGCAAGGCCGTCGAACGGGATATAGAACAACAGCGACAGACACTGCAGCGCCGAGCCGATGAGCAGCGTCTTCACGGCGCCGATGCGGTCGGCGAGGAAGCCTGAGGCAATCCGGCTGACGACGCCCGCCGCCAACATGATCGACAGCATGTCGGCGCCGCGCGCCACGCCGTAGCCGAGATCCATGCAATAGGCGACGATGTGCACCTGCGGCATAGCCATGGCCATGCAGCAGCCAAAGCCGGCGATGACGAGCAGCACCTGAAGCGCTGACGGCGACAGCGAGATCGGCTGCACCCGCCGGCTGCCCGTGGAACCGGCATCGGTTTCACGGGGCGCGCCGCGCCTCAGCATCAGCGCCAGCGGCACCATGGTGACAATGCAGACGACCCCGATCGCCTGATAGGTGAAGCGCCAGCCTTCGGTTTGCATCAAATAAGGCATCACTGTCGGCCAGACCGCGCCGGCGAGATAGTTGCCCGAAGCCGCCGCTGTCACCGCGACGCCGCGCCGCCGATTGAACCAATGCGAGATGTCGGCGATCAGCGGCCCGAAGATCGCCGATGTGCCGACGCCAATCAAAAGCCCCTGCGCGAGGGTGAAGGCGAGGATCGAATTGGCGAGCGAGGCGAGCAGGAAACCGGCGCCAAGCGCCATGGCGGAGACCAATGCCGGAATCCAGAAGCCCAGGCGATCGATGGCGCGACCGACCAGCACGTTGCCGGCGGCAAAGCCGACCATTGTCGCGGTATAAGGCATCGAGGCCGCCGCGCGGTCGACGCCGAACTCAGCCTGCACGGCTGGCAGAACCACGACCACGGCCCACATGCCGACGGCGCCGATCGTCGCCATGAGCACTGAGATGGCGAGCCGCGTCCAGGCATAAGCGCTGTCGATGGCCGGGCTTTGTGCCCGGCTGGAGAGAGTTGTCCTCAAGGCGGCTCCTGTCCGCAGGTTCTGAAGTCCAGCGGTTCGGAGCTACTAATCGGTCCTTCGGCAAGGCAGCGAACAGCGCCACAACAGGCAATCCGTCGCGCCAGAATGGCGAGACGTCGCGGGAACCGGCATGCCAGCGCAGAGTTTTTCGAAGGAAAAGGAGTTCCGCCATGACTGCCAAGAGAAAATGGTCGGCCGAAGTGACAGAGCACAGCGATGCGCTGGATCTCGAGGAACACATATTCGAATCCGACGACGCCAGGAAGATCGCGGCCTCGCTCAAGCGATCGGCCGAACACAGCGATCGGCGCAAGGCCGAGCCGTTCCAGTCCGCCATGTCGATGCTGAATTTCTATATCAACCGCGCCGGCAGGAACCTGCCGGCATCGCGCAAGCGGGTTCTGGAAAGGGCCAAGGACGAATTGCGCATCGCTTTCGGGCGGGAAAAGGACGACTAGCCTCGGTGCGCAGGCCGACCAATCGGATATGGCCCTGCCGAACTATCTGGACTTTATGACCGCGTCGGTGTTGGCAAGCAGCTTGCGCACCGCGGCTCGCGCGGCTTCCGGACGCTGCAGCCGGATATTCCTCTCGATCGCCTCATGCAGCTTCTGCGCATGCTGCAGGTCGTCGACCTCCCGCGTCGTGAAACTGAACAGGTGGTCGAAAGCGGACTCGATCAAAACGCCGAGCGGCACCAGGAGGTCGTTGCCGGAAGCCCTCAGAATGGCGAGGTGGAAGCGCGTGTCGGCGCGTGTCCGCTCCTGCAGCGTCGCCGCCTCGCCCATCTCCCGGCAGGCCTGGCTGATCTCGGCCATCTGCTCTTCGGTGCGCCGCATCGCCGCGAAGGCCGTCGCCTCCGGCTCGATGATGTGACGGAATTCCTGCACGGTCTTCAGGAACACCTCGCGATCGGGCGAGGTCGCGTACCAGGCGAGCACGTCGCGGTCGAGCAGGTTCCAGCGTTCCTTCGGCTCCACCCAGCTGCCGATCTTCGGACGCGACGCCAGCAGGCTCTTGGCCATCAGCATCTTGATCGCCTCCCGCACAGCCGAGCGGCTGACGTCGAAGGTCTCCGACCATTTCGCCTCATTGGGCAGGATCGTGCCTGGCGGGTAATCCCCCCGCACGATCCTCAACCCGATCTCGCTGGCCAATGATGTATGCACACTGGCACCCGGGATGCGTGGCGCATTGGGCCGGCGATAGCCGGCATGGCGTTCGGCGGCCGCCGTTTGCGTCGGCTTTTTCTGATTGTTCGGCTTTGCATCCCGCATGTGTTCAGAAAGTCCGCTTTTCACAAGCTGTCAAGCACGGCAAGCCAGCTTTGCCTCAAGGCGCGCGGATGTGCACAACTGACCGGCGTTTGTCTGCCCTCATGCTGTCTTGACGTAGCGGCGCCAGCTGTGCTCGGGGCGGAAGCCGAGCACCTCCCGCGCCTTTCGGTTCGAAAGCAGCGTCTCGAATTCACCGAGCTCCGCCTTGACCGGCACGTTTGGATAGAACCGCCTCAACAGTTCGGCAGTCGGCAGGTCGGACGAAGTATCGTCGTTGGCCGCATTGAACACCTGATAGCCGAGCCCGTCCTTCTCGATGGCGCGCAAGGTGATCTGGCCGAGATCGCGGGCGTCGATATAGCTCCAGGCGATGCGCTTGCGGAAGCCAGGATCGGCGAACCATTTCGGGAACAGCGAATATTCGTGCGGCTCGATGACGTTGCCGATGCGCAGCGCATAGACGTCGAACCCGCTGCGCAGCGCGAAGGCGCGCGCCGTCTTCTCATTGACGATCTTCGACAGCGCATAGCTGTCCATCGGATCGACGTCATAGTCCTCGTCGAGCGGGAAATGCGTCGGATTGCGCGGCTCGTTGGCGAAGACCAGGCCGTAGGTCGTCTCGCTGGACGCGATGATCACCTTGCGGATGCCGAGCTTCACGGCCGCTTCGATGACATTGTAGGTGCCCATGGCATTGATGCGGAACACCTCATTGTCGGGTGTGATCATGATGCGCGGGATGGCGGCAAAATGGACCACCGCATCGACCGGCTGTGCTCGCAGCGACGGATCGAACTCATGCAGCCCCATATAGCTCGACAGCGCGTTGAACACCTGGCCGCTGTCGGTGATGTCGGTGATCAGTGTGCGCACCTTCGGATTGTCGAGCGGCTTGGTGTCGATGTTGAGCACCTGGCAGCCATGCTCGACCAGATATTGCACCACGTGTCGCCCGGCCTTGCCGCTGCCGCCGGTGAACATGATCCGCTTCGTCATTTTGCTCTCCACATTGCTCGGCCATTATGTGTATTGTCAGACAATATTGCATTCTGCAACGGTCTGCGGCAAGAAAAGCGGGCCAATTATCGATAATCCCAGACAGGACGATATGATATGACCACGACTGCCGCCCGCGAGAAAATCGGCTTCATCGGCCTCGGCCTGATGGGACACGGGATTGCCAAGAACATTGTCGACAAGGGCTATGCGCTGACCTTCCTCGGCCGCAAGAACCGCAAGCCGGCCGAAGACCTGCTCGGCCGCGGGGCACAAGAGGTTGCCACCCCGCGCGACGTGGCAACGGCTTCAGACATCGTGTTCATCTGTGTCACCGGATCGCGTGAGGTGGAAGCGATCATCCGTGGACCCGGCGGGCTGAAGGAAGGGCTTAGGCGTGGCTCGGTGGTCGTGGACTGCTCTACATCCGATCCGACCTCGACGGTGACACTCGCCGCCGAACTCGCAGCGCTTGGCGTCGAGTATGTCGACGCGCCGCTCAGCCGCACGCCGAAAGAAGCCTGGGAAGGCACACTCGATGCCATGGTCGGCGCGCCGGATGCGGTGTTTGCCAGGCTGAAGCCGGTGATCGAAACCTGGGCCGGCCGCATCGTCCATATCGGCGGCACCGGCGACGGCCACCGCATGAAGCTGCTCAACAACTTCATCTCGCTGGGCTACGCGGCGATCTATTCCGAGGCCCTGGCGCTGGCCGAGAAGGTCGGCATCTCGCCTTCCCGTTTCGACAGCGTCATCCGCAACGGCCGCATGGACTGCGGCTTCTACCAGACCTTCATGCGCTGGACGCTGGACGGCGACCGCGACGCGCACAAATTCACAATCGCCAACGCCTTCAAGGACCTTACCTACCTGGAATCGATGGCAGGCGCCGCCGGTATCGCCAATCCGCTCGGCAACGCCACCAAGAACGCCTTCGCCGGCGCCTTCGCAACCGGTCCGAAGGAACAATACGTACCGATGCTGGCAACGCATATCGCCAAGGTCAACGGCATCGATCTGAGCCCGATGAAGGATGGCAAGCGACAGGAGGTTTGACGGCTCGCGGGTCTTCTGCAGTCGCGGCGTCGCACTGGAGCTGAATCACATTCGCAAAGCGTGGCGGCATCCTGTTGTAGGAAATGGGTTTTCAAGCCGGTGCCGCGCTATCTCCTCGACCGCTCGATGACCTCGTTGGTGTTGGCAAGCAGCCTGTGCACGGCGGCTCTGGCGGCAGCCGGACGTTGCAGGCGGATGTTCTTCTCGATCGCCTCGTGCAGCGATTGCGCCCTGCGCTGATCGCTGTGCTCGCGCGTGACGAAGATGAACAGATGGTCGAGCGCCGACTCGATCAGCACGCCGAGCGGCACCAGCAGCTCATTGCCCGAGGCGCGCAGGATGGCGAGGTGGAAGCGCGTGTCGGCGCGCGTCCGCTCCTGCAGATGCGTCGCCTCGCCCATCTCGCGGCAGGCAGCGCTGATTTCGGCCATCTGCTCTTCGGTGCGCCGCATCGCCGCGAAGGCGGCGGCCTCCGGCTCGATAATGTGGCGGAACTCCTGCACCGTTTTCAGGAACACCTCCCGGTCGGGCGAAGTCGCGTACCAGGCGAGCACGTCGCGGTCGAGCAGGTTCCAGCGTTCCTTGGGCTCAACCCAGCTGCCGATCTTGGGGCGTGATGCCAGCAGGCTCTTGGCCATCAGCATCTTGATTGCTTCGCGCACCGCCGACCGGCTGACGTTGAAAGTCTCGGACCATTTTTGCTCATTGGGCAGTATGGCGCCCGGCGGGTAGTCGCCACGCACGATCCTCAGCCCGATCTCGGCGGCGAGCGAAGTATGCACGTTCTGCCCGGAGATCCGCGTCACGTCAGGATGACGCACGACGGCCGACTGGCCTGGCACGGCGGAGCGCTTCCTTGATTTGTCCTGTCGCATCGTCGTTCCGATGCGTCGGTCTTCCGCCGCAGGCCGGCGCCTGCAAAGATTGGCCGAACGCGCTTTTTTCGGGCGCGCGAAAGCGGGAGCCTGTCGCCCCTGCAGAGGTCGCGTCCATGTCCCAGGAAGGTGGCGGGGCGCCCGCAAAAAGGGGCGCCCCGGCGATCGAAGTCTACTTCTGTATGCAGGTGTCAACCGTATCCTTGGTGCATTCGTCGAGACCGGTGAAGACCGGATCGTCGACCTTCTTGCCTTCGATCAGGTCGATCATAACCGATGGCGCCTTGTAGCCCATTTCAAAAGGCCGCTGGCCGACCAGCGCGGTCACCAGACCGTCCTTGGCGATGGCCACTTCGTCGCCGATCGTGTCGGCGGCGCCGATGACGAATTCATTCTTGGCGATCTTGTCGGCCATCGGTTTGAACAGGTCGCGATAGGGCTGCGGCGCCCCGAACAGCGGCCAGCCGCCCATGATGCCGAAGGCATCGAGCTTCGGGTTGGCGGCGAGGATGTCGGTCATCGCCTGAACGCCCTTGGCCCCGTCGTCATTGGTGAACACCGGGCAACCGGCGACTTCCGTCCAGCCACCCTCGCCCTTCAGCTCCGCAAGGCCTTCCTTGCCCGACAGCGCATCGCGCATGCCCTGCGCGCGGCGCAGGATGTTGTCGGCCGCGGGATTGCCCTCGATGGTGCAGATCGTGCCGCCATTCGGCTTGGCCTTCTTGATGTACTCGCCGATCTTCTTGCCCATCAGGTAGTTGTCGGTGCCGAGATAGGTCTTGCGCAGCGCTGCGTCTTCCTTGGCCAGGTCAGCGTCGACGGTCATGATTGGGATCGACGGATTGGCGCTCTTGATCGTTTGCGCGATCAGCGGCGCGTTCGACGGCGAGATCGCCATCGCGACCGTGTCCGGCTTGCTCAGCATGTCCTGCACGATCTGCGCCTCCCCGGCTTCGTCCGAAGTCGAGGCCGGGCCGGTGTAGAAGCATTCATATTCGGAGCTGGCGTTTTCCTTGTTCCACTTCTCGCAGCCTTGGTGGATGGCTTCAAAGAACGGATTGTCGAGACCCTTTACCACGATGACGAGTTGTTTCTTGGCCAAAGCCGGCCCTGCCCCCAGCGCCATGGCGGCGACAGCGGCGAGCAAAAGTGATTTCCTCATATCAGTCCTCCCTTGAAAAAGACGGACACGGCGTGCCCGCCACACAAATCGACCTGAATACACGGCGACAGAGGGTCGTTCGCGAGCGCTCATGTCGCCGGGCCAAGCCGACAAGCATTTCCAGATGCGGCCAAAGGCCAGTTCGGCAAGTCTCTGCTGCCGGCCCCTTTCCGATTGCCTCCGTCGACAGAACCCCGGCCAGCCGCCGCGGCCTCGACATGATTTTCCTCCGACGCTCAGCTAATATCGGCTTGTCGCCAACGTCAATCTCTATTTGTCCTACAAAACTGATTTTTGGTGGGAAAGAAACCATGATTCATCCGACAATTGATTGACGCCGGTGCGGGCAATCGCATAATGGACTGAAAATCGCTGCCCCCGGGAGGAGCCTGGGAAGCGAGGCCGCGGCAGAAGCGCGAGCCGGATCACAGGGGAGGCTTAAGGGTGGTGTCGGTTCTCGAACTCACCAACATTTCCAAGCATTTTGGCGCGATCCAGGCGGTCAACGACGTCTCGTTCACGCTGGAGGCTGGCCAGGTCGTCGGCTTGATGGGCGACAACGGCGCCGGCAAGTCGACCCTGGTCAAGATGATCGCCGGAAATTTCCGCCCCAGCCACGGCACGATGCACATGGACGGCAAGGAGCTTGTCCTGCACAAGCCGGCCGAGGCCCGCCAGCACGGCATCGAGATCGTCCACCAGGACCTGGCGCTCTGCAACAATCTGACGGCGGCCGCCAACGTCTATCTCGGCCGCGAGCTGCGCAAGGGCGTCGGTCCGTTCCGCATCCTCGATTATGCTTCGATGTACAAGCGCGCCGGCCAGCTCTTCGCCGAATTGAAGTCCGAGACGCGCCCGCGCGATCTCGTCAAGCAGATGTCGGGCGGCCAGCGGCAGGCGGTGGCAATCGCCCGCACCATGCTGTCGCAGGCCAAGATCGTGCTGATGGACGAGCCGACGGCGGCGATCTCGGTGCGCCAGGTCGCCGAAGTGCTGAACCTCATCCGCCACTTGCGCGACCAGGGCATCGCCGTCGTGCTGATCAGCCACCGCATGCCCGACGTCTTCGACGTCGCCGACCGCGTTATCGTCATGCGGCGCGGCAGGAAGGTCGCCGACAAGAAAATCGCTTCGAGCTCGCCCGAGGAAGTCACCGGGCTGATCACCGGGGCCATCGAACAAGTCGCATAACGACGCCCGTGACGCTCATGCGTTTCACCTTGGGCAGGAAAGGTCGATAATGGCAGTCACTCTTGACCAGACCATCGCGCAGAAGCAGCACACCTTCGTGTCGCGCATGCTCTCCAGCCAGACTTTCTGGGTGGTGATTGCGGTCATCCTTGCGTGCCTGTTCCTGTCCTTCGCCACCGACGCTTTCGCCACGCAGAAGAACCTCTACAACATCACCCGCAACATCACCTTCGTCGCCATCGTCGCGCTCGGCATGACCTTCGTCATCATCACCGGCGGCATCGATCTGTCGGTCGGCTCGGTGCTCTGCCTGTGCTCGATGGTGCTGGCCGTCACCATGCACGCCGGCTACTCGATCGAGGTCGGCATCCTGGCCACGATCGTCACCGCTTTAGCCATCGGCGCTTTCAACGGCGTGCTGATCGCCTATCTCGAATTCCCGCCCTTCGTGGTCACGCTCGGCATGCTGTCGGTGGCGCGCAGCCTTGCCATGGTCGCCTCCAACAACACTGTCGTCTTCCAGTTCGGACCCGATCACGACAAGCTTCTGGCGCTTGGCGGCGGCGCCTGGGTGTTCGGCATCGCCAATCCGGTGCTCTACATGATCCTTCTGGCGCTGATCACCGGCTTCACCCTGCGTTGGACCAAATTCGGCCGGCACGTCTTCGCCATCGGCGGCAACGAGCACGCGGCGACGCTGACCGGTGTTCCGGTGCGCCAGATCAAGGTGGCAGTCTATATGATCTCTGCGTTCTCTGCGGGTCTAGCAGGTATCATTCAGACCGGTTGGCTGGGTGCGGTCACAACCAATCTCGGCAACGGCATGGAGCTTCAGGTGATTGCCGCCACCGTCATCGGCGGCGCTGACCTCGCCGGGGGCGTCGGCACCGCCTTTGGCGCCGTCGTCGGCGCCGCGCTGATCGAGGTGATCCGCAACAGCCTCGGCCTGCTCGGCATCAACGCCTTCTGGCAGGGCACCTTCATCGGCGGCGCCATTCTGCTGGCGGTGCTGTTCGACCGCATCCGCAACTTCCGGCGCAGCGACTGAAGGGCGGCCGGCGCTCGGCGCCGGCTTGCTCCTATCGCTCGGATTGGAACGCCCTCGCCGGTCGCTGTCTATGCGGGCTTGGCCCGAGACCTCGGCTCCGGCGTTGGCAGGCAGGGTCAGGAAGCGCATTGACGCCGCGAGCCCGATCAGGCCGATCGCGAGAAACACGATCCTGAAGTCCAAGACATCGGGTGCGGCTGCGCCTCTGGCAATCTGCGGCAGCTTGAGGACCAGCACAAGGCTGAGCCCGTCCAGAGCTTATCCAACAAACTTTCGTGCTGCCTCTCCGCCTGCTATGGGAGAGTGGGCTCGAGAGGGAAACTTGGGATGAAGCCCGTCTATATCGATTACCTCAACGCGCTCGATATCGAGGCGCTGGCGATGACCGATGCCGAGATCATCGGCGCCGTCGAGGCCGGGCTTGTGGCGCAGGGCAACGGCCAGACGGTGATCGAGCCGCGCGTCCATCTCGAGCCCGATCCCTCCTTTCACGGCCATTTCAACGTGCTGCGCGGCTATGTAGCTCCGCTCGATGTCGCCGGAGTGAAGATCGTCGGCGACTATGTCGACAACTACCTGCACGAGCTGCCCTCCGAATTCGGCATCCTCAATCTGTTCGATCCGCGCACCGGCATGCCGCGCGCCATCCTCGACGCCACCGCGATCACCGACATGCGCACCGGCGCCGTCACCGCCCTCGGCGCCAGGCATCTGGCTAAGAGATCATCGAAGGTGCTCGGCCATATCGGGGCGCGCGGCACCGCCTATTGGAACGTGCGCCTGCTCGACCATCTCTTCGACTTCGACGAGATCCGCGTCCATTCGCGGCGGCCGGAAAGCCGCGACGGCTTTGCCGCGCGGCTTGCCGGCGACCTCGGCAAACCGGTCATGGCCGCGGCGGACTGGAAAAGCTGCGTCGAGGGCGCAGACATCGTCGTCGAGGCTTCGCGGCTACCGGAGCCGCAGCCGCTGCTCAAGACCGAATGGATCAAACGTGGCGCGCTGGTGGTGCCCTATGGCACGATGAGCGCCGTCGAATTGTCGCTCACCGACGTCATGCAGAAGATCGTCGTCGACGACTGGGGCCAGTGCAAGGGCGGCAAGTTCGGCGCCTTGCGCGCCCATGTCGAAACGGGACGTCTGAGCGAGGAAACACTGCACGCCGAACTCGGCCAGATCGCAGCCGGCCTAAAGCCTGGCCGGCAAAGCGATGGCGAGACGATCCTGTTCTGGCATCGCGGCCTATCGCTCTCCGACATCGCGCTCGGCAAGGCGATGCTGGCCAAGGCCGCAAGCCGGGGCATTGGCCAGAGGCTGCGCTTCGCATGAGCCCGCTCGTTCTCACCGGCGCCGGCGTCAGCATCGAGGATGTCGAGGCTGTCGCGCGCAGGGCCTGCAGGGTCGAGGTCACGCCGACCGTCATCGAGCGATTGGTCAAGGCGCGCCAGGTGCTCGATGACGCTGCCGCGTCGGGGCAGCAGATCTACGGGCTGAATACCGGCCTTGGCGCCAATCTCGTCACCTCGGTTGAGGGCGACGCCGGTGCGTTCCAGCGGCAGTTGCTGGACGGCCGCGGCGCCGCGGTCGGCGCCGCGCTGCCCATGCAGCTCGTGCGGGCGACGATGTTTGCCCGCATCGCCATGCTTTCGGCCGGCGGCTCGGGTCTCTCGCCGCATGTGTTCAGCGCGCTGGTCGACGCGCTCAACGCCGGTATCCATCCCGTCATCCCGTCGCTGGGTTCGATCGGCGCCGGAGATCTTGTGCTGATGACGCCGATCGCCCGGGTGCTGATCGGCGAGGATGATGCCGACTATCAGGGCCGGCGCATGCCCGCGGCCAAGGCGCTGATGATGGCGCGCCTTGCCCCCGTCAGCCTGGCGGCGAAGGACGGCCTGTCGCTCATCAACGCCTCGGCCGTCTCCGTTGGCGCCGGCGCCTTGGCGCTTGTCGATGCCTTGTCGGCGCTGGAACAGCAGCAGCAGGCGGGCGCACTGTCCATGGCAGGCCTTGCCGCGAACCGCACAATTCTGGATCCCCGCCTGCACCTGGCACGACCTGCCGCCTGCCAGCAGGTGGCGGCTAGGACGCTGCGCGAGCTGCTTGCCGGCGACGAGGCGCTGGCCCCGACGGCCTTGCAGGATCCGCTGTCGGTCCGCTGCATGCCGTCTATCCATGGCGCCCTGATCCAGGCCATCGACCACGCTCGGTTGGCCGTAGAAATCGAACTCAACGCCGCTGCCGACAACCCGCTGGTGCTGGTCGATGATGCGCTTGTGCTGTCGACGGGCAATTTCCACACCGCGTCGCTGGCGCTTGCCTTCGAGACATTGGGTCTCGCCATCGCGCAGACGGCAGCGGCAAGTGCAGCGCGCTTTATTCAGCTCACCGGCTCGGGCCGCAACGGCCTGCCCAGATATCTGTCACCGCTGGGCGGGGTCTCCGCGGGCTTCGTGCCGCTGCAGAAGACCGCAACGGCGATCCTGACGGGTATCCGCCACAAGGCCAATCCGGTGATGCTCGACTTCCTGCCGGTGTCGGAAGGCGTCGAGGACCATGCGACGCAGACGCTTCTGGCCATCACCAAATGCGCCGATATGATCACGCTGTGGCGGCGGCTGATCGCGCTCGAACTGATGGCCGGCGCCCAGGCTGCCGACCTGCGCGAAGGCCTGACGCTGCCGCCGGCCACCGGCGTGATCCGTGCAGCGGTGCGCACCTTCGTTCAGCCGCTCAAGGAAGATCGGCCGCTCGGTCCTGAAGCCGAGGCGCTTTACGGCGCGCTCGCCGATGGCGGCTGGCTGGCCTGATGCATCCCGGACCTGTCAGCGCTGCCAGGCAAAAACCATGCATCAAATCAAAAACTTGAGCACGTCGCCTGAATCCCTAGCTGAGCGAGGCGCTTAGTGATGATAACTGCGACGAAGACAGCAGCCGCGAGCTGACGGCGAGCTTGGCATAGCCTGTTGCGATGCGTCGCCGGTCCGTAGAATACTTATATTCGGGATGCGAATTTTTCTCGAACCTCTGGGGCCGCGACCATGGTCAAGTTCCTGCCGCTGAAACAAGCCGTCGCGGAAAATCTGCATGACGGCGACGCGGTCGCGTTTGAAGGCTTCACGCATCTGATCCCGACCGCCGCCGCGCATGAGGCGATCCGCCAGGGTTTTCGCGACCTGACGCTGATCCGCATGACGCCCGACCTGATCTACGACCAGATGGTCGGCATGGGCATGGCGAAGAAGATGGTGTTCTCCTATCTCGGCAACCCGGGCGTCGGGCTGCTGAGGCGCGTTCGTGACGCTATCGAGAACGGCTACCCGCGCGAAGTCGAGGTCGAGGAGCACAGCCACGCCGGCATGGCCAATGCCTATGAGGCGGGCGCGGCCGGCCTCCCCTGCGCGGTGTTTCGGGGCTATCGCGGCGCCGGGCTTGCCGAGGTCAATCCCAACATCAGGACCATCGCCTGCCCTTTCACCGGCGAGCTGCTTGCCGCCGTTCCGGCGCTCAGGCCCGACGTCACCTTCATCCATGCCCAGAAGGCCGACCGCAAAGGCAATGTCCTGGTCGAAGGCATCGTCGGCATCCACAAGGAGGCAGTGCTCGCCGCCAAGCGCGCCGTGGCGACGGTGGAGGAAGTAGTCGACAATTTCAACGACTTGCACCCCAACCTCACAGTGCTGCCGAGTTGGACGATCGCAGCGATTTCGGTCGTACCGGGCGGCTCGCATCCCTCCTACACGCATGGCTATTACGAGCGCGACAACGCCGCCTATCTCGAATGGGACGAGATCGCTGCCGACCGCGACCGTTTCCAGGCCTGGATGCGGAACAACGTCATCGAGAGCAGCGCGGATGACTTTGCCGCCCGCGTCGAGCATCTGAGGAAGGCCGCATGAGCGACGGGAAGGAACTGGGCTTCACGCCCAACGAGATGATGACGATTGCGGCCAGCCGTGCGCTGACGAATGATGATGTCTGCTTCGTCGGCATCGGCGCGCCGTCTGCCGCCTGCAACGTTGCACGCCTGACGCACGCGCCCGACATCACGCTGATATACGAGAGCGGCACCATCGGGACCGCGCCCAATGTCCTGCCGCTGTCGATCGGCGACGGCGAATTGTGCGAGACCGCCGTCACCACCGTCACGGTGCCGGAGATGTTCCGCTACTGGCTGCAGGGCGGCCGCATTTCGATCGGCTTTCTGGGAGCCGCCCAGCTCGACAAGTTCGGCAACATCAACACCACCGTTATCGGCGACTACGCTCGTCCCAAGACGCGGCTGCCCGGCGGCGGCGGCGCGCCGGAGATCGCGACCTCGTCGCGGCAGGTCTACATCACCATGGCACAGTCGAAGCGCGGCATGGTCGAGAAGATCGACTTCTTCACCTCTTTCGGCCATGGCCAGGGCGGCGATCACCGCAAGCGCCTCGGCATCGACACCGCCGGCCCAACGCTCTTGATCACCGATCTTGCCATCTGGAGGCCGGACCCCGTTACAAAGGAATTTGCGGTCGTCTCCCTGCATCCGGGTGTCAGCCGCGAACAGGTGCAGGTGACCTGTGGCTGGACGGTCAAGTTCGCCGGGACCCTCGACGAGACGCCGGCGCCGACGGAACTCGAACTGAAGACGTTGCGCGACCTGCAGGCCCGCACCAGGGCCGCACATGCAGCAACCGGCAAAGGGAAAGCGGCATAGAATGGCCGAAGCATTCATCTGCGATTACATCCGCACGCCGATCGGCCGCTTCGGCGGTGCGCTGTCCTCGGTACGCGCGGACGATCTCGCCGCCATGCCGCTGAAGGCCCTCATGGATCGCAATGCCGGCCTCGACTGGGGCGCAGTCGACGACGTCATCTATGGCTGCGCCAACCAGGCCGGCGAGGACAATCGCAACGTGGCGCGCATGGCGCTGCTGCTCGCCCGGCTGCCGCAGGAGATTCCGGGTTCCACCGTCAACCGCCTGTGCGGTTCCGGCATGGATGCAATCACCATCGCCGCCCGCGCCATCAAGGCGGACGAAGCCGAGTTGATGGTCGCCGGCGGAGTCGAATCGATGACCCGCGCACCCTTCGTCATGCCGAAAGCCGACGCCGCCTTCTCGCGCAACGCCGAAATCTACGACACAACCATCGGCTGGCGCTTCATCAACCCGCTGATGAAGCAGCAGTACGGCATCGATTCCATGCCCGAGACCGGCGAGAACGTCGCCGAGGATTTCTCGGTCAGCAGAGCCGACCAGGACGCCTTCGCCCTGCGCAGCCAGGACAAGGCGATGGCCGCGCAGGCCAACGGCCGGCTGGCGAAGGAGATCGTGCTCGTGACGATCCCGCAGAGAAAGGGCCAACCAGTCCTTGTGTCCAAGGACGAGCATCCGCGCGCGGGAACGACCATCGAAGCACTGGCAAAATTGCCGACGCCGTTCCGCCGAGGCGGTACGGTGACCGCCGGCAATGCCTCGGGCGTCAATGACGGCGCGGCGGCTCTCATCGTCGCCTCGGAAGCGGCGGCCAAGAAGCATGGCCTGACGCCGCTTGCCCGCATCCTCGGCGGTGCCGTCGCAGGTGTAGCCCCGCGCATCATGGGCATCGGCCCGGCACCAGCCACGAAGAAGCTTTGCGCCCGCCTCGGCCTGACGCCGCACCAGTTCGACACGGTCGAGCTCAATGAGGCCTTCGCCTCGCAAGCCATTGCCGTCCTGCGTGAACTCGGTCTTGCCGAGGACGCTCCGCACATCAATCCCAATGGCGGTGCAATTGCGCTCGGCCACCCGCTCGGCATGTCGGGCGCCCGCATCACCGGCACGGCGGCGCTGGAGTTGCGCGAACGCGGCGGCCGCTACGCTTTGGCCACCATGTGCATCGGCGTCGGCCAAGGCATCGCGGTCGCGCTGGAACGGGTTTGACCGCCTTGTTGACGTTGTCCTTGTCGTAGCTGATGAAAGGCGACGTGCCGCGCACCCTTGGCCGACATGCGTTAGTGTCCGAGACTTTCGATTTGCGCGGCAAGCTCGGCCGCGAGCCTGAGCGCGGCAGCCGTCGCCACCACCATCTGCGGCAGGATGAGCCATTCCAGCGTCCAGGCGGAGCCTGAGCGCTCCTGCTCATGCACGAGCGCTTGGTGCGTTCCGGCAAGTTGCGTGGCATTGAAACGCGCGATCGCGACCAGCGCTTCGGCCTTCACCGGGTTGTGCCTTTGCGGCATGGCCGACGAGCCGCCGCCGCCGGACAGTTCGATGTCGGCGCCGGTCAGCGCCATCAGCGCGATGTCCTGGCCGAACTTGCCCAGGCTGCCGGTAACCAGCGACATCCAGGCGGCGAACTCGGCGAGCGCATCGCGCTGGCTATGCCATTGCGGCCCGTCGGCCAGCCCGAGCCTGGCAGCGAGGGCCGCGCGGACGGCGGGCGCTTTGTTGCCAAGTTTGTCGAGCGTGCCGGCCGCGCCGCCGAACTGCACCACGAGCAGCCGGCCCGCCTGTTCCTGGAAGCGTTGCTGGTGTCGCTCGAGCGGCGCCCGCCAGCAGCTTATTCGGTCTGCCACGGTGATCGGAATTGCCGGCTGCATGCGCGTCACCGCCATCAGCGCCCTACTCCCGAACTCCTCTTCGAGATTGGTAAGCCGCACGATATTTTCGCTGAGCAGCAGGCCGATATGCTCGACCGCCGAGGTCAGGCGCAGCACCAGGGAAGTGTCGACGACGTCCTGGCTGGTCGCGCCGAAGTGGACAAATTGCGCGTATGGCTCACCGACGGCCGCCCTGACCTGGCGCACCAGTTCCGGCACCACGATACCGTCATGAACGACCCCGGCGCGCAGCTTCGCCGTGTCCGGCCGGAACGCAGCCAGTGCCTGGAGGATCGCCGCCTCCGCATCATTCGGGATCACGCCGCATTCAGCCTCGGCTTCGGCCAGCGCCCGCTCGAAGGCGAGCATCGCCGCAATGTCGGCTTCTACGGAAAAATGCCGCGCCGCCTCTTCGTCGCCGAGCAGGCCGGAAAGCAGCGGATGATCGAAGGGCGATACGGTCATTTGGCCTACGGTCAGCTGTCGAAGAAGACCGTCTCCTTCTCGCCTTGCAGATGAACATCGAAGATATAGGTATCGCCCTGGCGCTCGGCGATCAGGGTGGGCAGGCGATGCGCGATGGCGGCAGCGCGACCGATTTCGACCGGCCGTTCCAGCAACTGATCACCGAGTCCGCCTGTGGGACGGTGTGGGCACGGCCCGGCCTGTCGAAGCGCGAGCGCTCGATCGTGACCCTGGCGTGTCCTCGGCACAGTTTACGTGCGCATCGCCGAGCACGGACCGGCGCACCTCGAGCCCGGCCTCGTACCGGGCGGCCCTCTTCGAGACATCATTCATGGGCCCGCCTTTCCTTGCCGAGCGAGGCGACGAAGCCGCGGACCAAGGTGGCGAGCGCGTCGGGCTGCTCTATGCAGGTAATGTGCCCGGCATCACGGATCACCTCGAAGCGCGCGCCCGGGATCAGACCGGCCAATGAGCGGACAAGGTCGGGCGGAGTGGAACCATCCTGGTCGCCGACGATGCAGAGCGTCGGCACCGCGATGCGGCGCGCGCTGTCGGTGAAGTCGGTATCGCGGACCGCGATGCAGGTGCCGACATAGCCAGCCAAGGCCTGCCTGGTCAGCATGTTGCGGCAGCCGGCAAGTTCGGCGCTGCGCCCCGCATGAAACTCCGGCGTGAACCACACTTTCATGACACCGTCGGCGATCGCCTCGATGCCGTCGCGCTCGATGGTTGCGATGCGGCTGTTCCAGCTTTCGTCTGTTCCGATCTTGTGCGCTGTATCGCTGAGGATCAGCGCCTCGACGCATCCCGGCCGTCGCGCATAGAACCGCTGCGCCACCATGCCGCCGACCGACAGGCCACAGAGCACGACCTTGTCGAAGCTGAAGTGGTCGATCAGGGCGCTGAGATCGTCGACGTGGTCGTCGATCGAACGCACGCCCTCGCCCAGATCCGACAGCCCATGGCCGCGCTTGTCGTAGAGCAGCAACGGCATTTCGCCGGCAAGCCGTGCGACGATCTCGTCCCAGATGCGGAAGTCGGTGCCGAGCGAGTTGATGAAGATGATTGGCCGCGCGCTAGCCGCCGCTTCGACATAGCGGTGGTGCAGCGTGACGCCGCCGATGCTGACGAATGGCACGAGTTCGATCCTCCAAGCTCACATTGCACGAGCTTGTTGCATCGGTAAATCCAAACCGTCCGGAATTGATCGCGCCGCCGTTTACCAGGAGTTCGGCTGCTTAGCCCAAAGTCAGCCCAGCCTTCCTCGCTTCCTCGCGCAGGAAGGGCAAGCCGACCTCGATGACGTCGCGCGGATCTTCCGCCACCGGCCGCCAGACGGCGAGCCCACCGGCGATATCGACATCGACATGGTTCATGCTTTCGAGCGTGATCGGCCCTTGATAGCCGATGTCGGCGATCGCCTTCATGCAGGCCGCCCAGTTCAGCATGCCGCGCCCCGGCACGCCGCGATTGGCCTCCGACACATGAACATAGCCGAGGAAGGGTGCTGCCGCCTCGAAGCCCGCGGCAAAGCTCTCTTCCTCGATATGCATGTGGTAAGTGTCGAGATGGATGAAGATGTTGTCGGCGCCGATGCGCTCGATGATGCGCGCCGCATCGATGCCGCGGTTCATGAGATGCGTCTCGTAGCGATTGCAGGGTTCGACACCGAGCTTCAGGCTGCGCGACTTCGCCGACTTCGCGGCACGTTCGAGGAAGCGGCACATGCCGTCGATCTCTCTTTGCGTCGGCGCCCGGCCAGTGGTCTTGCCGATCGTGCCATAGGTGACGCCGCCCAGCGCCTCGCTGCCGACCTCGTTGCACACCTTGAAGGCCGGTTGCAGGAAATCGAGCGCCTCTTCCGGGCGCTCGACCACGTCGAGCGCGCGCGGTAGCCCGAGCGACGGAATGAGCTGGACGCCGTAGTGACTGGCGAAGCCGCGGGTGCGCTTGGTGTCGATCTCCTCGGGTCTGAGCAGCGGGATTTCCATCAGGCCGATGCCGAGCTCCTTCAGCCTGTCCATCTGCGGCTCGATGCGGGCAAGGTCCCAGACCGGTGCGATGGCGAAAGTGTGCAGTCCAAAGGTGTTCATAAGCTCAGCCTCGTTGTTCATGCGCCGCCGCGGCGGCCGTGTCGCCGCCGCCGACGATGCGGCTGACGACTTCATTCATATTCGTCTTGGCGGTGACCAAGTCAGCGTCCGCGCGGCCGTGGCGGAGCACGACGATGCGGTCCGTGACCGACAGCACGTCGTTCAGCCGGTGCGAGATCAGGATCACAGCGATGCCTTCCGACTTCAGTCGGCGGATCAGGTCGAGCACGCTCTGCACTTCGCGCACGGCAAGCGCCGCCGTCGGCTCGTCCATGATGACGAGCTTCGGATTGAAAGTGAGAGCACGGGCGATCGCCACCGTCTGCTGCTGGCCGCCCGAGAACGAACCGACCGAGCGGTTGATCGAGGGCAGATGCGCCCCCAGCCGCGCGACCATCCGCGCTGCCTCGCGATCCATCGAGGCCTTGTCGACGAAGCCGGGGAAAAGGCCGAACAGCCGCTTCGTCGGCTCGCGGCCGAGAAAGATGTTGGAGGCGACGTCCTGTTGTTTGGCGAGCGAAAGATCCTGATAGATCATCTCGATGCCAAGTCGCCGCCGCTGACCGGGATCGAGCGCAAGGATGTCCTTGCCGTCGAACTCGATCGATCCGGTGTCGGCGCGGTAGATGCCGGTGATGGTCTTCATCAGCGTCGATTTGCCGGCGCCATTGTCGCCGACCAGCCCGACCACTTCGCCGGCCGCGACCGCCAGGTCGACGCCGTGCAGCACATCGACCGCGCCGAAGCTCTTCCGAATGCCGTGGAGCGAGAGAAGGGTCATACGCGCGACTCCTTCCTGACCTGATACTGGTCGATGAAGACGGCGAGGATCAGCACCGCGCCGATCGCCATCTGTTGGTAATAGGACTGCACCGCAAGCAGCGTCAGCCCGTTCTGCAGCACCCCCATGATCAGCGCGCCGATCATCGTGCCGAGGATCGAGGCGCGGCCGCCGAACAGGTTGGTGCCGCCGATGATCGCGGCGGTGATCGCGGTAAGCTCATAGTTGATGCCGGCGGTCGGGTCGCCGGCGTTGACCCGGGCGGTGAAGAGCAGGCCGGCAAGACCGGCGAGCGCGCCGGACAGCGTGTAGATGATGCGGCGGTGATGTTCGACCCGGATGCCGGCAGCGCGCGCCGCACCCTCGCTGTCGCCAAGCGCCAGCGTGTGCCGGCCGAAGCGCGTATAGGCGAGCACCGCGTGCGCGACGATCGCGGTGAGCACGAAGATGATCACCGGCATCGGAATGCCAAAGGGCCTCCCTTGCCCGATATAGACGATCTCGGGCGGCAAGCCATAGATCGCCCTGCCCTGCGAGATGACGAGCGCCAACCCGCGCGCCAGGCCGAGCATTCCGAGCGTGACGATGAAGGCCGGCACAAAGGCGCGGGTGACGAGTTGTCCGTTGATGTAGCCGGCGATGCCGCCTGCAAGGATGCAGACAATCACCAAGAAGACTGACGGCCAGCCGAGATTGACGACGACGAAGGCTCCCATCACGCCGGCGAGCCCCATCACCGAGCCGAGCGATAGATCGAGCCCGCCCGAGCCGATGACGAAGGTGGCGGCGATTGCCAGAACCCCAATCGTCGAGGTCGCCAAAAGGATGTTGAGGAAATTGCTGAGCGACAGGAAGAAAGGCGACAGCAAAGCCATCGCCGCGCTCAACCCCAGCAGCACCAGCAGCGACTCCAGCCTGATGTGGAGCCGTTCGACGGATGTGCGCTGCACCCGAGCCCAGAAACCGGGCTGCGCCGTTTCGGAAGACATGTGTTTCACCCTTCGGGTAGGGGAATAGGGGAGTAGGTCAGTAGGGGAGTAGGGAAATGCGGTAGCTCGGGACCCAATCGGAGAAGCGCAAACTATCGCCCCACCTACTCCCCTATTCCCTTACTCCCTTACTCCCTTACTCCCTTACTCCCTCTCTTCCTCACTTCACATACTGCAGCATCGGCTCCTTGCCGGCGTCGATCAGGTCCTTGGTCAGCACCAGGGTTGGCACGGCGACGCTCTCCTCGACCTTCTCGCCGGCCAGTGCCTTCTTGACGTTCTCGACCGCCTGCTTGCCGACCAGATAGGGAAGCTGCGCAACGGAGGCGTTGAGGCGGCCTTCCTTGATCGACTTCACCGCATCGACATTGCCGTCGACGCCGATGATCGTCACTTGCTCACCCTTGCCACCAGCATAGATCGACTCCACGGCGCCCAGCGCCATGGTGTCATTGGCGCAGAAAATGGCAACGAGATCGGGATGCGCCGTCAGCGTGTCGGTGGCGATCGAGGCCGACTTGTTGCGATCCCAATCACCCGGCAGCGAAGCGACGATCTGCAACCCGGGCGCCAGCTCCTTGAGCTTGTCGGCAAAGCCCTTGGCGCGCTTCTCGCCGGTGATGTTGCCCGACAGGCCTTCGATCACCAGCACCGGACCCTTGGCATCCTTGCCGAGCTTGGAGACGAGGTATTCGGCCCCTTGCGCGCCCGCAGCCACATTGTCGGAACCGATATGGAAGGTGACCTTGACGCCTTCCTTGTCGAGGACCGCCTGGTCGAGATTGTTGTCGAGGTCGACGATCTTGATGCCGGCGTCCTGCGCCGACTTCAGGCAAGGCAGGAGGTTGGTCGAGTTGATGGCAGCCGTGATCATCGCCACCGGCTTGCGTTCCAGCATGGTGTTGCAGAGGTTGAGCTGCGGCTCGGCCGCCTGGTCGCTTTCGGCCGCCTGCTGGAAGTATTTCACGCCGGCTTCCTTGGCGCCGTCGGCCACGCCCTGGGCCATAGCGCCCCAGAACGGATTGGCGAGCGTCTTCATCAGCACGCCATATTCGCCGTCCTCGGCCTTCGCAGCACCGATGGCCGACATTGCCAAAGCGACGCCAAAGGCAAGCGTAAATCGATTTATCTTAGGCATGAATGCTGTCATGTTTTCCTCCCTGTTGATGTCACGCGCCGCAAGCCAGAGCCAGGTGCGGCGCCACTCAGTTGTCGACAATGGGGCTATTGTCGGTCACCTCCCCCGAATGCGGGCCGCTGCCTGGCGAGCCAACGGATTCCCGCATCAACACCTTGCAGGGTTCGAGCCGCGCCCTTGGTGGGCCGCCCTGCCCTTCGATCCTGCGAAACAGAACCTCCATCGCATTGCTGGCGATCTCGTGCACCGGCTGCACCACGGCTGCAATTGCCGGCCATGTCACCTGCATCCATTCGGCGTCGTCGAAGCCGACCAGCGAAATGTCGTCCGGGCAGTGCCAGCCGCGCCGCCGAAATTCGGAGAGCGCCACCAGCGTGCCCTTGAGGAACAGCGAATAGACCGCGGTCGGCCGCTCGCCCTTGTCGACGCCCTTTGTGAAATAGTCGCGCAGCAGCGCCCGCAGCGGCTCGACCTCGCTTTCGGAAACCACCACGTCGATACGAATGTCCGGCGCCAGTTGCAGCGCCGTGCTGCGAAATCCTTCAAGACGAGCGCGCACCGTCGCCGCCTGCTGGCCAAGACCGACGACCAGGATGTGGCGGTGCCCTTTGCCGACAAGCGCGCGCGCCACCTCCGCGCTTGCCGCTGCGCTGTCGGCCGAGACGGTATCGAAGGCATCGTCGGCAAGCACGCGGTCGATGAGCACGCCGGTCATGCCGTTCGCCTTCATGAAGTCGGCCGCCGGTCCATGCTCGTTGCGCACCGGCGCCAGCACGACGCCGGCGACACGCCAGTCGTGCATGCGGGCCAGAATCTCCTTCTCGCGCGCTTCCGATTCGCGGCTGGAGGCGGCGACCAGCGTGTAGCCGCGCTGCTCCGCCAGGCTTTCCAATTGAGTGACCATCTGGCCGAAGAATTCGCTCTCGAACTCGGGCATGATGGCGCCGATGATGCGGCGCTTGGCCCGCCGCATGTCGGAGGCGAGCGGATCGACTCGGTAGCCGAGCAGTTCGACGGCATCGAAAACGCGTTGCGCGTTTTCCGGCTTCACCGTGGTGACGCCGGCCAGGACCTTGGAGACGGTGGCCGCGGACACGCCGGCATGGCTGGCCACGTCGTGGATCGACGGCCGCCGCTGCTGGGCCTCCTGTTGCGACATTTGATCTCCTCCCGCGGCGGGCGGCCACTCCAACCTTTGCCTAATCTAATCGATAAATCGATTTTTTGGTATTGTAAATCGTTTCATCAGGAGTAAAACACCGATAAGATGATCCAATCGCGCCGGGAGGATGAACCATGCCCGACAAGGCCTTGCCGCTGGTGATCAGCGCGCCCGAACCGCGCACACTCGACCTCATCTTCACACCCCCGCAGCTCGCGCTTTTCCGCAGGAAATATCGCATCGTCGAAACAACGCCAGAAGGCCTGTCCGAGTTGCCGACGGATATACTGGCCGAGGCACGCTATATCGTCGGTCAGCCACCCATCGCGCCGGAGACTCTGGAGAAGTTGCAGGCGCTGCGCTGCATCTTCAACGTCGAGACCAATCTCGTCAACAACATGCCTTATGAGACGCTGTTTGCCCGCGGCATCCACGTCGTGACCACCGGCCTTGTCTTCGCCGAGCCGGTGGCGGAGCTCGGTCTTGCCATGGCGCTCAACCTGGCGCGCGGCATCGTCGATGCCGATCTCGCCTTCCGGCAGGGCAAGGAACTGTGGGGCGGCGACGGCAACCAGACCGCCCGGCTGCTCTCCGGCGCCGAGGTGGGCATCATCGGCTTCGGCGACCTCGGCCGGGCGCTCAATCGGCTGCTCTCCGGTTTTCGCACACGAACCAGGGTCTACGATCCATGGCTGCCGCCATCGGTGCTCGTCGAGCATGGCGTCGAGCCGGCCAAGCTCGACAAGGTTCTCTCGGAAAGCGATTTCGTCTTCGTCGTCGCCTCCGTGACCAGCGAGAACCAGGGCTTCCTTGGAGCCGACGCCTTCGCGAAGATGCGGAAAGGGGCAGCCTTCATCCTGCTCAGCCGCGCCGGCGTCGTCGATTTTCCGGCACTGATGGCAGCGGTGAAGAGTGGCCATATCGTTGCCGCCAGCGACGTTTTTCCAGAGGAGCCCCTGGCCAAGAAACATCCGGTGCGCACCCTGCCCGGCTTCCTGCGCTCGGCGCACCGCGCCGGCGCGCTCGATATTGCCTTCAAGCGCATGGGCGACATGGTGCTGGAGGATATGGACCTCCTTGACCGCGGGCTGCCGCCGATGCGCTCCAAGCGCGCCGAGCGCGAGACCGTTTCGCGAATGCGCTCCAAGCCGGTCGACAGGAATTGATGAAGAGCACTTCTCGGAAATTGCGCAGCGGTTTTCCGGATCGGCAATCGTATCGAAGCTGAACCGCCGCAGCCGCCCGAGCGGCGGTGACTTCGAAATGCAAGATAGCGTGTAGCCTACACGGCGCCTCGCCGAAGCGCATTGCGGGCGATTCGCCAGGCGGTTTCGACATGCCGCCGTGCCGCCGCTTCGGCCTCCTCCGGCTTGCGTGCGCGGATCGCGTCCATGATCGCGTTCATCTCGGCAATGGCCGGCTCGCGGCGATTGGGGGATGCGATGGTCATGGAGCGCAACTGATTGATGCGCATGTTGAGCCCGTTGACGATTTCCCAGGCCATGGGTTTGTCGGCGGCTTCGAACAAAACCTCATAGAATCTTGCCGTCGCGCGCATCACCTCGACCGGCGCACCCGATGCCCAGGCCTCGACCAGCTTTTCCAGCGCCGCATCGAGCAAGGCGATCTGCTCGCGCGTCGCCGCCGCCGCGCACGCCTTCGCGGCCAGCCCTTCGAGCAAGGCGCGCAATTCGTAGATCTCGTCGGTGCGGCCGAGATCTGGCTTGGCCACGGCAGGGCCATGGCCCGGGACCATTTGCACCAGGCCCTCGGCTTCGAGCTGCCGCAACACTTCGCGCACCACCGAACGGCTGACCCCAAGCTGGTCGCAAAGCGGCCGCTCGACCAGCCTTTCGCCGGGCTGGAAGTGGAAGTCCATGATCGCCTCGCGCATGCGCTCCAGCGCCAGTGTTCTCAGCGTCTTTGCCGAGCGATCGATCCGCAGCGTGTCCTCAGTCATTCTCTTCGGCCTCTTACGTCGCTCAACAGAACAGATTCCATGGCCCGTTGACAAGGTACGCGACGTTCCGTAGTATGGTATACCATAAGATGATGTCAAAATCGATGCGACCCGCGACGCGGTGATTATCGGAGGAACTTCAGTGAAGCCGGCCATCCGCAAGATCGTGACGTATGTCGAGAACACGCTGATCGAGGGCGGCAAGGCAGCGCCGCAGCCGCTGCGCCTGATCGGCGTCGCCGCTGTTCTCACCAATCCCTGGGCGGGTCGCGGTTTCACCGAGGATCTATCGCCGGAGGTCCGCGCCTTTGCCCCCGTGCTCGGTGAAACGCTGACGCATGAAATCATCGCCGTCGCGGGCTCGGGCGAAGCGATCGAAGGCTATGGCAAGGCTGCCATCTGCGGCACGTCGGGCGAAGTCGAGCATGCGTCGGCGCTGATCCACACGCTGCATTTCGGCAATCACTATCGGCGCGCCGTCGGGGCCAAGACCTATCTCGCCTTCACCAATCTGCGCGGCGGCCCGAACACGCCGATCATGATCCCGCTGATGGACAAGAACGACGAGGGCCGCCGCTCCCACTATCTCACGGTGCATTTCCAGATCGGCGACGCCCCCGCCCCCGACGAGCTGGTGGTTGCGCTCGGCGCGTCCATCGGCGGACGCCCGCACCACCGCATCGGCGACCGCTACCAGGACCTGAAGGAACTCGGGGATCTGCATGGCTGACGCCGCGATGATCCGGAGCACGGCTCCCGATGGCACCGGCTTTATCCGGGCCGGTTCCGGCGCGCCTGTCCTTCTCATCCACGGCGTCGGCATGGATGCTTCGATCTGGCAGCCGCAGATCGCCTCGATGCAGGACCGGTTCGACCTCATCGCCATCGACATGCTCGGCCATGGCGTCTCCCCCCTGCCCCCGGAAAATGCCGGTCTGTCCGACTTCGCCGAGCAGGCTATCCGGCTGCTCGATCGTCTCGGCCTCAAGCGCGTCGCGGTCATCGGCCACTCCATGGGCGCGCTGGTCGCGCAGGAGATCGCCCTTCGTTCCCCCTCGCGCGTCAGTTCACTCGTCTGCCTCAATGCCGTGTTCCGCCGACCGCCCGAACTCGCACAGGCGGTGCGAGATCGAGCGGCCGCGCTCGGCGGCCCCGGCGATCCGTCAGCCATAGCCGCGACGATCGCCCGCTGGTTCGGCAATCCTGTCCCGCCCGCTCTGGAAGACGCGGCCGCGACGGCCCGCGCAGCGCTCGAAAGCGTCGATGCGGAAGGCTATGCACGAACTTATCGGCTCTTTGCATGCGCCGACACGGCGCATGCCGATCACCTGGCCGCTCTTGCCGCGCCGGCTCTTTTCATGACCGGGTCCGAAGACCGCAACTCGACCCCCGCAATGTCTGCCGCGATGGCGCGGCTCGCGCCGGCGGGGCAATGCCTTGTGCTCAATGGCGAAAAACACATGATGACAATCGCTTCGCCGGCAAAAGTGACTCAGCACATCACTGCATTTCTTGACCAAGTGGCGGACGTTTCGACAAGCGTTGACGTCGGCCCCGTATTCGACGTCGTCGAGTTCCGGCGTGCGCTCGGCTCCTTCCTGACCGGCGTCACCATCGTGACAACCATCGACGAGGCTGGCGACCCGCGCGGCTTCACTGCCAACTCCTTCACCTCGGTCTCGCTCGAACCGCCGCTCGTGCTTGTCTGCATCGCCAAGAAGGCTCTCGGGCACCAGGCCTTCTCGACTTCCAGGGGCTTTGCCGTCAACATCCTGTCGGAGGCCCAGAAGTCTGCGTCCGGCATCTTCGCCTCAAAGGCCGCGGACAAATTCGCCTCCGTGGTTTGGCAGCCCGGACAAACCGGAAATCCTCTGATCGATGGGTCGGTCGCGGTGTTCGACTGCGGCATGGAAAAGTTGGTCGACGCCGGCGACCATTCGATCCTCATCGGCCGCGTCCAGGCTTTCACCCATAGTGGCGCCCAGCCTCTCGGCTATTGCCGGGGCGCCTATGTCGCGCCGGGGCTCAGCCAGGAGGCCCTTGCCGCCGCACCGCCCGGAACCGAGGTCGGCGCCATCCTGGAAAGCGAAGGCCGCGTGCTGTTCTTCGAAACCGCCGACGGTTCTTATCAACTGCCGTCCGGACTTGGCCTTGGCACCGCCAGCGACGCTCGCAGCCTCAAGGGACGGCTCGCCGCCAAGGCCATCGATGCCGAACTCGGCTTTCTCTTCGCTGTATGGGACGATGCCAAGGACGCCGCCCGCACGCATGTCTATTATCGCGGCACGGTACAGGCTCCGCTCCCCGATGACGGCCAACTCCGCCTTGTCGATATCGAGCGGCTTGCCGATTTGAAGATCGCCGACCCGGCTGTCCGCTCGATGCTCGCCCGCTATGCGCGCGAACGCACCGAGGATCAGTTCGGCGTCTATATCGGCAACGAGGTCGAAGGCGAGGTCCGGCCGCTCGCCAAGCCAGCGCTGTCAGCGACAATCCATACCAGCCACGGGTGAGACCGATGAAGTTTTCGCTTTTTGTCCATATGGAGCGCTCGGACCTCGCCAAGCCGCATTCCGAGCTGCTGACGGAACTGGAAGAACTCGTCCTGCTCGCAGAACAGGCGGGCTTCGAAACAGCCTGGATCGGCGAGCATCACGGGATGGAGTTCACCATCTCGCCCAATCCGTTCATCAACATCGCCTATCTCGCCGCGAAAGCGAAAACCATCCGCCTCGGCACCGGAACCATCATCGCGCCCTTCTGGCACCCGATCAAACTTGCCGGCGAGGCGGCGATGACCGACGTCATCGCCGGTGGCAGGCTGGATCTGGGCATCGCGCGCGGCGCCTACAGCTATGAATACCAGCGCGTCTTCCCGGGGCTGGACGCCTGGGGCGCCGGTCAGCGCATGCGCGAAATGATACCGGCGATCCGCGGCCTCTGGGACGGCGACTACGAGCATTCCGGCGAGTTCTGGCAGTTCCCGCCAACCACATCCTCCCCCAAGCCCTTGCAAAAGCCCTACCCGCCGATCTGGGTCGCCGCCCGGGACCCGAATTCGCATGACTTTGCCGTCGCCAACCAATGCAATGTGCAGGTCACGCCGCTTGCCTCCGGCGACGGCGAGGTGGCGAGCCTCATGGATCGCTTCAACACTGCCTGCGCCGCCCATCCGCAGATCGCACGGCCGGAGATCATGCTCTTGATGCACACTTTCGTCGCCGAGGATGCGGCCGATGCCGACCGGCTTAGCCACGACCTGTCGACCTTCTATTGCCAGTTCGGCGCCTGGTTCCAGAACAAGAAGCCGGTGCATCAAGGCATATTGGCGCCGCTCACTGCCGATGAGACTGCGGCCATGCCGCAATATGCCCCGGACAAGATGCACCAGAACCTGGTCATCGGCGAAGCCGTCGAGGTGATCGCCAGGCTCAAGACCTATGAGGCGCAGGGCTACGACCAGTATTCGATCTGGATCGACAGCGGCCTCTCGCATCAGCGCAAGAAGAAATCGCTGCAGCTCTTCATCGACAGGGTGATGCCGGCCTTCCGGACGGCTGAAGCGAGGTCGCCATGAGCAGCACCGCCTTCAGGAACTACATAGACGGCCAGTTCGCCGAAGCGTCCTCCACCTTCGACAGCATCGATCCCTCAACGGGCATGCCCTGGGCGACGATGCCGGCCGCGACCATTGCCGATGTCGACCGCGCTGTGGAGGCCGCGCACCGGGCGTTGCGCTCCGGTCCCTGGGCGGCGATGACGGCGACCGCGCGCGGCAAGCTTTTGGTCAGGCTCGGCGATCTCGTCGCCGCCAATGCCGGCCGGCTGGCCGAGTTGGAGACACGCGACACCGGCAAGATCATCCACGAGACGCGCGCGCAGATCGCCTATGTCGGCGACTACTACCGCTACTATGGCGGGCTGGCCGACAAGCACGAAGGCGCCTTCATCCCGATCGACAAGGCCGACATGGAGGTCACCGTGCGGCCCGAGCCGATAGGCGTTGTCGCGGCGATCGTGCCCTGGAACTCACAGCTCTTCCTGTCTGCGGTCAAGCTCGGCCCGGCGCTGGCTGCCGGCTGCACCGTCGTCCTCAAGGCTTCCGAGGATGGCCCGGCGCCCCTCCTCGCCTTCGCCGAGCTCGTGCACGAAGCTGGATTTCCGGCCGGAAGCGTCAACATCCTGACCGGCTTCGGGCATGATTGCGGGCATCGCCTGACCAGCCATCCGCTGGTCGCCCGCGTCGCCTTCACCGGCGGCCCCGCGACTGCCAGGCGCATTGTCGCCAACACGGCCGAGAACCTCGCCTACACGACGCTCGAGCTCGGCGGCAAGAGCCCGGTCGTCGTCTTCGCCGACGCCGATCTCGACAGTGCCGCCAACGCTGTCGTGGCCGGCATCTTCGCGGCAACGGGGCAGAGCTGCGTCGCCGGCTCGCGGCTTCTTGTCGAGCGCTCGGCAAAGGACGACTTCCTTGCGCGACTGAAACAGAAGGCCGAAGCCATCGCCATCGGCGACCCGCAGGATCCCGCCACCGAGATGGGGCCGCTCGCCACCTCGCGCCAACGCGAACGTATCGAAGCGATCGTCGCGCAAAGCGTGGCCGGTGGCGGCCGGCTGGTCACCGGCGGCGGCCGGCCCGAGGGCAACTCTGTTGGCTTCTACTACGCGCCAACGATCGTCGAGGCGCCGGATCAGGCACTCGCCTGCGTGCGCGAGGAGTTGTTCGGCCCGGTGCTCAGCGTGCTCGCCTTCGACACCGAGGCGCAAGCGCTGGCGCTCGCCAACGACACGCCCTTCGGGCTCGCTTCCGGCGTCTTCACCAGCAATCTCGCCAAGGCGCATCGCGTGGCGCGCGGCATCCATGCCGGCGTGGTCTGGGTCAACACCTACCGCGCCGTGTCGCCCCTGGTCCCGTTCGGCGGCTACGGCCTTTCAGGGCTTGGCCGCGAAGGCGGCCTCGATGCCATCCGCGATTACACGCGCTCGAAGTCGGTGTGGATCCGCACCTCCGACGATCCGATCCCCGATCCCTTCGTCATGCGCTGAGGCGCCAAGGCGACGGTGCACTGAAGAACAACAAACGGAACAGACCAATCAGAGGAGAATGACATGAAGCTGATTTTCGCCGGCATCCTTGCCGGGCTGATGGCGACCACGGCCGCAAAGGCCGACGAAATGGTGTTCACCAGCTGGGGCGGAACGACCCAGGAAGCCCAGACGAAGTCCTGGGCAGAACCCTTCGCGGCCTCGTCCGGCATCAAGGTTCTGCAGGACGGTCCGACCGACTACGGCAAGCTGAAGGCCATGGTCGACGCCAAGAACGTGACCTGGGACGTCGTCGACGTCGAGATGGACTTCGCCATCAAGGCGGCCAAGGACGGCCTGCTCGAGCCGATCGACTTCGCCGTCGTGCCCAAGGCCGACCTCGACCCCCGCTTCAGCAACGAGCATGCCGTCGGCAGCTTCTACTATTCCTTCGTTTTGGCCTGGAACAAGGGCGCCGTTTCCGGTGAGCCGGCAAGCTGGGCCGACATGTTCGACACCAAGAAGTTCCCCGGCAAGCGCACCTTCTACAAATGGTCGGCGCCGGGCGTGATCGAGATCGCGCTGCTCGCCGACGGCGTGCCGGCCGACAAGCTCTATCCGCTTGACCTTGAGCGCGCCTTCAAGAAGCTCGATACCATCAAGTCGGACATCGTCTGGTGGGGCGGTGGCGCCGAATCGCAGCAATTGATCGCCTCCGGCGAAGCCGCCTTCGGCCAGCTCTGGAACGGTCGCGTCTTCGCGCTGGAGAAGGAGGGCGCCGATGTCGGCGTCTCTTGGAACCAGAACCTGACCGCCGCGGACGTTCTCGTGGTGCCGAAGGGCGCCAAGAACAAGGACGCTGCCATGAAGTTCCTCGCCGCAGCGGCCAGCCCGACCGGCCAGGCGAAATTCGCCGAGGCGAGCGGCTACGCGCCGATCAACACCAAGGCCAAGGCCGAGATGCCCGCCGACGTGGTCAAGGGTCTGCCCGACGCCCATGTCGACGGCCAGATCAACCTCGACATGAACTACTGGGCCGAGCATCGCGACGAGATCGCCACGCGCTGGTACGCATGGCAGGCGAAGTGACGTCCGCGCATTTCTGACAAGGATCGGGACGGCGCCGTCCCGATCCCCAACTCGGGATAGCGCCCACAACTTGGGAATACCGACATGTCGGTGGAAGCACGGCAAGGCATCGCGATCACGCGAGTACCGGCGGGCCTCGGCGGCCTGGTGCCGGCGCTGGCCCTGATCGGCCTGTTCTTCGTCGTCCCAGTTCTGGCGCTGCTGCTGCGCAGCGTCACCGATCCCGCGCCCGGCCTGCAGAATTATGCGGCGCTGCTGGGCGACGGCACTTACGCACGGGTGTTCTTCAACACCTTCCTGGTCGCCTTGGTCGTCACGATCGTCACGGTGCTCGTCGCGTTTCCGGTCGCCTGGATGCTGGCGATCATGCCGCCGGCGCTCGCCTCGATCCTGTTCGGCATCATCATCCTGTCGATGTGGACCAACCTGTTGACGCGAACCTATGCCTGGATGGTGCTGCTGCAGCGCACCGGCGTCATCAACCGGGCGCTGATGGCCGTGGGCATCATCGACCAGCCGCTGCCGCTCATCAACAATCTCACTGGCGTCACCATCGGCATGGTCTACATCATGCTGCCCTTCATGATCCTGCCGCTGGTCGGCAGCTTGCGGGCGATCGACCCGATGACGCTGCGCGCGGCCGCGCTTTGCGGCGCGAGCCCGCTCGCCGCCTTCCGGCGCATCCTGCTGCCGCTCTCGCTTCCCGGCATCGCCGCCGGCGGCCTGATGGTGTTCGTCATGTCGCTCGGCTACTTCGTCACGCCGGCGCTGCTCGGCGGCACCTCGAATATGATGCTCGCCGAAATGATCGCGCAGATGATCCAGTCTCTGCTCAACTGGGGGCTGGGCAGCGCCGCCGCTTTCATCCTGCTCATCGTCACCATGGCGCTCTATGCGCTGCAATTGCGCCTCGTTGGCGCCAAGCGCACGGCGGGAGGCGTCTGAAATGCTGCTCGACTATGACCGCCTCGGCTGGCTGAAACCTGCACTGCTCGCCTTCACCATGCTGGTCGCGGCCTTCCTGCTGCTGCCCGTGATCTTCATCGTGCTGCTTTCCTTCGGCTCGTCGCGGTGGCTGGCCTTTCCGCCGCCCGGCTGGACGCTGAAATGGTATCAGGAGCTGTTCGCCGATCCGTCTTGGATCGAGGCGGCGCTCACCAGCGCCCGTATCGCGGCGATGACGGCGGTGCTCGCGGTGGGCATCGGGATGCTCGCTTCTTTCGCGCTGGTTCGCGGCAATTTCGGTGGGCGCGAGATCCTGCGCGGTCTGCTGCTGACGCCGATGGTGCTGCCGGTCGTCGTCTTCGCCATCGCCATCTACGCTTTCTTCCTGCGTCTGGGGCTCGGCGGAACCACGGTCGGATTCGTCATCGCCCACACCGTGCTTGCGCTTCCCTTCGCCATCATCCCGATCGCGACGGCGCTTGAAGGTTTCGACAAGTCGATAGAGGACGCGGCCATCGTCTGCGGTGCGAGCCCTATGCAGGCCAAGCTTAGGATCACTCTGCCGTCGATTCGCATCGGCATCTTCTCCGCTGCGATCTTTTCCTTCCTCGCCTCCTGGGACGAAGTGGTCGTGGCGATCTTCATGGCCAGCCCCACCTTGCAGACCTTGCCGGTCAAGATCTGGGGCAGCCTGAGGTCCGACCTCACACCCGTCATCGCCGCCGCCTCCAGCCTGCTGGTCGCTCTGACGCTCGCCCTGATGGTCGCGACGGCACTCTTGCGCCGGAAGCTGCAGACATGACCCAGCCCTTCCTCTCGATCCGCAAATTGCGCAAGGCATTCGGTGCCTTCACGGCCGTTCATGACGTGACGCTGGACATTCCGAAGGGCCAATTCCTGACCTTTCTCGGACCGTCGGGGTCGGGCAAGTCGACGACGCTCTATGCCATCGCCGGCTTCCAGGATCCGACCGCGGGCGACGTGCTGCTGCAAGGGAAGTCGCTGCTTTCAGTGCCCTCGCACAAGCGTAATATCGGCATGGTGTTTCAGCGCTACACCCTTTTCCCGCATCTGAGCGTCGCCGAGAACGTCGCCTTCCCGCTCCGCGTTCGCCGTCGGCCTGACGTCGAGGTCAAGCGCAAGGTGGCCGACATGCTCGCCCTGGTGCGTCTCGAAAGCTTCGCCCAGCGGCTGCCGGCCGCGCTCTCGGGCGGCCAGCAGCAGCGCGTCGCGCTCGCCCGCGCGCTGGCTTACGATCCGCCGATCCTGCTGATGGACGAGCCGCTCTCGGCGCTCGACAAGAAACTGCGCGAGGAGATCCAGGCCGAAATCCGCCGCATCCACCGCGAGACCGGCGTCACCATCCTTTACGTCACCCACGACCAGGAAGAAGCGTTGCATCTGTCGGACCGCATCGCGCTGTTCAAGGAGGGCCGCATCGAGCAGATCGGCACGGGCGAAGACCTCTATCTCAGGCCGGCCACCGATTTCGTCGCCGGCTTCATCGGCAATTCGAATTTTCTCGCCGCCGAGCATCTGGAAACCGTAGGCGGGGCCTCCACCATCCGCCTCGGCGACGGCTCGCTTGTCTCCGGCATCAACGCAAATGGCAGCTTCGAGCGGGGTCAGAAAACCAGACTGATGATCAGGCCGGAGGCGTTTCGTCTCGAACGCGATGTGAACAACGCCGAGCTTTCCGTCGAGATCGTCGATGTCGCCTTCTACGGCGAGCGTCGACGCATCGTCGCGCGCACGGACGCCGGACAGGAAATCGACATCAGGCCGACATCATCGGCCGCGACAACGCATGATGCATCGCCCGGCCGGCGGCAGGTGTTTTTCGATCCGGGCAGTGCCTTCCTGTTTCCCGCTTAGCAGCGCTATGCAACCAGACCGCTGCGGCCTGCCTGTTTGGCCGGATCGCCGAAATTGGCCTCGAGCCAAGCGATCGCACCTGTGACGTCCTCAAGAACGAAGCGTGCCGCCGTCTCGCCCTGCGGCTTCACCCGGATCGACACCCCGCCGGCGGCATTGACCGTGTCGAAGCCGTTTTCATCCGATGTGTCGTCGCCGAGGAAAACCGGGCGCCGGCCGGTGAAGGGATCGAGTTGCATGAAGCGCCGGATTGCCGCGCCCTTGGCCGCTTCGAGCGGCATCAGCTCGACGCCGGCATTGCCGGCAATGACGCGATATCCTTGCGGCAATCGGGCAAGCGCCGTCTCGACCAGTTCCGTCGCGCGAGCCAGGAGATGCGGCGCCGCCCTTGTATGGATAGCAAGCACCGGGCCCTTGCGCTCGACATAGACGGCCTTGCTCGCCAGTTCCAGTTCGATCTCGTCGGCAAGTGCGGCCATGTCCGCCGGCTCGTCGGCGGCCTCGATCTGCCCGTCCGGCGTCAGCCTGTGCTCCAGCCCGTAGAGGCCGGCGATGCGCAGTTTCAAGGGCTTGAAAAGGTGGTCGACGGCCGCAATCGAGCGGCCGGTGATGAAGGCGAGCGCACCGTCCAGCTGGCGCTCGATCGTTTGCAGAAGCAGACGAAGCTCTGCGCTGACGGACACACTATCCGGATGCGCGGCGTGCTCCAGCAAGGTCCCGTCGATATCAAGGAAGAGCGCCCACCGGCCTTCGGGAAGGGCCGGCGTCAGGTCTGTTTGAATATTCATCGGTAACCGGCTGCCTGTCTGCGTTCGAAGATGGAGACGACATTGTCGTCGTTGGGGTTCGCCAACCGGTCGGACAAGGCCGTGACCCGGTCGAGCTCGCTGCGCTTTCGCAGTCGTGCCGCGTCGAGCAGCATGCTGCCGGCCCAGCGATAGACATTGTTGTCGCGCACGATCTCGCGCATGCGCCGCATGCGCTCGCGCTGTTCGTCCGGCCCCATGGTCAGCGCCTGCAGCATAGTCTCGCTCATCGTCGCCGCGTCGTAAGGGTTGACGATGAGCGCCTCCAGCAGCTCGCGCGACGCACCGGCGAAGGTGCTGAGCAGAAGAACGCCCTGCTCGTCGTCGCGCGCCGAGACGAACTCCTTGGCCACCAGATTCATGCCGTCATGCAGGCTGGTCACCAGGCAGATATCGGCCGCGCGGTAGATTTCGTAGACACCCTTTTGGGAATGATGCTCGGCCACCATGACGACGGGGCGGTAGGTCTCGTTGCCATAGCGCTCGTTGAGTTCATCGGCGAGGCGCAGGCATTCCTCATACAACTGCTTGTAGGCCGGCAGTGTGCCGCGGCTGGGCGCCGCGATCTGCAGGAACACCACCTTGCCGATCGTTTCCGGGTGTCGGATGAACAGCTCTTCCAGCGCATGGAAGCGGTCGAGGATGCCCTTGGTATAGTCGAGACGCTCGACCCCGACGCAGAGCTTGGCATCGGCCGGAATGCCGAACCGCTCGCGGACGTGCTCTCGGGACTCCTCGACCGACGGCAGGTTTTTCAGTAGCGCGACAGGCCATTCGATCGAGATCGGATAGGCATGCACCAGCGTCGTCTGGCCGCCATAGGACACGGCGGCATCGGCGCGTTCGATCCGGCTCTCCATGAAGCGGTCGACGCTCTCGGTGAAGTTGTTGGCGTGGAACTGGGTGTGGAAGCCGATGATCGAACTGCCCAGCAGCCCGTCGAGAATACGCTCGCGCCACGGGCAGATGCTGAAGACTTCCGAATTCGGCCAGGGAATGTGCCAGAAGGTGATGACGATCGCCTCCGGCAGGCGCTCGCGGATCATGCGCGGCAACAGTGCGAAGTGATAGTCCTGGACCAGCACGATCGGCCGTTCGTTGGTCGCCTCGGCCACCACCGTGTCGGCAAATTTCCGATTGACGGCTTCATATGCTTCCCAATCGGAGGCGCGGAAGATCGGGCGGGTGAAGGCGATATGGCACAGCGGCCACAAGCCTTCATTGGCAAAGCCGAGGTAATAGCCCTGATATTGGTCGTCCGTCAGCCAGACCCGGCGCAGCGTGTAGGAAGGATCGTCCGGCGGCACCTGCACGCGATCGTGCCTGTCGACGACGACATGGTCGGCGCTGCCGCCGCCATAGGCGATCCAGGTGCCGGCACAGGCGCGCGTGATCGGCTCGAGCGCGGAGACCAGTCCGCTCGCCGGAACCACCAGTTCCACACCGCCATCGTTGTTCTCGTTGTGGATATAAGGCTCGCGGTTGGAGACGACGATCACCTGCGCGTCCGGCAAGTCCTCTGCGAGGATCTTGCGCAGCGTTTCCGGTGACCAGGTAACGAGTGCTGCGTCGACGGACTGGCCGTTCTTCTCGAATTCGCGCAACACCTTGCGCGCGGCTTCCGAAGCGACATCGTCACCCGAGGCAAGTATGGTCGCCGCCTTTGAATGCTGACGATGGTGCCTGGATATTGAAAGAAAGATCGCGAAAGCGGAGAGTCCGAGACTTGCAAGGATAAGGACCCACAAAAGGTCGACGCCATACTGTGTCATTGAAGTGCCAGGTTGCCTCCGGCTGTCCGCTCTTTGTTTTCGTTTTTGCCGGCTACCGGGAGACCGGTCTAAGTTGGCAAACGCACGGCACGGGTATCGGTTCCGACATTTTTCGATTGCCGGATGTGCCTTGGGAAGTCTTGTTCTAGGTTCTTACGATGAGCGGCACCTGGCCCTCATGGCGGTCGGACAGGAAAGCAACCACGCGGTCGCCGACCCGCTGGAAGGTGAGATCCACCGCTTTGTCGCCGACGCTCAAATGCCGGAGCGTAAGCGTGTCGATGCCGATCGGCAGCCTCGGACGCGTGACCCGCAATTCGCCCTTCCAGCCGTCGATTTCCAGGCCGAGGCAGGCCTGCATCAGCATGAAGGCGGAGCCCGCCGACCACGCCTGCGGCAAACAGGCGACAGGATAGGCTATCGGCGCCTCGCCGGGCGCCCGGGTGAAGCCGCAGAACAGTTCCGGCAGCCTCATGTTGAAATGCACGGCCGACTCGAACGTGCCGCTCATCAGCCGCACCACGCTCTCGCGTTCGCCATAGCGGGCCAGGCCGACGCCGCAGAGCGCCGTGTCATGCGGCCAGATCGAGCCGTTGTGATACGACATCGGATTGAAGAAGATGGCGTCATCGGCGAGCGTCCTCAGTCCCCAGCCGGAATGGAAGGAGGCCGACAGCAATTGCTCGGCGACGGTCTTGGCGCGCTCCGGCTGCGGCAGGCCGACAAAGAGCAGATGCCCGGCATTGGAGGTCCGCACCTTGCAGGGCTCGCCATCGCCGTCGATGGCAAGAGCGTAGAAGTTGAGATCGTCCATCCAGAAGTCGCGCTCGACGGCCAGCCGCATCTCCTCGGCGCGGTTTTCCCAATGCTCGGCATCCGCAAACTCGCCGCGGCGGCGTGCGAGTGCCGCAAGCCCTCGGAAGGCGGCAAACACATAGCCTTGCACCTCGACCAGCGCGATCGGCCCCTTGGGGATGCGCCCGTCGGCATGGAAGACGGAATCGAAGCTGTCCTTCCAGCCCTGGTTGGCGAGACCGGACTCGGCGGCGCGCTGATAAGTGACGAAACCTGTGGCGCGGCTGGCCTCTTCCGTCCATTCGGCAGCCGCCTTGAGCGATCCCCAGAGCTTGTCGATGAAGGCCATGTCGCCGGTGCGGTCGGCATAGGCGGCGGCGAGATGGATGTAGAGAGGGGTGGTGTCGACGCCGCCATAGTAGCGGCCGAAAGGAAGCTCGCGCAGCGCCGCCATCTCGCCCTTGCGCGTCTCATGCATGATCTTGCCGGGTTGGGAGTCGCTGAAGGGCGACGTCTCGGTCGCCTGGTGCTCGGCCAGGAATGCCAGCACGCCGCGCGCCAGTCCGGGATTGAGCCAGAGCATCTGCAGGCTCGAGATCACGCCATCACGCCCGAAGGCTGTCGAGAACCAGGGAATGCCGGCGTAAGGATAAGGCCCGGTCGGGAGTTCGGTGGTGAGCAGCGCGACGTCGGCGCGGGCGCGCTCGACCCAGTCATTGAAGACGCGGCCGGAACTGCGGATGGTGGCGCCGTGCCGGCGCTTGGCGCGCATGCCGAAGCGGGCACGCGCGGCGGCGGCGCGGAAGCGGTCGCGGTTGGGAGCCTCGGAAGCTTCCGGCCCGACTTCGATATAAAGCAGCTTCTTGCTGCGCTTGGTCACCGCGATCAGGAAGTCAGCACGATTGTCCCCCAATTTGTCAGGCGCCTGCGAGAAGGAGATCGCCGACAGCCGCGGCAGTCCGTCAAGACCGTCATAGCCGAGCATGACGGACTCCTTCTCGGTCTTGGCGACATGCGCCGTGCCGCGCTTCGGCCGCGTCGACCCGCGCACCTCGAACATGTCGCGGAAATCGGCGGCGAAGTGCAGCGAGACCATGATGGTCGAATGCTCGCGGCTGTAGTTGGACAGCGTGATGCGCTCGAACAGCCTGTCCTGCCAGAGCAGCCTGACGCGTTCGATATGGATCGCGCCTTGCGGAATATCGCGCCCGGCGGCGCTCTGGATCGGCAGATTGGTCAGGTTGCTGGTGAACAGCACATTGTCCTGGCTGAGCGAGGCGCCGAGCAGCGACATCTGCCTGCCGCCGACGGTCAGCCGGAATTCGGAAAGCACACGGGTGTCATCGCGGAAGAAGCCGTCGCCGGCGCCCCTGATGTCGCCATAGGCGTCGGCGACCGCAAAACAATCACCCTGCTTGAGAGCGAACAGCCGGTGCGGCTCCCGTGGCGCCGTTTCGTCGAGTGAGGCAAGGGCCACAGCGGGATCGAGCTTTCGCTCGTCGAGCTCCATCATTTATCACCTCTTCGTGTTCCCGCCCGAAGCAGTGAAGGTCAGGAGGCTCTTGCCTCCTGGGCGCCGCTCAACCGCATATAGGCGGTGAGGTAGTCCCGCGCCATTCTGGTCGACGAAAACCGCTTTTCAAAGACCGCCCTCACCTGTCGCCGTTCGAGCCTTAAAAGGGAGGGAACCATCGCGACTGCGTCGTCCGCGGAGTCCACCACGAAGCCGGTCACGCTTTGATCGATGATCTCAGGCAGAGCCCCGCAATTCCAGGCGATCACCGGCGTGCCGCACGCCATCGCCTCGATCGCCGCAAGACCGAACGGCTCCGGCCAGTCGATCGGAAAGACGAGCCCGGCGGCATTGCCGAGAAATTCCGCCTTCTCATCTTCCGCGATCTCACCGACATAGTCGATCCGATCGCCGTCAATGAGCGCTTCGATCTCATCATGGAAATAGGCGCGGTCGTCGTCGCCGATCTTGGCCGCCAGCTTCAGCTTCAAGCCGGAACGCCGCGCGATCTCGATCGCCCGATCCGGCCGCTTGTCGCGCGAAAGACGGCCGAGAAAGGCCAGATACGGCTCTTCGGCTGGTGCGTCATAGTTGGGCTGGTAGGCGTCGATCGGGATGCCGTGATGGATCGTCGCGATCCAATTGGCCTCGGGCAATCCCCGCTTCTGGCTGTGCGAGATGGAGATCATCGGAAAGCGCGGGAAGCGTCGATAGGCCGGCGCGAGATCGACATAGTCGAGCCTGCCATGCGGTGTTGTCACCGTCCGTTCTGCAATGTGCTCGAAGAACGAGAAATGCTGAAAATGACTCAAGTGAAAGTGGATGACGTCGAACTCGCCGGCCCGCGCACGGACGTCCGAAAGCATGGCGAGATGCGCGGCGATCTCCGATTTCTTCGGTCTTGGATCGAGGCGTATGGCCTGATCGCGTCCCGGCACCAGGCGCGCCGACGTTTCGCTGTCGCCGCTCGCGAACAGCGTCACATCATGCCCGAGTTCCACCAGCGCTTCGGTGAGATACGAGACGATGCGCTCGGTGCCGCCATAAAGTCTCGGAGGAACGGATTCATAGAGCGGCGCGACATGGGCGATGCGCATTGCTTCCCTCAAACTGTTGATGGGAAGCAAAATGCGTCAGCCGCCATATCGTTCCTGCGCGATTGGCCGCAGTGCCGTAGAGCCGGATCGATGTTGGGTCGCGGGTCCATCTCAAAGGACCGGACCGACAATCCTCAACCCTCAAAGCTCTCAATTAAATCAACTTGATTTTCTTAAGTGGTATCATACACTTGCCTTGACTGGTACCTATCTCATGACGCTCAAGAAAGCCATCTCCGGCACCAATCTCGAACAGGCGAAGTCTCACAACAGGCGTGTCGTGATCGAAGCGATCCGTACCAACGGCGCTCTGTCTCGGGCGGCGATCGCGCGATTGACCGCGTTGTCGTCCCAGACCATCTCCAACATTGTCGAGGAGTTGGAGAAGGCCGAGCTGCTGCGGCCGGAAGCGACGCTGAGAGGTGCCCGCGGCCAGCCGGCTGTTCCCTATTCCATCAATCCAGATGGCGGCTATTCGATTGGGCTGCAACTCGACCATCAGCTCGCCGTCGGGGTCGTAACCGACCTCTCCGGCACGGTGCGCGGGCGCGTCGAGAAGAGCGTCGACCGTCCGACGCCGGCCGAAGCAATGCCGCTCCTGGCTGAGATCGCCCGCGAGCTGATCGACCTCACGCGCCTGGACCGGACGCGGCTACTGGGGATCGGCATGGCGATGCCCGGGCCGTTCGGCGTCGAAGGCATGACCTCGGTCGGTCCGACCGCCCTGCCCGGCTGGCACGACTTTCCGATGGCGGAAGAACTGGAACGGCTGACGGGCATTGCGGTGACTGTCGAAAACGATGCCACGGCGGCCGCCATTGGCGAACGGCTCTATGGCGTGGCGCGCAACCTCGACAGCTTCGTCTACCTGTTCCTTGGAACCGGGCTCGGCGCCGGCCTCTTTCTCGACGGCCATCTCTACAAGGGCAGCCGGCACAATGCCGGCGAGATCGGTCATATCATCGTCAAGCCGGACGGCCTGCCCTGCGGCTGCGGCAAGCGCGGCTGTCTCGAGCGCTACGTCTCCCTGCGCGCGGCTTACGAGAGACTGGATCTGCCCGATCCGGACCACGCATCGCCGGAAGTGCTCGAAGAGCTGCTGGCAAATGGCGACAGCCGGCTCGATGATTGGATCCAGGAAGCGGTCGATCCGCTGCGACAGGCGATCGACGTGGTCGAGATGGCGCTCGACCCGGAGACGGTGGTGCTGGGCGGCTTCATGCCGCTGCCGGTCATCGAGGCCCTCGTCAGCCGGCTCGAGCCACTGCATCTCTCGGTCAGCTCGACCAGCGCGCGGGTGACGCCGCGGGTGCTGGTCGGCGCCGCCGGCAAGGACACTTCCGTTCTCGGCGCCGCCGCGTTGCCGATCTTTTCGGAGACCAACCCGCAGTTCGACGTGCTGCAGAAGCCGGTCGGCTGATCAGCCATAAGAACGGCATCAACATTGTGGCGCGCTGAAGCGAGCAAGACTTGCGCTGGCTGGCCGATCGCCGGCGAGCCTCGGCCGTTTCATCGGTTCGGATGAACCTGCGGCAGGGCCGCATCGAGCGACCGCTCGAACGCGTCGACCACGGCATCGACCTGCGCCTCAGTGATGATCAGCGGCGGGCAGAAAGCGATGGCGTCGCCCATATTGCGCGAGATGACGCCGTTCTGCTGCAGCAAGCCGTTGACCAGCGCGCCGAGCGCGGCCGGCTTGCCCCACGGCGCCTTGCTCGCCCTTTCGGCGACCAGTTCGACAGCGGCTATGAGGCCAACGCCGCGCACTTCTCCGACCAGCGGATGCGCGGCGAGCTTGCGCAGCCGCGCCTGCAGATGCGCGCCGGCCTTGCGTGCATTGCCGACGAGGTCGCGTTCCTCGATCAGCTTGATGTTTTCCAGCGCCACGGCCGCGGCGACCGGATGGCCGCCGCCGGTGAAGCCGTGGCCGAAGGTGCCGATCCGGTCGCTCTCGTCGGCGATCGGATCGAACACCTTATCATTGATCAGCAGCGCCGAGATCGGCAGATAGGAGGAGGAAATCTGTTTCGACAGCACCATGATGTCGGGCTTGATGCCGAAGGTCGTCGAGCCGAACATCTCGCCGGTGCGGCCGAAGCCGCAGATCACCTCGTCGGCCACCAGCAGGATGCCGTATTTCGACAGCACCGCCTGGATCTTTTCCCAATAGCCGGCCGGCGGAACGATGACGCCGCCGGCGCCCATGATCGGCTCGCCGATAAAGGCGGCGATCGTGTCCGCCCCCTCTGCCAGGATCAGTTTCTCGAGGTCGTCGGCCAACCGGCTGGAGAATTGCTCCTCGCTTTCGCCGGGTTCGGCATCGCGCCAGTGATGCGGCGTCGACGTGTGCAGCACGTTGGCGATCGGCAGGTCGAAGGAAAGATGATTGTTCGGTAGGCCGGTCAGGCTGGCGGAGGCGATGGTGACGCCGTGATAGCCGCGCTTGCGGCTGATGATCTTCTTGCGCGCCGGCTGGCCGAGCGCGTTCGACCGGTACCAGATCATCTTGATCGCCGTGTCGTTGGCCTCGGAACCGGAATTGGTGAAATAGGCCTTGCTCATCGGCACCGGCGCCATCTGCACCAGCTTCTCTGCCAGGTCGATCAGCGGGACATGCGCCTTGGATCCGAAATCGTGATAGAAGGGCAGCTTCGACATCTGCCGGGTCGCTGCCTCGACCAGCCGCTTTTCCGAAAAGCCGAGGGCGACGCTCCACAGGCCCGCCATCGCCTCGATATAGCGGTTGCCGGCGATGTCCTCGACATAGATGCCGTCGCCCTTTTCGATGACGAGCGGACCCGCTTCCTGATGCTTGCGCGCATTGGTGTAGGCATGCAGATGATAGCGGATATCGCGGGCTTCAGGGGAATTCGGTCTGTCGTCCATGATGGCTCCTGTCTGCATTCGCGGCGGCCTGCTTGATGCATCATGGCGGGATGCGGCCGCAAGAGCCGCTGTGGCAGGATCGATAGCGCCATGAGATTTTCAAGACCGACAGAGACGGTATAGTCCCTGCTAAGGGCTGCGGCGCAGCGCATGCGCAAGCGAAGGGACATGCATGGAACAGGTTGACTGCGTAGTTGCCGGCGCCGGCGTGATCGGACTCGCGATTGCGCGCAGCCTGGCCGCGAAAGGCCTCGATACGCTTATCCTCGAGGCGGCCGACGCCATCGGCACCGAGACAAGTTCACGCAATTCCGAGGTCATCCATGCCGGGATCTACTATCCTCGAGGGTCGCTGAAGGCCGAGTTCTGTCTTGCTGGACGAGAGATGCTCTATCGCTACTGCGCGGAGCGCGCGGTTCCACATCGGCGCTGCGGCAAGCTGATCGTGGCGACGGATGAAGCCCAGGAGCCAGTGTTGGCCACCATCCACGCCAATGCCGCAGCCTGCGGTGTCGGCGATCTGCGTCTCCTCGCCGCCGCGGAAGCGCTGACCCTTGAGCCGGCGCTGTATTGCACCAAGGCGCTGCTTTCGCCGTCGACCGGAATCGTCGACAGCCACACGCTTATGCTGACGCTGCTCGGCGACGCCGAGGAAGGTGGCGCGATGCTGTCGCTCAACACCCGCATCGTTTCGGGCCGCATCGAAGCCGGCCGCATTGTTCTCCAGACGACCAATGCGACCACCGGTGAAAGCTTCGAGATAGCCACTTCGCGTCTCGTCAACGCCGCCGGCCTCGGCGCGGTCGCGCTCGCTGGCTCGCTTGATGGATTCGACCGGCAGTTCCTGCCCACGCTCCGCTACGCCAAGGGCAACTACTTCTCGGTGGCCGGCCGGGCGCCCTTCTCCCGGCTGGTCTATCCGGTGCCCGAGCCTGGCGGGCTCGGCGTCCACCTGACGCTGGACCTTGGCGGCACCGCCCGCTTCGGCCCCGATGTCGAATGGACCGATAGGCTTGACTATGGGGTCGATCCATCGCGCGGTGAGCGCTTCTATGCTGAAATCCGCAAATACTGGCCGGAACTCGCCGACGAAAGCCTGCAGCCCGCCTACAGCGGCATCAGGCCCAAGCTTTCCGGCCCGGGCGAAGCCAACAGTGATTTCGTCATCCAGGACGCACCGACCCACGGCGTTGCGGGTCTGGTCAATCTGTTCGGCATCGAAAGTCCCGGGCTGACGTCCAGCCTGGCGGTCGCAGAGCATGTGGCGCGCATCCTGATGCCTGACTCGCGCCGAGCCTGACGGATTGCCAAGAGTCAGCCGAGAACCTCGACGGCCAATACTGAAACGCAGTCGCCGGCCTTGACCAGCCCAGGAAAATGTCGCGCGGCCAGCAAGCCGGACATTCTGGCTCTGATCTCCTGAGGCGCGACGCCGGTGCGCCCGATCGAATGGATGCGCGCCACGACCTGGCCCTCTTCCACCGTCTCGCCGAGATCGACCATTGTCTCGATCATGCCGTCATCCTCGGCGAAGGCGAAGCAATCGCCCGAAGGCATGTCGAGCCACTGGGTTCTGCTCTTCTCGACCGCGCCATCGACAATGCCGGCATGGCGAAGCACGTTGAGGATGCCGCGGCGGGCGATGCGCACCGTCTCGGCCCGGGACGTGCCCCCGCCGCCGAGTTCGGTGGTGACGAAGACCTTGCCCATTTCCTCGGCCGCCGTGTCATACATGCCGACGGTGTCGATCTCGGCCATGCGCATCGAGAAGGGTGCCGAAAAAGCCTCCACCGCGGCAAAGGCCTTGGCTTCCTGCACCTTGTCCGGCAGCGTGTGCGCGGCGCAGAACGGCACAAAGTCCAGCGTCTTTCCGCCGGAATGGAAGTCGAACACGATGTCCGCGCGCGGCAGCAATTCGCGCTGGAAATAGTCGGCGATCTTCTCCGTCACCGTGCCGTCCGGCCGGCCGGGGAAGCTGCGGTTCATATTGCCTTTGTCGATCGGCGAGGTCCGGCTGCCGGCCCGGAACGCCGGATAGTTCATCGCCGGCACGATGATCACCGTGCCGGAGACATGCTGGGGATCGAGCGTGCGGGCGAGCTCGTAAAGCGCCAGCGGCCCCTCATATTCGTCGCCGTGATTGCCGCCGGTGAGCAGCGCCGTTGGCCCCTTGCCGTTGCGGACGACACAGATCGGGATGGTCACCGAGCCCCAGGCGGAATCGTCGCGGCTGTAGGGCAGGCGCAAGAAACCGTGCTGAACGCCGTCGCGCTCGAAGTCGACGGTCGCGGCGATCGGCGATGGACGCAGAGCTGACATCGGCCTCAGCCCTTCACGAACAGCTTGCGCGGCACGTTCGCCAGGCATTCGACGCCGGTCTCGGTGATCAGGATCGACTCGGTGATCTCCAATCCCATGGTTTCCAGCCACAGGCCGGTCATGAAATGGAAGGTCATGCCGGGCTTGAGTTCGGTGCGGTCGCCGGGGCGCAGGCTCATCGTGCGCTCGCCCCAATCCGGCGGATAGGAAATGCCGATCGGATAGCCGGTGCGGTTATCCTTGACGATGCCGTACTTCTTCAAGACGGCGAAGAAGGCATTGGCGATATCCTCGCAGCTATTCCCCGGCTTTGCCGCGGCAAGGCCCGCCTCCATGCCTTCGAGCGTCGCCTTCTCGGCGTCGAGGAAAGCTTGCGTCGGCTTGCCGAGGAAGACGGTGCGCGACAGCGGACAATGATAACGGTTGAAGCAACCGGCGATCTCGAAGAATGTGCCCTCGCCCGCCTTCATCGGCTTGTCGTCCCAGGTGAGATGCGGCGCCGAGGCGTCGGCGCCCGACGGCAGCAGCGGGACGATCGCCGGGTAGTCGCCGCCGATACCGTCGACGCCGCGCGTGCCGGCGTCGTAGATCTCGGCAACCAGATCGCATTTGCGCATGCCGACCTCGATCTTGTCGACGATGCGCTGATGCATGGCTTCCACGATGCGGGCGGCCTTGCGCATGTACTCGATCTCGGTCGGGCTCTTCACGGCGCGCTGCCAGTTCACCAGTGCGGTGGCGTCGACGAAGCGGGCGTTAGGCATATGCTTCTGCAGCGAGGCGAAGGCGGCAGCCGAGAACCAGTAATTGTCCATCTCGACACCGATGGTCAGCTTGTCCCAGCCGCGCTCCGCCAGCACGCTGGCGAGATAGTCCATCGGGTGCCGCTCGCTCGACTGCACATAGTGATCGGCGTAGCCGATGATGTTGTCATGCGCGAGGTAGGCGGTGCGCTTGGCACCGTTGGCATCCTGGCCGCGGCCATACCAGACCGGCTCACCCGACGGCGGCACGATGACGGCCTGATGCACATAGAAGGACCAGCCGTCATAGCCGGTCAGCCAGGCCATGTTCGAGGGATCGCTGACGATCAGCAGGTCGACCCCCTTGGCCTCCATGGCTTTCCGCGTTTTGGCGAGGCGATCGGCAAATTCGCTCCGCGAGAATTTCAGGTTTGGCTGCATCGTTCTTGGTCCTCGTTTGTTGGGCCTGGAGCCTGTTTCAACCTCGTTGAATGCGGCTCGTCTTTTGTCTGAGCCGATCTTCTCGGAAACCGGTTCTCAGTTTCCGGATCGCGCTGTGGCCAGGCATCAGCTTTCGAAAATGGTTCCGGCGTTCGTCGCCCGTGCGCGGTCGCGGGCCAACGTGGCGATCGCGGTGTCCTGGACCCCGGTGCCGGTGAGGTCGGCGATCGTGACGTCGCTGGCTGAACGCCTGCCGTGCCTGGCGCCGGCGATGATCTGGCCCAGTTCGGTGACTTGGGCGTCGGCCGCCATCACGCCTGCATCGATGGCATGATGAAGCTCGCCGAGACGCCGCGTCTGCCTGGCGCTGTCGGCGACGTAGAGGTCGGCCATGCGCAGGATTGCGGGTGCGATCTCGTTCTTGTGCTCTGCATCCGAGCCCATGGCGGTGATGTGCTGTCCGGCGGAGACGAAACCGGCCTTGATCAGCGGCTCGGTAGAAGGCGTCGTGGTGACGATGATGTCGGCGCCGGCCGCCGCATTCGCCGCATCCGGCTCAGCCCGCACCACGATGCCCAGCTTTTCGCGCAGGCGGGCGGCGATAGCCTCGGCCTTGGCCGCATCGCGTGCCCAGATGCGCGCTTCTTCGATCGGCCTGACGAGGCGCAGGGCCTCCAGTTGCAGATCGGCCTGCAGGCCGGCGCCGAAAATGGCCGCGACCGAGGAGTCTTCGCGCGACAAATACTTGGCTGCGACTGCGCCGGCAGCGGCGGTGCGGATGTCGGTGAGATAGCCATTGTCGAGCAGCAGCGCCTCGACCGTACCCGTCTTCGCCGAAAGCAGCACCATCATGCCGCCACCGCTGGGCAGGCCGAGCTTCGGATTGTCGAAGAAGCCGGAGCTGATCTTGACCGCAAATCCGTCAATGCCCGGCACATAGGCCGACTTTACATCGACCTCGCCATGGTTCTCGGGAATGTCGAGCCGCAGGATCGGCGGCATCGCCACCGGCAGCGTGGCCAAAGCGCGGAAAGCAGTCTCGACGCAGGCGACGGCATCGAGATCGAGCGTCACGACCTTGCGTAGCTCCGCTTCGGTGAGGATGGTCATGCGGCTCATGCGGCGCGCTCCGTTGCTGTGGCCGCCTCGCCGCAGACAATGCGGCGATGCAGGCCCATGTCGATGTTGCGGCCGGAAAGGATCAGCACCGTCTGGCCGCTGGTGCTCACCTTGCCGGAAAGCAGCGCGCCGATGCCGACAGCACCGGCGCCTTCGACGATCTCGCGCTCCTGTTCATAGGCATGGCGAATACCGGCGGCGATCTCGTCTTCGGAAAGCAGGATGACATCGTCGAGCAGGCGGCGGCACATGGCAAAGGTCAGCCGGTTGTCGAGGCCGATGCCGCCGCCGAGCGAGTCCGCCAGCGTCGGGAGTTCCTCGACCTGCACGGGCCGGCCGGCATCGAGGCTCGCCTTCATCGCCGCACCGCGCACCATCGAAACCCCGATGACTTTGCAGCTCGCACTCACGCCCTTCACCGCCGCGGCAACACCCGCCGCCAGCCCACCGCCGGAGAGCGGCACAAGCACGCTTGCTGCGTCCGGCACCTGCTCCATGATCTCCAGGCCGAGCGTGCCTTGCCCGGCGACGATGTCGGGATGGTCGAAGGGCGGCAGCATGACGAGCCCCTCCTGCGCCGCCAGCCTGTCGACCTCGTGCTGGGCATCGTCCTGGCTGTTGCCGACGATGCGGATCTCCGCGCCAAGGTGGCGGATGGCATCGACCTTGTTTTCCGGCACCAGCCGCGACATGCAGATCACGGCGCGGATGCCTTCGAGCTTTGCCGCATGCGCCAGCGCCAGACCGTGATTGCCGGTCGAAGCGGCGACAACACCGCGTGATCTCAGGTCAGGGCTCAACGCCGCGATCGCATTGGAGGCGCCGCGCAGCTTGAAAGCGCCGGTGGCCTGATGGTGCTCCAGTTTAAGGTGGACGGGATAACCAACCTGGTCTGAGAGGCTTCGCGACAAGACGGTCGGCGTCCGCTCGACCTTGTCGGCAATCCGGTCGCGGGCAGCGCGAATATGCTGAAGCGTGACTTCCATGTGGATCACTTGGCCAAGGGCTTGGTCATCAGGCGGCCGAATTCCGGACGCGCTGTCTCATCGCCGCAGAGCCGCAGGCAGTTCCAGGCGCTGGCCTGATTGCTGGTGACGACCGGGCGCCCGATCGCTTCTTCCATGCCGGGAACGGCAAGCGCTGCGCGCAGTGCCGTACAGGAGACGAACAGCGCATCGGCCTGGGCATGCGTGCTCTTGCGCGCCAGGCCAACGAGCGAGGCCGGCTTGATCCGCGCCATCTCGCGGTCATCCTCGAAGCCGAGGCAGGTGAAGCGGACGACGTCGAAACCGTGCGCTGCGAAATAAGCCGCCATCGGCCGGCTCGTCTCGACGGTATAGGGCGTAAGAATGCTGATCCGCTTCACGCCCAACGCGCTCAGGCCGCGCATGCCGGCCATGGGCGGCGTGACCACGGCAACGCCGGGCTTGGCCGCCTGGATCGCGGCCTCGATCTCGGCGTCGCCGATCACGACGGAAGCCGATGTGCAGGAGTAGCAGATGGCGTCGAGCGGCTCGTCCGGGAGGATGAGCGCCGCGCCAGCCGAAAGCGACGGCTGCATCTTGCGCAGGTTTTCCGGTGTCGTCGGATTGGCATAGGGAATGCGCGCGACATAGACCCCGATCCGCTCGCTCGCCACCATGCGGCGGAAATCCACCTCGCTGGTGTGGTCGGTGGCCAAGGCGATCAGCCCGACACGCTTTTCCAGCGGACGCGGATCAAGGGCGGGCCGGGTCGATGCCAGCCGGATTTCGGGCAGCGGTTTCATGGTTTTCATCTCTCGATCCTGCCGTAACGATGCTCCAGCCAGCGCAGGAGCACGACGGAGCAGAGGCTGATGACTAGGAAGAACGCGCCGACCAGCGTCATCGGCTCGATGTAGCGATAGTAGCTGTTGGCGACGCTCTTGGCCTGGTTCATCAGTTCGAGCACCGTGATCGCCGAGAGCAGCGGCGTCTCCTTGAACATGGCGATGAAGTAGTTGGCCAAGGCCGGGATCATCGGCGGGATCGCCTGCGGCAGGATGATGTGCGTCCAGGTATTGCGGCCGCTCAGATTGCAGGCCTTGGCGGCCTCCCACTGGCCGCGCGGCACATTCTCGATGCCGGCGCGATAGACTTCGGCCGTGTAGGTGCCGTAATGCAGGCCGAGCCCGATGACACCCGCCACCAGCGGCGGCAGCAGGATGCCGATGTCGGGCAGCACGTAGAAGATGAAATAGAGCTGCACCAGCAGCGGCGTGCCGCGGATGAACTCGGCGAACCAGCCGACGCTGCGCGCCACCAGCCGGTTCGGCGAACGCCGCGCCAGCGCGATTGCCAGCCCGACGATCGCCGCCAGGATCGAGCCGAGCACCGTCGCCAGGATGGTGATCTTCACGCCCTGGATCAGAGTCGGCATGATCTCGCGGACGAAATTCCAATCCCATTCCATTAGTGGGCCCATTCCATCAGACACGCACTCCGTCGAGACCGCGCGCCATGCGGCGCTCCAGCGAGCGCACGCCCCAGGAGATGATCAGCGCGAGCGCGAAATAGATCACCAACACGGAAACGAACGGCATCAGCGTGCTGCCCGTCTGCGAGCGCACCACCTGCGCCTGGAAGGTGAGATCGGCGAGCGAGATCAGCGACACGACGGAGGTCGCCTTGAGCAGTTCGATCGCGTTGTTGCCGAAGGTCGGCAGCATGATGAGCAGCGCCTGCGGCAGGATGACATGGCGCATGCCTTGCCAGCGGCCGAGATTGAGCGCCGTGCAGGCCTCGTATTGCTCGCGGCCGATCGACAATATCGCGCCGCGCACCACTTCCGCGCCATAGGCGCCGACATTCAAGCCAAGCGCCAGCACGCCGGCCTGCAGCGGCGTCAGCGACAGCCCGGCGAAAGGCAGCACGAAATAGGCCCAGAACAGCTGCACGAAGATCGAGGTGCCGCGGAAGAACTCTATGTAGATCGTGGCCAGCATCCGCACGAGGAAGAAGCGCGACACGCGCCCCAGGCCGGCGAGGAAGGCCATGATCAGAGCAAGCACCGATCCCATCAGCGTCAGCTCGATGGTGACGAGCGCTCCCTGCAATATCAGGCCGAGATAGCCGGACCACTGGGTCATTTGCGTTTCAAAATTTCCAATCGTTTGCGTTTGTGCGAGGCGGCGGTGACAGCAGATGAGGGGCGGAGCCAGCCTCGCAGAACTTCGCGCTGCCCCTCATCCGTCACTTCGTGACACCTTCTCCCCGTGGAACGGGGAGAAGGAAGAAGCATCCGCTACTTCGCCGCGCAGAGCTTCTCGCGCGTCGTCGACATCGCCGCCTTGGCCGAGAAGCCGTAGGGCTCGATGATCTTGGCGAACTCGCCCGACTTCTTCATCTTGGCGAGCTCGACGTCATAGGCATCGCGCAGCGCCTCGTCGCCCTTCTTGAAGGCGGCGCCGTCGCAATAGACCGGGGCGCCCTGCACCGGGGCGATCACTTCGAGGTTCGGATCATTGGCCTTCTTGATCAGGTCGTTGATCGAAAGGACCGGCAGCGAATAGGCGTCGATGCGGCCATCCTGCACCATCTTCAGCCCGCTCTGGCCGTCCGGAACGACGATGACGCGGTCGCGCGGCACGCCGGCGTTGAGCGCGAGTTTTTCCTCGGTGCCGCCGCCCGGCGCACCGATGGTGGCGGAGGCGTCCTTGGCGATGTCCTCATAGCTCTTGAAGCCTTTCGGATTGCCCTTCTTCACCAGCATCGCCTCGGCATCGCACAGCACCGGCTCGGAATAGGCAACCGCCGCGCAACGCTCCGGCTTCATGAACAGCCCCGCGGTGACGACGTCGAAGCGTCCGGCCTGCAGGCCAGGGATCATGGCGCCGTATTCGGAGATCGAGGCGACGATGTCGTTGACGCCGAGCCGCTTGAAGATCTCGCGTGCCACGTCGGGGGCGGCGCCCGAGACCTTGCCGTCGGCGGCCACCGCCGTGTAGGGCGGCTCGTTGGCGATGGCGACGCGGGCAAAGCCTTGCGCCTTGAGCTCCTCGAGCTTGGCGTCATCCGCCGAGCGCGCACCGGAGGCAAGCAGCATCGTGCTCACTGCGAGGCCGGCGACGCCAGCCAGAATGCCAAGTTTCTTCATCGTTCCCTACTCCTGTTTCTCTTCTGGTTTGCTCACTAGCGGCGATCTTGCCGCCTCGGGACGACTTCGTCGCCCGCTGCATAGCGGTCAGACGCGATGTCCGGCCGCGATGATCTTCTTCAGGAAGCTCTGCGTTCTTTCCTGTTTGGGATGGCGGAAAATCTCATCGGGCTTGCCTTCCTCCACGATCCTGCCGCGGTCGAAGAACAGCACGCGGTCGGCGAAGTCGTGGGCGAAGCCCATTTCATGGGTGACGAGCAGCATCGTCATGTCGGTCTCGGCCGCCAGCTTGCGCATGACGTTGAGCACCTCCTCGACCAGTTCCGGGTCGAGTGCCGAGGTGACCTCGTCGAACAGCATGATCCTGGGCGACAGCGCCAGCGCACGGGCGATCGCCACGCGCTGCTTCTGGCCGCCGGAAAGCTGCGCCGGCATGGCCTTGGCCTTGTCGGCCAGCCCGACCATGTCGAGCAATTCCATGGCCCGCTTTTCGGCCGCGCTACGGGCGACGCCCTTGGTCAGCATCGGCGCCAGTGTCACGTTGTCCATGACGCATTTGTGCGGAAACAGGTTGAACAGCTGGAACACCATGCCGATCTTCTGGCGCATTTTGGCGAGGTGCCGCTCGTCGGCCGGCATCAGCTGGCCGTTGCGCTCCATGTGGTAAAGCTGCTCGCCCTCGATCTGGATATGGCCACCGTCGATCTTCTCCAGCGTCATCAGGATGCGCAGGATCGTCGTCTTGCCGGATCCTGACGGGCCGATCAGCGCCAGTTTCTCGCCGGGCATGACCTGCATCGACAGGCCGTCCAGCACCTTGAAGGCGCCGAAGCTCTTCGAAATTGCATCGACCTTGATGATGGGCGCGGGCAATCAATTTCCCCGTTCTGGAGAAGCCTATGCCCTTAACGATGCGAAACGCGTCAAATCATGTCAATTAGGAAAATAATATCATGACAATATTTCCAGCGCGGCACAATTCCAGGGCAATGTGCGCTCCCTTGTGCATCAAATGGCGAGCAGGAGATGCTCCGGGTCGCCAAGCAGAAGCTTGGCGACAACGCTCAAGCCCGCGCGCAGTTCCCCCTCGGTGGTGGAACCCAGCGAGATTCGCACGGCGGGCTGCCAGGGCGTGTCGGCGATGCGGAACGAAGCGCCCGGCGCAATAGCCACGCCGCGCAGCCGCGCCTGTGCGACAAAACTCTCCTCGGCGCGGTCTCCCGGCAGTTCGAGCCAGAGATGCAACCCGTCGCGATGGCACCGATAGTCGACGCCCGCCAACATTTCCGCAACTATCTCCTGGCGCCGTCTGAGTGCCCCCCGCTGCCAGGTCACCAATTCCATCGCCGTGCCGTCATTGACCCACCGCGTCGCGATCTCCGCCACCATCGGCGTCGCCATCCAGTTCGACACCAGATGCCGGTTGGCAACCGCCGCGACATAGCGGTCCGGCACGGCGAGATAGCCGATGCGCAGGCCGGGCACCGTGATCTTGGTGAAGGAGGTGACGTAGAGCGTCCGTTCCGCCGCGAAAGCAGCGACGGCCGGCGGCCGCCCTTCGACCAGAGGCCCAAGCACATCGTTCTCGATGATGGCGATGTCGTGCTTGCGGGCGACCGCCGCGATCTGCTCGCGCCTTGTGGCGTCCATCAAGGTCGCCGTCGGGTTGATCACCGACGGCTGGATAAAGACGGCGCGGATGTCGGAGAGCCGGCACGCCTCGTCGAGCGCCTCGGGGATCAAGCCGTTGCCGTCGATCGGCAGGCCTTCCAGGTTGAAGCCGAGATAGCGGGAAAGCGGCACCAGCGTGTGGTGGCCGATCGCCTCGGTGGCAACCGTCGAGCCCGGGGGGGCCACGCTCATCAGCGCCACCGTCATGCCGGCCGTCGCGCCATTGGTGAGGCTGATGTTCTGCGGCGAGGCTTCAAGGCCGCAGAGCTTCAGCCATTCCACCGCGACGGCGCGATGACGCGGAAACACCATGTTCGGCCGGAACGACAGCGCCGAACTCGACGGCAGGTTCTCGGCCAGCCAACCCAGCGCCTGCTTCAGCTTCTCCAAGTGCATCGGCTCGCAGACCGGCTTCAGGATGGAAAGGTCGATGACCTCGCCCAACCGCTCCGGAATGTAGGGCGGCTCCGGCTCGCGGCGCTGCGTCTGGACGAAGCTGCCGCGTCCGACCTCGCCGGAAATCAGCCCACGCCGGATCAGTTCCTCATAGGCGCGGCTGACCGTCTGCACCGAAAGCTGCAGATCATCGGCAAGGCGCCGATGCGTCGGCAGCCGCGCGCCATTGGCAAGCCGCCCGTCATGGATCGCGCGCGCAATTTGATCGGCCAGCGAGAGATAGGCCGGCCGACGGATGAGAGCAGGATCTGGCCGCCATAATGTCATGACTTATTAGAGATCGAAATCAGTGCAATTGACAATCGAAATAATGCATCGTCATGGTGTCCCGGACAAAAGGCGAAGGCGGCATGGCGGCAGCGAAACTCGACCCGATCGACCTCAGGATCCTGGACGCCATCCAGCGCGACGGGCGCATCACCAAGCTGGCGCTGGCCGAGAAGGTCGGGCTGTCGCCGACGCCGGCCTGGATGCGGCTGCGCAAGTTGGAGAAAGCCGGCATCGTCTCCGGTTACCACGCAACGATCGCCATGCGCATCATCGCGCCCGTGGCGACAGTGCTGATGGAGGTGACGCTCGCCAATCACCGCCAGGCCGATTTCGACCGTTTCGAGCGCGCCGTACGCGACATTCCCGAGATCGTCGCCTGCTGGTCGGTGGGCGGCGGCGTCGACTATGTGCTGAAGGTCATGGCGCGCGATATCGACGCCTATCAGCGGCTGGTCGATTCCTTGCTCGAACGCGAGATCGGCATCGATCGTTATTTCACCTACATCGTCACCAAGACGGTCAAGGATGAAACCGTGCTGCCGGTCGCCGACCTGTTGCCGTGAGCAATAAGACGTCGCGGAGGCTGGGCCAATTTCACGGTTTGGCGTCATCAGCCGCCGGTCGAGCTATAGAGAGATCATCTGCTTCCGCGGGCCAATAGAGACAATCTCTCTACGGACGGACACTGAAACAGTCTCCTTTTTTGCCCGGCCCGATCGATGCTTGGACATCCAAGGGAGATGTCCATGTCCGCGCATTTTGCCCGCACGAACCATCATGAAGCGCTCGATCGCCTTGCCGATCGCCGGCTGCTGCGCGCGCTGGCCTACGTCGATGGCCATTGGACCGCAAGCGAGGCGGCGGAAAGTTTTGAGGTCACGGATCCGGCGACCGGCGCCACTGTGGCCTTCGTTGCCGCACTCGATGCAAAGCAGACGACGAAGGCAATCGACGCTGCTGCCCGGGCCTTGCGGGCCTGGCGCTCGGCCTTGCCGCAGGAGCGTTCGGCAACTCTAAGAAAATGGTTCGAGCTGATCGTCGCCGCCAAGGACGACCTGGCGCTGCTGATGACGCTCGAACAAGGCAAGCCGCTGAAGGAATCGCTGGGCGAGATCGACTACGCCGCCTCTTTCGTCGAGTGGTATGCCGAGGAGGCAAAACGCCTCAACGCCGAAAGCGTCACCAGCCACCTTCGCAATGCCGAGATGATGGTGCGGCGCGAGCCGCTCGGGGTTGTCGGCGTCGTCACGCCGTGGAATTTTCCTTCGGCCATGCTCACCCGCAAGGCGGCAGCGGCGCTCGCCGCCGGCTGCACGATTGTGGCGCATCCATCCTCAGAAACGCCGCTGTCGGCACTGGCGCTGGCCGAGCTTGGCGAGCGCGCCGGGCTGCCGGCCGGCGTCTTCAATGTCGTCACCGGCGATGCCCGCACGATTGTCGCTACGATGTGCGCTGATGCCAGGGTTCGCGCCATGAGCTTCACCGGCTCGACCGAAGTCGGCCGGCTGATCGCCGCCCAGAGCGCGCCGACGATGAAGCGGCTGGTCATGGAGCTCGGTGGCCACGCGCCGCTGATCGTCTTCGACGATGCCGACATCGACAAGGCCGTGACGATCGCCCTCGACGCCAAATTCGCCACCTCCGGCCAGGATTGCCTTGCTGCCAACCGCATCTATGTGCAGCGGGGAATCTATGGCCGGTTCTGCGCCGCTTTCGCCCGTCGCATCGAGCAGCTCCGCACCGGCAACGGGCTGTCCGGCGAGACCGATATCGGACCGCTGATGCATGAGCGCGCAGTCAAAAAGGTGGAAGAGCAGGTCGCCGATGCCCTCGCCCATGGCGCGCGTTGCCTGGCCGGCGGCAAGCGCCATGCGGCCGGGCCGCTGTTCTATCAGCCGACGCTGCTGGTCGATGTGCCGGACGAAGCGCTGATCATGCGGGAGGAAACCTTTGGTCCGGTCGCCGCTGTGACGCCATTCGAGGATGAGGCGGAGGTCGTTGCCCGCGCCAATGCCACCGAATATGGCCTCGTCGCCTATGTCGTGACCGAAAACGGCGCGCGGCAGGCGCGCCTGGGCCGTGCGCTGGACTACGGCATGGTTGCAATCAACCGGGTCAAGATCACCGGCGCGCCGATCCCGTTCGGCGGCGTCAAGCAGTCCGGCATCGGCCGCGAAGGCTCGCGCCACGGCCTGGAAGCCTTCACCGACCTCAAATACCTTTGCCTGGATGTCGCCTAAGCCACCCCCGGAATTTCAGGAGTCTCAAAAATGCTCGAACAATCCAACGAACTGTCAGCCTGGGACCGCGACCACTTCTTCCATCCCTCGACGCATATGGGCACCCATGCGCGCGGCGAATCGGCGGCTCGCGTCATGGCCGGCGGCGAAGGCGTCACCATCTGGGACAACACCGGCAAGAAGAGCATCGACGCCTTTGCCGGCCTCTATTGCGTCAATGTCGGCTATGGCCGCCAGAAGATCGCCGATGCCATCGCTAGCCAAGCGAAGAACCTCGCCTACTATCATGCCTATGTCGGGCACGGCACCGAGGCCTCGATCACGCTCGCCAAGATGATCGTCGACCGCGCGCCGAAGGGCATGTCGAGGGTCTATTTCGGTCTTTCCGGGTCCGACGCCAACGAGACCAACATCAAGCTGATCTGGTACTACAACAACGTTCTCGGCCGGCCTGAGAAGAAGAAGATCATCTCGCGCTGGCGCGGTTATCATGGCTCCGGCGTGATGACGGGCTCGCTGACCGGGCTGGAGCTGTTCCACAACGCTTTCGACCTGCCGCGCGCACCGATCATGCACACGGAGGCGCCCTATTATTTCCGCCGTGCCGACCGCTCGCAGAGCGAGGAGCAGTTCTCGCAATATTGCGCCGACAAGCTGGAGGAGATGATCCTCGCCGAAGGCCCGGACACGATCGCCGCCTTCATCGGCGAGCCGATCCTCGGCACCGGCGGCATCGTGCCGCCGCCGGCCGGCTATTGGGAAAAGATCCAGGCCGTGTTGAAGAAATACGACGTGCTGCTGGTAGCCGACGAGGTGGTGACCGGATTCGGACGTCTCGGCACCATGTTCGGCTCCGACCACTACGGCATCAAGCCCGATCTGATCACCATCGCCAAGGGCCTCACCTCGGCCTATGCTCCGCTGTCCGGGGTCATCGTCTCCGACAAGGTCTGGCAAGTGCTGGTCAAGGGTTCCGACAGACTGGGTTCGCTCGGCCATGGCTGGACCTATTCGGCGCATCCGATCTGCGTTGCCGCAGGCGTTGCCAATCTCGAGCTGATCGATGAGATGGATCTGGTCAGGAACGCCGGCGACACCGGCGCCTATTTCCGCGCCGAGCTTGCCAAGGCCGTTGGCAGCCACAGAAATGTCGGCGAGGTGCGCGGCGACGGCATGATGGCCGCAGTCGAATTCGTGAAGGATCGCGACAACCGCGTCTTCTTCGATCCGGCGCTGAAGGTGGGGCCGCAGATCGCCACGGCGCTCGCCGCAAGCGGCGTCATCGGCCGCGCCATGCCGCAGGGCGACATCCTCGGCTTCGCGCCGCCGCTCTGCCTGACGCGCGAGGAGGCTGACACGATCGTGGCCAAGACCGCCGACGCGGTAAACAGCGTATTGGCCGGCATCTGAAGCGAAACGGTTTTGCGTCCGGAACTGCGTGAAAGAAAAGGGACAGAGCGACGTGAATGCCATGACCGGAACCGTACCAGCAACAATGGCCGCCATGCTGCTCACGGGCCATGGCGGCTTGGAGAAGCTCGTCTACCGCACCGACGTGAAGGTGCCCTCGCCCGCTGCCGGCGAAGTGCTGATCAAGGTCAGCGCCTGCGGCATGAACAACACCGATGTCTGGGTGCGCCAGGGCGCCTACGGCACGGAAGAGGACGCGGGGGCCGTCTCGAGCTGGCGCCGGCAGGGCAACACGTTGACCTTCCCGCGCATCCAAGGCGCCGACACCGTGGGCATTGTCGTCGCCGTCGGCGACGGCGTGCCTGCCGCTCGCATCGGCGAGCGCGTCATGGTCGACTTCTCCATCTACAACCGCGACGACGATTCGCTTGCCGACATCGACTATATGGGTCACGGCCGCGACGGCGGTTATGCCGAATACCAGACCCTGCCGGCAGAGAATGCGCATGTCGTCGACACCGAGCTGAGCGATGTCGAACTCGCCACCTTCTGCTGCGCCTATCTCACCGGCGAGCAGATGCTGGAGCGCGCGGGCTTGAAGGCCGGCGAGCGTGTGCTGGTCACCGGGGCATCGGGTGGCGTCGGTTCCGGCATCGTGCAACTGGCGCGAGCGCGGGGCGCCATTCCATATGCGGTCGCCGGCAAGGGCAAGGAGCAGGCGGTGCTGGACATCGGCGCCGAGAAGGTGATCACACGCGGCGTGGCCGACTTGCCTGCAGCGGTCAACCAGGCGACGGGTGGCAAACCGATCGACGTGGTCGCCGATCTTGTCGGGGGCGCCGTCTTCAACGACCTGCTGCGCATCCTGCGGCCGGAAGGCCGCTACACGACGGCCGGCGCCATCGCCGGGCCGGTGGTGCAGCTCGATCTCCGCACCATGTATCTGAAGCAGTTGCAATTGCACGGTTCGAGCCAGGGCACGCGGGCGGATTTCCGCCGCATCGTGCGCTACATCGAGGAAAAGAAGATCCGGCCTCTGGTCGGCGGCGTCTACAAGCTCTGGGATTTCCACCGCGCCCAGACGGATTTCATGGGCAAGGACTTCGTCGGCAAGCTGGTGGTCGTGCCCGATTCAATGTGGAACGTACAGCCCTAGCCAGCGGCTCCATAGCCCGACCTGCTTGTCTCGTTCGTGACACAGGATCCGCAGGTCGGGCCATGCTCCGGCTCGACCGACCGGCAGCGATCCAACATTGCACCCGCGGCGCTCGCAAGGCCCTAACATACGTTGTTGCGAACCGTCTTTTGTCGGCGTCCTCTCTGGCAAAGCTGGACGGATCAGCGACATGCGGTCGAAACGGTTCCGAAAACCAGTGGTGGTGCAGCCAGGGCGCATCGATCGCGATCGCGTGGTTGCTTCGGTGTTCGATGCGGCTGACGTGCTGCTGCACGAGTGGCCGAGGCCGCATTCCCCGATGAGACGGCGTGCGCTCGAGGCCTGCCTCGCCGTGCTGCGCGATCAGAAACCACCACGGATAGCACGGCAGGCTTTCGTTACTGCAGCCAAGGATGCAAGAATCCTGCTGCGCGATCCAGGCTAGATGCTGTCGCCCAGAAGTGTGCAGCGCGCTTTAGTTTTTGTCTTGATGCATGTCGTTGTCTCAGAACGCCTGCACACTTCTGAGCGGCGCGCCTTAGATGCTGCGACACATCCCTTTGGCCGCCGGGGAAGCTGCTCTCGAGCGCTTGAACGTCGCAGCCCATCCCTCAGCCACCGCACCGGAATTCCCGAGCTGACGAGCGGGGGACGATCCACGCGCTCATGAGATTGCACCGCCGCGTTTGGCTGGGAACAAAGCCGAAGCACGATTGTTCGGCTCCACCCGTAAAGCAAAGGAGCTTGGGACCATGACCACGCCTAGAATCCTCGCCCCGTTGGCGATCGTTGCGGTGGCGTTTGCCTTTCCCGCTTTCGCGGCCGATGACGCGCAGAGCTTCGTCGACAAGGCCGCTAACGGCGGCATGTTCGAAGTGGATTCGAGCAAGATCGCGCAAGACAAGGCGAAGGACCAGCAGGTCAAGGATTTCGCCAAGAAGATGATCGCCGACCACGGGGCGGCAAACGAGAAGCTGCAAAGGATCGCCGGCGAGCAGAAGCTGAAGGTGCCGGCCGAGCCCGACGCGGCGCACAAGAGCGACTTGGAAAAGCTGCGGAACAGCAACGAGGGCGTGGACCAGCCCTATGTCGCGATGCAGCGCAAGGCCCACGCCGACGCGGTCAGTCTCTTCGAATTCTATGCCAGGGACGGTGACAATTCGAGCCTGAAGGCCTTCGCCGCCGAAACCCTGCCGACGCTCAGGATGCACCAGGACATGATCGAGAGGATCGCCGCCGCCGCAGGCATGCCGGCCGTCAAGTCAGCGTCGACACCGAAACCCGCCGCCCCGGTCCCCGGGGCCAACAGCTTCACCGAGACCCAGGCCAGGAACCGCATCCAGGACGCCGGCTACAGCGATGTCTCTGCGCTCGCCAAGGATGACCAGGGCGTCTGGCGCGGTCAGGCCAGGAAGGACGGCAAGAGCATCGCCGTTGCGCTCGACTATCAAGGCAACGTCTTTGCCGGCCAGCAGTAGACCACGAAGGGAGTCAACCAGATGCAAACGATCACCGCGCTATTCGACGACTATGACGATGCCTCCGACGCCGTAGGCGAATTGGAGTCCATGGGCGTGCCGGCGTCCAACATCAGCATCGTCGCGAACAACTCCGCCGGCTGGTACAAGGATGCACCCTCCTCGGCCGCCGAAGACGCGGCCGGCGGCGCCGGCATCGGCGCCGTCGTCGGCGGCGCCGGTGGCTTGATGACCGGTCTCGGCGCCATGGCTATCCCCGGGCTCGGCCCGGTGGTTGCGGCTGGCTGGCTGGCGGCGACCGCCGCCGGTGCGGTCGCCGGCGCGGTCGTTGGCGGAGCAGCCGGCGGCATCATCGGCGGCCTGACCGACGCCGGCGTGCGCGAGGACGATGCCCATGTCTATGCCGAGGGTGTCCGCCGTGGCGGCGCGCTGGTGACTGCGCGCGTCGACGAGGAGCTTGCTTCCAAAGCCCAGGAGATACTTCACAGTCCCAATGCGGTGGACGTCGCCGAACGTCGCGGCGAGTACGAAGCAGGCGGATGGGCCGTCTTCGATCCTGCGGCCGGCACCTATTCCGCCGAAGAAATCGAGCGCGAGGCAGCGCGTCGGCGCCGTGCATGACCTTCGTTGCCGGCTGACATGGTCGGCCGGCTCCCTCGACGAGCCAGGAAGGAACCCGGCATGAGACGAGTGCTGTTGCCGCTGATACTGACTGCGGCGGTTGTGCTGATCTGTTACTGGGCCTTCGTGTATGTCGGCACGAGCTGGCCCACGGCGCCCGTGAAGCGGGCGCCGGAACAGAACCAGGGCGGGAATGCGCCGCAGGATACGTCTCCGGCGGCCGGCGTGAAGAAGAACCCCCAGGATGCCAGCAAGATGCCGGGTGCCCAGTAAGCGGGTCCTGGACGAACCCGTTCGCGGTGACGCCAAACGTAGGGCGCTGAAACCGTGCAACGCTGAAAGGAGATGTGCAGACAAGGACTTAAGAAGGCAGCTTGAATCCGTTTCAGCGCGCGGTTCACTGACGGTCTCGTCATTCGCGCTCGACAAATTCGTTGAAACGGCTGGTGGCGCCGTCTGCAGTCATGTCCTGATGCAGGAAGGCAAGGTTGTTGTCGTCGAGTATCCGGAAGAAGTCGTCCCATTCTATCGGCTGCAGAGCCTCTTCCGCTTCGCCGAAATCGACCCGCAGGATCGCGCCTTTTCCTGATGTGCTGAGAACGGCGGGCCTGCCTCCGCGCGCTTCGATCCACGCCCGGATCACCTCGTGATTTGTGGTCTTCATAGCCTCGCTCATCGTGGTCTCCATGGCCCGTTGATACGCCAAGAAGAACCCGCACCCAGGCTCGATCGTTCCCGTATGCGTCGGCTTTCTCGAAGACCGGCTCGATCCAAATCACACACGAACAGTGCTGGGACAGCATGGGTGACAAGGGCCCGTCGCCATGATTGGCAACGGGCCCACGGCGGGGCTCGGATGGGACCCCGGATCGCTGGAGGGAAAAGCGATCTGCTACCGAACTGAACTGCGGTCGGAAAGTTCCGGGAAAAACTGCGGCAAGGAACCAACCGCGCGTCTGCTGGTTCAGCAAGTATCCAAGGCGATGATGCAGGCCAGCGAATACAGCGCGCCGGCGGATTTTCGCCCTACCGCGCGGCCGAGGAGACCCACATGCTCGATCTCACCCGCGAACGCCGTCGAATGGTCGATATCCATCTCAGCCGTCGTGGCATTCACGACCGCGAGATCCTGCAGGCAATGCGGGAGGTTCCACGCGAGGCCTTCGTCGACCCAGGTTTCGAGGAATTCGCCTACGAGGATGGCCCGTTGCCGATCGCCAACGGGCAAACGATATCACAACCTTACATCGTCGCCTTCATGCTGGAGATGGCAGCAGTCGGTCCCGGCGATCAGGTTCTCGAAGTCGGCACAGGATCCGGCTACGCGGCCGCCGTGATGAGCCGGATTGTCGACCACGTCTACACGATCGAACGCCACGCCGGTCTTGCCGAATCCGCCACGCAGCGCTTCCAGAAACTTGGCTACCGCAACATCGAAGTGCGGACCGGCGATGGCACCAAGGGCTGGCCCGAGGCTGCCCCTTTCGATGCCATCATCGTTGCCGCCAGCGGGCCGGGGGCGCCGCTGGCGCTGCAGCAGCAGCTCGACGTCGGCGGCAGGCTGGTCATCCCCGTCGGCGACGACCCCTACGAGCAGCGCCTGCTCAAGGTCACCCGCACAGGCGCCTCCACCTACAGCGAGGAGGATTTCGGCGCGGTACGCTTTGTTCCTCTGATCGGCGAGCAAGGCTGGCGGGAGGACCGCGTAAAAGGCGCCAGCCGGGTTGCCCCGCATCCGCGAACCCGCAGCCTGCCCGAGATGATCGCCGCGGCGGCCGAACCGCTGCCGGACTTCGACGATCCTGCCTTTGCGGAGCCGTTCGACCGCTTCGCCGAACGCAGGATCGTCCTGCTCGGTGAAGCCAGCCACGGCACCTCGGAATTCTACCGGGCTCGCGCGGCGATCACCAGCAGGCTGATCGAGAAGCACGGCTTCACCATCGTGGCCGCCGAGGCCGATTGGCCGGACGCAGCGGCGGTCGACCGCTATGTGCGCCACCGGCCGCCTTCGCCAACCGCCGGCCGGCCCTTCCAGCGGTTCCCGACTTGGATGTGGCGCAACACCGACGTCGCGGCCTTCGTGGCCTGGCTGCGCGGGCACAACGAAACGGTCGGGACCCCGACGCGCCAGGCAGGTTTCTACGGGCTTGACATCTACAACATGAGCGGCTCCATCGCCGCCGTCCTCGACTATCTCGATCGCGTCGACCCCGAGGCGGCAAGGATCGCGCGGGAGCGTTATGGCTGCTTGACCCCGTGGCAGACGGAACCTTCGACCTATGGCCGCGCAGCGCTCACCAGAGGCTACCGTCAATGCGAAGAGGCGGTGCTGCAGCAATGCCGGGATATGCTGGCGAGACAACTCGACGATGCCGGCATGGATGGCGCCGAGCTGTTCGACGCCGCACAGAACGCGCGGCTCGTCGCTTCCGCCGAGCGTTACTATCGCGCCATGTATTATGGCGGTTCGCAATCCTGGAATCTGCGCGACACGCATATGTTCGAGACCCTGGAACACATCCTGGAAGCGCATGGGCCGGAGGCGAAAGCCGTGGTATGGGCGCACAATTCCCACATTGGCGATGCGCGCTACACCGAAATGGGCATTTCGCGCGACGAAGTGAACATCGGCCAGCTTTGCCGCGAACGCTTCGGCAGCGCCGCCGCGCTGATCGGCTTCGGGACGCATACCGGGACTGTCGCCGCCGCGAAGGATTGGGATGGCGACATGGATGTGATGTCGGTACGCCCGTCCCGGGACGACAGCTACGAGCGGCTTTGCCACGACGCCGCCGTCCCGCGTTTCCTGCTCGATCTCGGACGCGACGTGAGCCTTTTCGATCGACTGACCGAGCGTCGGCTCGAGCGATTCATCGGCGTGATCTATCGGCCGGAAAGCGAATTGCACAGCCACTATGCCGACGCCTCGCTGGCCCGCCAATTCGACGCGTTCGTCTGGTTCGACGAGACCCGCGCAGTGACGCCTCTCGGGCCAGAGCACGCGGCGAGCGGGCTGCCGGAAACCTACCCGTTCGGACTCTAGGGCCGCAAGCCGGACAGCCGCTGATCGACTTTTTCCGTGGCTGGAACATCGGGCGCGTCTCGCTGTTGGGAGACCAAAGCAGTGAGGAAAGGCTATGAGCGGAAACCGACACACGAAATCGAGAAAGCCCAGCGATGCCGACATCGGCAGCGATCCTGGCATCGGCACGTCCAAAGGCACTTTCAAGGAAGGTGACGAGTTGGAGCGGGGCGAGAATACGATCGAAGGCGATGTCGAGAACGACACCACCGCCGCCGGCGGGATCGATCCGCGGCAGAAATTGCGAACGAACAAATGAAGCCGAAGGACCGTGAGTGTAGCGCTTAAGTTTGAGCACATCCAACCTGCATCGGTCACCTACTTGATGAACATAGAACAATTCATCAAGCGATGAACAAAGTCTCAATGCAGGCGAGATAAAGACTTCGTCCATGCCTTGATCACGAATTCTATCCTGCGGAACAGGGGCAATAGACCGGTGTTGTTCTCATATCGCAATCAGGCGATAAATGAGGAGATTTCCCATGATCAAACTTGTATCGGCATCTATTCTTGCTGTTGGTTTGGCCACGTCGGCCATGGCGCAAACCAGCGGCTCCGGCACCGGAACCGACAACAACGGCACCGGCACCGGCACGGTGACAGGCACCAACGGCGGTGCCGTCACGACTGATCCGAACACCACCAACAGCACAAACTCGACCGGATCCAATGGCATGAACGATCGCTGCAAGGACGCGGCGGGCAACGACGTCGACAACAACACCGCGACCGGCAACACGACCTCGGATATGCAGAACTGCAACAAGTAGCAGCGACGCACAATTCCCCCCTTGCGCCATTGAGCAAAGCCCGCCTGCCAGGCGGGCTTTCCACACGTGTCGCTCAGAAAGGCCCAGCCAGCAATGTCCGCACGCCGCTCTTTGGTTCAGTCCTTCGCGTAATCGCCGGGTTGGCGTCCACTCTTTGAGGCTTTCGCGTCCTTGGAGTGTTGCCCACTCGAGCGGCCGGCCCCAAAGCTCTTTTGCGTCGCCGCGCGGGGCGTTGCAGAGCCTGGAGGGTTCTGGCCATCGGATTGGTGGGTCTTGTCTTCCACCTCGCCACGCTTGCGTGTGAGACCGATAGCATCGTGCGGCTTTTCGTTGTTGGCCGCGGCTTGCGAAAATTGATCGGACGGATCTGGATCGGTATTGGCCGGGTATTTCCTGGCGCCGGTCTCGCGGCGGTTCTCACGCTCGTTCATGGCTGATCTCCGGTTGGCCTGTTGGATAACACGGCTGCGGGGGGAGCGTTCCCATAGGGTGCGGCCTGGTTACCTCCGGCTTTCGCGGCCATGGAACAAACCACCTCGCATCCGATTAGGCTGCGCGCGCCAGATCCGGCGCCCCGGAGGTAAGCATGGACCGGGAAGAACGCATCAGACGCCGCGCTCATGAGATCTGGGAGCGGGAGGGCCGGCCGGAAGGGCGGCAGCAGGAACATTGGGATCAAGCGGTGCAGGAAATCGAGGCGGAGGGCTCCGAGGCCGAACGCGGGCCGGTAGCGCCCGACCCGACAGTGGGCGCAGGCTCCGATCCAAACACCAACCGACCGGGAGGTTGAGCCCTGCGCAGCCAGGCAGAATCGTCTGGCCTGGGCGTCAATGGAGAGACTTCGAGTGCCACGTATCATTGCTTTGATTGCCATCCTGATCATCGTGCTGATCGTTGTCTGGACCTGGGTGGAGCGGGAACCGGAAGGCCCAGGCGGCGGGGCTCAGCAGCCGGCGCCCCATGCCATCGACCAGAACGGCTGAGGCGAAATGTCAGCCAGCGCCTGCAGCACGCCTTCCAGTATCAGCGACTTGCGGCCTCACCGGGTCTGCAGCCTGGTCTGCGGCGGCGGGCAGCGTTGGCTCGCAAGCCCCTGAAGAACGCCTCTGATACGACAGCAAGTCGACCGGCAGGGTCCCGGTCACTGCCATTGCGGCATAGGCCAGCGGCAACAGCAGGTGTTTCCCGGTTTCGAAGCGGCCGGACAAATGGTTCCGCCGCAAGGCCTGGCCCACCGGCAAAAGCATAGCGCGCCGGAACGACTCCATCCGCACCGCGTTCTAGGAACGACTTCCCTGGTGATTGCTATGTCCAAGCGTCCGCCCGAAACGAAACCGGTGCCGCAAGATCGACGGTCCCGGCAGCCGATTTTCAGCGAGGATGTGCCGCCTCGCATGCTCGACTTGGCCAGGCGCCTGGCCAAGGCCCTGCGCCAGCGGCCTGGGAACGCCGGTGCTGACGGCAAGGCGGGCCCTAACAAGGAAGCATGAAACGTGCGCGATCTGCGAGGGCTTCACATACTGATCGTGGAGGACGAGTGGCTCCTCGCCAGCGATCTGGCCCAGTTTTTCACCGACATGGGCGCCGTCATACTCGGCCCCGTCGCGACCGTGGAGCAAGCCGCCCGACACACCGAGGCGGCGGAAGCCGCCATACTCGACATCGATCTCCAGGGCCGGCGCGTGTTTCCGATTGCCGATGAATTGATGCGGCGAAACGTGCCTTTCGTTTTCTTCAGCGGCTACGAGGATATCGCTGTGCCGGAACACCTGAGATTCGCAAGCAGCCTCAGCAAATCCTCCAGCGGCGTCACTGTGGCGGATGCCCTTTTCCCCCCAGACCAGTCCCGGCCTGCGACCGACCGGCCAGACGACGACGTGTTCTCGCTGCTGCCCAAATTACGGCTTACGGCGCGTCTTTTGCTCGGCGACGTCAATGCCTCCGATCGGCTTGTCGAGCACACGCTTCAACAAGCCCTCGACGAAATCGACAGCCGGCCGGAGGGATCGACCATCGCCGACTGGTTGAACGCAATCATGCGCAGGTTGGCGCGAGCGCGCGGAGCAAGCCTGCTGCACTGACGCCTGGGCAGCCGAACCGCCGCAGGTCGTCAGGCGAGCGTCTTTCAATGCACGAACCGACTCCTCAGCCAGGCTAAGAGCCGATTGCCCCCCATGATCCTGCGAACCCGCGCCGCAGCCCAGCTCGCGCGCATGGTGGAGCCGGCGTGGCAGCTGCAGACGACTTCATGCAATTCCCAATCGGAGAGCTCGAAGAAGCGTCTCGCCTCGCCATACGTGTCCGAAGCCAGACCGGAGGCGCGCAGCAGCGGATCGTCGAACGCCACGGTGATCGGCGATCCCGGTGCCCGCGCTTCCTGTCGGACTGAGGGATAGAGATGCTCGGTACCGGTGAGCGCCGAAAGGCACCGCAGCGGGTTCTGGTCGAGCAGCTGCGCCCACCGCTCCAACCGCTGGTTTCTTGTTTCGAGCAGCGCCGGCGCAAGCGGATTGACCTCCGCGACAGCTTGCAATTGGTCGAGCGTCTGGTGCTTCATGACTGGCTCCTGTTCATCGTCGTCTGACCGGCTGTGACCGACCTTGGGAGCCCGCGTCCGAGGTGTGCAAGGCCGCGGGCCGATCAGTGTTGCCCACCGATCTCAGCAGGCGCCAAGCAGCGGCGCTTGCAGCGACACCAAACTGGCAGCCAATTCCAATGTTCCGCGCGCCCCATCGAAATTGACCACGGAACATCCCCTGACCCCCGTCGTTAACGGAAAGCTGCCCTCAATCTGAACTGGGCGTGATGTTGCAGGAAAACATGAACAGACCGCGGCCGCAGCCTGCCTCCGACCATCGTCGCAAGCCGGCCGCTGGATCCGAGCGGTCTCTTCGCCGCGCTTCTCGCGGGCATCACACCATCGTCATCGGCGCCTCCGCCGGCGGGATCGAGCCGCTGAAGCGGATCGTCAGCGACTTGCCGCCGGATCTGCCGGCAGCGGTTTTCGTCGTGGTCCATATCGGCCAGGTCAGCTACCTGCCGGAAATCCTCGATCGGGCGGGAGCGTTGAAGGCCTCGGTGGCCAAGAATGGCGCGACCGCCCAGACCGGCAATATTTACGTGGCGCCACCAGGTTTTCACCTGCTGCTCCATGGCGATCACATGATGCTGCGGCGCGGGCCGCGCGAGAACCTCGCCAGGCCGGCGATAGACCCGCTGTTTCGTTCGGCAGCGCTCAGCCACGGCGCAAGCGTCGTCGGTGTGCTGCTTTCGGGCGCGCTTTCCGACGGCACGGCTGGTCTGAGGGCCATCAAGGCCGTGGGCGGCCTCGCCGTGGTCCAGCACCCGAAGGACGCTCTCGTGCCGGCCATGGTGGAAAATGCGCTGCACTATGCCGAGATCGACCACTGCCTGCCGGCGGCGGAGCTCGGCGGTCTGCTGGGACAACTGGCGTCCGAACCAGCCGGCGAAACCTTTGCCGCCCCGCCGGGTGTGAGGCTGGAAGCGGCAATCGCCGCACAGGAGCACTCGACCATGAAAGATGAAGATCGACTTGGCGAACTGTCGGTGTTTACATGTCCCGAATGCCACGGACCGCTGTGGGAGATCGAAGACGGTGACATGCTCCGCTATCGGTGCCATACCGGGCATGCCTTCACGGCCGACGCGGTGATGGAGGCGCAGGCGATCGAGGCGGACGAGATCTTGTGGAGTCTGCTGCGGGCACATCAGCAGCGGGCCGCGTTTGCCCGGCGCATGGCCGAGCGGGAGCGGACACGGGATCGATCCGCGCTCGCGAGAGAGTTCGGCCAGCGGGCCAGGGAATATGAGGCGGATGCAGCCGTGATCGAGCGCATCCTCGAAAGCAGGCGGGTACAGGTACCAGACGATGGCGCAGTCGGCGAGGAAGGCAACGGCAACGAAGCCACGGACTAGTTCCCGCGAGCCGGCGCTAGAGCCCGCGGTCTTCCCCATCATCGGCATTGGCGCGTCGGCAGGCGGCATCGGCGCGCTGCAGAAATTCTTTCCGGAAGTGCCGGCCGATAGCGGCTTTGCCTATGTGGTCATCCAGCATCTCGATGCCGAGCACGAGAGTGTGCTTGCCAGCATCATCCAGCGCTGCACCGCGATCGAAACGCAGACCGCGGCCGAGGGTGTCCCGATCGAGCCGGACAATATCTACGTTATTCCGCCGGGCGCCTCTGTCACGATCGCGAACCGCCGTTTTCACGTGGCCAAGATGGCTGCGACGCGGGCCAAACGGACGCCGATCGACGATTTTTTCACCTCGCTGGCTCAGGAGCAGTCGGAGAATGCCGCCGGGGTCATCCTGTCCGGGACGGGCAGCGACGGCACCATCGGGCTCAGGGCGATCAAGGAGCGCGGCGGGCTGACGCTTGCGCAGGAAAGCGCAGAATATGACGGCATGATGCGCAGCGCCGTGCAGAGCGGCATGATCGACATGGTGCTTCCCGCGGAAGAAATGGCCGCGAAACTGGTCGGCTATTTCAGCCACGCCAAGCGCACCGAAAGCGAGCGCGACCGCCGCAAGCGCGACGTGGCCGAACAGCTTTCGCGCATCGCGGCACTGCTTCGCGTGCGCACCGGCCACGACTTCAGCGGCTACAAGGACAACACCATCTTGAGGCGCATCCAGCGGCGCATGCAGGTGCTGCAGATCGATGATCCCACCGTCTTCTACGAGCGGCTGCGCGACGAGCCGCAGCAGGTCGATCTTTTGTTCCAGGACCTGCTCATCGGCGTGACCAGCTTCTTCCGCGACCCGCAGGCCTTCGACGTGCTCGAACGCATGGTCATTCCCCAGTTGTTCGAGAACCGCAAGCCGGACGAGACGATCCGGGTATGGGTGCCTGGCTGCGCGACAGGCGAGGAAGCCTATTCGATTGCCATGCTGCTCAAGGAGAACGCGCCCCGGGGTGCCGCCTCGCCCAGCCTGCAGATATTCGCCACCGATATCGATGAGCGGGCGCTGGAAGTGGCCCGAGCCGGCCGCTACCCGGCAACGATTGCGACCGATGTCACGCCGAAGCGCCTCAAGGAGTTCTTCTCGCGCGAGGACGGCACCTACCGCGTCGCCGCCGAGTTGCGGGAGGTGTGCCTGTTCTCGGCGCACAATCTGTTGCGCGATCCGCCCTTTTCCAAGCTCGACCTGATCGCCTGCCGGAACCTCTTGATCTATATGGGCCCGGAACTGCAGGAAAAGATCGTCCCGATCTTCCACTATGCGTTGCGCAACAACGGCTATCTCTTCCTCGGCTCGTCAGAGAACGTCACCCGTCACGCGCGCCTGTTCTCGACCGTCGACAAGACGAGCCGCATCTTCCAGAAGCGCGGCGGGGTCGCCACGCAGCGGTTGCCGGAATTCCCGCTCGCGGCCGCGACCAGGCAGGCCGCCCCGCATGCTCGCCAGCGGACGACGACCGGAACCTTGCAGGAAATTGCCGAACGCCTGCTGGTCGAGCGCTACTCGCCGGCCTACGTGGTGATCAATGCCGGCGGCGAGTTGGTGCACAGCTCCGGCGGCACGGGCAAATATCTCGAGCTTGCCGCCGGCGCACCCGATCACAACGTCTTTTCCATGGCGAGGCGCGGCCTGCGCATGGATTTGCGGGCAGCGCTTCACAAGACCGTCAGCACCGGGCAGGTGGCGGTCCAGAACAAGATCAACATCGGCACCAACGGCGGACGCCAGACGATCAGCCTGGCCGTGCAGCCGCTGCCCTCCGACGGCTCGGCGGACCCTCTGTACATGTTGGTCTTCAGGGATGTCGGCGGCATCAAGCCTGAGGCCGATGACGAGCCCGTCCACACCACCGACGATGTCGAAAGCGCCAATGTCAACCAGCTCGAAAAGGAGCTGAGGGAAACCCGGGAGCGGCTGCAGATCACGACGGAGGAGCTTGAATCCTCCAACGAGGAGCTGAAGTCCTCGAACGAGGAGTTGTCCTCCATCAACGAGGAGTTGCAATCGTCCAACGAGGAACTGGAAACCTCCAAGGAAGAGCTGCAGTCGATCAACGAGGAGCTCCAGACCGTCAATGCCGAGCTCAACATCCGCGTCGACGAGCTCAGCCGCGCCAACAACGACATGGCGAACCTGCTCGAAAGCACGCAGATCGCGACCGTGTTCCTCGATCGCGACCTCTGCATCAAAAGCTTCACGCCGACGGCGCGCGACCTGTTCCGGCTGGTCGAAAGCGATGTCGGCCGGCCGCTCGCGCATGTCCGACCCCGCTTTCCCGCCGACGGACTTCAGACCGACATGGAGCAGGTGCTGCGCCGCCTCGGCACGATCGAGCGGCAGATCGAAGGCGCAGAGAGCGGCAGGCGCTACATCATGCGCGTGCTGCCGTACCGAACGGTCGACAACGTCATCGCCGGCGTCGTCGTCACCTTCGTCGACGTCACCCAGATCGCGCGGGCGGAGGAAAAGATCGGCGCGCTCACTCATGACCTGCGCAACCGCCTCGACAGCCTGGAAACGCTGCTGGACCTGGTGCCGGTGGGCATCTTCATCGCCGAGGACGGCGATGGCGAGGCGATCCGCGGCAACCGCTATGCGGTGGAACTCGCCGGCCGGCGAGCCACGGACGGCAAACTGACGACCGTGCCGGCCGAACTGCCGCTGATGATCAACGGCTCCGCGTTGAAACCCGACGACCAGCCTTTGCAGAAGGCGATGCGGACGGGCAAGGCTGTCCCCAGCTATGAGGCGCGGATCGCGCGGCAGGACGGCAGCAGCCTCGACGTGATGATGTCGGCCAACCCGCTGTTCGATGAGTCCGGCAGGGTTCGCGGCGCGATCGCGGCGCTGGTCGACATCTCGAACCACAAGGAGGCGGAGCGCAGCCAGGAGAGGCTGTTGCACGAGTTGCAGCATCGCGTGAAGAACATCCTGGCCACGATCACGGCGCTGACGTCGCGCATGATCCGCTCTTCGACCTCGATCGGCGATTTCTCGACCTCGTTCCAGGAGCGGTTGCACGCCATGGCACGAACGCACGAGGTGCTGTCGTCTTACAATTGGGGCGATGCCGACCTCGAGCAGTTGCTCAGGGGGACACTTACCCCATACGGCAGCAAGGAGCGGCAGAACATAATAATCCAGGGCAAACCGTTGCATCTGAGCGCAAGCGCCGCTGCGACGCTCGGCATGGTCTTCTTCGAGCTGGCCAGCAACGCCGCCAAATACGGCGCGCTGTCCACCGAGAGCGGCCGCGTCGAAGTCACCTGGAATGCCGATAAACCCGGGAAGTTGTCGATCCGCTGGAAGGAAATCGGCGGACCGCGTGTCAAGGAGCCGCCGCGGCGGAATTTCGGAACAAGCTTCATCCAGCAAAGTTTGGAGTATGAATTGGGTGGCAAGGTGGACCTGCGGTTCGAACCTTCCGGATTGGAATGCGATCTGGAAATACCGTTGTCCACGAATGCAGGTCCTTCGCTGCCCGGCAAGGAATGAATACGGACGCGCTTCTGACCGGCCTTAAGGTCCTCGTCGTCGAGGACACTTTCCTGCTCGCGCGCGATCTCGCCGATCAGCTGGCCGCGGCAGGATGCGCCGTGATCGGTCCGGCGCCCACTAACAAACAGGCGTTCGAGAAGATCGAGGGCGTCACCCTCGATGGAGCGGTCCTCGACGTCAATCTGCGTGGCGAACGCAGCTTCCCGCTCGCCGAGCATCTCTCCGCCTGCGGCGTCCCGTTTCTCTTCCTCACCGGCTATGACAGCGTGACTGTCTTTCCCGATCAGTTCCGGGACGCGCCGAGGCTCTCGAAACCGGTCGACCACAAAGTGTTGATCGACGCGGTGGCGCGGTTCCGCAAAAGCGCCGCCCCTGGCTGAGATCGCCCTTGCTCAGATCTTTCGTGCGGCTACGAGGCGCCGCGATCCTCGACCATCCGGCTTGCCATCTCGACGATATCCTCGATTGCCGCGGGCTTCGAAAAGTATGGCGCGCCGCGGAACACCTGGCCTGGAACGCAGGATCGTAGCCTGAATGCACGATGAAGGGCACGCCAAGGTCCTTGAGGCGGCTGGCAGCGATCCCGCGTTGTCCATCGAGCAGTTGGATATCTATGATGGCCACATCGGGTCGGTTGTCGTCCAACCAGCTTCCTGCTGCCCGTTCGGAGCCGGCGCAGGCAACTTCGAATCCTCTTGCCGCTAAGCCATTCGCCACGTCGGAGGCGATCAGATACTCGTCTTGTGCCAAGGGCGCCCTCATACCGGCCTCCTCAGCTTCAACTGTTCCTGCCGGCTTAACCGGACCGCCATCGGCCCGGTTCCATCAAATGGAACGGTACGGGCTGGCTCTCTCGAGGATGGAAGCGAAAATCGTCCAGGTGCCCCGGCGGCGATCGTCCCAGCCCTTCCCGTGCGCAATTCGCGGCCGCGGCGCTGTCATGCCTTGGCTCGCAGAGATGAGAACAGCTCCGGCTGCGCAAATCGCCAGTTGGAGCACGACATGACGCCCAGTGGTGGCGTTCCCAGCCTGAGCCTCGGAGGGGCGCAAAGGGCCGAAGGTGATAACCATCCATCGTCTTCAGTATTGCCGCCTGCTCTTATGAGCGTAATCTCGTGCCTGTGAAGGAACCACAATGACCTTCCGACAGTTGAAATGCTGGGTGCGGCTACCCCTCGACCCGCCCCCCTTGCGAGGCTGCCATGATTGAGAAAAAAAGCGACATCTTCGACTTATTCTCGGAGATCTACTCCAACGCAGCACAGGAGGAGATGAGCCTCCAGCAATATCTCCTAGCCTGCCGCGAGGACAAATCGATGTACGCCTCTGCGGCCGAGCGCATGGTGACCGCGATCGGCGAGCCGACTTTCTTCGATACCAGCGGCGACGAACGGCTTGGCCGGATATTCGCCAACAGGACGATCAAGATTTATCCGTCTTTCGCCGACTTCTACGGAATGGAAGACACGATCGAGCGCATCGCCGGCTATTTCCGCTATGCATCGCAAGGGCTCGAGGAACGCAAGCAGATCCTCTACCTGCTCGGGCCCGTCGGCGGCGGCAAGTCCTCCCTTGCCGAGCGTCTCAAGAAGCTGATGGAAGAGCGGCCCATCTATACTTTGAAAATTGGCGACAGGATCAGCCCGGTTTTCGAATCGCCGCTCGGCCTTTTCCATCCTGACCGCATGGGTGACCTTCTCGAGGACAAGTATGGCATCGCCCGGCGGCGGCTCAACGGCCTGATCTCCCCCTGGGCGTCGAAGCGGCTGGACGAACTGTCGGGCGACATCTCCAAGTTCAGCGTGGTCAAGCTGATGCCTTCGCGCCTGCGCCAGATCTGCATCGCCAAGACCGAGCCAGGCGACGAGAACAACCAGGACGTTTCGTCGCTGGTCGGCAAGGTGGACATCCGCCAGCTCGAAAATTTCAGCCAGTCCGATCCCGATGCTTATTCCTACAGCGGCGGGTTGAACCGGACGACGCAAGGACTTCTCGAATTCGTCGAGATGTTCAAGGCGCCCATCAAGGTTCTCCATCCTTTGCTGACGGCCACCCAGGAGGGCAACTACAACGGCACGGAGAATTTCGGCGCCTTCCCCTACCAGGGCATCATCGTTGCGCACTCCAACGAATCGGAATGGCTGCAATTCAAGAGCAACAAGAACAACGAGGCATTCCTCGACCGCATCCTGGTCGTCAAGGTGCCCTATTGCCTGCGCGTCACCGAAGAAAGACAGATCTACGAGAAGCTGCTGCGCGAGAGCGAACTGGCCGAAGCCCCGTGCGCGCCGGAGGTTCTCGACCTGCTCAGCCGGTTCACCGTGTCGACGCGCCTGGCCGAGCACGACAATTCGCCGCTCTATACGAAGATGCGGGTTTATAACGGGGAAAACCTGAAGGAGAGCGACCCGAAGGCAAAATCCATTCAGGAATATCGCGATGCCGCGGGTGTCGACGAAGGCATGACCGGGGTGAGCACGCGCTTCGCCTTCAAGATCCTGTCGCAGACCTTCAACTTCGACACCAAGGAAGTGGCCGCCGATCCTGTGCATCTGATGTACATTCTGGAAGCGGCGATCAAGCGCGAGCAATTCCCGAAGGAAACAGAAACCGCCTATCTCGATTTCATCAAGACAGAGCTTGCCGCTCGCTACGCCGAGTTCATCGGCCACGAGATCCAGAAAGCCTACCTCGAATCCTACAGCGAATACGGCCAGAACCTGTTCGACCGCTATATCGCCTATGCCGACGCCTGGATCGAGGATCAGGACTACAAGGATCCCGACACCGGCCAGATTCTGAACCGCGAGGTCCTCGACAACGAACTGTCGCAGATCGAAAAGCCGGCCGGCATCGCCAACCCCAAGGACTTCCGCAACGAGGTCGTGAAGTTCACCCTGCGCGCCCGCGCCAGGAACCACGGCCGCAACCCCTCTTGGACGAGCTATGAAAAGCTGCGGGAAGTCATCGAGAAGCGGATGTTCGGGCAGGTCGAGGATCTGCTACCGGTGATCAGCTTCGGCTCGAAGCAGGACAGCGTGACTGAGAAGAGGCACACCGAATTCGTGCAAAGGATGGTCGAACGCGGCTATACTAAGCGTCAGGTCCGCCGGCTGGTGGATTGGTATATGCGCGTGAACAAGGCGGGCTGAAACCAACCCCGGAAGTTCCGATGACCATCTTCATCGACCGCCGACTGAACCCGAAGGACAAGAGCCTCGGCAATCGCCAGCGCTTCCTGCGCCGTGCCCGCGCGGAGCTGAAGCAGACAATCCGCGAACGGATCCGGGCCGGCAAAATCGCCGATGTGGATGGCGAGCATGCCGTTTCGATGCCGGCAAACGGAACCAGCGAGCCACAATTCACCGACGCAAGGGACAGCGGCACGCGCCGTCATGTCCTGCCGGGCAACAAGCAGTTCGCTCCCGGCGATCGGATGCCGAAGCCGGGTGAAGGCGGCAATGTTGGATCCTCGCCGTCGATGAAGGAATCGGAAGACGACTTCCGCTTCGTCCTCAGCCGCGAGGAGGTGCTGGACCTCTTCTTCGAGGATCTCGAGCTTCCCGACATGGTCAAGCTCAATCTCAAGGAGATCGTCGCCTACCGGCCGCGGCGCGCCGGATTCGCTGCGACCGGCTCGCCTACCAACATCAACATTGCTCGCACGATGCGCAACAGCCATGGCCGTCGCATAGCGCTGAAGCGTCCCAAGCAGGAGGCGCTCGATGCGATAACCCTGGAGTTGGCAGCGCTCCAATCGGGCCCACCCGATCCCGCGGCGCGTCAACGCATCGTGGCGTTGCAGGAGGAACTCGATCGTCTCAAGCGCCGCCGCAGGGTGATCGCCTATGTCGATCCGGTCGATATTCGCTTCAACCGCTTCGACGCGCAGCCGCAGCCGAACGCCAACGCCGTGATGTTCTGCCTGATGGATGTTTCGGGTTCGATGGGCGAACGCGAGAAGGATCTTGCCAAGCGCTTCTTCGTGCTGCTGCACCTTTTTTTGAAACGGCGCTACGACCGCACCGAAATCGTCTTCATCCGCCATACGCATGAGGCTCAGGAAGTCGATGAGGACACATTCTTCTACAGCACGCAAAGCGGCGGCACCGTCGTTTCCACCGCGTTGGAGGAGATGCACCGCATCATCAGGAAGCGCTACCCGAGTCGCGACTGGAACATCTATGCTGCCCAGGCGTCCGACGGCGACAATTTCCCCACCGATTCCGATCGCTGCATTGCGCTCCTCGATGGTGAACTCATGCGCTTGTGCCAGTATTTCGCCTATGTCGAAATCATCGATGAGCGAGAGACGCACATCTTCGGCTCGACCGAGAACGGAACATCGCTTTGGCACGCCTATCAGGAGGTCAAGAAAGGCTGGCCGAACTTCCAGATGACGCGGATCGCCAAGGCCTCCGACATCTACCCGGTCTTTCGACAGCTCTTCACTAAGGAGAAGCCGCAGCGTGGAGGCGGCTGAAGGAGCACGGATGCCAAGGCTCGCTCCCAGTTCCGGTTTGCTGTTTTCCGGATCCGACTGGAATTTCCAGACCTTGTCGCGGGCTTACGACGCTATCGAGGCGCTCGGCATCGAAGAGCTCGGCCTCGACATCTATCCGGTGCAGATGGAGATCATCTCGTCCGAGCAGATGCTCGATGCCTATTCGTCCACCGGTATGCCGCTGATGTACCGCCACTGGTCGTTCGGCAAGCATTTCCTCTACCAGGAATTGCTGTACCGCAAGGGCGGTCGCGGCCTCGCCTATGAGCTGGTCATCAACTCCGACCCCTGCATCGTCTACCTGATGGAGGAAAACACCATGGCCCTGCAGGCCCTGGTGACGGCCCACGCGGCGCTCGGCCACAATCACTTCTTCAAGAACAACTATCTCTTCCGGCAATGGACCGATGCCGGCGCCATCCTGAGCTATCTGGACTTTGCCAAGGGCTATATAGCCCGGTGCGAGGAAAAGCAGGGCCTGGCCGCGGTGGAGGCCGTTCTCGATGCCGCGCACGCCCTGATGGGACAAGGCGTTTTCAGATATCGGCGGCCGCCGAAACTGTCCTCCGAAACGCAGCGCGAGGGACTGCGCGAGCGGTTGGAGTACGAGGAGCGCTCCTACAATGATCTCTGGCGGACCCTGCCCCAGTCGAAGGACGGCAAGAAGGCTGCCGAGACAGACGACGCGATCGCCGAGCGGAAGAAGTCGCTCCACCTTCCGGAGGAGAACCTGCTCTACTTCCTTGAGAAGAACAGCCTCATCCTGGAGCCGTGGCAGCGCGAAATCCTCAGGATTGTCCGCGTCATAGCGCAATATTTTTATCCACAGCGGCAGACGCAGGTGATGAACGAAGGCTGCGCGACCTTCGTGCATTACACGCTCATGAACGCCCTTTTCGATCGTGGCCGCATCAGCGAGGGCGCCATGCTCGAAATCCTGAGCAACCATTCGAACGTGGTGTTTCAGCCGGGCTTCGACGACCGGCGCTATTCCGGCATCAATCCCTACGCGCTGGGCCTCGACATGATGCAGGACATCCAGCGCATTTCGACGAACCCCACCGAGGAGGATCGCGACTGGTTTCCCGACTTCGCCGGCAATGGCAACTGGCGCGACACCTTGCTCGACGCCTGGGCCAACCATCGCGACGAGTCCTTCATCCGCCAGTTTCTCAGCCCGGCCTTGATCCGCAAATGGCGGATGTTCGTTCTTGCGGACGCGGCGAACGAGCCTTTCTACGAAGTCGCCTCGATCCACAATGAGCGGGGCTATGAAGCGGTCCGCAGCGCCCTTGCCCGCAGCTACGACATCGGCGCAAACAGCATGGACATCCAGGTCGTGGACGTGGACCTGCTCGGCGACCGTCATCTTCGCCTGCAGCACAAGGTCCATGACGGTATCGTTCTGGACGGCCGCAGCCGCGACGCGACGCTGCGCCATATCCGCAATCTCTGGGGTTACGAGGTGAGCCTCGAAGGCATAGACGCCCAGACAGGCGCCGCTCTTTACGAACGCTCCAGCAGCCAGGCCGGCGAATGACCGGCGGTCAGACCAGAAGCTGCTCTATCCTGATCGGCAGATCGCGGATGCGTATACCTGTTGCGTGATAGACCGCGCTGGCAACGGCGGCGGCCGTGCCGACATTGCCCAGTTCCCCCAATCCTTTGACGCCGGCCGGATTGACCGCGTGGTCGACCTCCGGCACCAGGATCACCTGCAGGTCCTTGATGTCGGCATTGACCGGCACGAGGTAGTCTTGGAGATCGCGGTTGACATAGCGCGCATAGCGCCTGTCGATCTCGGTCGCTTCATGCAGCGCCTGGCCGATGCCCCAGATCATGCCGCCCATCAGCTGGCTGCGGGCGGTGCGCGTGTTCATGATGCGGCCTGCCGCGAATGCACCGACCATGCGAGGCACGCGGATTTCACGCGTGTAGCGGTTGATCCGGACCTCGACGAATTCGGCGCCGAAGGCATATTTCACCGAATCCTCGTCCTGCTCGCCGCCATGGAATTCCGACTGGCCGGCATAAAGCTTTTTCAGCGCCTCGGGGCTCGCGCCCTTCGGCGCAAACTCGGCATATTCCTCGATCGCGCCGACTTGCATGAGCTTGAAGACGTCCTCGATCTTGGCCACAGCGCCGCCTTCCGCCGCGATCTTGCCATCGGCAAAGGCCAATTCCTCGTTGTGCGAGCCGGCAAGGGGCCCGCCTTCCTTCGTCGCGGCGGCTACGAGCTTGCTCCGGATCGCGTCGCAGGCCTTCAGCACCGCCGAGCACACGCTCGCGGTGGAGATCGATCCACCCGACACCGGCGCCGGTGGCAGGCTGCTGTCGCCCATCTCGACAGCCACCTTGTCGATCGCGACACCAAGGCGCTCGGAAGCCATCTGTCCGGCCACCGTGCGGATCCCGGTGCCGATTTCATGCGAGCCGCATTGCACCCGCACGCCGCCGTCGGAAGCTAGGCGCACGCGCGACGCGCAAGGGGCGACAGCGGTCGGATAGATCGCCGTGGCGCAGCCCACGCCGATCAGCCAGTCTCCCTCGCGCATCGCGCCGACTCCAGCATCCCGCTTCGCCCAGCCAAAGGCTTCGGCAGCCTGGTCATAGCACTGGATCAGCGAGCGGCTGGAGAACGGCCTCTTGCCGATCGGCTCCAGCTTCGGTTCGTTGATCCGGCGGAATTCGACCGGATCCATGCCGAGCGCCACGGCCATCTCGTCCATGGCGTTTTCCAGCGCGTAGACATACGGCGTCTCGGGCGGCGAGCGCATATAGCCCGGCGTGTTGCGGTCGGCCTGCACCAGCGAGACATGCGTCAGCACCGAGCCGTAGTCGTACATGCGGCTGGTCGCCGAAGTGCCGCCGACCACGTAGGAGTCCGGGCGTGACGTCACTTCCCAGCCTTCGTGGGCGAAAGCGGTGATGCGCCCGTCCCTGCCGGCGCCGATGCGGATGCGGTGGCGGGTTTCGGCGCGGTAGGTCTGGGTACCGAAGGCCTGCATGCGGCTCGTCACGCAGCGCACCGGCCGGCCAAGCCGCTTGGCGGCAACGGCTACGATCGCGGTGCGCGGCGTCATCGGCCCCTTCGAGCCGAAGGCGCCGCCGATGAAGGGACTGACGATGCGCACATTGGCCGGTTCGATCTTCAACTGCCTGGCGAGCTCCACCTTCCAGCCGGTGACGTTCTGCGACGGTTCGTGCACGATGAGCTGATCGCCCTGCCAGAGCGCCGTCGTCGAGAACAGCTCGATCGGATTGTGGTGCTGCGTCGGCGTCGAATAGCGAGCATCGATCTTCATCGCCGCTTGCGCATAGGCGGCATCGAAGTCGCCCGCTTTCACATCTTCCTTGTACATCGGGCTCTTGCCCGCGGCGGGAACGGTCTTCGTGCCCGCGCTGTCGAAGCTCGCGCTCGGCTTCTCCTCTTCGTATTCCGCGCGGATGAGTTGCGCGGCCTCTTCGGCCGCCTCGAACGTCTCGGCAACGGCGAGCGCGATGATCTGGCCGTCATGGAAGATCGTGCGGTCATGCAGCGGCCCGATCGACGTGGCGCCGGAGTTGCCGAATTTCGGCTTCTCGATCTTGTCCATGTCGCCATAGGTGACGATGTCGAGCAGGCCGGGTACCGCGCGGGCGTCATCCAGATGAAGCTTCGTCACCTTGCCCTTGGCGATGCTGCTGGTCGCCAGCGCGCCATAGGCGATGTTGGCTGTCGGCAGGTCCGCCGGATAATGCGCCTGTCCCGTGACTTTCAGCCGAGCATCGATGCGCGGCAGCGGTTCGCCCATGTTCTCCTTGGGCCTGGGAGCAGCTGCATTCATGTCACACCTTCATGTCACGGGTTTCCAGCAGCGCCCGCACCAGCGCTCGCTTGCCGAGTTCGATCTTGAACGCGTTGTGCCGGCCGGGATTCGCATGCGCGAAGGCGGCTTCCGCTGCTGTGCCGGCCGACATCTCGTCGAGCTTCTTGCCTTGCAGGGCTGCTTCCGCCGCGCTGGCGCGCCATGGCACCGTCGCCACGCCGCCCAGCGCGATCCGGGCCTCGCGAACGCTGTCGCCGTCGAGATCGAGCGCGACCGCCGCCGAGGCCAGCGCGAAGGCGTAGGATTGGCGATCGCGGATTTTCAGGTACATTGAACGCGCCGCCCACGGGAGGGCCGGCACCTCGATGGCGGTGACGATCTCGTCCGCCGCCAGTTCCGTCTCGATATGCGGCGTGTCGCCGGGCAGCCTGTGCAGCTTGGCAAAGGCAATGTTTCGCGCACCGCGCGAACCCTCCACACGGACCACGGCATCGAGCGCGATCAGAGCCTGGGCGAAGTCGCCGTGATAGGTTGCGATGCAGGCCTCGCTGGTGCCGAGCACTGCATGCTGGCGGTTGAAGCCTTCCATCGCCGCGCAGCCCGAACCCGGCACCCGCTTGTTGCAGGCCCAGGAAGTCTCGCGGAAATACTCGCAGCGCGTGCGCTGCAGCACGTTGCCGGCAAGGCTTGCCATGTTGCGGATCTGGCCGCTTGCCGCCAGTCGCAGACTGTCGGCTATGACCGGATAACGTCGTTTGACCTCGCTGTCGTCGGCCGCCTCTCCCATCCGCACCAGCGCGCCGAACCGAATTCCGTTGTCCCCGACCGTGATCTCCCGGAGCGCAGGCTCGTCCAGCCGATTGAGATCCAGCAGCCGGCTCGGCTGCGCGACGCCGAGCTTCATATAGTCGGCGAGATTGGTGCCGCCGGCGATGAATTGGGCGTCGGCCCGCGTTGGCTGATCGCCATCGGAGGCAAATCGGGACGCGACGGCGACGGCGGTGCGAATGTCCTGCGGCTGTTCATAGATGAAGGGGCGCATGTCAGGCTCCCCTCGTCTCTTCACGCGCCTGCACGACGGCCGCGACGATGTTCGGGTAGGCCGCGCAGCGGCAGATGTTGCCGCTCATATATTCGCGGATATCGTCTTCGGAGCCGGCGTGGCCTTCGTTGACGCAGCCGATGGCCGACATGATCTGGCCCGGCGTGCAGTAGCCGCACTGGAACGCGTCGTGATCGATGAAGGCCTGCTGCATCGGATGCAGCTTGCCGTCGCTCGATGCGAGCCCTTCCACCGTCGTCACCTCCCTGCCCTGGTTCATCACGGCGAAGCTCAGGCACGAGAGCACGCGCTTTCCGTCGACCAGCACGGTGCAGGCGCCGCACTGACCGTGGTCGCAGCCCTTCTTTGTGCCGGTCAGGCCGATATGGTCGCGAAGCGCATCGAGCAGGCTCGTCCTCGTATCCAGCGAAAGCTCGTAAGGCTGCTTGTTGACCCGCAGCGACAGGACGGCCGGCTCCCGCAGTTTCGACGCGGGTGCAGGCTGCGCCTCGGCCTTCGGCGGCGCCGCCAGCATCGGCGCGGCCGCGGCGACCGAAGCCGTGCCGGTCATGAAACGTCTTCGGCTGAGGCCAGTCGCGCTCGAGGTGGAGGTTCGGGACATGGCTCGCTCCTGGCTGGCTTGTATCGGGCGCTAACCTTTCAGCCGGCGTGTTGTTCCGGATTGATCGGTCCGAAACTCAGGCCGCTCACGCAGGAGTGACCGGCCCGTGGGGGAGCGCCGACGCCGCTGCCTCGCCTTTGGTAAGCGCCGAAGGAGCAGGCTGGGAGGTCGGACCGCGCTGCGCCCGCTCTCAGCTCCAGCTCGACAGGACTGTTTCCATCTCGACAGTTTCCACCTGCTGCGCGAAACGCTGATGGTAGACCGTCATCAGCGCGTCATGCGTGGCATCCGAGGAGCTGCAGAGCGCATCGGTGACCAGCACGACGCGATAACCGATGTCGATCGCGCCCAGGACCGTTGCCAGCACGCAGACGTCCGTCTCGCCGCCGGTGACCACCAGTGTGTCGATCCGGCGGGCGGCAAGCAGCGCCTGCAGCCTGCCCTCAGGCCAGGGGGAATAGACATGCTTGTCGATCACCTGCGCCGGCGGATAAAAAGCCGACAGCGGCGGCAGCAATTCGATCATCTCCCGGCCGACATTCTCGATCGTCATCGACGCCCAGCGCTCATAGTAGCGTCGCCAGCTGCCGACGCCCTGGCCGGGCCTCTCAGCCGGCACGAAGCGCGTGAAGATCGTCTGCTCGGCCTTCCTCTCGACAAGGCTGACAATCCTTGGCAGCACGCGGGTGATCCAGGGTGTCGCCCATTCCGATGGTTCGGCGAACAATCTTTGCATGTCGACGCAAAGATGCGCGCAATGCGTGCCGAGAGGACCATAGGTCAAGCCTGGAGCTGACATCAGGGTAGCAGCCGCGCTCGCTTCCCGCGGGACGGGGAAAACTGCGGGCGTCTCGATGGGGCGGAGCGGTATCTGGGAGTCAAGGTTTCATCCTCGGCAACAGTCGGACCAACGCTTTGCTTTGAAACCCGTTCCGCCCGGAAACCACATCCGCCCTCGAAACGTTCAAGCTGGATGAAAATGTCCGAAAATCCCGCCCAAGCCGCTCCTGTCGAACGCACAGGCGGATGCCTCTGCGGCAGAATTCGCTATCGCGTCACTGCAGATCCGCGTGTTCATTATTGCCATTGCGATATGTGCCGGCGCGCGACCGGCAGCGCGTTTGCCGTGCTCGCTTGGGTGCCGTTGGCCAGCCTGTCCTGGCGCGACGAAGAACCGGCCTACCGCCGATCCTCGCCGCTCGCCCGCCGCGCCTTCTGCCAAGCTTGCGGTTCTCCGCTTAGTCTTTCCTATGACGCGACGCAGGACGAGATCGCGCTCCACGTCGGAACTTTCGACGATCCCGCGGAACTGGAGCCTCGCTACAACTATGGATCGGGGCAACGGCTGGCATGGGTCTGCTGCGGCATCGACCTCCCGCATCACGACGCGGAAGAGCGATGGTAGCGGCCCCGAGGAATGGCTTCCCGCTGCCTCTGGACACGCCTCCCATGGAAGCGCGCACCGCCGATGAGCTGCCCGAGGAGAAAGGCACGTGGCAATACGAGCCGAAATGGGATGGGTTTCGCTGCCTCGCCTTCAAGGCCAGCGAAGCAGTGGACCTCAGGGCGAAGTCCGGCAAGCCGCTTGGCCGCTATTTCCCCGAACTCACAGCCATGCTGCGCGGTGTCGATGCGAAGAACTTTGTCATCGACGGCGAGATCGTCATCGAGATCGAGGGCCGCGCCTCATTCGATGCGCTGCAGATGCGGCTTCATCCAGCGGAGAGCCGGATAGCCAAGCTCAGCTTGGAGACGCCGGCGCAGTTGATCCTGTTTGACACCCTCGTCGCAGCCGGCGGCAGGCTGGTGCTCGAAGAGTCTCTGGCGGAGCGGCGGGCGGCAACAAAGGAGTTTGTGGCGAAGGCAGGCATATCCTCGCTGCGGCTCTCGCCATCCACCACCAACCTCGCAACCGCCCGGAAATGGCTGCAGGGCGCCGGTCATGGTTCGACCGATGGGGTCGTCGCCAAGGCGATGGCCGAGACCTATCGGCCGGGCGAGCGCGCGATGATCAAGGTCAAGCGGCTGCGCACGGCCGACTGCGTGGTCGGGGGATTCCGCTACCTCAACGGCAAGCAACAGGTGGGTTCGCTGCTGCTGGGTCTCTACAACGAACGCGGCCTGCTCGACCATGTCGGCTTCACCTCGACCATCGCCAATGACGAGCGGGCCGCGCTCACGGACAGGCTGGAGAAGCTGCGCGGCGGGCCGGGCTTCACCGGCAAGGCTCCGGGCGGGCCGAGCCGCTGGAGTACCGAGCGCAGCGGGCAATGGGAGCCGGTGCGGCCGGACCTCGTCGTCGAGGTCCGTTTCGATCACGTCACCGGCGACCGCTTCCGGCACGGAACAAAGCTGGTGCGCTGGCGGCCCGACAAGGCGCCGCGCCAATGCACGTTCGAGCAGATCGCGTAGGTCTCATTCGGCATGCTGTCGGGCACCACGGTGATTGGAGAGGTGTCACGCCTGGAAGGCGAACAGGTCCGCGTCGGCGTCTTCGCCGCCTCTGATCGAGGCCGAGACGATTTCGGAGGCGATCTGCGAAAAGAGGATGCCGTTGCCGCCATACCCCATTACCGCATGGACCCGCGGATGGCTTGGCAAAGTTCCTATGACGGGCAGGCCCGTGGTCGTCGAGCCAAACGAACCGCTCCAGGCAAATTCAGCCTCTGTGTCAAGCTGCGGGAAAATCCGGCCGAGTTTCCCGGCAAGGCGAAGCGTCTTTTCGGGTGTCAGGCTGTCGCGGCGCTCCTCGTCGGAAAAATCCTCATCCTCACCGCCACAGATGACGCGCCCGTCGATCGTCGCGCGGATATAGAGATACGGATCGGATGCCTCCCAGATCAGGGTCGTGCCCGGCCAGAGCTTCCCGGGTTGCCGACACGTCGCGATCGCCCAGGTCGAGATGACGCGGTGAGACACGTGCGGCACGATTTTCAGCAGCTCGTATCCAGTCGTCAGGACGAGGTGCCCCGCGCTGATGATTGGGCCGTGCCGCGTCGCAACCATCACGCCGAGGCGACCATCCTCGACCGCTGTCGCCTCCGCCGGAGCATAGAAGCGGGCCTTTCCTTTCAGCGTCTCAAGCAACAGTCCCGCGGTCAGCTTTCTCGGATCGAGGGCGAGATTGTCATGACTGAGAATTGCCGCCGCACGCCCGATGCCGAATTTTTCCAGCAAGGATGCACGGGATAGAAACCTTGCGCCGATGCCGACCTCGACGCGCGCTTGCGCTTCCTTGCGCAACTCGGACGGACCGAGCGTGTTGCCGGCGAGGTAAAGCGAGGGCGTGCTGGCCGCTTCGCAGCTGATGTCGAGTTCGCTGATCCGCCCTCGCAGATTGAGAAGGCCTAGACGTGACCTCCGCCATGCCCTGCGGGCGGCTGCGGCGCCGATCATAGCGGACAGCCTCGTCAAGGGTTGGTCGATTTCGAACTGCACCAACGCCGTCGTTGCAGCCGTCGATCCCTGGACCGGTCCGCGCCGGTCGATGCAGACGACGGAGTGGCCGTCACGCGTCAGCGCTTGCGCCATCATTGCGCCGCTGATGCCCATTCCGACGATGAGCACGTCCGTCTTGAGATCGCGAATGAGGCGGTTCACCGGCACATCGGGCGACCGATAGGTGGACCATACAGGCGTGCCGCTTCTGAGATCCAGCTTGCGATGCATGAAGTGTTCCCCGACTTTCAACCATAAGTCGGGGGACGCTTTGGCGTTCCACGCGCCACCATTGGGGAAGCACCTTGCTGCGGGCTGAAGGAACAACCGCCTGCCTGAGCGGTTCCTCAATGGAGGCTAGAATTGGAGGAACAAGGATGGACCCGCGCAACAAGCAACGATCGGCAAAACAGGACGAAGCCGAGGCTCCGGCCATCGAACAGCAGGATTGGGATACCCTTGAGGGCAACAGGATTCTGCCCGACAGCGTCGCCGTCAACGGCGACCCGCAGGACGATGTCGAAGCGGAGGGGACCCTCCCCGAAGAAGACGATGACAATCCCTACCAAAACAGCGACGAAGCCCTTCCCGAGGACGAGGAGGAGCGCGTCCTTTCGCGCGACCCGTCCAAGGAAGGAAGCCGGTTCGACGAGGTCTGACCAGATCAATTCCTGGGAAAGTGCGCAGTTGTTTTCCGTCGCAATGCCGCAAAACCAAACACTTGGAGCGGTTTCTTGTGAGAAGGTGAACCGGTCTGAATCCCGCCGGCCTCAAGCCGACTTGCGCTTGGCCTTGCTTTGCGCGCTCGGCTTGATGCCTTCCTTTGCCAGGCTCTTGCGCAGAACCGCGGCCAGGTCGATGACGTTCTCGCGCGGCTTCGGCGCAGCCTTCGGTGGCTTCTTGCCCTTGCGCTTGGCCTCGATCATCGCGATCAGCGCCTGCTCGTAGGTGTCCTCGAATTTCGAAGGATCGAACTTGGTCACCTTCTTGTCGATCAAAAGACCCGCGATTTCCAGCAGGTCCGGATCGTAGCTCTGCTTCTTCAAGCCTTCGAAGACGCTGTCCTCCGAGACCATTTCGTTGCGGTCGCGCAGTTCGGTGAGAAGCATGCCCTTGCCGAAGGGCTGGATCAGAACTTCGCGGCCGCGCTGGTAGAGGACGACGCAGGAGCGTGCTGCGACCCGCTTGTTCTTCATCGCCTCGCGCAAGACGGTGAATGCCTCCAACGCGGCGGAATCCGACGGCACCAGATAATAGGGCTTTTCCAGATAGCGTGTGTCGATCTCGGCGATGGGCACGAACTCGCCGATTTCCAGCGTGTGTTCGGAAGTCAGTTTCAGCGCCTTGATCTCGTCAGGCTCTACCTGGATGAAATCGTCCTTGTCGGTCTCGAAACCCTTGACCTGGTCCTCGGTGTCGACCGGCTCTCCGGTCTCTTCGTCTGCATAGACGCTTTTCACCGGCAGGCTGTCCTTGCGGTTCAAGATCCTGAAATGGATCTTCGACGCCTCGCTCGTGGCTCCGACGATCTTGACGCCGCAGGAAACCGACCCGACCTTCATGAAACCTTTCCAGACTGCGCGCGGCGCTGCCATTGCCCTTACCTTTCCCTTTGGCCGCCACCGGCATGCATTGGCGGCTCCTCGTTTTCATCCGGATTGGGCAATGGCGTCTCGTCAGGCAATTCATCCAGCGGCGGCTCCTTGACCGGGTCGGGCTTCCAGGTCGGAGCCGGCATCGGCGTGTCGCGGTCTGGATCTGGTTGTCTGGGGTCAGGCATTGAGGTCTTCCGTTGGTCACCGGCAAAACTCATGTCCGCCCGCATGGTTCCGAAGGGTGCCGCGGCCGCCGCGGGGCCGTTCAGATTTCAAGCAAGGCGTAGGGGCGGCCCGTCGGCTTGGTGACATGCTTGGCGACGTTGTAGACCCTGGCGCCGCCGGGAGTCCGGCCTTCGTAGGAACCGCGATGGGCGTGTCCGTGCACGACCGCGCTCACCTCGAATCGGTCGATCGTCTCGGCCAGCCGCGAGGATCCGAGGAACGGGAAGATTTCCAAGGGCTCGCCGGCAACGGTCTCGGCGATCGGAGCATAGTGCAGGATCACGAGCGTGCGCTTGGCGCGGACCTGGCGCATGGCATTCTCGAGCCGCATCGCCTCGTTGACGCTCTCGGCCACCATCGCCTTGATCGCGGGCTCGCCGAAGGAGCCGAGCATTCTGGGGCCGAAGCCGCCGACGAATCCCTTCACGCCGACAAAGCCGACATCGTTCAGTTCGACCGCCTGCCCGTCCAGGAGATGGACGCCGGCCTGGCGCAGCGTTGCCGAAACCTGTTCGACACAACCGCATTCGTAGTCGTGATTGCCGAGCACCCCGACGACGGGGATAGAGCATGCGCGCAGCTCCTCAGCCAGCAGCTCGGCCTCCCGGGGCTTGCCGAGGTTGGTGAGATCGCCGGTGAGGACAAGGACATCGGCTTCCCGAGACACCTCCCCAAACAGCTCGCGATAGGAGATGTCGGCATCTTCCTGGACATGCAGGTCGCCCATGGCGGCGACTTTGATGGTCCCGTTCCCGTTCGGCTTCGCTGATTTGGTCGGTTCAGGCATCACGTAGCTCTCCCACACCGCCGACGCCCGCAAACCCCCATTCCTTGACGTCGATCTCATAGTCGAGCTGCGACAGAAGCCGGCCGCGACAGACCTTGGTCCGTGAGGGCGGCAGCAGCCGTTGCCGCGCAAGCCGTTCCAGCAGATCGTCGAGCAGCCAGTCGGGAATGCGGTCGCGCTCGCTGGGATAGATCCATCGGAAACTGAGCAACTGCATCAGCAGCACTTCCCAATGGACGTCGAGATAGGTAAGCAGCCTTTGCCAGTCGATCTGGTCATGCGCTTTCAGGATCGTATGGGCGATATCGGCGCCGTCGTGGCGGCCTCTGTCCTGGATGAAGCATTTCGACCAGATCAGCTCGGTCGGACCGATGATCCTGACCCGGCTTCCCAGCAGTTCGATCTGACGGGCATGTTCCAGCCACTGGTCCTCGACCTGCATGGTGCCGTTGGCCGAAGCAAAGATCACGTCGAAGAAGTGCTTGCCATCGAAGACCTTTCCAAGCCAACGCTCGTCCCTGATCTCGACCGCATGGCCGATCTGCTTGAAATGGGCCAGAATGCGCGGACAGTCCCCGGCCTTGCAGAAGATATCGAGATCCTTGGTCGCACGGACAACGCCTGTGTAGGCGCTTACCGCATAGGTGCCGGCGACGAGAAAGGGAATGTCGGTGGCGGCGAGTTCGCGGATTGCATGCGTGTAGAAGGCTTCCGCCTCAGCGCTTTTTAGCGTCGGCTCGGCTTTGGCGTCGATGGCTGGAAGTGACTCCAACACGCCCGTCAACTCATCGTTGCCCATGAACCACTCCGGCTTCGGACCTTGTCCGTCTGCTCGATAACAGCCGGCGCCCTGGCTTGTTCCGTTGTCGGGTATTTCGTCCAGACCCCGCGCAATCGCGGCCAAGGCGGCAACGATCAAAACCTAAGCACCGCCCGTCTGCTCTGCAACCAAGCGAAAACAATGCCTTAAGGGCTATGAGCTTATCTGGCGCTCTAGTCTTTTTGCTCGCGATACAAACGCTCGGCGCCACGGTCGCTTTCGCGCCGCTCTACCAGTCCTCTGCGGCGACGGGTGGCGAGCGCATAGATGATCACAAGCAGAAGAATAACCGGCCCGCCGATCACAGCGAATGTCCACAAATCGGTGCCGAACATGACTTTCCCTTCCTGGTCGAAAGTGGCTGTTCCAGCAACCATGCGCTGGTCCTGGCTAACCGGCGAAGGATGGAAATGTTCCGGTTCGCCGGGCCGACGCCAATGCGCCGTTCAATGCCCGCGTCCGTGCTCGACCAATTGGAACCGGTAGCGATCGCGCACGAACTCGTTGAAGAACCGCCCTTTCGAGAAAGCAGATTTGAAGGCCGCATAAGTTTCGGGCTCGACCTCTTCATAGTCGTAGCGGTCGCCGCTCGGAACGAACCACACCGAAAGCGTCCTCGTCGCCGGATCATAGTGCATGTTGCGTATGGCGGTTGAAGGCATCTCCGGCATCCAGCTGGCGAATGCGTAATGCCCCGGCCGCTCCCTCGGTTCCGGGCAATGGGCATGATCATGCTGGTGGTGAAGCCTTGCAGGAAACCCTGAGCTCCCTATCTGGCAGCCATGCCAGCAATGAAACCCAGAACTATGACGTCGGCCCGGCAGGGCGATCTGTTCGCCCCCGCAGCCAGCTTGCCGCAAGGCTTTCTCTATCGGCCGGATCTGATCACGCGCGCCGAAGAAGACGAACTGGTTCTTCGCCTCGCCGGTCTGCCGTTCAAACCTTTCGACTTCCACGGTCATCTGGCCAACAGGCAGGTCGTCGGCTTCGGTTTGCGCTACGACTATGATCGCCGTCAGGTGGTGGAAGCGGACGCCATACCCGATTTCCTCTTGCCTCTTCGCCGCAAGGTCGCCGATTTTGCCCGCCGCCCGGCCGCGGAGTTCGCACAGGTTCTGATCAACGAATATCGGCCAGGCGCCGGCATAGGCTGGCATCGCGACAAGCCGCAATTCGAACTCGTCGCAGGTGTTTCCCTGCTGGCGCCGTGCAGCTTCCGGCTCCGGCGCAGGAACGGCGCGAGATGGGATCGGGAAACGATCGAGGTCGAACCAAGATCCGCCTATCTTATGGGCGGTCCGACGCGCGATGAATGGGAGCACAGCATTCCGCCGGTGGACCAGCACCGCTACTCGGTCACCTTCCGGACCTTGAGGCCCAATCCGTGACTTCCTACGAGGCCGGCGCCGCCGACGTCACCCGCCAGACGGTGTTGCCGACATCGTCGGCGATGAGCAGCGCGCCGGATTTGTCGACGGCGACGCCGACCGGCCGGCCCCTCGCCTCGCCCTTGTCGTTGAGGAAGCCGGTGACGACATCCTGCGCCATGCCGTTCGGATGGCCGCCGCTGAACGGCACGAAGACGACCTTGTAGCCGTTGAAGCGCTGGCGGTCCCAGCTGCCATGCTCGCCGACGAAGGCGCCGCCCCGATAAGCCTGCGGCAGGCTCGTGGCCGTGTAGAACGCCAAGCCCAGCGGCGCGACATGCGAACTCAGTGCGTAGTCGGGCGCAATGGCCTTGGCCACCATGTCCGGCCGTTGCGGCATGACGCGCGGATCGACATGCTGACCGTAGTAGCTGTAGGGCCAGCCGTAGAAGGCACCGTCCTTCACCGAAGTCATGTAGTCCGGCACAAGGTTCGGACCGAGCTCGTCACGTTCGTTGACAACCGGAGCGCTTTGCTCGTCGGCTCGAACGACAGGCCGTTCGGGTTGCGCAGACCGCTGGCGAAGATGCGCGACCGGCCCGTGGCGCGATCCACCTCCCAGATCGCCGCCCGGTCCTTTTCGGCCTGGATGCCGTTCTCGGTGATGTTGCTGTTCGAGCCGACGCCGACATAGAGCAAAGAGCCATCGGGGCTCGCGACCAGGCTTTTCGTCCAATGGTGGTCGATCGGACCGCCCGGGAGGTCCGTCAGCACCTTGCCCGGCGCGGTGATCTTGGTGTCGCCCGGCTGGTAGGGGTAGCGCACGATTGCGTCGGTGTTTGCCACGTACAGGTCGTTGCCGACCAGCGCCACGCCGAAGGGCGCGTTGAGGTGGTCGAGGAAGACGCCCTGATATTCAGGCTTGCCGTCGCCATTGCTGTCCCGCAGCAGGGTGATGCGGTTGCTGGACCCGGTGTTGCCGCCGGAAGTCACCCAGGACTCGACCCAGCCCATCACGATGTCTTTCGGCCGTTTGGCCGATGCTTCGTCGGGGGCTTTCGATTCCACAACGAGAATGTCGCCATTGGGCAACACATACAGAGACCGCGGATGCTGGAGGCCTTTGGCCAGGGACTGGATCTGCAGGCCCTGCGCGACGGCGGGCTTCTCGTCGTTCTTCCAGCCGACGACCGACGCCAGATGCATCGGTGGGAACAGATACTGGCGTATCTCCGGCAGTTTCGGATTTGGACCGATCTGGTCCTTCGGGTCCGTGTTGTCGTCGCTGCACCCGGCTGCGCCCAATGCGGCCGCACTCAGCAGCGCCGCCGTCGTCCATCTGATGGGTCCTTCAAATCGTCTCATCGGCCACTCCCACATGATGGCGATAGACCAGCCCCCAGCCGAGCCAGCCGGTGAACAACAGGATGACCACCACCAGGGCCGACAGGATCAGCCCGGTCGGGACCACGGAAGTCCAGGCGTCGCGCGTATGGACAAGCATGTTGAGGAAGGCGAGCACGAGCGCCACGAGATTTCCCCCCATGTGCAGCCATGCGGTCGGCTGCTCGCGTATGCGGCTTTCCCCGAGAAGATCGATCAAGCCCGCAAGGGCCGCCAGAATCCCGACGATGACACCGACCGTGACCAGCCAGGCCGAAAAATTGGCCCATGTCATTTCCGCGGTTCGCCAGTAGACGATGTCGGTGAGCAAGGTGCCGACAAAGCACGCGATGGGTATCGTGACAAGCATGGGATGGACGGGATGACCGGCTATTCTTGCCGTTGATCTTGGGTTTTTCATGCGGAAGCTCCTTTCCGCCAGACGCCGCGTTGGATTCAACAAGGCAGACAGGCGAATGTTCCTCCGAACCTGTTCCCGCGCTTCACTTGATCGTGAGGATTCGCTTGCGCCTGCGCGCCTCAGGCGGCATGCATCGGCAAGACATGGAAGCGTATGTCTAATTCCGCTTTAGGCCCGCGTGCGAATTGCGCGAAGAGGGATCTGGGCATCGAAACTGAGCCCCGTCGGCTCGATGCGCAAATCCACCGACGCTTCGAGTTCGTAAGGCAGCGTGCGGTGAAGGACCTCCCAGCCGAAGCCCTGTCGCGACGCCGGCTTCAGATCCTGCAAGCCGTTCTCGGTCCAGGTGAGCCGAAGCATGTCGTCATCATTGACGTTCCATTCGATGACGATCCGCCCTGCACGGTTGGAAAGCGCGCCATATTTCACGGCGTTTGTCGCCAGTTCATGCACGGCCAGACCGATGGTCTCGGCAGCCTTGGCCGCGAGCGCCAATGCGGGACCATTGATGGTCAGGTTCTCACCTTCCTTGGCCCCTGCGGCGCGCAACTCCTCCGCGATGATCGGCGCCAGTTCGACTTCGGACGAGCGATTGCGGGTGACAGCCGCCTGCACGCGCGCAAAAGCATTGATACGCCCGTCGAGATGCGCGGTGGCTTCGTCCAAGGACTCGCTCTGCTCCATGGTGCGCCGCACGATGGAACGGATCACCGCCAAGGTGTTGCGCACATGGTGCTGCAGTTCGGCAAAGCGTGCCTGCTGCTGTTCCCCGGCCTGTCTGAACCGGGTGATGTCCTGCCCGATGCCGCCGATATGGGCCACCTTGCCGGTCTCGTCGCGTATGGGGAAATCGGTGTCGCGCAGCCATCGCACCTCGTTGTCGCTCGGCCGGCATATGCGGTATTCGAAGACCACGCGCTCACCGTCGCGAACGCGCCGGATATGGGCAAGCACGTGATCGCGGTCCTGCGGCACGACCAGGTCGATCCATCTGGCAAAATTGTCGCCGGCAAGCGCCTTCTCTCGCGGCAGGCCATAGATCGCGTCGAATGGCGGTGTCAGGTACTCCCATTGCAAGGTCTCGGCATTGCGGATCCACAAAACGTCGGAAGCCGCCTCGCCGAACTGCCGCAGGTTTTCTTCGCTTTGGCGAAGGCGGACCTTGGCGCCTGCCCGCTCGTGCAAGGCCGCCCGAATTTCGGTCAAGTCGCGTTCGCGATGTTCATCTGCCGGGGTCTTGGACATCACTCCTCATTGGCATCGAGATGCCGGCCTTCCCGGTCAAGATGCAGATAGTTCGGATTGAACAACGCTGCGTCCTGCAGCGCCTTGAGATTGGGGATCATCAGGGTTCGATCTTTGAGGATGATGAGGTTTGATGCCCGCAATTCCTGCAATGTTCGATTGACATGCACCGTCGACATGCCGAGCGTCTCGCCAAGCTCGGTTTGCGTCAGCGGGAATTCGCAGCTGTTGTCACTGGTGCAGCCCGCGGCCTCAAGCCGAATGAAAAGTTCGCACAACAGGTGCGCCATCCGCTCCAGCGCATCGCGCTGGCCAAGGTTGACGGTCCACTCGCGCTGGATTGCCGCCGCGACCAGGGATTCCCACCAAAGCGCCTGGGTTATGCGGGGATGGCCGATCATCATTTCATCGAAGGACGTCCGCGAAATTTCGGAAACCGCCACCGGCGTGATCGCGCCGATCGAATGATCCATTTCCTTCAGGATGAACACATTGAGATCGCAAAGGTCGCCCGGCAGGAAGAAGGCGATGATCTGGCGGCGGCCGTCTTCCAGCGTCTTGTAGCGGCAAGCCCATCCTTCGTTGATAAGATTGATGAATTCCGGCTTCTCGCCCTCGTGGATGATGTCTTCGCGCGCGGCAAAGCGGCGCACGCGCTGCGCCGCGATCCTGACCAGCATTTCCTTGTCTGCCAGGGAAAGCCGCGTGAATTTTTCAAGCTTGCGGATCAGAGGCCGTCTCATCGCGTTGTCCTCTTGACCTGATACATCGATCGCGCGGCGTTTGACCTATCCTATGTTAACGTCGGGTGGTCGCACCGCAGTCCAAGGGTGGTTGTCCAGGAGACTCGTCATGGAAAATCCGCTTGCGATGCTCCGCGTGCTCGTGGCCGAAGACGAGTATTTCATCGCTCAGGATATCACGAACAGCCTTGCGTTGCTTGGAGCGACGGTGGTTGGCCCGGTCTCGAGCGGCAGCCCTGCGCGCCATCGCAGAACTCGATATCGACGCCGCGGTGCTGGACCTTAATCTCGAAGGGACCATCGACTTTGCGGTCGCCGACGAACTCACCCGCAGGAATCTTCCGTTCGTCTTCGCCACCGGCTACGACCCCGCCGTCATTCCCCCTCGTTTCGCCAGGATCGGCCTGTTCGAGAAGCCGTTCGACACCGCAGAATTGGCGCGGCACCTTCTTGACGTGATGCGTGACGATCCCCAGCCCGGCGCGAGCAATTGACCAAGTTGAGCTTGCCGCGCCGGCCCGCCCACCAGGTGGGCAGGGGCCGGGCCGGCTTGAGCTGGTTGCCACCATTGTCAGCCAAGATCCGAAACTAACTGAAGCCGGAAGTCGCGCCATAACCCTCGTTAACGATGCCTACCTGCATGTCGCGCAAAAGTGTGCAGCGGTTTTTGCGAAAACGACATGCATAAAGACAAAGCCCTAAGGCGCGTCGCCGGGATCCGTTTCAGCGCGACGCGCTTTAAAACCAACGATCCAGGTCTGCGACATCCGCGACCAGACGTGGCCGGCGGCAGCACCGTAGCCATAACTATTTGCTTGGCAAGCAGTGCTTCTCGGGGACAAACTGGCCAATCTGCCAGCCAGCCTCAAGGGGAATCCAAATGACCGCCAATGTGTTTTCCGGCTGCATGCCGGCGCTGATGACGCCCTGCACGAATGAGCGTCTTCCCGACTTCGACGCGCTGGTGCGCAAGGGACGCGAACTGATCGTCGCCGGCATGTCGGCGGTCGTCTATTGCGGTTCGATGGGCGACTGGCCGCTGTTGACCGACGCGCAGCGGATGGCCGGCGTCGAGCGCCTGGTTGAGGCCGGCGTGCCGGTGATCGTCGGCACCGGCGCGGTCAACACCGCCAGCGCCGTCGCCCACGCCGCCCATGCCCACAAGGTCGGTGCCCGCGGCCTGATGGTGATCCCGCGCGTCTTGTCGCGCGGCCCCTCGGTGGCGGCGCAGCGCCATCATTTCAAGGCCATTCTGGCGGCCGCGCCCGATCTGCCGGCGGTGATCTACAACAGTCCCTATTACGGCTTTGCCACGCGCGCCGATCTGTTCTTCGCGCTGCGCGCCGAGCACCCCAACCTGGTCGGTTTCAAGGAGTTCGGCGGCCCGGCGGATCTGCGCTATGCGGCCGAAAACATCACCAGCCGCGACGACGAGGTGGCGCTGATGATCGGCGTCGACACCGCCGTCTTCCATGGTTTCGTCAATTGCGGGGCTTCCGGCGCCATCACCGGCATCGGCAACGTGCTGCCGAAGGAAGTGCTGCACCTGGTGGGCCTGAGCCAGGCGGCGGCGAAGGGCGATGCCGAAGCGCGCCGCCTCGCCCAGGAGCTGGACGCCGCGCTGGCCGTGCTCTCCTCCTTCGATGAAGGCCCCGACCTGGTGCTCTATTTCAAGCACATGATGGTGCTCAAGGGTAACCCCGAATACCGGCTGCATTTCAACCAGACGGATGCCCTGAGCGACAGCCAGCGCGGCTATGCCGAGCAGCAGCTCAGCCTGTTCGATACCTGGTATGCGCAGTGGTCGCGACAGCCGCAGATGGCGAGATACGCCGCCTGATCATGGACGCGGCGCCGGGCTCGCCCGGCGCCGCCGCTTCGCGACGATGTTGATGTTCGCGCCGGGGAAGCAGGCGGAGTCTGATGGCCCCGCCAACAACCCTGCCGCAGGCTCGTCATCCCAGGCCCGGCCCGACCCAGGCGGGCACCGTGGCGCGACACTGCTGCGGCGAGAGCCCGTTGAAGGCTCTGAAGCACTTTGCAAAGTGCGAGGCGGATATGAATCCGCAGGCGATGGCGACATCGATGATGGGCATTCGCGTGCCTTCGATCAGGCGCTTGGCATGATCGACTCTGATCCGCAGGTAATGGCGCACTGGCGGCAGCCCCAGATGCACCGCAAACAGTCGTTCCAGTTGGCGGCGCGATATCCCTGCCCGGTCCGCCACCTCGTCCATGGGGAGCGGGAATTCGACGTTCTCCTCCATGATCCGCATTGCCATCACGAGCTTGTCGCTCACGCCGGTAAAGGCGAGACCCGAAGGCCCGGTCTGCCGGTTCGATCCTGAGCGCTGACCTTCGACGGTCGCGTGCCGGCACACCTCCTGCGCCACATACCTGCCTGCATGGCTGCCGATCAGGTCGACGGCAAGGTCGAAGGCGGCCAGTTCGCCGGCGCAGGTCGAATACTGCCCATCCTTGACGAAGAGAGAGTCGCGGATGCGCGGCTGGTTGAACATTTCTGAAAAAGCGGCAAGCCGCGACCAATGGATCGTGCAACGCGTGCCTGCCAGGAGACCGGTCTGGGCAAGCAGCCATGTCGCGGTTCCGACGGCTGATATCGCAACGCCACGGCGCGCCATCACCCGCAGAAACCGATTGAGTTGCGGGGTCAGTTGCCGCTCTACCGGTTCGCCTGCAACGACGGCAAGCTGGCCAAGTCTACGATCCTGTGGGTTGGAAGTCAGCTCATCGACGGTGACGTCAACGGGAATGGCGAGGCCGTTGGCGCCCTCGACCGGGCGCGCATCCAGGCCCGCGATCCGCCATCGGAAAAGCGGCAATCTCGATACCGTGTTGGCGATGCGGAACGGCTCGATGTAGGCGTGCAGCGCCAGATGCGAGAACCCCGGCAGCACCAGGACCACCAGGTCGAATGGCCGTTCCGCCGCCGCCGAAATTTCCGGCGTCGCCAACGACCTCATGGCGCTGATGTTGGCGGGTGCGTTCATCCGTATGTGACCAACGGTTTGCCGGACATGGCGTTCTGATCCTCGGCGTCTTCGTCCAGATATACCGGATGCGTGACCCTGCTGCGATAGACGCCGCCCTTGACCGGCAGCTGCGCCGCATAGACGTTGATCCGGTCAATGCGCACGCTCAGTAGTCCTCGTTCAGCGCGTCCACCGCCGGGATCTCGCGCGATCGACGGTCGATATAGGCGCGCAGTTCCTCGTCTTTCGCAATATCGAGAGTGGGCCCTTCATACTCGGCCAGCAGCCGACGGGCATGCTCAAGCGCCCGCTGCTTGATGTCCTTGGAGCCGTCCGCGTACCACTGCTCGATCGAGTTGTTGTCGAAAAGCTTTGGGATGAAGAAGGCCCGCTCGAAATTCGCCTGCGTGTGGGGGTGGCCGAGATAATGGCCGCCCGGGCCGACGTCGCGCACGGCAGCAAGAGCTTCGTCGAAGTCGTCCCACTGGACGCCCTGCGTCATGCGATAGCCCATCGAGCAGACCTCGGCGTCGACGACGAACTTCGCGATCGAGCAGTGCATGCCGGCTTCGTTCCAGCCGGCCGAATGCCAGATGTAGTTGGCGCCCGACATCAGCACCGCCATCATGGTCATGGCGCTTTCATAGCCGGCCTGCGCATCGAAGACCTTGGCGCCCCCGAGCAGGTTGGATGTGCGCCAGGGAACGTTGTAGCGGCGAGCCATCTGGCCGATCATGAAATTCATCAGCGAGATTTCCGGCGTTCCCGCCATCGGCGCTCCCGATTGCATCGACACGGTCGACAGATAGTGCCCATAGATTGCGGGGCAGCCTTTGCGGATCACCTGCGTGTAGGCGAGCGCCGAAAGCGCCTCCGCGTTGAGCTGCGCCACGGCCGCCGCCGTGGAGGCCGGCGTGTTGGCGCCGCCGAGAACGAAGGGCGAGCACAGCACCGGCTGGTTGCGCCGGCAGAAAGCGCGCATGGCGCCGAGCATGACCTGGTCCCAGACCAGCGGTGAATTGCCGTTGCAATTGCCCGTCGCCACCGCATGCGTCTCGAGAAAGCCTTCGCCGAAGAGGATCTCGCACATGTCGAGCACATCCTCGGCATTCTTGGGCGAGGTGGTCATGCCCATGAACATCTTGTCCGAATGCTTCATCGACGAATAGGTGATGTGCAGGTGCCGATGCGCAACGACAATGTCCATTGGCTCGACGATGTGGTGCGCCGACGAATGCAGCGCCGGCATCATGTGCGCCAGCTTGTGGAAGGTACCGAGGTCGGCGATCGTCGGGCCACGCCTGACGTCGTCGAGGTCGCGCATGTAGGGCGCGCCGGTCATCGGCACGAAAATCGACTTCGGCCCACCGAGTTCGACATTCTTCGCCGGATCGCGAGCGAAGTATTCGATCTTGGAAGGAATGGTCTTGATGAGTTCCATGACCAGGCCGCGGTCGAGATGGACGCGGTCGTCCGCGCGCACATCGGCCCCTGCCCTCTTCCAGTCCTCGATCGCGATCGGATCGCGAAACACCACGCCGACCTCTTCGAGGATCGCGAGCGAAGCCTCGTGGATACGCTCGACCTGCTCGGCATCCATCGGCTCCACAACCGGCAGGCCCCGCTTCAGCGTCGGCAGCATGTCGATCTTCGGTGCCGTGCGGATCGTGCGCCGCGCTTCCCGGCCGCCTCTACGAGAAACTTGCAGTTGAGCAGTCATACCGGCCTCCAGAAATAGCAACGCGGCCCGTTTGAGCCGGTCGGAACTATTGCCGGAGCCAGGAGATTTGACCAACTGCAAAAGTCTCACGCGTCTGTTGACTAAACTGCCACGCAGTTGCGCGCAGCCAGTTCGATCGCGTTGGAGGCTGATACGGGCTGCCCGTCAGCCTCGGCGCGATCTCGCTGAAGCAGCAGGACGCGTGCCCGGCCCCGGAGAAAATCCCAGCAAACCAGAGAAGGTTGACGATCGGGCTACCGCTGCACGGGCGCGCACTCGGCAAGCGGAAATAATGTCACGAGGCAGGCTATTTTTTGCGAGGCTCCAGGGCCGCGTCGCAAGCTCGCATCAGGTCGGAAGCTGACCTTCCGCCCTGCCTGGTTCTGGCGCAAGCCGCCCGAAGGCGGCCGCCTTACTCATCGGCGGCTGGTTCGCGTCTGGTGTAGATCAACAGAACCAGCGCCCCATCTTTGGACCCTGAACTGTGCGCGGCGTCCGGCGCCCTGCAACAATACTCACCCGGCCCAAGCGTGTGATCCTGATCGTAGAAGGATCCTTCGATCACATAGATCTGCTCGAACTCTCCCGGATGGGTGTGACTGCCCGCATATGCGCCGGCATCGACCTTCATCAGCATGGTTTTCTCGCCGCGCGCGGCATCTTCATACAGAGGCTTTATCCAAAATCCCGAAGCGTCCGTGGGCTCCCATTCCGCCGAGCTTGACGAAAAATATCGGGAGCCCAGGACAGGCGCTCGAATGCCAGATCTTGCTGAACTGCCACCTTCTATGGACCAGGTCTCCGCGGTGGACTCGCTGCGCTCATTGGCTTTCATGTTTTTCCTTTCGCTATCGAAATCCCCGGACGTTCTCGTAAACGATCATCGCGTCCGAGGGCCACTACATCCCTCACGCGGCGATGCCCGATGATAGAGCCGCCGTGATCTGACGAAGGGAAACCAGTCCGAGAGGCTGGTCGCTGTCGCCGGTGACGACGGCCGTGTCATGGGAAGAGTTCGTCAGTTCCTTGGCGGCGACTTCGAGCGTCGAGCCGGACTTCAGCTTCGGCAGCGACCTGTCGTCGGATCGCGGGGCGGGTTCCATGACGGCATCGATCCTTATGAAACGCCCGCGATTGACGTCCTTCACGAACCTCGCGATGTAGTCGTCGGCGGGTCTCAAGAGGATTTCCTGGCTGTCGCCCTGCTGGATGATCGACCCGTCCCGCAAGATGACGATCTGGTCGCCGAGCCTCAGCGCCTCGTCCAGGTCGTGAGTAATGAAGACGATGGTCTTCTTCAGCTCCGCCTGCAATTCGAGAAGCATGGTCTGCATATCGGTCCTGATCAGCGGATCGAGAGCCGAGTAGGCTTCGTCCATCAGAAGAATCGAGGCATCGTTGCTGAGAGCGCGCGCCAGCCCGACCCGCTGTTGCATGCCGCCGGACAATTCTTCGGGATAGCGCTGCTCAAACCCGACGAGGCCCACGCGCTCGATCCAGCGCGTGCCGATCTCGCGAGCCTTGCCCTTCTCGACCCCGCGGACCTCAAGCCCGAACGTCACGTTGTCGATCACGGTCCTGTGCGGCAGCAGGGCAAATCTCTGAAACACCATCGCCGTCTTGTTGCGGCGGAATTCCCGCAACTCCAGCTCGGACATTTCAAGAATGTTGCGTCCTTCGATTATGATCGAGCCGGACGTTGGCTCGATCAGGCGGTTGATGTGCCGGATCAGCGTCGACTTGCCGGATCCGGACAATCCCATCACGACCTGGATCTTGCCGGCGGGCATGGAGATGTTGATGTTGCTCAGCCCAAGAATATGTCCGTGCTTCTTTCCGAGTTCGGATTTTGACAACCCGTTCTGGACAGCGTTGACGTATCGCTCCGGAGACCGGCCAAATATCTTGTACAGATCGCGTATTTCGATCGACGCATCGCTCTTATTCATGTGCTGTACCCCGATGCTTCTGTAGGCGATGTCCGTAGGCCTGGCTGATGCGGTCGAAGATGATCGCGATGCCCACGATGGCAAAGCCGTTGAAGATGCCTTGTGTGAAATACTGGTTGGCGATGGCCTGCAGGACGTTCAGGCCGAGTCCCTGCACGCCGATCATCGAAGCAATGACAACCATTCCCAGCGCCATCATGATCGTCTGGTTGATGCCGGCCATGATCGTCGGCATGGCGAGTGGCATTTGGACCTTCCAAAGCTTCTGCCCGCGCGAGCAGCCATACGCGTCCGCTGCCTCCAGGACTTCCTTGTCGACCAGGCGGATGCCGAGGTCGGTGAGGCGGATGATCGGCGGGATGGCATAGATCACCACGGCGATGAAGCCAGGCACGCGGCCGATGCCCAGCAGCATGACCACCGGAATGAGATAGACGAAAGGCGGCATCGTTTGCATGACGTCGAGCACCGTCTGCATGGCGCCGCCCACGCGCTTGTAGCGGTTCATCAGGATGCCGAGCGGCAGGCCGATGGCAATGGAGAAGATCGTTGCCGTAAAGACGAGCGAAATCGTCTTCATCGCATCCTGCCACAGGCCGATGAGGCCAATCGCGATCAGCGTTCCCACGACGGCCAGAACCACGCTCCACTTACGCGCTGCAAACCACGCCACGGCGGCCAGCACAAGCACCACGAGCGGCCAGGGTGCGCTCGAAATTACCTCTTCGAAGAAGATCAGAACACGCTGCAGCGGGTAAAAGAAATTCTCGATCGACTCGCCGTAGACGCGTGTGAGGGCCCGGAGGGAACCGTCGATTGCCCGTTTGGCAGTCAGCAGGCCTTCAGGGTTCAATTGCGGGAATTTGAACAGCCAATCCATATCGCGATGCCCTATCGTGAGTGCGCCCGTTGGATACGCATTGCCGGCTACAGCCGACAGCAGAGATTAGACCCTATGCCGACACCGAGGCGCATAGGTGGAGGCCTCAAGAACGCTCGAAGCCCCCACCCGCTCGGCGCCAGACTTTAGAGCGCGGCCTTGACCTTTTCGGCGACGTCAGCCGGGACCCACTTGGTCCAGACTTCCGGCATGTTCTTGATGAACCACTTGGCCCCATCCTCGCCGTTCGCCTGGTTCTCGGTCATCCACAGCATCACCTTGCCGACTTCAGCCTGGGTCCAGCTGCGCTTGGCCAGATATTCCTTGACCGGGCCGACGTCGTCACGCTTGGTGAACTTGCTGCTGGCCAGCGTCACCATCTCAGCCTGTTTCCAATAGTTCGGCTTCGGGTCGGGGCAGTCCTGCTTCGAAGTGCAACGTGCCCACTCGGCGTCGTCATGCGCGCCTTCCAGACGCACCATCGGATACTTCACCAGAAGGGATGTCGGCGCCCAGTAAGCCGCGATAAAGCCCTGCTTGCGCTCGTAGGCCTTGGTGATGGCGCCGTCGAGAGCTGCCGCCGAGCCGCTCGGGATCAGCATGAAGCCCTTCTTGTCACCATCCATGGCCTTATACAGCTGCGCCGTCACAACCGTGTCGCCCCAACCCTGAGGCCCCTGGATGACGCCGCCTTTCGAAGGGTCTTCCGGAGCCGGAAACAGCTCCGGATGCTTCATGGCGTCGTCGACGGTTTTGATATCGGGATGCGCATCCGCGACATATTTGGGGATGTACCAGCCCGAAACCTGTCCGTCGCTGATCGCCGTGCCGATCTGGCTGATGCGTCCCTCGGCGGCGCCTTTGGTGTAGACGTCACCGAGCAGGCTTGGCGTCGATTCGGGCGAAATATCAGGCTGGCCCTTCTCGACCATCGCGGTGATGGTCGGCACGGTGTCACCCGCAACCGTCGTGGCGTTGCAGCCATAGCCGTTCGTAAGAATGAGCTTGTCGACATTGGACATGGCCTCGGCCGACTGCCAGCTGAACACCGCTAACGTGATGTCGCCGCAGGCCGCCTGCGCGGCACCCCCGCACAGCAGCCCTCCGAGGGCAACGGCAGAAAATAGTACTCTTCTCATGTAATCTCCTCCATACGCGTGGCTTTACTGACAAACCGACACCGAACCCACGCCGTCCGGCGAAACAGATCTCTGCGAGCAAGCAGGTGGATGCTAAGATGGTTTTCCTTCTTGTCGCGCCTCGGAACCGAGGCTTCACTCCAGGCCCGCCCTCCATTCACGAACCGCCATCTGGACCTTTGCGCCGAGCGTCGTGATTGGTTGAGGTGGCAGCATCCGCGGCGGCGGAAAGCTGGCGAAAATGCGGGTCAGGTCGGTCTGGACGCCTGTCGCGACCTCGGCGGCCGCTATCCCGGATGCGGTAGCCTTCGAAGCGCCAAGTCCATTGCAGCCGCAGGCGGCGAAAACCCCCTGCTCGACCTCGCCGAATGCGGGCACGCTGTTCCACGTCAGCGCCATGGCACCGCCCCAGCGGTGCTCCATGCCAACGTCCTTCAACGCCGGAAACCGCGCCGCAAACTTGCGCTCATGCAGAATGCCGGCGCTTGCGACTTCGCGATCTCCGGCGTTCAGGCCCGGATGGTACGAATAGCGCGATCGAACCAGAATGCGGTCGCCGCCCTGGGTGTTGATCCGGCGAACGGTCGTGCCCATCGGGAGGGCGGGCGTCGCGGCCCATTTCCTCTCTCCCGCCAGTCGCCTCGGGTCGAATTCCCTGGTCAGCGATGCATAGGTATAGACGTGCAGGAGCTGCCGCCGGAAGAAGCCGAAGCCCTGCGCATGACCGTTGTTCGCCAGGATGATCTTGGCCGCGCGGACGGACCCCTTCGGCGTCTTGACCAGCCATCCCGCACCGCTTTGTTCGAAGGAAATGGCAGGGGTGCGTTCAAAGACCTTCACAGGCCCCCTGAACGAGTCGGCAATGGCCCTGACATAAGCGGCTGGCTGAACGATCACCGTGCCTGGCGTGAATATCGCCGACGTGAATGTCTCAGTGCCCGTCACTGCGGCAGTTTCGGCCGCGCCTAGGAATTGATGGTCCTCTCCCAGCAGTCTTAGCTGTTCAGAATAAGCCACCAGGTGGCGGTCGCCTTCTGCAGTTGTCGCCATGCTGTAGCGGCCGCAGGGGTCGAAGATTTCGCGATCCCAGCCCTGCTCCTCCGCGAGTTCCTTGCCCAGCGAAATCGCTCGCCGATAGATGGCAATGTCTTGCTTGCTCTTTTTGGACGAGTCGCCGCTGAAGTCGTCGGACGAAACCTCGTGCGGCAAGTCGATGATGAAGCCGGAGTTGCGGCCCGCGGGGCCCTCGCCGACGACACCTGCCTCCAGCACCGCGACCTTCAGCCCGGGATCGAGCTGGGAAAGCCGGCGCGCCGCGGATAGCCCGGCGAAGCCGGCTCCGATAACCACGAAATCAACCGTCAGCGCACCTTCGAGCTGCGGTCGCTCGATACGCGGAGGCAGCATCGCAACCCATCCCGACACGCCAGGGTGTGTCGGGAAGCTGGAGGTTGCGAAGACTTTCGCTTTCGCGCTCACGTCAGGCCGCTTCCCTCTCGATAAGATTGCCGAGCGCCTGTCGCAGAGCCGCCACTTTGTCGGACGGGAGCGCCCGCAACGGCTTGCGGGGAATCCCCGCGCCATAGCCGGTCAGTTCGGCCGCGGCGTAAACCGACTGCACGTAGTCGCCTTCCCACAGAAGCGACATGACGGGCTCGAGCGACCTCCAGATCTCGCGGGCCTTGTCCCAATTTCTGGCGCCGGCCGCTTCAACCAAGGCTACGGTCGTCCTGGGGGCAAAATTCGCTCCGCCCCAGATGAGGCCGCTGCATCCCGCATAGAGCGCATAGGCGACCAGGTTGTCCGCGCCATTCATGACCGGAAGCCCGGTGCGGATCAGCGCGGCCTGCCTGCCGAGATCGCCGCTGCTGTCCTTCACCGCGCAGAAGCCGGGGATGGCGCAAAGTTCCTTGAGCAGCGACGGGGTGATCGCGACGCCCACCGCCTGAGGCACGTTGTAGCCGATGATTGGAAGTCCGCCATCGGCGACTTCCGAGTAGAAGTCCACGATACCCTGATCGTCCGTAGGCCCCTCGAAGAATGGCGGGAGCACCATCACGCCGTCCGCGCCGCTGCCTGCCGCGTGCCGGGTCTGCTCCACGACATCTTCCGCCAGCAGCGCCGAAGTCTGGGCGATGATCTTGGCGCGGCCGTTGATGAACTTCGCGCCCCGCTCGACCAGGGACCTCGATTCCTCTTTCGGCAGATAGACATGCATGCCGGTTCCGGAGCTCAGGACGAACCCCCGTACTCCGGCCGCGATGTAGCGTTCGATGTTTCGTTCGAGCCGTTGGAAGTCGATACGGCCTTGGGCGTCGAACGGTGTGGTGATGGCCAGGTTCAGGCCTGCAAAAAGAAAATCGGACATGCGCCTAAAACCTTTCCGGGCCGGACATTGTCAGATCCGACCAGATCGTTTTGAGCTGCGTGTATTGGTCGCGTGCCTGCAACGAGTTGCTCAAGCTGCCGAAACCCAATTGCTTGGGTCCGCCGAACGGCGTCGTCATCTCACCTTTGCCGAAGGAATTGACGCCGATGACGCCGGCTCCGATCATGTGACCGCCCCACCCAGATGCATATCCATTCCTTCTGGGGTCGCGTACATGGCAATGTTCTTTCGCGACAGATCGAGGTGAGCGCGAGTTATTTCAGCAGCTCGCTCGCCATTTCGAGATTCTATCGCCTCGATGATTTCATCATGCTGGTTCGATGCGGTGTCGAGGTCTCCCTGCATTTCCGCGTTGTTAGGGCGATAGAAGATTTTCGCGATACGCCCATGATCGATCAGCAGGCGACGCAAGCTGGGCAGCAGGTAGGGATTGTGCGCCATCTTGCCGATGCTCAAATGAAACTCGTCATTGAGGAAAACACGGCCATCGATGTCGCTTTGCCTGATCGCCTCTTTGAAACGGCTTTGGGTAAGCTTCAAAGCCTCGATCTCGGACGGCCTGGCGTTCTCTGCGGCAAGCTTTGTCGTCGCGACATAGATCATTGGCGCGACTAGGAAGAAATCCCGCAGCGACTGATAGCTCATCGACGCGACGCGGGCGGGCCGATTTGCCTCGAGCTCGATGTAGCCTTCCCCGGCCATCTGCCGCATGAGCTCGCGAACCGGCGGCCGCGACAAGCCAAACTCCTCGCTCAGCGCAACCTCGTCGACCACGGCTCCGGGCGCCAGTCGCATCGTCAGAATCCGTCGGCGCAGCACATGGTTCATCGTCGCCTTGCGGTCGGACGACAGAGGACTGCCTTCATCCATCTCCATTTGCGCTCCTCCCTCTGTCTACCTTAAGTCTACAAATTGTCTACAGTCAATAATAACTTTTGTAGACAGAGCTGGAAACGGGTCGAAATAACAGCCGCAACGCGATTCCAGGGCCGCCACACCTTGCCGCTGCGTGCCCCAATCGGGAGGCCGACAAGGTTCGGTTCAAGCACCTCGCTTCGAGACCATCGCGGCCGAGAGGAGCCCTTGACTATTGCCGGAACACGAAGGGGGTGACCTACTGCAAAAGTCTCACGCGCCTGTTGACTCAAGCGCCTGCGCCCTGGTCATTCCCCAGGGACCTGGAAAGCTCAACGCCAATTCCGCAGGCGGATGGTCACGAAGCGGCAGTTTACTTCACCTAACTTGGCCGAAATTTTTTTGCCGTTGTGGAGACTGGCAAACAGTCCAATATCGGCATGTCGCCCCTATCGCATGAAGGTGAATACATGTCCGTTGATCTGGTAGCCAAGCTTGACGACAAGCTGCGTGCAAAGCGCGAAAGCTTTGACAAGATCCCCGTGGTCGACATCGCGCCGCTTCTCGACGGCAGCGACAAGCAGGCGGTGGCCAAGCAGATCCGTTGGGCGCTGTCGAACACTGGATTCATGTATGTGAAGAACCACGGCATCGCGCGGGACTTCGTCGATTCCGTGTTTGACGTCAGTCGCCGGTTCTTCGAATTGCCCATGTCGGAAAAAATGGATTTGCACGTAAGCCAATCCGACGTGGCGCTGCGCGGATATATCGAGCCATTCGGAGAAAACACCGACCCAGGCAAGACGAAAGACCTGAAAGAGTGCTTTGACATTGGCCCCGAGCGGCCAACCCTGGAAGGGCCTTTCTTCGGCGCTAACCAGTGGCCATCAGGCTTCCCTGAGTTTCGCGAACTGACCTACGGCTATCACCAGAAGATGGTGGACCTGGCAAAGAAGCTGTTGAAGGGCATAGCGCTTAGCCTGGACCTTGCCGAAGATCACTTCGAGGGCTTGATGCACAATCCCATCAGCATTCAGCGCTTGCTTCATTACCCTCCGCAGACCGGCCATATAGGCGAAAACATCATCGGTATCGGAGCGCACACGGATTACGGCAACCTGACCATCCTGGCGCAGGACGACGTCGGCGGTCTCCAGGTGATGAACCGTGATGGTGACTGGGTCGAGGGCACGCCAATTCCCGGGACCTTCGTCATCAACATTGGCGATCTTATTCAGCGGCTGACCAATGATGTCTACCTCGCGAACATGCATCGCGTCGTGAATACCTCTGGGCGGGAGCGGTATTCGATCCCGTTCTTTATCGATGCAGACTTTGAAGCAACCATCGAGCCCCTGGCTTCTTGCGTCACCGTAGCCAACCCGCTCCGCTACAAGCCGGTGACATGCGGGCAGCATAAATTTGGGCGCTTTGCGGCCAGCTATGCCCACTTGGCAAAGGTGAATGAGCAACGGGTGGCAAGCTGAAAGAAGCCCACGCGGCATGCCTGTCGCCCAGCGCTGCGCAGCAGTTCTGGGCGAGACGCAAAGGACTCAAAGCGGTCGCCTGAATGTTCGGCGCGACGCGGTTTAGACGCCTTCAAGAACTTTCGGCGAGCCATTTGGCAAAAAGCCGTACTTTGGCCCCGGCCTTCGGGCGAATCTTCAAATAGAACGCCATGGGTGACGGCATTGCATCGGGCACAAGCTTGACCAGCCGTCGCTCGCGCATCAGGCTCTCGACCAGCCCGTCCCAGCCAAGGACCGCTCCGACATCGTCCTGAGCCGCCTGCAGCGCAATCATATAGTTGTTGACGGAGAATCTCCGACCCTTGGGATTGCCTTGTCCAAGCGCTTGAAACCAATCGTTCCAGTTGGTCCAATCGGTCTCCTCGTTGTTCATATGGATCAAGGGAACCTTTAACAGGTCTTCAACACTGGAAATATCGTGCTCCGAGGCAAATCTTGGAGTTCCAAGAGCGACGATCTGATCCCGGAACAGTTCGCGGCACTCATCGCCATCTTCCTGTGGAATTCCGTATTGAATGCTCAGGTCGCACCGAGTGGCCGCCCCGGGTACGTCGCTGACGATTTGCGCAACGGTAACGCTGGGGTGGCTTTTCCAGAATGCTGAAATTTTTGGCGTGAGCCACAATGAGCTGACTGCCGTGGTGGTTCGGATTGTCACGTCGACGGTTTCCGGCCGATCGCGTATCTGGGTGACGGCTTCCGAGATCGCCTCGAATCCGCGCTGAAGGGCAACGAACAAAAATGCGCCCTTTTCCGTCAGATCGACACCCCGGCTTCTACGCAGGAACAGGTCGCATTTCAGGTCGTTCTCGAGCGCCTTGATCTGGTGGCTGACCGCCGCGGGTGTGACGTTCAACTCCCGAGCAGCCTTCTTGAAGCTCCCGTTTCGCGCTGCCGCCTCGAAACAGATGAGAGCTGTCACCGAGGAAAGATCATAGGGTCTTGGCATCAGCGCCTCTGGACGGTTCGCTCAAACAGACAGATTAGATAAACTAAATCCGAACAAAAATTTATGCTATTGCCGAAATGAGGCCGGGGCGAAAAAATTGCAGCTTAAAACTCTGCAGCCCGTGGAATGCTTCTATGACCGCCTTCGCGCCCTCGATCTCAGACATGCTCAGACGCCGCTTGCCGGGCCATGCCCTTGAGCAGCCGTTCTACACCTCGCAGTCGGTTTACCAGATCGACCTTGAACAGATCTTTTACAAGCAATGGCTCTACGCGGCCCCGTCGTGCCAGCTTTCGAAACCGGGAAGCTATTTGACGGTGCGCGTCGGCGCCTACGAGGTGATTGTCGTTCGGGCACGCGACGGCCAGATCCGCGCCTTTCACAACTCCTGCCGCCATCGCGGCTCGATAATCTGCAAGGCGCGCGAGGGCCAGGTCGCCAAGCTCGTCTGCCCTTATCACCAATGGACCTATGAGCTCGACGGCAAGCTCATCTGGGCGAACGACATGGGGCCTGACTTCGACATGTCCAAGCATGGCCTGAAGCCCGTCCATCTGCGCGAGTTGGCCGGTCTGATCTATGTCTGCCTGTCGGACGATCCTCCGGATTTCGAGTATTTTGCCCGAACGGCTCTTCCCTATTTGGAAATTCATGACCTCAGCAACGCAAAGGTCGCCTACACGTCGACCATTGTCGAAAAGGCCAACTGGAAGCTGGTCTGGGAAAACAACCGCGAGTGCTATCATTGCAGCGCGAACCACCCGTCGCTCTGCCGTTCCTTCTCCCTCGACCCCGAGGTCGCGGGCGTGTCGCCGGACGGCTCCGTGTCAGCGGCTCTTCAGGCGCATTTCAACCGCTGCGAAGCCTCCGGCGCGCCGGCGCAGTTCCGGCTCGCGGACGACGGTCAATTTCGTCTGGCGCGGATGCCGTTGCAGCAGAAGGCCGTCAGTTACACCATCGATGGCAATGCGGCAGTCGCCAAGAATCTCGGGCATGTGGCTTTGCCTGACGCAGGCTCGCTGCTGATGTTCCATTACCCGACCACCTGGAATCACTTCCTGCCGGATCACTCGCTGACCTTCCGGGTGATGCCGCTCGGTCCGACGGAGACCGAGGTCACCACCACCTGGCTGGTGAACAAGGATGCCGTCGAAGGCAGGGACTACGACATCAAGCGCCTGACCGAGGTCTGGATCGCCACCAACGAGGAAGACCGCGAGATCGTTGAAGGCAACCAGCGAGGCATCTTCTCGCCCGCTTATGTCCCTGGGCCCTATTCGCCTGTGCAGGAAAGCGGCGTTTCGCAATTTGTCGACTGGTATGTGGCCTGCCTCGAGCGCTCGCTGGCGCCCAGGCTGATGGCTGCGGAGTAAGCGGATGAACGCCGTCACAAGACCCAATCTGGTCTTCTGGACCGACTTGGAAGAACTGGAATGCGCCTCCTTCCTTCCGGAGGCGCCGAACGTCCTGACCTTCTGCTTCCGGTCGCCGTCGGGAGGGCTGTTCAACTTCGAACCTGGGCAGTTCCTTACATTGGAACTGCCGGTCCCCGGCGGGCCCATCTATCGCACCTACACGATTTCGTCGTCCCCATCGCGGCCGACGTCATTGACGATCACGGTGAAGGCGCAGGCGGACTCGGCGGGAACGCGTTGGATGTTTGACAACTTACGTCCCGGCATGCGCCTGCGGGCAATTGGCCCCGGTGGCACTTTCTCGATCGCGCAACAGCCGGCTCGAAAGTATCTCTTCATCTCAGCTGGCTCGGGCATCACGCCAATGATGTCCATGACAACCCATTTGTACGATTCGGGGGTCGACCCGGATATCGTTTTTGTCCACTGCGCACGCAGGCCTTCCGAAATCATTTTTCGTGAACGGCTGGAGCATATGGCCTCGCGCGTAACCGGCATCGACCTGAAATGGGTGGTGGAAGAAACCGACCCCTACAAGCCTTGGACCGGCTACAAAGGCATGTTCAATCAGCTGATGCTGGGCCTGATGGCGCCGGATTATCTGGAACGCGAAGTGTTTTGCTGCGGCCCTGAACCCTTCATGCAAGCTGTGCGCGAGGCGCTGGCCGGTCTCGGCTTCGACATGGCGCACTATCATCAGGAAAGCTTTCGCGCGCCGCTCCCCGAGGCGGAGAACGTTCCGGACGATTTCATCCCTGGTGACAAGAACGAGGCCAAGATCGAGTTCGTCTTGTCCGGCGTTTCAGCAAGGTGCGTCGAGACGGATACGGTTCTAACAGCGGCGCGGTCGGCAGGGCTGGCGGTCCGATCGGGATGCAGCATGGGGATATGCGGCACCTGCAAGGTTCTGAAAACCGAGGGCCAGGTCCATATGGTTCACAACGGCGGCATCACGGAAGATGAGATCTCGGCCGGTTATATCCTTGCCTGTTGTTCCAACCCGATCGGCCTTGTGAAAGTTGACTTGTAGCCCGGGGAGCCATTACTGCTGGTCGGATATTGATTGGCGGGCGTCGCAGATCGTGAAGAGCGGTTCGGCGAATTTCCCTAATCTTGCGCCGCAATTGGATTTGGGAATCACGGCTGCAGTCGGTCGAACGCAGGCCATCGCGACGCCTTGCAACTAGCCCCTGAGCATCTCTTGCTCAAGTCGTGGCGTCGCGCGATCATCGCAGTGTTTGGGGGCTACAGATGGTTCGCCGTTATTACGACCTGCCGTCCTTGACCGCGTTGGCGGTTTTCGAGGCGTCTGCCCGGCATCTGTCGTTCAAGCTGGCAGCGGCGGAATTGAACGTCACCCCCGGAGCCGTCAGCCGACAGATCAAGGCGATCGAGGATGAGCTCGGCGTCCCGCTTTTTACGCGGTTGGGAACCGGTGTGGCTCTGACCAGCGCCGGCGAGGACCTTTATGGCGTGTTGGCCAGCAGTTTCTCGCGAGCGGCAGACATCGTCCGGAATGTAAAGCGCGGCGACCGTTCCAAGAACGTCACGCTGGCCTGCTCGGACGCCTTGGCATCGATGTGGCTGATCCCGCGCATGCCGGACTTCTGGGCGCGCCACCAGGACATATCCGTCGACCACCTTATCTCCGACAATCCTCGTGACTACCGCCGCGCCGAGGTCGAATTGCGCATCCGCTACGGATTCGGATCGTGGTCCGACGAAAATGCCGAGCTGCTTTTCGACGAGACGATTTATCCCGTTTGCGGGCCGGAATTTGCGAACAAGCACCGGGACGCGACGGCGGAGTCGCTGCCCGACCTGCCGCTGCTGCATGTTGATTGGGTTGATCCCGACTGGGCGAGCTGGGATGAGGTTCTGCGTCGCGCGGGCGTCCCGCACGGACCGACCCGGGGCCGGCGCTTCGGCAAATTCTTTGTGGCGCTCCAGGCCGCTCAGGCCGACCAGGGAGTTGCCGTGGGCTGGCACCGCCTGGTCAAAGCACAGATCGAGGAAGGCAAACTCGTCAGGCTGACGGATCTCGAATTGCCGGCACCGGGTGGCTACTATCTCACCTGGAATAACAACCGCACGCTTTCGCCTGCCGCCGAGACCCTGCGCGGCTGGATCCGGGAAGTCGCGGTACAAGAACGAGAGACCTGATATACACGGCCCAGAAGCGCCTTCGGTTCTGGGCAACCACATGCATCAAAGCAAATCGCGTCGCCTGGGTTCGTTTAGCGCGACGCGCTTCTATCTTAGAGTTCCTTGCCGGCGCGCTTCTGCATAGCCCATAGCTTCAGCGGCGCGCCGATCGACATCAACGGTTCTGGATAGAGGCGGGTCGGAGCCGGTTCGTTCAGGGCGTCCGCGATCATCGGCTCGTCGCTGCCGGCGGCAAGGTCGGCAGCCAGCATGCCATAGAGGGTACCCTGCACCGTTCCCAGGCCATTGCAGCATCCGGCGACGAACACCCGCTCCTCGATCTCTCCGAACGCCGGCGCGGAGTTCAGCGAGAGGCACAAATGCCCTCCCCACCGGTACTCCATCGGTATTTCGCCCAGCATCGGAAAGCGGGCCCGGAACGATCGATCATGCGCGTCGCCGATCTGATCGATCTGCTTCTCGCTCGTGGACATGTTCGGATTGTAGGTGAAGGTGTTGCGAACGACGATGCGATCGCCGATGCGACGGATGGTCGATCCCATCGGGTCGGCCGGAATCAAGCCCCAATGCGGCTCTCCACCGAGGGTCGCCTGCTCGCTCTTGGCAAGCGGCCTGGTCATGCTGGCATAGGTGAAGACGTGCAGCAGGCGCTTCTTGAAGAAGCCGAAGCTTTCGAGGTGACCGTTGACCGTCAGGATCAACCGCGGCGTGGTGATTTCGCCTTCCGTCGTTTTCACGGTGTGCAGCTTGCCGGTCTGCACGGAAGTGACTGCGGACTTCTCAAATATTCGCACGCGGCTCGACAAACCTTCGGCAACCCCGCGGACGAAGCCGGCGGGCTGTGCCATGACCGTGCCCGGCGTGAAGGTGCCGCCGACGAAGAAGTCGGTTCCGGTGATCTTTTTCAACTGCGGCGCGTCGAGCCGCTCGAATGGCTCGTCGAGGCCGGTCAGATGGTCCTCGAACTCGCGCAGGACGGCAAGTCCGCGATCGGTTGCGGCGCCGTGGAACTTGCCGGCGCGAACGAAGAACCGCTGCAATCCATATTCATCCGCCGCCGAGGCCGAAAACTCGATCGCGGCGCGATTCATGCGAATGCGCTTGCGGTCGTGGTTCTGGCTTCCGCCATAATTGTCGCCGCCAAGCTCGTGCGGCAGATCGATCATGAAGCCCGAGTTTCGCCCCGCCGCACCCCAGCCCACACGCTGGGCATCGATAAGGACGATGCGGTCTCCAGGCACGAGTTGCGAAAGCCGGCGGGCCGCGGCCAGCCCGGAAAATCCGGCGCCGACGATCACCCAGTCCGCCGTGTGCCGGCCGCGCAGCACCTCGGGCGCCTTGGGAGGCGGCAGGAGCCCGTACCAGCCGGACATGTTGATGTCGGCAGGCGTTCTTACAGCCTGATGTACGCTCATGGCCTGACGGGTTAGTCGACCGCGCGCGAGACCTTCTGGTCGGAGATGTCCGCCCAGATGGTCTTCAATTCGGTGTACTGGTCGTGGGCGTGCAGCGATTTGTCCCGTCCGCCAAAGCCCGAAAGCTTGAAGCCGCCGAATGGGGTCGAGATGTCTCCCTCGCCGTAGCAGTTGATGGTTACCGTTCCGGCGCGGATGTCGCGCGCGATGCGATGTGCCTTGCCGAGATTGGCGGTGAAGATCGAGGCTGCCAGCCCGTATTGCGTGTCGTTGGCGACCCGGACTGCCTCGTCGGCGTTGGCCACCTTGATGACCGACAGCACCGGCCCGAAGATTTCCTCTCGGGCGATCGTCATTTCGGGCGTGACGTCGTCGAACACGGTCGGCTCGATGAAATAGCCTTTGCCTTGCTTGTGGGCGTTGCCGCCCGTCACGACCTTGGCGCCTTCCGCGCGGCCCTTCTTGATGTAGCCCATGATGCTGTCGAACTGTTCTTTCGACACGATGGCGCCAAGCCGGTTGCCCGGATCCAGCGGCTCGCCCAGAGGCCATTCCTTGAGCTTGTGAAGCACGGTCTCGACCAGGCGGTCCTTGATCTTCTCATGGACGATCAGACGGGAATTGGACGAGCAGTTCTCACCCATGTTCCAGAACACGGCCTGCGTGACATGCTGTGCCACGACGTCAAGGTTCTCGGCGTCGTCCAGCACGATGCACGGGTTCTTTCCGCCGCATTCGAGCACGATACGCTTGAGGTTGGACCGGGCAGAATATTCCAGGAATTTCCGGCCGATATCGGTCGACCCGGTGAAGGCGACCATGTCGATATCCGGATGCATGCCCAGCGCCTTGCCGGTGATCTCGCCGGGACCGGTGACGATCTGCAGCACGCCCGGCGGCAGCCCGGCTTCATGCGCCAGTTCGGCAATCCGCAACGCCGACATGTTGGTCTGCTCGGCCGGCTTGACGATGACGGAATTGCCGGTCGCGAGTGCCGGACCGATCTTCCAGGCCAGCATCAGGATGGGGAAATTCCAGGGCAGCACGCAGGCCACCACGCCGAGCGGCTGGCGCACGATCATCGACACGACGTCATCGCCCGAAGGCGACGTCTGGCCGTAGAGCTTGTCGGTGGCTTCCGCGTGCCATTCCAGGCAGTGCAGCGCCTCGGGGATGTCTATGGTTTCGACGTCATAGATCGGCTTGCCGCTTTCGAGCGTTTCGAGCACAGCCAGTTCATGCACGTTGCGCTTCATCAGCTTGACGAGACGGCGCAGCACGCGCTTGCGCTCGCTGGGATGGGCGCGCGACCAGGCGCCGGAGTCGAATGCCAGCCGCGCCTTCTCGACAGCGAGATCGACATCGGCCTCGCCGCAGGAAGCGATTCTGGCGATGACCTGCCCCGTCGCCGGGTTGATGGTTTCGAAAGTATCGCCGGACTGAGCCGCCCGCGCCTTGCCGTCGATCACCGCATTGGTTGGCAGCGGCAGGCTGTCCGCCAGGTTCTGGTACTCATCACGCGTTAATAGCGATGACATTTTCGGAAGCCCTCTTTTGTGATTTTGCGGTGATGGAGGCAATGACGGCTTTGAGGGTGCGGATCGTCGTCTCGAGTTCCCGCTTCTGTTCGTCATCGAGCGCGCGCATCGGACGGCGCACGGGGCCAGCCGGCAGCCCGGCCAGTTCGCAGCCGAACTTGATGCTCTGCACGAACTTGCCGCCCTGCTCGAGAACGCGCATCAACGGCAGCAGCGCCGACATGATCTGCCGGCCCTTGGTGTAGTCCTTTTCGACCACGCAGGCTTCATAGAGGGCGATGTGCTCAGCCGGAAGGCAGTTGCCGGCGCCGCAGACCCAGCCCTTGGCACCCCAGGCGAAGAATTCGAGCGCCTGATCGTCCATGCCGCAGAACAGGTCGATATGCGGATAGTCGCGCGCCAGCGCGTGCAGTTGGTTCATGCTGCCGCTGGATTCCTTGATAGCGCAGAAATTGCTGCTGCGGCCGACACGGTCCAGGAATTCGAGGTCCATCATCGTGCTGGTACGGCCGGGATAGTTGTACAGCATGATCGGCAGATTGGCGGCCTTGTCGATCGCCAGCGCGTGATTGGCCAGTTCGAGCTGCGTCGGCACCGCATAGTACGGCGCTCCGATCAGGATCCCATCATATTTGAGATCCTTGGCGACCAGCGCATAGTCGATGCAATCCTCGGTGCGGATGGCGCCGACGCCCGCGATCAGGGGCACCTTGCCCTGCACCATGGTTTTGGCAAGCTTCAGCAGGCTGACGCGTTCATCGCGCGACTGGGCGTAATATTCGCCGGTCGTGCCGCCGACGATGATGCCGTGCACGCCCGACGACACCAGATGCTCAACCATGACGCAGAAGCCGTCGCGGTCGATCGATCCATCCGCGTGAAACGGCGTGGTGACGGGCGGAATAATGCCTTTGAACGACATCTACCTGGCTCCATTTTGCCTTTAGGCCGACGGTTATATGCAAGGATTGCGCGCTCGGCAGCCGAAATAATATCACGCGACAGGCTACTTTTTTGCGCCACGTTTGCCGAGCGACCTGCGCCACAAATTTTGCGCAAGGGGGTCTCTAAAAGCGCGTCGCGCTGAAATGGATTCAGGGGACGCGCTTTAAGTCTTTGTTTTGATGCATGTCGTTGTCCCAGAACCGCTGCACAGGGCGACATGCACTGGATGTTCAGATCCTGAAGATTGATCCAGCGTCGATCGGGTGCCACCAACGGCATTCGCGCGTGGCATGCGCAGCTTGGCGGCCGAGTACGCTATCGAGCCCGAGCCTATCAACCAGTGGAGGGCTCGCTCCTCACGACCGCATCGACTTCACCGTCGCAGGACTTATGGCGTCTGGCGGCATCACACCGCTGCGCCGGCTGGATGAGAAAGGGATCGCCGGCGCGGAGGGCTCCGCGCCGGCGTCCATCGCGCGTTCGCCGACCGCGCCGGACAGCGTTCAGATCGACTTGCCGCCCGCCCCCGGCATGTCGGCGAGTTCGAGCGCGCGGCGCTCGTCGCCGGCGCGCTCGGTCTCCTCCCCGTAGGGATTTCGCAGATGCACCGGGCGGGCGCGGCGGCGGAGGGCCATGTTGATCAGTTCGATGAACACCGAGAAGATCATGGCGGTGTAGATGTAGCCCTTGGGCACGTGCGCTCCGAATCCGTCGGCGACCAGCGCCATGCCGATCATGATCAGGAACCCGAGCGCCAGGATCTTCACCGTGGGATGGGCCTCGACGAACGAGGCTACCGGGCCGGAAGCGATCATGAGCACGATCATCGACAGGATCACCGCCACGGCCATGACCCAAATCTCGTTGGCCATGCCCACCGCGGTGACGATGCTGTCGATCGAGAAGACGAGATTGATCAGGGCGATCTGCGTGACGACGGCGGCGAAATTGGCCATTACCCTGGCACTGGCCTCGCCCTCCTCGCCCTCGAGGCTCGCGTGGATCTCATGGGTCGCCTTGTAGATCAGAAACAGACCCCCAGCGCCAGGATCAGGTCCTTGCCGGAGACCCCATGGTCGAAGAGATGAAATAGCGGCTCGGTCAGGCCAATGATCCAGCCGATGAACAGCAGCAGGACGAGGCGGGGTATCAGCGCCATCACCATGCCGGTATAGCGCGCCGACGCTTGCCGCTCCACCGGCAGCTTGCCGACGAGAACCGCAATCACCACCAGATTGTCGATGCTCAGCACCACCTCCAGCACGGTGAGGGTGAATAGGCTTGTCAGGGATTCCAGCATGGTGACCTCCTCAATTCGAGAACAGGGTTGGCACGCTCGCGTGCTCAAGGACGTGGCGCGTGGCGCGTCCGAGCAGCGCCTCGCGCGATTGGAAATGGCCGTAGCCGCCCGTCGGGGGCCAGGAAGTTTCGTTTGCGAGCACTACCGGCATGGCGGTGAACTTTCGAACTCTGCACTGGTCGGCCCCGTCGAGGCGCGCGATTGTGGGGCCGAAGACAGCTTCCAAAGCTGTCAAAGCCTCAGCTCTGCCAGCAGGTGGGAGGTCACATCATCCATGGGCAACAGGCCGTTGACCGTTCGAAGCAGACCGACCCCGCGATAGTATTCGGCGAGCGGTTCGGTCTGGGCCCGATAGGCATCCAGCCGAACCTTGAACGCCTCCGGATTGTCGTCCGAACGGATCGGCAGGCCTGCAGCCTTGGCCACGCACGCCCGATGGATGATGCGATCGAGAAGCGCCGCTTCGACCACCCTGAGCTCCAGCACAGCGTCAAGCTTGGACGCGGCATTTTCCAGCTCGGCATCGAAGGCCCTGGCCTGGCCGAGGGTGCGCGGAAAGCCGTCGAGGATGAAGCCGCTGGCCGCATCGGGATCGGCGATACGCTCAAGCACGCAGCCGATAACGATCTCGTCGCTGACGAGATCGCCGCGTTCCATGACCGCCTTTGCTGCACGCCCGACCGGCGTGTCCTTGGCGACGGCCGTCCGCAGCATTTCCCCGGTCGACAGCTGCGGGACGCCGAGCCGCTCCGCCAGCCGGGCGGCTTGCGTTCCCTTGCCGGCACCGGGTGGACCCAGCATGATCAATCTCATTCCTCTCCTCCTCAGATCCTCCAGGCAAGGCTGGTCGTGCTGGCGCAGCCGCAGGCCTTCACTGCCAGTCGCACCGATAAGCCGACGTTCCCGCCGGTGCCTTCGCTCCCATACGCGAGGCAGCCCGGGCTCCTCGGCTTGCGAAATGCGCCACGGGCTCATCGCACACTCTTGCGGTTCTGGCGGTTGTCGATGAGGTGGTCGATCACCGCCGGTTCGGCCAGCGTCGAGGTATCGCCAAGAGCTGCGAATTCGTCCTCGGCGATCTTGCGTAGGATACGGCGCATGATCTTGCCCGAGCGGGTCTTGGGCAGGCCGGGCGCGAACTGGATCTTGTCGGGGGTTGCGATGGGCCCGATCTCCTTGCGCACCCAGGCCGCGAGATCCCTGCGCAGATCGTCGCTCGGGTTTTCGCCCGCCATCAGCGTCACGTAGGCATAGATGCCCTGGCCCTTGATGTCGTGCGGGTAGCCGACAACCGCGGCCTCCGACACCTTTGGATGTGCGACCAGCGCCGACTCGACCTCGGCCGTGCCCATGCGATGGCCCGATACGTTGATCACGTCGTCGACCCGGCCGGTGATCCAGTAGTAGCCGTCCGTGTCGCGCCGGCAGCCGTCGCCGGTGAAGTACTTGCCTTTGTAGGTCGAGAAATAGGTCTGCACGAAGCGGTCGTGGTCGCCGAACAGCGTGCGCATCTGGCCCGGCCAGGAATCGGCGATGACCAGATTGCCCTCCCCCTCGCCCTGCAGGACCATGCCTGCGGCATCGACCAGTTCCGGCTTGACGCCGAAGAAGGGCAGCGTGGCCGAACCGGGTTTCAGATCGGTCGCGCCCGGCAGCGGCGTGATCAGGATGCCGCCGGTCTCGGTCTGCCACCAGGTGTCGACGATCGGGCAGCGGCGATCGCCGACGACGCGGTGGTACCACTCCCAGGCTTCCGGATTGATCGGCTCGCCGACCGAGCCGAGCACCCGCAGGGTGGCGCGCGAGGTCGCCTTGACGGGCTCCTCGCCGGCCGCCATCAGCGACCTGATCGCGGTGGGGGCGGTGTAGAAGATGTTGACCTTGTGCTTGTCCACGACATCCCAGAAGCGGGAAATCGACGGGTAGGTCGGGATGCCTTCAAAGATCAGCGTGGTGGCCCCGTTGGCGAGCGGCCCGTAGACGATATAGCTGTGGCCGGTGACCCAACCGACATCGGCGGTGCACCAGTAGACGTCTCCGTCGCGGTAGTCGAAGACGTATTGGTGCGTCATCGATGCGTAGACGAGATAGCCCCCGGTGGTGTGCAGCACGCCCTTCGGCTTGCCGGTCGAGCCCGAGGTGTAGAGGATGAACAGCGGGTCCTCCGCTTTCATCTCCTCCGGCGCGCATTCGTCGGCCACGGTGGGCGCGAGATCGTCGAAGTAGCGGTCGCGGCCCGGATGCATGTCCACCGGCGAGCCGGTGCGCCGGACGACGATGACGCTGGCGACCGTTTCGGGGATCCGCTCCAGCGCGGCATCGACATTGGCCTTCAGGGGCACCGTGCGGCCGCCGCGCAGTCCCTCGTCCGCCGTCACCAGGACGGCGCTCGAGGCGTCCGCGATCCGGCTTGCCAGGCTGTCGGGCGAGAAGCCGCCGAAGACGATCGAATGGACCGCGCCGATGCGGGCGCAGGCGAGCATCGCGAAGGCGGCCTCTGGTATCATCGGCAGGTAGATCGTGACGCGGTCGCCTCTCCTCACGCCCTGCGACTTCAGCACGTTCGCCCATTTTCATGACCCGGGCATGAAGCTCGCGGTAGGTGATGCTGAGATCGTCCTTGGGGTCGTCTCCCTCCCAGATGATCGCGACCTGGTCGGCGCGGTCGGCGAGGTGGCGGTCGATGCAATTGTAGGAGACGTTGGTGGTGCCGTCCTCGAACCATTCGATCGCGACATTGTCCGGAGCGAAGGAGGTGTTCTTGACTTTCGTGTACGGCTTGAACCAATCGATGCGCTTGCCGTGCTCACCCCAAAAGGCGTCTGGGTTCGTCACGGAGACATCATACATCGCCGCATAGGTCGCCTTGTCGGCGTGAGCCCGGCTCGACCACTCGACGGGCACGCGATAGGTCCCCGATTGCTGCTCCCTTGCACTTCCACTCATCTTTCCCTCCCGAAACTCATCGGCCGATGCAGGGCGTCAGCCGCCCTCAGCCAGTGTCCGTTGGCCGCCTCGCCATGAGGAAATCCGTGACCACCTTGATCTGATGCGGTTCGAAGAGCGGCGGGACGTGACCGCATTCGTCGAACCGGTGCACGACGGCATTCGGGTTACGCGCCAACATCTCGTCGCACAGTTGCGGCGTCAGCAGATCCGACTTGGCGCCGTGCAGGATCAGCGTCGGCACCTTGATCTGCTCCCAGTACTTCCAGATGTTGAGGCTGGCGAACCAGGCGCTGCGGAAGCCACGCGCGATCTCGCCGTCGCACAGCATGACGAACCGGTTGCGCTCATCGTCCCAGCGCACGCTGTGCATGGTGATATGGCGCCACTGCGGGTCGTCGAGGTCACCGTAGGGTGCCAGGATGCTGCGGAAGTACTCCTCCGCCGCTTCCATCGTCGCGAACGAAGCCGGCATGTCGCGCAGATAGCCGCCGATGCGCATCAAGCCGGTCGAAGAAACGAATGGCCCGATATCGTTGACCACCAGGCGGCGGATGCAGGAGCCGGGCATTCCTGCCAGAACCATCCCCACCAATCCGCCGAGGGACGTGCCGACCCAGTCGACCTCGCTTGCACCGAGCCGCGCGATCAGGGCGTTCATGTCGGCGCAATATTGCGGCAACGCATAGTCGTCGGGATCGGCCAGCGACGCGCTGCGGCCGCGGCCAGGCAGGTCGGGACAGACGACCCAGCGTCCGTGCATCGCCAACTCGGCCGCGAGAAAGTCGAAGTCCCTGCTTTGGCGGGTCAGCCCATGCAGGCAGAGGGTCGGAACGCCCCCCGCTTTGGGCGCCCATTCGACATAGGCGATCTTGTGGTAGCCCTTGGTCGAGAGGCCGAGCAGATAGTTGCTGCGGTCCGGTTCCAGCGGTTCCGGCGAGAGAGCGGCGCGTTGAAATGGAACGGTGTTGGACATCAGTAGAGGTCTTCGCGCCTTACGTGTCTGCGGATCTGCTGCACGCCCTCTATGGCGCGCTTGCGCGCCGTCCCAAAAGCCTCCTCCACTGTCGATGACACGATGTCATGGGCTTCGCAAAAGCCGGCCAATGTTGTGAACGCCGCTTCACAGGCAAGGTTTGCTCCGTGCTGCGGGGTGATTGGCCCTGCGGCGTATAGAGACTGCATGAGCGTCGACGCAGCCTGGAACATCTTGCCCTGCAGCTCGACCGCTCTGCCGAGCCCGTCACTTGCAGTCCTCAACATTGTGACGGCGGCATCGATATTCTTGGTGTGCTGATCGGCAACGGCTTCGGCGTTTATCCCAAGCACCTTGCCTTTCCAGACAACCGCCTCGAACTGATCGAGATTGAGCGCCGGCTGATGGTAACTCGCCATGCCGATTCTCATTTTTCCGTCGCCTTGCGGTCGAGATGCTTGCGGAACTCCTCAACCCCATCGGTGACCCGCCGCTTGGCGATGGAATAGGCTTCCTCGCTGGCCTTCGCGGTGATGTCATAGAGATCGCGCGAGCCGGCCAGCGCCGCCTCGAAGGCCTCCTTCGCCAGATTGGTCCGCTCTTCGGGCGTCAACTTCTGTTCAGTGAACAGGGACAGAAGCTGCGTCGAGGTGACGTGGAAGAGCTCGAGCTGCCGTTCGGCGACGGTATGGGTGCCCTTGCTGCCGACGCGCATGGCTTCGACGGCGGCGCCGATGTTCTTGCGCTGCTGTTCGACCATGGCCTGCGCATCGATGCCCGGCACCTTGAACTGGCCGACCATTTCCTTGATCTGGTCGCTGACGGCCTGAACGTCCGGGCCGAAGGATGTTGCTTTTGACATTTCGAGTTCTCCAGATCTGTTTGCAGCGGTTTCAGGGTCGGGCGGACAAGGCATGGGAGGCCTTTTGGGTCGGCCTTGCGGCCTTGGATTTCTCCAGCACGTGGTCGGCGGCCTCGTGCTGGCTTTCAAAGACGTGTGGGGCAACGTCGCGATCGGCGAGCGCCGAGCCGAGCTTGAGGCGAAGGAAGGCGCTGGTCGTGTAGCGGGAGACGTGGTCGTAGCACTCCCGCTCGACCTCGCTTGCCATGTTGAACCAGGCATCGCTCATGTAGGGCGCGATATCGATGGCGTCATAGTTGATGATCGCCGAGAAACGCCGGCCGACGCGCCGCGCCAATGAGTGCATGGCGTCCCTCACCGCGTTGACGTCGGCGCTGGTGTACACGCGGTAGCCGCCGAGGTTGAGGTAGAGAGTGTTGTGTCCCTCGTCGAACTCCATGCGCTCCGACAGGGGGCGATTGAGGAACAGCTCATCCAGTTTCATCGGCGCGTCGCCGAAGATCGCGGCGGCCATCAGGCGCGGCGAACGAACAATCGGCGTAAAGCGCATCTTCGAGAGGATGTCGCGCTCGATGTCGACGCCCGGCGCGACCTCGATCAGTTCGAGCCCCTCCTGGCCGAGCGAGAAGACGCAGCGCTCGGTGACGAACAGCACCGGCTGGCGCATCTGGCGTGCGAGTTGCCCGGAAAAGGTGATCTGCTCGACCTTGTCGACGAATTTCGATTGCTGGCCATCCTGCAGGATATGCAACTGGCCGTCCCTGACCTCGGTCTTGAGACCGCGTGCCGAGAAGGTCCCGCAGAACACCAGCCGCCGGGCATTCTGCGAGATGTTGATGAAGCCGCCGGCGCCCGCCAGCCGGTCGCCGAACTTGCTGACGTTGACGTTGCCCTGGGCATCGGCCTGGGCGAGGCCGAGGCAGGCGAGATCGAGCCCGCCGCCGTCATAGAAGTCGAACATCTGGTTCTGGTCGATGATGGCTTCTGCGTTGACCGCGGCGCCGAAATCGAGGCCGCTTTGCGGAATGCCGCCGATGATGCCCGGCTCCGCCGTCAGCGTGACCAGATTGATGATGCTCTCTTCCGCCGCGACCGCCGCGACCCCTTCCGGCATGCCGATGCCAAGATTGACGACACCGCCCATCGGCAGCTCGAAGGCGCAGCGGCGGGCGATGATCTTGCGCTCGTCCAGCGCCATCGGCACGTTGCGGTCGACCGGCGCGCGAAGCTCCCCCGAGAAGGCGCCGTTGTAATGTGTCGCGTAGGTTTGCGCATGGTGCTCGGGTTCGGCGACGACGACGCAGTCGACCAGCGCACCGGGGATCCTGACCGCGCGCGGATTGAGCGAATTGGCGGCCGCGATCCGCTCGACCTGGACGATGACGAAACCCTTGCAGTTCTTCGCCGCCATGGCCAGCGACAGGTTGTCGAGCGTCAGCGCCTCCTTCTCCATGGTCACGTTGCCATAAGGGTCGGCAGTGGTGCCGCGCAGGATCGCGACGTGAATCGGAAAGGCCTTGTAGAACAGCCACGGCTCGCCGCCGATCTTCATCAGCTCGACGAGGTCTTCGGTGGTGCGCGCGTTGAGCTTGCCGCCGCCGTTGCGCGGATCGACGAAGGTCTGCAGGCCGACCTTGGACAGGAGACCGGCCTTGCGGCCGGCGATCTCGCGAAAGAGGTGCGAGACGCAGCCGAGCGGCAGGTTGTAGCCCTCGCATTCGCCGCTGACCGCCTTGCGCGCCAGCTTTGGCACCAGCCCGAAATGGCCGCCGACCAGGCGCTTGACCATGCCGTCATGCGCCAGCCGGTTGAGGCCCTTCTCCGCGCCGTCGCCGGGTGCCGCGGCAAAGACAAGGCTCAAGTTGCGCGGCTCGCCGGTCTCGAGGAACCGCTTCTCCAATGCGCTGATCACGGCGTCCGGCGTGCCGACGCCGACGAAGCCAGAACTTGCGACCGTGTCGCCCGACCGGACGATGGCGACGGATTCGGCGGCGGAGACGATCTTGTTGCGCATCGTCAGCCGTCCCGCGCCTGGAGCCATTCGGCGATGCTCTTGGTGAGCGCGCCTTGCGATTTCGAGGACACGAACAGCCCGACATGCCCGCCAGGAAGCGGGATCTCGGTGTAGTCGGAACTGCCGACCTTCTTCGCCAGCGCCTTCGAGCAGGTGGGCGGGATGATGTGGTCGTCCAGCGCGAAGATGTTGAGCACCGGGACATCGATGGCGCCAAGATCGACCTCGCGCCCCGACAGCACGAACTTGCCCTGGTAGAGGCGGTTCTCCTGATAGAGTTCCCTGAGCCATTGCCGCCCCGCTGCGCCCGGATGGTCCGGCCTGTCGGCCAGCCACTTCTCCATGCGCAGGAAGTTCATCAGCTTGTCCTTGTCATCGATGATGTCGATGAGGTCGACATTGTATTTGGTCAGCGACCGCATCGGCGTCATCAGCGAGAAGATCGAGCTCATGAACTCGCCGGGGATGACGCCCAGCGCATCGACCATGCGGTCGATGTCTTCCGGCGAGAGGCTCCGCGTCCAGATGTTGAGGAAGCCGTGATGTGCCGCCGGATCGTCCACATCGGCATGAAAGTCGATCGGCGTGATCGTCAGCACGAGGTTCTTGACGCGCTCCTTGTGCAGCGCCGTGTAGCAGGTGGTGAAGACGCCGCCCTCGCAGATGCCGAGCAGCGTGATCTTGTCATGGCTCGTCTCGCGGCAGATGCGCTCCACGGCTTCGTCGATATAGTCGTCGACATAGTCGTCGATTGTGAGCCACCGCTCGTTGCGGCCGGGCTGCCCCCAATCGATGAGCCACAGGTCGAGCCCCTTGTTCAGCAGGCTGCGCACCAGAGAACGGTCGGGCTGGAGATCGGCCATGGTATAGCGGCCGATCAGCCCGTAGACGATCAGCACGGGCGTCTCGACCTGCTGGTCCGTCAGCGGTTCGTAGCGGAACAGCTCCACCTTGTCGCGGCGCTGGATGAGCGTCTTGGGCGTCGCGCCGACATCGACGTCGGCGTCCCGGATGCCGGCAAGCACATCCGCCCCCTTCTGCATCTTGCCCATGTTCTGGGCAAACTCCTCGAAGAAGCTGTTGAGCGCGGCACTGGCTTTGACGTCCGTCATGCCGCCCCCCTGTTCGAGCGCTTTCTGCCGACAGGCCGGGACATTTCGTTCCCTTCGGATAGAGCTTGACCGCTTGCGGGGCGCCGCTGTGCTCTCAGATGCGCGCGCAGCTCACGCCGTAGCTCGGTGACCTGCCGGGTCAACTCGTCGAAATCCTGCTGGGTCGGCAGACCGAACAGCTTGGCCATCTGATCGGCGATGCTCTGTTGTTTGAGACGAAGATCGAGCGCAGCGCGCAGCAGCTCGCGCTGCGCCGTCAAAAACTCTTCCGAGCGCTGGTTCCTGATCAGCTCCTCATTGGTGATGCCGCTCCACAGGTTGAACTGCTTGCGCCAGTCGTCGTTCGTCTCGGCGTCGCCCTTTGTGTCCTTGAGCGCCGCGCCGTAGCGGTCGAAGGCGCGGGTCCACGGCACCGAGACCACGGCGCGATAGGCAGCCATGCGCTGCTGGACCTCGATCCAGGCCGCCATCACCGCATAGATCTGCTTGTCCAGGCTCAGCATGTCGGCGAGCTGCGGGCCCTCGGCCATGCGCTTGATCGCTTCCGATATCTCACCGCCCTGTGCTGCCGCGAAAAGGCTGCTGTCGGCCGCGCGCGTGGTCAGAAACGGCATCATGGAATCCGACCACATCTTGCCTGCCGCCGCCGCCTTCTCCATCTGTTCGCGCCAGGCGTCGCTCATGCGAACGAACATCTGGGAAAGCTCCGGCTGCTTGTCTTGCCTGTCGGCCATGGCTTGCTTCGCCCTTCCCGATCAGGCCGCCGCACGGCGTCCGGCGAGCGCGTCGGCGTAGATCTGGAACGCCTGCTCATGCGTGAGCTCCCGCGGATTGTTGACCAGCAGCCGCGTCTGCTTCATCGCGTCCTCGGCCAGCTTGGCCAGGTCTTTTTCCGCAATTCCCACCGCCGACAGCGTGTCCGGCACCTCGCAGTCGCGGCAGATCGCGGTCATCTCGTCGATGAAGGCGGCAGCGGCCTCGGTCGCGGACGCCGGACGATGGTCGGGTTTCACGATCGCCAGCAGCTCGGCGTAGAGCACCGAAGCCGCCGGACGGTTGAATTCCAGCACATGCGGCAAGACCAGCGCATTCGACAGGCCGTGGGGCACGTGGAAGATCGCGCCGATCGGATAAGCCAGCGCATGCACGGCGGCGACCGGCGCGTTGGCGAAGGCCATGCCGGCCAGCATCGAGCCGAGCAGCATGCGTGAGCGTGCCTCCAGATCCTGGCCATTCGTGAAGACGGTCCGGATGTTGGCCGACAAGAGTTCCAGCGCCTTGCGCGCGAGCTGGTCGGACATCGGGTTCTTCTTGACCCTGCTCGTATAGGCCTCGATCGCATGCACCATGGCGTCGATGCCGGTCGCCGCCGTCACATGCGGCGGCAGGCCCAGCGTCAATTCGGGGTCGAGGATCGCCCAGTCCGGGATGAGACGCGGCGAGACCACGCCCTTCTTCTCCGTCGTCGGCGTTGTTACGATCGCGATCGGCGTCACCTCCGATCCCGTTCCGGCCGTCGTCGGCACGAGCAGCAACGGCAGGCGCTCGCCCTTGGCCATGCCGACGCCATAGATGTCGTCGAGCTTGTCCGGCGTCTTGGCGAGATAGGCGACGAGCTTGGCAGTGTCGAGCGCGCTGCCGCCGCCGATCGAGACGACGACGTCGACGCCCTGCCCGCGGCACAGTTCCGCCGCCGCTTCGATCACATGCGAAGGCGGATCGGCGACCACGTCCTCGAACACGGTCAAGGCGATGCCGGCCTCGGTGAGCGCCGCTTCCGCGCTCCGGGTCAGCCCCGCGCCTCGAACGCCCTTGTCGGTGACAAGCAGAACATGCCTGGCGCCATAACCCTTGACGAGTTCAGCGATCTTTTTCGATGCCCCTGCCTCGAAAAGAATGTTGGACGGCGCCTGGAAGGTGAATGGTGTCATGCTCAAATCTCCTGTCTCGCGCCTTCGGTCCTGTGCCTTGGCGCGGGACCTCATTCATCGCGGAGGCAAAAGCTTCCCCGCCCGGGCACCCCGACGGTGCCTGGCCAATCAAGAAGCCAATTCCTTGTTACAACCGCCCTGGGGGCGGTCCGGCTAAAACATTTCCGCTTTCCTCCGAAACGCGAAGTGCTCTAGCCTCGCACGGCCTCCGCCCGTGCAACTTGATCAGGCATCCGCAGGCTTCGACGTACGCCCCCGCAGTTCGTCGATGAGCACGCGAATGTTTTCCGAATAGTCGATCGGCACCGCCACGACATGAACCCCTCCGCCCTGGAAGGCGGCTTCGAGCGTCGGCGCGAACTCCTCCAGGGACTGGACCCGCGTGCCCTTCGCGCCATAGGCCTGCGCATAGGTCACGAAGTCCGGATTGCTGAAGGTCAGGCCGAAGTCCGGGAAGTTGTCGACCGCCTGCTTCCAGCGGATCATGCCGTAGGCGCCATCGTCGAGGATGAGCACGACGAGGTTCAGCTTAAGCCGAACCGCCGTCTCCAGCTCCTGGCTGTTCATCATGAAGCCGCCGTCGCCGCACACCGCCATGACGCGGCGATTCGGGTAGAGCATGGCAGCCATCATGGCCGAGGGCAGCCCCGCGCCCATCGTCGCCAGCGCGTTGTCGAGCAGCACGGTGTTGGCGACATAGGTCCGGTAGTTGCGCGCGAACCAGATCTTATACATGCCGTTGTCGAGCGCCAGGATGCCATTCTCGGGGATCACCCCGCGAATGTCGTGGACGAGGCGCTGCGGCGTCACCGGCCAGCGGTCCTCGTCGGCGCGATCCGCGATCTTGGCCAGGATCTCCTGGCGCAGCGGCAGCAGGGCGGCGGCGTTGGGCAGTTTGCCTTCGATCCGGTCCGCCAAAAGTTCGAGACTCGGGCCGACATCGCCCACCACCTCGGCATGCGGGAAGAAGACCTGCTCGACCGTCGCCGGCGTATAGCCGACATGGATCACCTTCGGTCCCTTCGGCCCCATGATGAAGGGCGGCTTCTCGACCGTATCGTGTCCGATCGAGATGATCAGGTCGGCCTTGTCGACCGCATCGTGCACGTAGTCACGCTCGGATAGCGCGGCGGTGCCCATGTAGAGGTTGGAGCCGCCGGGCACCGTGCCCTTGCCCATCTGCGTATTGAAGAACGGGATGCCGGTGCGCCGCACGAAGCTCGAGATACCATAGGTCCCGCGCGGCCGGCTGGCCGCGGCGCCGAACATGATCAGCGGACGCTTGGCCTGGATGATCATCTCGGCGGCGCGGTCGAGCGCGGTGCGATGCGCAACCGGAATCTCGATCGGATGGACCGGCACCACCGGCACGGCCTCCACCTCGTCGCCGGCGATGTCTTCAGGCAATTCGAGATGGACCGGGCCGGGCCGCTCCTCCATCGCGGTGCGGAAGGCATCCCGCACAATCGTGGGAATGCTGGCGGCACTGACGATCTGGCGGGTCATCTTGGTCAACGGCTTCATCGAGGCGATGACATCGACGATCTGGAAGCGCGCCTGGCGGCTGCTCATGATCGCCTTCTGGCCCGTGATCATGACCATCGGCATCGCGCCGAGATGGGCATAGGCCGCACCCGTCGAAAAATTGAGAGCACCCGGTCCCAAGGTGGAAATGCAGACGCCCGGCCTTCCGGTCAGGCGTCCGTAGGTGGCGGCCATGAATGCGGCGGCCTGCTCATGCCGGGTCAGGATAAGCTGGATCTTCGAATTGCGCAGCGACTCGACAACGTCGAGATTCTCTTCGCCGGGCACTCCGAAAATTCGATCCACCCCCTCGTTCTCGAGGGCGGCAACGAGAAGGTCTGATCCTTTTACCATCCGCATTTCGGTCCGCTTGTCTTGCTCGGGAGGAGCATTCGTTGTTTGCGTTTGTGTCATGCCAGTCGCTTTACGATCGCTGCCGCGAAGTCCTTCGTTGAGGTATTGCCGCCGAGGTCGCCGGTCCGGATGTTGTCGGTGTTCAGGACAGTGTCCACCGCCTTGCGGATCGCCTCTGCCTTCGCACCCTCGCCAACATGTTCCAGCATGAGGCAGGCAGCAAGCAGCAAGGCCAACGGATTGGCGATCCCCTTGCCCGCGATGTCGGGAGCTGACCCGTGGACCGCTTCGAAGATCGCGGCGTCGGGGCCGATATTGGCTCCCGGCGCCATGCCGAGACCGCCAACCAGGCCGGCGATCTGGTCGGAAAGAATATCGCCGAACAGATTGGTGGTCACGATGACATCGAACTGCTCGGGCTTCATGACGAGCTGCATGGCGCAGGCGTCGACGATGCGGTCGTCCATCGCGACGCGGCCTTCATATTCCTTAGCGATTTCCTTGCCGGCGGCGAGGAAAATGCCCGTGAGCGCCTTCAGCACGTTCGCCTTGTGTACGACCGTGACCTTCTTGCGCCCGTTGGCCAGCGCATAGTCGAAGGCGTATTTCACGATGCGCCGGCATTCGGCCTTGGTGTTGATGCCCTGCGAGATCGCCACCGCCTGCGGATCGTCGCCCACCGGGATGAAGTGCTCGAAGGCGACGTAAAGACCTTCGAGATTCTCGCGGATCAGCACGATATCGATGTCGTCATAGCGCCCGCCGGAGACCAGCGTCTTGGCCGGACGAACATTGGCATACAGTCCGAACGTCTCCCGTCACCGCACATTGACGGAGCGGAAGCCTCCGCCGACGGGCGTCGTCAGCGGACCCTTCAGAGCCAGCTTGGTACGGCGGATGCTGTCGAGCGTGGCCTGCGGCATGGGCTCGCCGCCCTGTTCGATGCCTGCCAGGCCGCCAAACTGACGGTCCCATTCGAACGGCGCGTTGACGGCGTCGAGAATCTGGACCACGGCATCCGAGATTTCAGGACCGATGCCGTCGCCGGGTATCAGGGTGGCGGGAACGGCTTTTGTCACGGTTCTTCTCCCTATCATGCTGAGATCGTTGATGTTTGATTACGCAGCCAGATCCCGCAGCACGTATTGCAGGATGCCGCCGTTCTTGAAGTAGTCGAGTTCGTCCAGCGTATCGATGCGGCAGACGATCGGGATGGTCTTCACGGTGCCGTCGCCATAGGTGAGCCTGGCCGCCATCTTCTGGCGCGGCTTGATCGCGTCGAGCCCGTCGATCTCGACCAGCTCGTCGCCCTTGAGGTTGAGCGAGGCCCAGGAGGTGCCGTCCTCGAAGACGAAGGGGATGACGCCCATGCCGACCAGGTTGGAGCGGTGGATGCGCTCGAAGGACTGGGCGATGACGGCGCGCACGCCAAGCAGGTTGGTGCCCTTGGCCGCCCAGTCGCGCGAGGAGCCGTTGCCGTATTCGACGCCGGCGAAGATGACCAGCGGCACGCCTTCCTGCTTGTAGGCCATCGCCGCGTCGTAGATCGACATCTCCTCCTTCGAGGGATAGTGGATGGTGTAGCCGCCCTCGCGGCCGTTCTCGCCCAGCATGTGGTTGCGGATGCGGATGTTGGCGAAGGTGCCGCGCATCATCACCTCATGGTTGCCGCGCCGGGTGCCGTACTGGTTGAAGTCGGCGACGCCGACGCCATGCTCGGTCAGGTACTTGCCGGCCGGCGAGGCGGCCTTGATCGAACCCGCCGGCGAGATGTGGTCGGTGGTGATCTTGTCGCCGAACAGGCCGAGCACGCGCGCGCCCCTGATGTCGCCGACCGTGCCGAAGCTGCGCGCCATGCCGGCGAAGTAGGGCGGGTTCTGGACATAGGTCGAGTTGTCGTCCCAGGCATAGGTCTGGCCTTCCGGCGCCTTGACCCCTTGCCAGTAAGCGTCGCCCTTGAAGACGTCGGCATATTTGCGCGCGAACAATTCGCGGGTGACGTTCTTCTCGATGAACTCCTGGATCTCGGCCGCGCTCGGCCAGATGTCCTTCAGATAGACCGGCTGGCCGTCGCGGCCCTCGCCGAGCGGCTCGGCAGTCAGGTCCCTGGTCACCGTGCCGGCCAGCGCATGCGCCACCACCAGCGGCGGCGAGGCGAGGTAGTTGGCCTGCACGTCGGGCGAGACGCGGCCCTCGAAGTTGCGGTTGCCGGACAGCACCGCGGCGGCGATCAGACCCTTGTCGTTGATGGTTTTCGAGATCGGCGCCGGCAGCGGGCCGGAATTGCCGATGCAGGTGGTGCAGCCGAAGCCGACCAGGTTGAAGCCGATCTGGTCGAGCTCCTTCTGCAGCCCCGACTTCTCCAGATACTCGGCCACCACCTGGCTGCCCGGCGCCAGCGAGGTCTCGCGCGAACGCCATCGGCGTGCCGAACTCGTCGACGATGACGGAATGGTCGATGACCAGGTCGACCGGCACCAGCGGATTGATCTTTTCCGGATCGCCGCCGAGCGCCTTGATGCCGTCGCGCATCGCCGCCAGGTCGACCACCGCCGGAACGCCGGTGAAGTCCTGCATCAAGACGCGCGCCGGGCGGTAGGCGATCTCGACGCCGGCGGTGCCCTTGTCGCTCAGCCAGCCGGCGACCGCCTGGATGCTCTGCCGGGTGACCGAGCGGCCGTCCTCGTTGCGCAAAAGGTTCTCCAGCAGCACCTTCATCGAAAAGGGCAGCTGCGAGACGCCGCTCAGACCGTTCTTCTCGGCCTCGGCGAGGTCGAAATAGACATAGTCGGCGCCACCCGCGGAGAGCGTGCGGCGGCAATTGAAGCTGTCGAGGGATTTGGCAATCATTTCCGCACTCCTCTCCGGGCGAGAATCCGCCTTGCCAAGCCCGCAGGCCAGAACGGCCTTATGCCGCTGAAGCCGGAGGATGCTTTGGGACCATTGCACAATAAACCACGAAAGGTGCGCCACCTGGAATATAGGCGCAAACCAGAGATAGCTGCACCTAACGCTTGTGTTGTTGAAATATATCTTTGCAGTTGTATGCCGATACCACAGGACATTCTTATAAAATTCATAAGAATATATCCTGGTTCGGCCCGCGCTGGAGCACAAACCAACAAAATTCCTCCCAGATTTTTGTCAGCCTCAACGAAGTATGAGTCTCGGCCGGATATTTGCTTGATATTGACCCGCAAAGCTGTCAGTAACCTGTCACTGAAGCGCCCCGAACGAACTGAAGGAGGTACGGGAAGCCCGGGGTGAGGTGCCTGCGACAGGGAGGGTTGTTCGGCAGCCATGCGTATTCTGTTTGTGGAGGACAGCGTCGATCAGGCCACGGCTGTGATCGGGCGCTTGCGACGTTCGGGCTATGCCGTCGACTGGGCGAAGGACGGCGAGAGCGCCAATCAGCTTTTCCAGGAGGGCGTATACGACCTGGTCCTGCTCGACCTGATCTTGCCAAAAGTGGATGGCGAGATTTTCCTCGGTCGTTTGCGAGCCAGGAAGGCAACTGTGCCGGTTCTGGTCATGACCGCACGTGGCGGGCTTGAGGAAAAGGTGCGGGTGCTCGACATCGGCGCGGACGACTATGTCGTCAAACCTTTCGAGCTCACCGAGATCGAAGCGCGGATTCGCGCGCTGCTCCTGCGCCCGCACGGCCATGCGAGCAGCACGATTACGATTGCAAATCTCACGTTCGACCTGGCTCGCCGGCGGGTGGAAATCGACGGTCATCACGTTCCCCTCGGGCAGCGGGAGTTCCGGCTGCTCGAACTGTTCCTTGGAAAGCTCGATCACCTGTTGACCAAGGATGCCATTCTGGATCACCTCTTCGCCTTCGATGAACCGGCGGCGCCGAATGCCGTCGAACTTTATGTTTCACGCCTGAGGAAAAAGCTCGCCGGCACACAGGTCGACATCAGGACGGTTTGGGGGGAAGGCTACGTCGCCGAACACAAAAAGCGGCAATGAAACGCATTCCATCCGCGCTCGATTGTTCGGCCGGCTGGTGCCGGTCTTCATCGTGCTCGGGCTCATCCTGTTTTCTTACATGCATTTCCACGCGCAGCGGGCGGCGGAGCGATCCTTCGACCATCTGATCGCCGCTTCGGCGCTGTCCATCGCTGACGCTGTCCAGTATGACGATGGCGCGCCGACGGTCGACCTGCCCTATTCGTCCCATGCAATCCTCGCAAGCCGCACCTCGAGCCGGATCTTCTACCGGGTCACCGCTCCGGATGGTTCGCTGATCACAGGCTATGGAGATCTCGCCGCCGATCTTCCACCCGCAAACTCCCCGAATCCCGAGTTCAGCAACGGGGTCTTTCTCGGCGTATCGGTGCGCATCTGCAAGCTCGGCCGCTTCATCTCGGGCGGCAGTCAATCGGGCTGGGTGACCATCGTCGTCGCGGAGACGGATGAGGAGCAGCAGCACTTTGCGTCGGATCTCCTGCGGCGATCGTTCGGGCCCGCGGCCGGCCTGATGCTGCTGGCGATCGGATTGGTCTGGCTGGCAGTCCGCGGCGCGCTGCAGCCGCTGGATACGATCGAGCGGGCGATTGTCGCCAACGACCCGTCGAGCCTCAAAGCGCTCGACATCCCGGTTCCCCGGGAAATCCGCCATCTGGTCGCGGCACTGAACTTCTTGATCGGGCGGTTGACCGCCCTGCATGCGCGCATGCAGAACTTCATCGCCGAGTCCGCGCACCAGCTTCGTACGCCGCTGTCCAATCTCAGCGTGCAGGTCGAATCGGCGATGGATGAACCTGACGGAAGCAGCGTGCGCCAGCATCTGCGCACCATCCACTGGAATGCGATCGTCGTCAGCCGCCTCGCCGATCAGTTGCTGGCCGACACGATGGTCGCGCACCGCGGCGAGATCGCGTCGCTGGTGCCGATCGACCTGCTGGAGCTGGTCGAACTCGCCACGGACGAGTTCGAGTCGCGGACGGGAACGAAGGTCAACCTGCGCATCGAAACCCTCGAAACCGCGCCGTATGTCGAGGGCGACGCCTTGATGCTGACCGAAGCGGTCAAGAACCTGCTCGACAACGCCCTGAAATACGCCGGCGCGGCAGAGCCCATAACGGTGCAGCTCAGTCTGGAGAACGGCCGCGCTGTCCTCAGGATAGAGGATCGCGGCCCCGGCATACGCGCGAGGACCGTCAGCACATAACCGAGCGTTTCGTACGCGGCTCACGCTCCCACAACACAGCGGGGAGCGGTCTTGGTCTTGCCATCGTCGCCAACGTCATGCGGCGCCACGATGCGATCCTGTCCTTCCATGATCGCGAAGGCGGAGGTTTGGTCGTGAAAATGGTCTTCCCCCCTATCAGCCTCCGGAAGAGTTCAGCCAATGAGGTGCCGGCTTCCGTTGGCGATGGGATTGGCGTTGATTTTCTGGGCGACCGCGTCGGCCGCCGACGTGGTGACCCGTTTCGGGCCGCAAGACGCCAGCTCGCACCTTGTGATCTGGGGATCGACCGATCTGCAGGAGCTGAAGCCCGTCATCGAAAGCTTCCTGAATCTCCATCCCAACATGTCCATCACCTATTCCGATCTCCAGTCGGCGGACCTTTACAACCGCATCAGGGCCGGCCGGCCCACCTCGCCGGACCTGACCATCAGCACGGCCGCCGACCTCCAGATCAAGCTCGTCAACGACGGATTCGCGCACGAACACTTCCTGTCGTCCGCAGCCTCCCCCCGTTGGCCCTCCTGGCGCAACGCGGCCTTCGCCATCTCGGCCGAGCCGGCAGTCACTGTCTACAACGTTGGCCTGTCGGCGCTTGGCCCACCCCCTCAGTCGCGCGAGCAACTTGCCCAGTTCATCGACCGAAACAGGGAGAAGCTGCGCGGCCGGGTTGCCACATACGACATCGGGCTGAGCGGCCTTGGCTATTTGTTCGCCACTCAGGACTCGATCCACTCCAACACATACACCGCGCTGGTGCAGAGCCTCGGCCGCGCGGACGTGGCACTTCATTGCTGCAGCGGCGAGATGCTGGACAAGGTCGAGAAGGGAGATGTCCTCATCGCCTACAATGTTCTGGGCTCCTATGCGCTCGCCCGCAAGCAGCGTGGTGCGCCCATCGAGATCGTCCTCCCGGCGGACTATACGCTGGTGCTCTCGCGCGTGGCGATGATTCCGCGCGAGGCCAAGCGTCCGGATCTGGGTGGAGCCTTTCTGGATTTCCTGTTGGCGCCGAAGATTCAGGCGCGCTTCGCGAGCTTGGAGAGTTATCGCCCGGCGGATTCGATACCATCGCAGCCGATTGCCCTGGACGCTTCGCTGCTGGTCTTTCTCGATCCCATCAAGCGGGCAAGGTTCATCAAAGCCTGGCAGGCCCTTATCCATTCGACGCGGCATTGAAGCGCTCTGCTCCTGGCTGCAATGCCGCGTCACTGCCATGGTCGAGAAAGGCGCACGGCCGTCGCCGGAGGGGTAACGTCGCCGCAGGCATTGCCGGCAAAGAGCCATCGCTGTCAGCGGCAGCATGCTTCCGCGGCGGACGTCGATCGGGTTTGGAACGTCAGGCTTTTGACAGCTTTGACGGCTAGCATCCCCAACTACTAACGGTCGCGACAGGCGACCGACGCTGTCGGGAGGGAGGAGACCTCGAGGCGGCAAGGGCTGCGCTCGAAATCAGTACGCCATTCGTATTCTCGTCGCGACCGACCGCGAATGCAGTGGATCATGACGCATCAAAACAGGACCTGTCCGGCTGGCACGGCTTGCATGAGCCTTGCGCGCAGGGTGGCGGGTCATTGGCAGGTCACAAGGGAGGAAGTTTGATGAAACATTACATTTTGGCTGCGCTTCTGGCTGGCGCGATGGCTGTGCCCGCCATGGCGGAGGACTATAAAATCCTGGCGCCGGCTGCGCCGGGAGGCGGCTGGGACCAGACCGCGCGCTCGATGCAATCGGCCCTGCAGGACGAGAAGATTTCCGGCAGCGTGCAGGTGACCAACGTTCCGGGCGCCGGCGGCACGATCGGGCTCGCCCAATTCGTCAACCAGGCCAAAGGCGACGCCAGCCAGCTGATCGTGGGCGGCTACGTCATGGTCGGCGCGATCCTCACCAACAGTTCGCCTGTGACGCTCGCCGAGGTGACGCCGATTGCCCGCCTGACCGGCGAGTATGAAGCCCTCGTCGTGCCCGCCGCGTCCGACATCAAGGACATGGCCGGTCTGGTGGCGAAGCTGAAGGCCGACCCGGGCTCCGTCTCCTGGGGCGGCGGCTCTGCCGGCGGCACGGATCACATCACGGCCGGCCTGATCGCCAAGGCCGCGGGTGTCGATCCGACCAAGGTCAACTACATCGCCTTCGCCGGCGGCGGCGAGGCTCTCGCGGCGATCCTTGGCAACCAGGTCACCGTCGGCCTTTCCGGCTACGGTGAGTTCAAGGAACAGATCAAGTCCGGCACCTTGCGCATTATCGGCATCTCCTCGGACGCCAAGATCGAGGGCATCGACGCCCCGACCTTCAAGGAGGCTGGAATCGACGTGTCGATCCAGAATTGGCGAATGGTCGCGGCCGCCCCCGGCATCTCGGCGGAACAGAAGACTGCCATCCTCGGTGACATCGACAAGATGGTGCAGTCGCCTTCCTGGCAGAAGGTGCTTGCGGACAAGGGCTGGGCCAACACCTACCTGGCCGGTGACGATTTCGCCGCGCAGCTCAAGAAGGACAGCGAGTCCACCTCGGAAATCCTGAAGCAGATCGGTCTGGTGAAATGAGCGATCCGCACCCGACCAAGAACGAACGCCGCCCCGACGGGGCGGCGTTCGCCATCGCCGCGGCCCTCCTGCTGGTCGCCGTCGGCATTGCGTGGAGCACGCTGAACAGTGGCGGCGTGGCCATATCCGCCCCAGTCGGGCCAAAGACGTTCCCCTATGTTGTCGCCACCGGCCTTTTCGTGCTCGGCGTGCTGACCGCGGTAGAGGCCTGGCGAGGCGACTTCCCCGAGCGCGGTGCTCAGGACCTGCCGCCGATGATCTGGATCGTTGGCGGACTCGCGGCGCAACTGCTGACCATGAAGACGTTGGGCTTCTCCATCGCGACCGGTCTGCTGTTCGCTGCCGCCGCCAAGGGTTTCGGCAAGGGGCCGCTGTGGCGGACGGTGCCGATCGGAATCGCGTTCTCCTTTGTCGTCTGGTTCGTTTTCGCCAAGGGCCTGCAGCTCTCGCTGCCAGCGGGTCCGCTGGAACAAGTTTTCTAGGCCCGGAGGCACGTTCATGGATACGTTTGCCCTGCTGGGACAGGGGCTGCTGACCGCCCTCGAACCGGCGAAACTTTTCTACGCGCTGATCGGCGTCACGCTCGGCACCGCGGTCGGCGTCATGCCCGGCATCGGTCCGGCGCTTACCGTCGCGCTGCTGCTGCCCGTAACCTACAAGCTCGATCCGGCGGGATCGCTGATCATGTTCGCCGGCATCTACTACGGCGGCATGTATGGCGGCTCGACCACCTCGATCCTGCTCAACACGCCCGGCGAAAGCGCCTCGATCGTGACCGCGCTGGAGGGCAACAAGATGGCCCGTTCGGGCCGCGGCGGCCCGGCGCTGGCCACCGCTGCCATCGGCTCGTTCGTCGCCGGACTGCTGGCGACGCTGGGCCTCGCCTTCATCGCGCCGAGCGTGGTCAAGTTCGCGCTGTCCTTCGGGCCGGCGGAATATTTCGCGCTGATGCTGCTCGCCTTCATGACCGTCTCGGCTGCCTTCGGCGACTCAACCCTGCGCGGACTGACCGCCCTTTTCATCGGCCTGGCGCTGGGGCTCATCGGCATCAACCAGCTGACCGGCCAGGCGCGTCTTTCGATGGGGTTCCCGAACTTGTTGGACGGCATTTCGGTCACCACCTTGGCCGTCGCGCTGTTCGCCATAGGCGAGACCCTTGCGGTCGTCTCGACCCATGCCTTCGGCGAGGAGAAGATCGAACGCGTAAAAGGCTCGGTCTGGATGACCCGCGAGGACTGGAAGCGCTCCTGGAAGCCGTGGCTGCGCGGCACCGCAATCGGCTTCCCGATCGGCGCCATGCCGGCCGGCGGCGCCGACATTTCGAGCTTTCTCTCCTATTCCGCGGAGCGGAGCTTTGCGAAACACCCGGAGGAGTTCGGCAAGGGCGCGATCGAGGGCGTCGCCGGTCCCGAGGCCGCCAACAACGCCTCGGCAGCCGGCACACTGGTGCCGCTCTTGACACTCGGCCTGCCCACCACGGCAACCGCGGCGATCATGCTGGCCGGCTTTCAGCAGTTCGGTCTTCAGCCCGGCCCGTTGCTCTTCGCCACCAATGCGCCGCTGGTCTGGGGGCTGATCGCCAGCCTGCTGGTGGCGAACTTCATGCTGCTGGTCCTCAACCTGCCGCTGATCGGCCTGTGGGTGAAGCTGCTCGCCATCCCCCGGCCGTGGCTCTATGCCGGCATCCTGGTGTTCGCGACGCTCGGCACGATCGGCGCCGACGGCTCGACCTACTTCCTCGGCCCGATCCCGATCTCGTTCGGCCTGGGTCTGTTGATGCTGTTCGGCATTCTCGGCTACCTGCTCCGGCGTTTCGGCTATCCGATCGCGCCGGTGGTGGTCGGCATGATCCTCGGGCCGATGTCGGAAAAGAGTCTCCGCCAGGGGCTGCAGATCAGCCAGGGCGATCCGATGTTCCTGTTCCACTCCTGGATCGCGGTGATCCTGTGGAGCCTGGCGATGACCGCGCTGCTCCTGCCGATGTACCTACGCTGGCGCGGCAGCCGGGCGCTGTCGCAATTCGGCGGCGACGAGGACTGATCGGGAGCCGCCCCGGCTACAAACGCAAACAAGGAGTTGGAGCGGTTCAACGTTCTGCGCAACGATGAACCGCTCCAATGCATGCGCTTAGAAGTGTGCAGCGGTTCTGAGACAACGTGCTCTATGGTTTCAACGGAGCAATCGACTGTCGTTCCAGAAAGCGCCCGGGCAGGATCACATGCTTGACCGGTCCTGATTGTCCCTCAATCCGGTCAAGCAGCATTTCCGTCGCGGCAACGCCGATCTGATGAGCCGGCTGGGCAATGGTTGCGATGCCAGGCTTCAGGAAGCTCATCCAATCCAGATCGTCGAAGCACACCAGTGAGAGTTCGCCAGGCAGGGCCAGACTCAATGAAGAAATCGCTTCCATTGTCCCGGTCGACATCACGCCGTCGGCCGCGAAAAGAGCCGAAGGCGGATCGCTCAGCTGAAGGACATCGATAGCTTCTTTGCGAGCACTGGCAGTGGAGTAGGCGCTCACACGCCTGATCAGCGCCGGATCGGGCTGAACGGCGAATGTCCGATGCGCCTCGAGGTAGCCCAGGAAACGCTGCCAGCTCGGATAGAGGTAGTGGACATTGGCGCCTGACAAAGGCACGTCGGCGAGAACCATCTCGAAATCGACCGAGGGCGTCGACCACAGCTCGGCGATGATGCCGATCCGGCGGTGGCCCGCTTCGAACAGCCGCGTCACGCAATCGCGCGCCGCCGCCACATTGTCGAGAACGACCGCATCGGTGTCGAGGCCCCGCACGATGCGGTCGAACTGCACGATCGGACAGCTCGAGGAGAGCGCGGTGCGCAAATGGCCGGCACCGTCCAGCGCAGCCGAGGACACCAAAAGCCCGTCCACCTGCTTCTCCAGCAGCAACTGGACAGCCTCCTGCTCGAGCTGCTCATTCTCGTCGCTGTTGGTGATGATCACTCCGAAGCCGCGCTTGCGCGCGACGTCGCTGATGCCTCGCAGCACGCTGGCGTAGAACGGGCTTTCCATGTCGCCGGCGACGACGCCGATGGTTTGCGTCTTGCCGGTGATCAGGCCACGCGCCAGGCGGTTCGGACGATAGCCGAGCGCCTCGGCTGCTTCGCGCACCTTCTGCTGGATGGCATCGCTGGCGTATCCATAGGAGCCAAGCACCCTGCCCGCCGTGGCCGGGCTCACGCCTGCCTTTCGTGCCACCTCGATGATGGTGACCTTGCTCGATGATCTGTCAGCCACCGTTCCGCCCTCTTACCCGCCGAGTCGCAACGAACATGCGCCCTCGGATCCTGCCCGCTGGTACAAGCTTCGCCTCCCAGGTGGCAAGCGGCTCAGACGGCCGGGCCGGGCCTGCCCGCCGGACGCTCAGAGCACCTCGGAAAGGAACCGGCGCAGCCGCGGGCTTTGCGGGTTGTCGAACAGATCCGAGGGGCGCCCGGCTTCCACGATGCGTCCTTCATCCATGAACACGACCTGGTCCGCGACCTTGCGGGCGAAGTTCATCTCGTGCGTGACGACCACCATCGTCATGCCGCGCCGCCCGAGATCGGCCATCAGGTTGAGCACGCCCTTGACGAGCTCGGGGTCGAGCGCGCTGGTGACTTCGTCGAAGAGCATCACCTCGGGATCGAGCGCCAGGGCCCTGGCGATGGCGACACGCTGCTGCTGGCCTCCGGAGAGATTCGCCGGCCGATGGTGCTTGCGCTCCAGCAGGCCCACATCGCGCAGCCGCATCTCTGCGATGCGCTCCGCCTTGTCCTTGGCCAGTCCTTTCACTTTGCGCAGGGCGAGCGTCACGTTGGCGAGCGCAGTCCGATCCGGAAACAGGTTGAATTGCTGGAAGACCATGCCGACGCGGCGCCTGAGCTGGTCGGGCGTCTGACGGTAGATGCTTTCGCCATCGAGCAGGATGTCGCCGGACCGGCATTCCACCAGCCGGTTCAGGCAGCGCAACAAGGTCGACTTGCCCGACCCGGACGGCCCGATCAGGCAGGTCACCGTGCCCGGCTGCACGGTCAGGCTGACATCGTGCAGCACCTGGACGGCGCCATATGCCATGTCGATGTTTCTCACATCGATGCCCCCTCCCCTAAAACTCGCGGCTTTCTCGCTGCCCGGTCCGGCCGGCGCGCCAGCCTCGCCCGAGACCTCGGCATCCGCGAGCTCCGCGACCTCCTTAAGGCCGCTGTGCACCTCGGTGAGGCGCCGCCCTGTCCGCATCCTTGCATCGATGTAGTTGACGAGGTGCGTGAGCGGCACGGTGATGACGAGATAGAAGATGCCGGCAAGCAGCAGCGGCGAGAGATTGCCGGTGACCACCGCCTGGTCCTGGCCGACCCGGAACAGCTCGCGCTCCGACGCCAGCAGGCCGAGGAAGTAGACAAGGCTCGAATCCTTCACATTGCCGATGAACTGGTTGACCAGCGCCGGCAGGACGCGCCGGATGCCCTGCGGAATCACCACCAGCCGCATGCCCTGGCCATAGGTCATCCCGAGCGTGCGCGTGGCATCGAGCTGGCCGCGCTCCACGCTCTGGATCCCGGCGCGGAAAATCTCGCCGATATAGGCGCCGGCGATCAAGCTGAGCGCCAGAATGCCGAGGGGATAGGGCGAAGGCCCGAAGAGATCACGGCCCATTCGCGCGAAGCCCTGGCCGATGATGAGGATGGTGACGATCGCCGGCAGGCCGCGGAATATATCGGTGTAGATGCGGGCGACGAGCTTGAGGGCCCGGTTGTCGGAAATTCCCATCACGGCCAGGACGATGCCGATCACGATGCCGAGCAGCGTCGAGGCCGCGGCAAGGATGAGCGTGTTCTTGAGGCCGACTGCGACCATCGTCGGCAGGACGGCGGCCATCGCCTCCCAGTCAAGGAAGCTGCGGCTAAAATGCTCGAACCAGCCCATTCAAACTCCATATGCGGAAAGAGCCGGGCCGCTGTGGCAGGCCCGGCCCGGTGTCAATCCTTTGCGCCGGTGTGGCTCGTAACAGGCCAGAACCTCAGGACTTCGGAAGGTACTCATCCGGCATCGGTGTGCCCGGGAACCACTTCTCGTGCAGCCGCTTCCAGGTGCCGTCCTGCATGGCTTCATGAAGCGCCTTGTTCAACGCTTCGCGGAAGGCATCGTTGCCCTTCTTCACGACGAATCCGGCCGGCGCATCGAAAGAAGGCACGTTCATGGTGATCTTCAGGCTGGGGTAGCGCTCGACATACTGCTTTGCCGATTCATAATCGGTGAAGTGACCATCGATCGTGCCGTTGTTGAGCGCGGCGACCGCGGAGTTGTTGTCGGGAAACTTGACGATGTCACCCTTCAGATTCTTCTCCGCATAGATCTCCTGCAACGTCCCCTGGATGACGCCGATGCGCTTTCCGGCGGTGCTCTCGTTGCTGCTGAGGGCGGGGTCGGCGGAGATGATGGAGAGGTAGCCGGCCAGATAGCCGTCGCTGAAATCCACCGTCTTCTTGCGCTCGTCCGTGGTTCCGATCGCGGCGACGCCGACATCGAAACGGCCGTTGGCTACCGAAGGCAGTAGGGCTGCGAAATCCATGCCGGTGAAGACGACCTGGTCCTCCTTGAAGCCGAGACGGTGCGCGACGTCGCGGAAAAGTTCCGCGTCGAAGCCGCTGAAAGTCCCGTCGGCCTCGGTGAAGACGTAAGGCTTGGCGTCGCCCATGGTGCCGACGCTGATGACGTTCGGATCGATGAGGTTGTAGGGATTGTCGGCCGCCTGGGCCTGCGGCGAACCGGTCACAGCCCCGAACGCCGTAAGCGCCGCGACTGCCAGCGCAAGGCCGCAGCCCGCCACCGCACGTCTGTTCAAGATTTTCTGCATTCAACTCCTCCGCGGAAAATGGTCACACATGAGATTTGACGCCGCGATCCCTCGTCCCTCAAACGTGGATTCTCCCGGCCAAACCAACGCACATCCGATCGAAAAGGCGCTCCATCAGCCCCATCGATATGAGAACGTTCTCATTTTGATATCAGCGAAGCGTGGCTTCGTCAACACGTCACTGGACATTGCAATATCGCGGCTCACCGCTTGGTCGACTCCGGCCCCGAGTGAGCACCGACATCTCTGCAGCCGATGTTGAGCTTTGCGGCATAGCCGAATGCGCCATAGTGGCCGCAGGTGGCGGCGGCTGCGATCGCCGCCTGGGCGAGGACATCCTGCGGATGCTCCTCTTTCAACAGGCCAAACAGCGTGCGCGCAATGAAGGTGTCGCCGGCACCGAGTGTGTCGACTGCATCGGTTGGCATTGCCGGCACCGAGAATCGGCCTTCGCTGCCGGCCAGCGTGGCCCCCTGCGTGCCGCGCGTGAGGAGCACCCATTTCGCCCCAACCGCGAGCAGATCCGTTGTGATGGCGGCGGCCTGAGCTTGCGAAAGATCACCCGCGGAGACCGAGGCGAGGAAACAGTGCGGCCCAATCTTTCCAAAGTGTTCGTGATCTCTGCGGGTCGAGAAGTCATAGGAAAGGCGCGTCATTGCAGCGGCCTTCTGGACATAGGCATCGAGCCCGCTCGACTGACCGACATGGACGGCCGAAAAGTCGCGAAGGAACATCTGGTCCCCTGATGAAGGCGCAAACATGGAGACGCCGAGATCGAAGCTGAGAAACACCCGGTCGTTCCCGCGATGGCCGATCAGGCAATAGGCGGTCGGTCCGTCGAGCCGCCGCAAATGGCTGATGTCGACCTGTTCCGCACTCAACGCCGCGTGGATGAGATCGCCGGCCGGATCCTTGCCGATGGCGCCGATATAGGCCGAGTGTCCGCCGAAGCGGCGGACATGGACGGCCACATTGAGGCAGTTGCCGCCCGGATACATCTGCGAGCGCGAGACATAGCAGTCGACCACATTGTCGCCCATGGCGGCGATCTTGACCATCTTGTCACTTTCGGACTATTGGATTTGTGAGAACGTTCGCACACTGCTCGACGCGATGTCAAATGGGGTGCGATCGATAAGCCATACGAGGAGCAAGCGGAAGTGAGACTCAACCCGGACGTCGGTCAGGCCCTGGCATCGCTGCACGCCAGGCGCGTCTCGCATGTCTTTCTGGTCGGCTGTGGCGGATCGCTCTCAGTCATGATGGCCGGCAAATATTTCCTGGACAGGCATGCGGCTTCGCTGGCTTCGGACGCCTACAATGCCGAGGAGTTCATCGGCCGCGACCCGCGAAGGCTCGGACCTGCCGCTGTCGTCATCTTGTGTTCGCAGACCGGCACCACGAAGGAAACCGTACGCGCGGCTCGACACGCCAGCGCGCGCGGCGCCGTCACCATCGGCATGACGCTCGATCCGAAGTCGCCATTGGCGGAAGCGGTCGACCACGTCGTCGGCTACCAGGCGTCCTACACAACGGGAGCGCCGATCGATTCCGCCTGCAGCAACTACGGCGTGCTCTACATGCTGCTCGCCGGCTTGCTCGACCAGACCGACGGATCGGCCCTGTTGCCGCCGCTGCTTGACAGCCTGGCACAACTCCAGCCGGCAATTGAACGTGCGCACCGCCGCTACGCCGGACTTTTCGAGGATTTCGCCCCGCGGTTTGCCGATCAGCAGGCGATATATACCGTGGCGAGCGGCGCGGCCTACGGCGCAGCCTATTCCTTTTCGATCTGCGTGCTGATGGAGATGCAGTGGTACGACTCTCAGGCGATCCATGCCAACGAGTTCTTCCACGGACCATTCGAGGTGGTCGACAGGGACGCCAATTTCGTCGTCATGCTCGGCCTCGACGAGACGCGCCCGCTTGCCGAGCGCGCGCGCGACTTCCTGCTGAAATACGGCAATCCCGACAGGATCCTGCTGATGGACGCGGCCGAGCTCGATTTGTCCGGCATGGACGCGCGCTTCAAGCCTTACCTGGTGCCGCTGGTGCTGTTCGACGCGTTGTGGCGCTTCGCCTACAGGCTGGCCGACCTGCGCCGGCACCCAATGCTGGAGGGGCGCCGCTACATGAAGAAGCTCGTCAACTATTGAAGATTGCCAAGCAATCGGAGGTCCCCTCCTCGAACCGCCTGACGTCCGTTGCACTCTAGCCTTCTTGGCCGGTCTAACGCCTCGCAAAACAAAGAGAGAGCCATGAACTCATCAGTCCAATCGCACCGTGTCGCCGTGGTGGGCGCCGGCATCTTCGGGGTGTCAACCGCGCTGCATCTTGCGCGCGCTGGTGCGCAGGTCACACTCATCACCGAAAGTACCGTCGCCAGCGGTGCTTCCGGACGCTCCCTGTCGTGGCTGAACTCGGCCCGCATACGCTCGGCCGCGTACCATGCCCTGCGCATGGCCGGGTTGGACCGGTACCGCACGCTGGCTCAGCAGCAGCCTGATGCCAACTGGCTGCGGTTCGATGGCGGACTGACGTGGGATGCAGACGACGAACGCAACGAAATCGCAGCCGTCTTCAAGCACGAGAAGGCGATCGGCTACGATGCGAGATTGCTGCGCCCGGAGGAGATCGCGGCTGTGACGCCGGGCATCGACACATCGGCCGTTACACCGCAGGGAGCGATTTTCAATCCAGCAGAAGGATGGGTGGATCTCCCCTCGCTCATCGGGCTGCTGCTCGGTGAGTTCAAGGCCCGTGGAGGAACGCTCCTGGAGAACGCCGGCCAGGCATCGGTGAACGTCGCCAACGGTCGCGCGCGCGGCGTAAGAAGTGCGCTCGGCGACCCCATCGAAGCGGACTCGGTTCTGGTCGCGACGGGCGCCGCGGTGCCGGCCCTTGTCGCCGAGTCCGGCGTCCGGATCCCGGACGCAACGCCGATCTCGCTGCTGGTGAGGACCAAACCCCTCAACTCACCTCTGAAGGCGGTCTTGAACACACCCCGCGTCGCCGTTCGACCCACCCTCGACGGCGCCCTGGTGCTGGACTCGGCATGGTCGGAAGAGGAGGTCGAAATCAACCCGGATGGGACCTACGGCGTCCGGGAAGAGACGGTGAAAGGCCTGTTGCATGCGGCCAGCCACGTCCTTGAAGGCAATCCTGAACTCGGACTCGATGGGTATGGGGTCGGACCGAAACCCATCCCTGCAGACGGCGAGCCTGTGCTCGGCCAGTTGGACTCTATCCCAGGCTACCATGTCGCGTTCAGCCACAGCGGGGCGACACTCGGCCTTATCGTGGGAGAACTGCTCGGCCAGGAGATCCTGACCGGCGAACCTCATCCAATGCTCGCCACCTTCCAGCCTGCCCGGTTTGTTTCGTGAAACAGGCCAGCAATCCATTGCCCGAACCAGCAGAACGATCCTGAGCTGCACGCCGGCGACTCTCGGCGCCGCGGTCGCCTTGCTGAGGAATCCGGTTTAACGTCGACGCGGCCAAAAGACGGCGATGGGCGTGAGGTCCCGCCCGGCGGCAAGAAATCTGGCGCGAGTACCTTGCGCCGAAATCAAGAGACAACCGCAACGAACTCGCATTGAACGAGTGACGGGCCGTCTGCCGTTAGCGGTCGAACATGGCGAGCCGGCCGCGAGTCCGGATCGGGGAACATCCGCAGCCATTCCTCATTCACGGCAGTTCTGTCGGTGCTGTCGCGGAGATAGACATCCACCTTGATGATGTCCTCCACGCTGCCGCCTGCGGCTTCGATGATGGCCCGCATATTGGCGAACACATTGGCTGCTTGACCCGCTAGCTCATCCGGCACCGCGCGCGTCGTCGGGCTGGCAGCGTGAATTGCTCCCGAAAAGACCATGCTGCCGATCCGGCAGGCATTGGGGATTGGATGTCTGTGGTTCAATCCTTCCACCGAAATGCTTTTGCGCATCGCGTCTGCTGATCCCTTGCGGACTTATTTCCAGGAAATGGTCGGCGACCGGCGGTGCCGTGCAACGTGAAGAGGGCCTGGGGCGCACTCGGGCGGGCTACCGTCTCGCGCGCAGGGCCGCGTCCTGACCCAGCCGCGAAGTGGCCCCAATGTCGGGACGTGACGTGGAAGGCTCATAGCCGGACGTCAGTTGAATTCCGCGCGTCTCTGGCAGCATGAGCGTCGCAGCAAACGCAATGCTGTAGCCCAGCAGCGCAACCAGGCCGATGGCCTCTGCCAGGCTGATATGCTGCGCCAATATCCCGATCGCCGATACAGCCGCCGCGCCGGCCGCTTTGCCGAAATTATAGGCGAAGCTCTGGCCGCTTGCGCGAATGGCGGAAGGGAAAAGCTCGGTGAAGAATGGTCCTAGCGCCGCATAGTTTCCGATCGTGAAAAAGCCGAACGGCGCGCCCAGGACAATCAGCGGCCAGCCCGAGAGGGGCAGGAACATGTAGGCGATGGTGATTGACCACGAGCACAACAGAAACAGCTGGAACGTCCGCCGCCGGCCCAGGCGATCGGCCAGATATGCGCTCGCCAGAAATCCGAAGAACGAGCCGCCCGTCACCACGAAAACGTAATATCCCGAAGCGCCAGGCGACAGCTCCCGCACCGTCTTCATGAAGGTCGGCAGCCAGTTGACGATCGCACCACCAACACCAATCACCCCGAATGCAAGCAGCGACGACAGCACCGTTATCGGCAGTGTTTCCGGCTGGAAGATCGCGCCCAATCCCGGACGATTTCCGGCTTTCTCGACGGACTCGCGCGTTTTGATGAAGATCTCCGGCTCCTCGATCTTGCGGCGCAGGTAGAGAACGAGAAGGCCAGGAAGGACGCCGATCATCAACAGAACACGCCAGCCATAGTCCTGGGGCAAATACGCCAGGACCAATCCTGCCAGTATAGCGGCCGCGCTCCATCCGACGCCGAATCCGCTCTGGACGGTGCCGACGGCCTTGCCGCGATGCTCGGCGCGGATGATCTCGCCCATGAGAACCGCGCCGGCGGCCCACTCGCCGCCGAAGCCCAGCCCTTGCATGATACGCAGGAACATCAGCTGCTGAAAATCCTGCGCAAAACCGGCGAGGAAGGTGAAACTGCAGAACCACAGGATCGTGACCTGCATGATGCGGGCCCGGCCAAAGCGGTCAGCCAGGTACCCGCAGGCCCATCCTCCGATCGCCGCGGAAAGCAGCGTTGCCGTCGCCAGATAGCCCGCCTGTGCCGTCGACATTCCCCAGGCCGCAATGAGAACCGGCAGCGCGAAGCTGAAGAGCTGTGCATCCATCGCATCGACTGCCCAGCCGGCGAAGCAGCCCCAGAAGGTGTCCCGCTCGCGGTTCGTCAACTGCTTGTACCAAGTGAACATTTCTTCCTCCCGTAGTGTCGTCGCGGCAGCCTGCTAAACGACCAATGGTGTGAGACCTCCGTCCATGGTCAGCGAAGCGCCCGTCACGTATGAGGACCTTGCGCTGGCGAGAAAAAGCACGGCGTCGGCCACTTCCTCGGGCCTGGCGTAGCGCCGCAGCGGGATCCGCTGCTCGTTCAGCCGCAGCAGCTCTTCCGGCGTCTTGCCGGTCATCTTGGATTCCACCTCGAGCGACAATTGCAGACGTTCGGTCATGGTGGCGGCGGGATTGAGCACGTTGACCCTCACGCCCGCGGGTCCCCATGCAGCCGCAAGCCCCGCGGAAGCGAGCATCAGCGCCGCGTTGGCGGCTCCGCCCGGCAGATGCATGGGCGAGGCGATTTTGCCGCCCGTGCCGACGATGTTGACGATTGTGCCGGCGCGCCTTTTGACCATCAGCGGCAGGACATAGTCCATCACGTTCATGTAGGTGAAGAATTTGGCATCCATCGCAATGCGCCATTTGTCCGGCGTCAACTCGTCCGGAGGAACTCTCCTGGCGCCTCCGGCCGAATTGACCAATGATGCAATCGGACCCACCCGTTCCTCGACCATGGCGACCATTTGCTTTGCGGAAAGTCCGTCCGAGAGGTCGGCGGCGAAGCTCGCAGCCGGCAGGCCATCGGCGGCGAGCTTTGCCTTTGCGGCGTCCAGGTTCTGCTGGCTGCGCGATACGATCACCACGCGGGCACCTTCTCTCGCGAAAGCCCGCGCGCAAGCCAGCCCTATTCCCTTGCTGCCGCCAGTTATCAGGACGACCTTGTCGTCGAGTTCGAGGTTCATGTCAGTGATCCTGTCTTAGGGCCATGGGCGCTATGGACGTTGATCGGGCTGCCCTTGGTGAATGCGATGATCTGGTCGAACGCGTTGCCGTAAGCGAACTCGTAGTTGTCCCGTTCAACATAGCCGAGATGCGGTGTGCACAGCGCGTTGGGAAGCCCGAGCAGGGCATCGTTCGCATCTGTGAGAGGCTCGCATTCGAATACGTCGATGGCAGCCTTTCCGGGGCGGCCACTCTTTAGCGCCGTCACCAGCGCTCCCGGCTGAATCAATTCGGCGCGGCTGGTGTTGACCAGCAAGGCGGTCGGCTTCATCAGGGCCAGATCATCAGGTCCGATCACACCGGCGGTCTCGGCATTCAGCCGCAGATGCAAACTGAGAACGTCCGACAGCCTGAACAGCGCCTCCCTGTCCGAAGCGGTCTCAAAGCCCTCGGACTGCGCGCGAGCTAGCGAGCCTTGGCGGCCCCAAACCAGCACCTCCATGCCGAAGGCCTTGCCGATCTGAGCGACCATCGCGCCCAATCGGCCGAAACCGTAGATGCCGAGAACACGGCCCCTCAGGCCCAACCCGATGGTCGTCTGCCAATGGCCTTGGCGCAGTGCCGCGGACTCGAATGGGATGTTGCGCATCGCTGCAATGATCAATCCCCAGGTCAGCTCAACCGTGGAATAGGACGGACGCGATGTGACGGCGGACGAAACGATGACGCCATGTCTGTCGCAGGCCTCCAGATCGATGTGGGGAATGTGGCCGTTCTGGCTGATGAGCTTCAGGTTGGGCAGACGACTGAGCAGGACTTCATCGACCCGGGTCCGCTCGCGCATCAGCACCAGCACATCGGCATCGTAAAGCCGACGGGCCAATACCTCGGCGTCATCGACGATATCGGTCCAGATGCTGATCTCATGGCCCTCCAGCTTGGCGAAGCAATCCAGTGTGCGGACCACGTCCTGGTAATCGTTGATGATGGCGACGCGCAGTTTTCGCGATGAAAGTTTTGCCGCGCTACGCATTGCTGGGCAGGTCCGCTACTGCGACGCCGGCATCGATCGCCTCGCACTTCGCCTCTTCGAACGCCGACTTTTTCAAAGCTTTCGCGAGAACCTCGGCGGCTCGGGCGATCGGGATGAAGCAGACGCCGGTTTCATCGGCGACCACGATGTCGCCCGGGCTCACCCTTATGCCGGCTATCTCGACGTCGCCATTGATCTCCACGGTCTCGATCCGCCATTTGCCGGTGACAGGCGTGATCTCGGTGGCCCAAATCGGATATCCGACACGCCGCGAATGCCCGAGGTCGCGGATTCCTCCAGAGACGATTGCTCCAGCTTCCCCTTGCCTGCTTCCCGTCTGGGCCGAAATTCCGCCCATGTTCGAAATGCCGGCGACGCCGTCTATGACGATCACGTCGCCCGGCAGCGCCAGGTTGTGAGCCTCGAATTCCGCCATTCGATTGACCTGATTTCTCGCCGTCTCGTAGACATGCTCGCGCTGCAGGATGTTGCGCACCGTTAGCGCCGGACCGACGATGGACGTCGAAGGCAAGGTCGGCTTCAGAATTGATGCGCTGATGGCGCCAGTGATGCCCAGCTCATCCATAATATCGGAAATAACGCTCGTGGCGTCGCCGATCCGCTGGAAGCCGTCGATCAACTCTTTGGGCGGCCGCGGCGCTCGCATCAGTCGGATGCGCTCAGGACTGATCTTGCCGGTGAGCTTCGGCAGCACGTCCGCGTAGGCGGGATCATTCATGGCGTATCCTCTGTTTTTGTACGGAGCTTTTACCACCGGCTGCGAGATGCGCGTATTCACTCGCATGTGTTCGGCTGCTCGTTCGAAACAGGATTGCCTGCCCGGTTCAGTGCGTCCAATTTAGATTCAGACACGAGCATCATTTCCCAGGTGAATAACGTGCGCCTCGATCTGAACCTGATCGCAGTCCTCGAAGCCATCATGCTGGAACGAAATGTGACGCGCGCGGCCTCCAGCCTGGCGATGAGTCAGCCCGCGGTCAGCAACGCCTTGCGGCGCGCTCGCAAGCTGACGAAAGACCAGCTCTTTCTCAAGACGGCGACCGGGGTCGAACCCACTTCACGCATGCTCGCGATGTGGCCCGAACTTCACCGCTCGCTGACGGCCATCCGCGCCTCCTTCGCACCTGACGACTTTGATCCCGCATCGGGCTCGACCAGTTTCCGGATCGCGATTACCGACAGCCTTGCGATGGAAGCGGTCAGCGCGATCGCGCTGAAGTTAGAGGCTGCATCCCCACGCGCCCGCGTCTCTTTTGCCGTCCATACCCATGAGGCCTCGCTGGACGCAATCGATCGCGGCACGCTCGACTGTGCGGTCGGCATGTTTGCCTCGCTGCCGCGGGAAGTGCACGTGCAAAGTCTGCGGACCGACCGCTATGTCTGCGTCATGCGCAGCGGGCACGAACTGGCCCAAGGCCTGACCCTGGACCAGTTCACCGCCGCGTCGCATGTCTTGGTGACCCCATCCGGTCTGGGACTGGGGTTGGTGGATGGCTGGCTCAGCCTGACCGGGCGGACGCGGACGATCGCCGTCGTGGTCAATCACTTTGCCGACGCGCTGAGAATTGTCTCTGGCAGCGACCTTCTCACATGCGTGCCGCTTGGCTTCTACTTGGGACCATGGCGCACCATCGCAGGTGAAAGTGGGCTCGTCGTGTGCGACCTGCCGTTCGAGACGGAGAAACTGCTCTACAAGCTGATCTGGCACGAACGACTGCATACCAATCCCGCCCACCAATGGTTTCGGGCACTGGTGGCAGACGTGTGCGGATCACCTTTGGATGAGCAGCCGAGTGGAGACGCAGCTTCCGCCGGCTTGGCATAGTGTGCCTTGCGAAGCGGAACGGCTTACTTGCGCAAACGCCTAGTCATGGCTCAAGGGCACATAGGTGTAGACATTCTCGGCGTCGCGGCGCACGCGGCCCAATCCGGGAAACGATATGTGCGCGCCACCCACAATATAGCCGTTCTTTGCCGCATCGGCGAATGCCAGCCTGTGCACGTTGGCCGCCTCCGAAGCGTTCCCATCATAGCCGATGGTTACGGAAGGATCTTTGAACTGCACTGCGGCGACATGCACGACGTCGCCCCATAGCACAACCTTCTCGCCCTTGCTCTCGACCACGTACATGGTGTGCCCCGGCGTGTGCCCGTAGGCCGCTTGCGCGCGTACGCCGGGGACGAGGTCGGTGTCGCCTTCGAAGACGGCGAGCTTGCCGGCTCGCATGTAAGGCGTGATCGATGCGGCCGCGGCTTCAAAGAACCGCTTCGCCTCAGCCGGAGCAGCGCGCATATTGGCCTCGCTAAGCCAGTAGTCGGTGTCTCGCTTGTCGGCGCGCACGATTGCATTGGGAAACACTCTATCGCCGCCGGCCATAAGACCACCGACGTGATCCGTATGCAGATGCGTGAGGTAGAGCTCGTCTACCTGCTCCGGGCGATACCCCGATGCACGCAGATTGCTCAACAGCTGACCTGTGGTCGGCCCCAGCAGCGACCCCGCGCCGGCGTCGATCAGGACCAGCTTGGCTCCGGTGTTCACAAGGAAGGAATTGTGCGAGGTCTCGACGACATCGCCGAGATAGTCGCGCTTCAAAGCGTCTTCGATCCTTGCCGGGTCGCCCTGCAGCAACTTCGTCGCGGGCAGCATATTGGTGCCATCGGACAGCGCCGTCACCTCGAAGTCGCCGACCATCAGGCGGTAAAACTTCGGCGCCCGGCTTTTCGCCATGGGCGCATCCGCGAACACGGGCCCGGCAAAGCTGCAGGCCAGGCACAGACAGCCAACCGCCAAGAAACCGCGACGGGTAGGATTGACGGCATCGCCGCCGGCAGGATGGGCGAAGCCTTCGGAGTCCGTGAACAAACGATCAAGTGTTTTCCGTGGGGCGACCATTTTCGAATCTCCGTCTGCGTTCCTGGCGCGTCACCGTTCTCGAAACGGCTAAGCCCGTCCAATTTCATTGTCAGGGCGGCCTCATTACTCCATTGAATAACCCCCGCTTGCTGCCCGGGGGGAGCGATCCCACCGGCTTCGATCGCCACGAACCGGACATGGTTCCGCGGCTGCCGGATCGCTAGGCAGCCATTTCTCAACGATTTCAAACACCGATCTTGCAATGCTGCAGTGCAGCAACGAATTTGCTTGCGTTGTTTAGTGAAAGTGCCATTACTAAACAAATCACTAAACATCGGCGAGGCACCGCACGCCACGTCAGGCCCTCGGAGGAGCGAGGGTCGAGGGGCTTTTTGAGACCGTCATCCGGACGCGTTTCGCAAATGGGAGGTAAGGCATGAAATCGACATTGAAACTGGCGTTGGGACTGGCCTCGGCCGTTACTGCGTCGACAGCCGTCTCGAGCGCCGCGCATGCGGAGGATCTCACACTGTGCTGGGCCGCCTGGGACCCCGCCAACGCCCTTGTGGAACTGTCCAAGGACTTCACAAAGGAAACCGGCATCGGCATGAAATTCGAGTTCGTCCCGTGGACGAACTATGCCGACCGTTTCCTCAACGAGCTGAACTCACACGGCAAGCTCTGCGACCTCATCATCGGCGACAGCCAATGGATCGGCGGCGCCGCAGAGAACGGCCATTACGTCAAGCTGAACGAATTCTTCGACAAGGAGAAGATCAGCATGGACGACTTCGTGCCGGCGACGGTCGTCGGCTATTCCGAATGGCCGAAGAACACGCCGAACTACTGGGCGCTGCCGGCCATGGGCGACGTCGTCGGCTGGACCTATCGCAAGGATTGGTTCTCACGGCCCGAGTTGCAGAAGGAATTCAAGGAAAAATACGGTTGGGACCTCGCGCCGCCGACCACCTTCGACCAGTTGAAGCAGATCGCCGAGTTCTTCCAGAAGCGGCAGATCGACGGCAAGACCGTCTATGGCGCGTCGATCTACACCGAGCGCGGCTCGGAAGGCATCACCATGGGTGCCATGGACGTGCTCTACAGCTATGGCTTCCAGTACGAGAATCCGAAGAAGGCCTACGAGATGGAAGGCTTCGTCAACTCCGAGAAATCGGTGAAGGGGCTGGAATTCTACAAGGCTCTCTATGACTGCTGCACGCCGCCCGGCGCCTCCAACAGCTATATGGGCGAAGGCGTCGATGCCTTCAAATCCGGACAGGTTGCGATGCACATGAACTTCGCATTCACCTGGCCCGGCCTGCAGAAGGACGAGAATGTCGGCGGCGACAAGATCGGCTACTTCGTCAACCCGAAGGGTCCTGACGGCGACCAGTTCGCCCAGCTCGGCGGCCAGGGCATTTCGGTGGTCTCCTACTCCGACAAGCAGGAAGCGGCGCTGAAATACATCAAGTGGTTCGCCAACAAGGATGTGCAGGCGAAATGGTGGTCGCTCGGCGGCTATTCTTGCCTGAACGCCGTCGTCAAGGACACGAAGTTTCCGTCCAGCCAGCCCTATGCACAGGCCTTTCTCGACTCGATGGCGGTCGTGAAGGACTTCTGGGCCGAACCCAGCTACGCGCCATTGCTGCAGGCCTCGCAGAAGCGCTTCCATGACTATGTCGTCGCCGGCCAGGGCTCAGCCAAGGACGCGCTCGACGGACTGGTCAAGGACTGGACGCAGGTTTTCCAGGACGACGGCAAGATGTAGTCGGGGCAAGATGTAAGGCTCCTCCCGAGCCAGACCGCAGCGTCCCGTGCCGCCCTGGCACGGGACGAGTTCAGACAAATTCCATCATCGAGACCGACCCGTGACCGAAGCAGGACTCACCATGCTCAATCGGACTGCGGACAGCGTTGCCCGGTCGACACCGGAACCGCTGGCCCGCAAGGTCCGTGGCATCAGCGACAAGGGACTCGCCTGGCTGTTCATCTCGCCGACGATCCTGCTGCTGCTCGCCATCAACATCTTTCCGCTGTTCTGGGCGATCTATCTGTCCTTCACCAACTACCGCGCCAATCGCCCCGGTGAGGTGGTGAAGAATCTGGGACTCGCCAACTACCGGCGCATCCTCGGCGACCAGGACATCTGGATCGCCATGCAGACGACGGCGCACTTCGTCTTCTGGACCATCCTCTTGCAGACGGTGATCGGCTTCACGCTGGCCTGGCTCATCGACCGCAAGTTCCGCGGTCACGCCTTCTGGACGACGATCATCCTGGTGCCGATGATGCTGTCGCCGGCAGTGGTCGGCAATTTCTGGCGCTTCCTCTACGAGCCGCAGATCGGACTCTTCGCTTATGTGGTGTCGTTCTTCACCGGCATCGCGCCGACGAATGTGCAGATGCTCTCCAACGTCGAGTTGGCGCCCTGGGCGATCGTCATCGTCGACACCTGGATGTGGACGCCCTACGTGATGCTGATCTGCCTGGCCGGCCTGCGCTCGATCCCCGAATACATCTACGAGGCGGCAGAGGTCGACCGCGCCTCCAACTGGCGCCAGTTCTGGTCGATCACGCTGCCGATGGCGCTGCCCTTCATCATGCTGGCGGTGCTGTTCCGCGGCATCGAGAACTTCAAGATGTTCGACATGGTCAACCTGTTGACCGGCGGCGGCCCCGGCTCGACCACCGAGGTCGCCTCGATCACGCTGAAACGGCAGGCCTTCGAGAGCTGGCGCACCGGCTATTCCTCGGCCTTCGCCATCATCCTGTTCGTCGCGGTGTTCGGTCTCGCCAACATCTACGTCAAGGCGCTCAACAAGGTGAAGCAGAGATGAGTCTGACCACTGCCCATTCCGTCGTCGCGCCGTCGTCGAACGCAAAGCGAATCTCTGGCGCGCTCGTCGTCGCCTATGCGCTGATCTCGATCGTGCCGCTGCTGTGGATCTTCGCCACCAGCTTCAAGACGCCGCCGGATTCGATCGCCTACCCGCCGAAGGTCGTCTTCCAGCCGAGCGTCGAAGGCTACTGCAACCTGTTCACCACCCGCACCAGGCAGACGCCGGAATACATCAACTCGCTCGGACCGGCGACGGGGCTCTGCGACGAGACGGTGCGCAAGCGCAACATGGTGATCGCCGGCCCTTCCAACTTCCTGCCGCGCTTCGTCAACTCGCTGATCATCGCCTTCGGCTCGACCTTCTGCGCGGTGTTCCTCGGCACGCTGTCTGCCTATGGTTTCTCGCGTTTCAAGGTCCCGCTCGCCGACGACCTTTTATTCTTCATCCTGTCGACCCGCTTCATGCCGCCGATCGCGGTCGCCATTCCCATCTATCTGATGTACCGCGAGATCGGCCTCTCCGACACCGCGCTCGGCATGATCCTGCTCTACACCGCCGTCAACGTCTCGCTCGCGGTCTGGCTGCTCAAGGGTTTCATCGACGAGATACCGCGCGAGTACGAGGAGGCGGCGATGATCGACGGCTACACGCGGCTCCAGGCCTTCTGGCGCACCGTTCTGCCGCAGGCGACGACCGGCATTGCCGCAACCGCCATCTTCTGCCTGATCTTTGCTTGGAACGAATATGCGTTCGCGGCGCTGCTGACTTCCGGCACGGCGCAAACCGCGCCGCCCTTCATCCCGACCATCATCGGCGAAGGCGGCCAGGACTGGCCGGCCGTGGCCGCCGGCACGACGATCTTCCTGGTGCCGATCCTCGTCTTCACCATCCTGCTCCGCAAGCAGCTCTTGCGCGGCATCACCTTCGGAGCGGTGCGCAAATGAGCACGATCCAGCCTGTAAAACGCAAATCGCGCTGGCCCGTCTGGGCAAGGCGCGGCCTGATGGAAAACATCGCCACGGCGCTGATCGCCATCGGTTTCCTGATGCTGTTCCAGCCCTTCGCGCTGTCGCTTTACAGCTACTCCTTCATCACCATGCTCACCGGCACCGTGATGTTCATCGTTGTCTCGAAGTTCCCGGAATAGTCATGGCCGAGATCCGTGTTCAAAACCTGAGGAAAGCCTTCGGCGCCTTTGTCGCCGTGCAGGATTCCAACTTCGTCGTCGAGGACGGCGAGTTCTTCGTCATGCTCGGGCCTTCGGGCTGCGGCAAGACGACGACGCTTCGAATGATCGCCGGCCTCGAACTGCCGACCGGCGGCAAGATCCTGCTCGGCGGCGAGGACGTCACCATGCGCCGCGCCCGCGAGCGCGACATCGCCTTCGTGTTCCAGCTCTTCGCGCTCTATCCGCATATGAACGTGCGCAAGAACGTCGGCTTCCCCCTGCTGGCGCAAGGCATCGCCTCGGCAGAGATTCGTCGGCGGGTGGAGGAAACGGCGAAGCTGCTGCGCATCGATCATCTGCTCGACAAGTCGGTTTCCGGCCTTGCCGGCGGCGATCGCCAGCGCGTGGCGCTCGGCCGCGCCATCGTGCGGCGTCCAAAATGCTTCCTGATGGACGAGCCGCTCGGCACCTTGGACACCGAGTTCCGGGATCTGATGGTGCACGAGCTGCGCGAGTTGCACACCCGCATCCGCGCCACCACGGTCTATGTCACGCATGACCAGATGGAAGCGATGTCGATGGCCGACAAGATCGCCGTGATGAACCACGGCGTCATCGAGCAATTCGGCACGCCGCGCGAAATTTACGATCGTCCGGCGACCATGTTCGTCGCCGAGTTCATAGGCTCGCCGCCGATGAATTTCTTGGGCTTCGGCGGCGGGCTCGCCAAGGGCGCGAAGGAAATCGTCGTCCAGGGCGCCAAGGTGGCGGTACCGGAGGTGCGCGAAGACGTAGCACCTACCGACATGGCGCTCGGGGTCCGTCCCGAGCACATCCGGTTCGACGATGCTTCGAAGCTGCGCGGCGCGATCTACGGCACCGAGTATCTCGGCACCACGCAGATCGTCGCGGTGGAGACCGCGGAGGGCATTATCAAGGCGCGGGTGCCGGCCGAAATCCGGCTAAGCCCTGGCTCACCGGTCGGGCTGGCGCTGAGCAGCGCACGATTGTCGCTGTTCGACAAAGGCTCCGGCCGCGCGGTGAAGACCGCCATACATGACAAGACAGCGGAGGCACGCCATGGCTGACGTCCATATGCAGGGTGTGACCAAGAGTTTCGGTGACACTGTCGCCATCCGCGACCTCGATCTGCAGATCAAGGACGGCGAGTTCGTGGTGCTGCTCGGCCCCACGGGCGCCGGCAAGACGACGACGTTGCGGCTGGTCGCCGGGCTGGACAGGCCGGACAGCGGCGCGATCCGCATCGGCGGTCGCGATGCGACCGCGCTGTCGCCGGCCGAGCGGGACACGGCTTTCGTCTTCCAGCAATATTCGCTTTACCCGCATCTGTCGGTGTACGACAACCTCGCCTTCCCGCTGCGCTCGCCGGCGCGGCGCTTCCCTGAGGAAGCGATCCGTCGCCGCGTCCAGGAAGTCGCGCGGCTGGTGCGCATCGACCACAAGCTCGAAAATCGCTCGACAAAACTGTCCGGCGGCGAAATGCAGCGCGTCGCCATCGGCCGTGCGCTGGTGCGCAAGCCTGCTATCTACCTGATGGACGAGCCGCTGTCGTCGCTGGACGCCAAGCTGCGCGCTGACCTCAGGCTCGAGCTGAAGCGCATCCAGTCCGAGCTCGGCGCCACCATGCTCTATGTCACGCACGACCAGATCGAGGCGATGACCATGGCCGACCGCATCGGCATCCTCTCCGACGGCGTTCTGGTGCAGATCGGCACGCCGCGAGCGATCTATTCTGAACCGGCAAATCTTCACGTCGCGGCCCGCCTCGGTCAGCCTGCGATCAACCTGTTGCCGGCCGGGCTGCTTCCGGACGGCGGCGCGCCCTCCGGAACAACGACGGTGGGCGCCCGCACCGAGCATCTGTCGATCGAGAAGGCAGCGAACGGCCATGCTGACGGCATCGTCGACTGGATCGAGCATCTCGGCGATCAGAACCATCTGCATGTGATGATCGGAGCAAAGAAACTGGTGACGCTCACCGATCCCGACACGCCGCTGGCAAAGGGTGACAGGGTGACGATCCGCTATCGCTCGCCGCTTTATTTCGGGTCTGACGGGCAAAGACTGATGTAGCCGATCCGCACTCCCATCCCGCACACCGATTGACGACCGCAGATACGGACTGGACGAAATCCATGAAGCACTTTTTCAACCGCAAGGACTCGATCGTAACCGAAGCGCTCGACGGCTTTCTCGCCACCGCAGGCTCGGGCACTCTGGCGCGGCTCGACGGATATCCGGAGGTCAAGGTCGTGCTCCGCCCCGACTGGGACAAGACGAAGGTCAGCGTCGTTTCGGGCGGCGGTGCCGGGCACGAGCCCTCGCATGCGGGCTTTGTCGGCGCCGGCATGCTGACCGCCGCGGTCTCGGGCGAGATCTTCGCTTCGCCCAGCGTCGAGGCGGTGCTGCAGGCGATCCGGGCGACGACCGGCGCGGCAGGGTGTCTGCTGATCGTGAAGAACTACACTGGCGACCGCCTCAATTTCGGTCTCGCCGCCGAGAAGGCGCGCGTCGAGGGTTTCTCCGTCGAAATGGTGATCGTCGCCGACGACATCGCACTGCCCGACATCGCGCAACCGCGCGGTGTCGCCGGCACGCTGTTCGTGCATAAGATCGCCGGGCATCTTGCCGAAACCGGCCATGATCTGGCGTCGGTGGCGGCTGCGGCGCGCGCGGCCGCAAAGGACATCGTTTCGCTCGGCATCTCGCTTTCCTCCTGCTCGATCCCCGGTCAGGCCCACGAAGACCGCTTCGGTGCCGAGGACGGCGAGCTTGGCCTCGGCATCCATGGTGAGCCGGGCGTCGAACGCATCGCGCTGCAGAGCGCCGGCAAGCTGGTCGCCATCATGGCCGAGCGTCTCGCCGCGCGAGTCGACACTGCAAGCCGTTATGCCTTGCTGATCAACAATCTCGGATCGGTGCCGCCGCTCGAAATGTCGCTGATCGCCAATGCGGTGCTGACCTCGCCGCTGGCACAGGCAGTGACCTTGACGATCGGGCCCGGGCATCTGATGACAGCGCTCAACATGAACGGCTTCTCCCTGTCGCTGATCAGGCTGGATGCGGCTCGCGAGGCAGCGCTGCTTGCGCCGGTCGGCCCGCATGCCTGGCTGCCGGCAAGACCCGTTGGTCCGGCAACCATCGTGCCGTTGGCCGAAACTTCCGACCCGGGCGTCGCGCCGACAGCCAGCCGCGACGCACGCGCCGAGCGGATCATAGCCGTGATCTGCGAGCGGTTGACCTCGTTGGAAGATAGGTTGAACGGACTGGATGCCAGAACCGGCGACGGCGACACCGGGTCAACGGTCGCGGCCGGCGCGCGCAGCGTGCTTGGCCGTCTCCCGACGCTGCCGCTTGCCGATCGCGCCTCCACTCTTGCTGCTGTTGGCGACACTCTGAGTTCGGCAATGGGCGGGTCCAGCGGCGTGCTGCTGTCGATCTTTTTCACCGCTGCCGCACAGACTCTGGGTTTTGGCGCGACTCTGCCCAAGGCGTTGCTGGCCGGCCTCGGCCGGATGTCTTTCTATGGCGGAGCCAGGGTCGGCGACCGCACGATGATCGACGCCCTGGAGCCTGCCCTGAAGGCGCTCGACGCCGGCAGCTTGGAAGAGGCCGCAAAGCAAGCGCGGCGAGGAGCCGAGGCCACCGCCGCGATGCACAGAGCGAAAGCCGGCCGGTCCGCCTATATTGGCGGTCATCTCGATGGCGTAGTCGACCCTGGCGCTTTCGCCGTTGCCGAGGTCTTCGCCGCCCTGGCGGAGTTGCACGCGACGGCCTAAGGCGGATAGCTATGTTCCAATTGCCTCTCCGGGAATCGTCCCATAGCGCGCAAGAAGGGCAACCAGGAGCACAGCCGGTATGGCCGCATCCGATTTCTCCAGATTGATCGCGTCGGCGGCGAATACCATCACGGCGCATGCCGATGAATTGACCGCGCTCGACCAGGCGATCGGCGACGGCGATCATGGGCTGAACATGAAGCGCGGCTTCGAGGCGGTGCGCGCCGAAGCGGACGCATTGGCTGCCAAGCCCCTGCCCGACGCGCTGAAAGCAATCGGCACCAAGCTGGTCATGACGGTGGGCGGCGCCTCCGGCCCGCTGTTCGGCACGCTGTTCATGACGCTCGGCAAGGAACTGCCCGCCGCCCCCGACCGCGCCGCGCTGAGCGCCGGACTGAACAAGGCGATCGAGGCAGTCGCGGCGCGCGGCAAATCGCAGCCTGGACAAAAAACCATGCTCGATGTGCTGCAACCGGTGTATGAGGCGCTGGCGCAGGGCAAGACGGCTACGGAAATCGCCGACGCCGCCGACCAGGCGGCGAACGCCACCGTGCCGATGAAGGCCCTGCGCGGGCGGGCTTCCTTCCTGGGAGAGCGCTCGATCGGGCATATGGACGCCGGAGCGCGCTCGACCGCGCTGCTGGTGCGGGCAGTCGCTGAAGTGATCGAGGGTTCTTGATGAGCAATGTCGGCATCGTCATCGTATCGCATTCGCCGCTGGTCGCCGAAGGCACGGCCGACATGGTGCGCCAGATGGTGGGCGACGAAGTGCCGCTTGCCTGGTGCGGCGGAAATGGTCATGGCGGGCTTGGCACCAGCGTCGAGGCGATCATAAGCGCGATCGACAAGGCCTGGTCGGATGCGGGCGTCGCGATCCTGGTCGATCTTGGCGGCGCCGAAACCAACAGCGAGATGGCAGTCGAGATGATCGGCGAACCGCGCGCGCACAAAATCGTTGTCTGCAACGCTCCGATCGTCGAGGGCGCGGTGATGGCCGCGACGGAAGCCTCCGGCGGCGCCTCGCTCAAGGAAGTCGTGGCGACGGCGCATGAATTGTCGCCGTCGTGATGAACGGGAACTGACGATGTCCGCATCTGCCGAAGCCACCGTTCTCATCACCCATGCCGTTGGCCTGCACGCACGTCCTTCGGTTAAGTTCACCAAGCTCGCCAAGTCGTTCGCGGCCGAGGTGGAAGTGGCGGTGGCGGCGAACGGTCCCTGGTTCGACGCCAAGAGCATCGTCAAGGTGATGGCAGCCAAGGCGCCGAAGGGAACGATGCTGCACATCCGCGCCAGGGGCGACGGCGCAGGCAAAGCGGTCGAAGCGCTGGTCGCTCTGGTGCAGCGCGACTTCGACGAGGATGCGGACCATGCCCGCTCCGCTTGAAACGGGCTACCCGGTGCAACAGTGCTGCAAGCTCTGTTTTTTGCGCAATTCCGGACGGAAAACCGCTATGCACGTTTCCTGGAATTGCTCTAGGAACGCGAGCCATGCGGATTGACGGTATTCCTGCCTCGGCCGGCTACGCCGAAGGACTGCTATTCGATCTCGACAGGCCGCCAGCGGCCTATCGAGGCAAGGCGAACGCGGCCGAGGAGAAGGCCGCGTTGGAGGCTGCCATCGCCAAGGCAGTGAGCCAGCTTGCCGCGATGCTCGAAACCGCCGATGGCGACGCCGCCGGCATTCTTGAATTCCACGTCGCCATGCTCGAGGACCATTCGCTCAGTGATCCAGCCTTCGCATCGATCGGTGCAGGACAGTTGGCCGACGCCGCCTGGAACCAAGCGCTTGACGCCGAGATCGCCGGATACGAAGCATCCGAGCAGGACTATTTTCGCGCCCGCGCCGCCGATTTGCGGGACATCCGCGATCAGGTGCTGCGGGCACTGAGCGAGGACGGTGAGAAGACCGCGCCGTCCGGCGCCATTCTCTATGGCGTCGACATCGCGCCGACACGTTTCATCGAGACCGATTGGAGCAAAGGCGGCGGCATTGCGCTCAAGGCCGGCAGCACGGCCAGCCACGTCGCCATGCTGGCGCGCTCGCGTGGCGTGCCGATGGTGGTGGGGCTTGGTGCTACGGCGGACAAGCCCACGGGGTTGGCGCTTCTGGACGCCGAGCATGGCGGCGTCGTATTCTCGCCCTCGCCGGGGGAGATCGAAGTCTTTCGGCGGTCGTCCTCCTCCTTCGCGGCCCGTCAAGACACGGCTCGGACCTTTCTGACGCAACCGGCGGTGACCAAAGCCGGCACCCCCGTGCGCGTCCAGGTCAACATCGCCTATCCTTCCGACGTCGACTGCATCGATATCGCGGCCTGCGATGGCGTCGGCCTGATGCGGACCGAGTTCCTGTTCGGCAAGACGCTGCCGGACGAGGAGACGCAATATCATGCCTATCGCAAGGTGCTGGAATGGGCGGGCAACAAGCCGGTCACCATCCGCACTATCGATGCCGGCGGCGACAAGCCGGTGCCCGGCTTCACCATCGAGGAGGCCAATCCATTTCTCGGCCTGCGCGGGATCAGGCTGTCGCTGGCAAGGCTCGACATCTTCCGGGTGCAAATCCGGGCATTGCTGCGCGCCGCCGTGCACGGCAATCTGAAGGTCATGTTTCCGATGATCGCCACGGCTGACGAATATGAGAGGGCTGCCGCGCTGTTCGCCGAAGAGCAGCAAGAACTGTCCGCGCTCGGCATAGCGCAGAAGATGCCGCCGCTCGGCATCATGGTGGAGGTGCCGTCGGTGGCGATCGCGCCGGAGGCCTTCGCCGACGTCGCCTTTTTCTCGATCGGCTCGAACGACCTGACGCAGTATGTCATGGCGGCGGCCCGCGACAATGCCGCCGTCGCAAACCTCAACTCGGTCCGCCACACGGCGGTGCTGCGGCTGATCGCTTCGGTTGCAGCCTTCGGACAAGCAAGAGCAATTCCCGTCAGTCTGTGCGGCGACGCGGGCGGCGACCCGACCGCCATTCCGGCGCTGCTCGACGCCGGACTGCGCGATCTTTCGGTCGCGCCCGCGCAACTTGCGATGGCCAAGGCGGCCATCGCTGAGGTCCCGGTCTAGGCGCGGTACGGTAGAGATGGACAAGACACCCGAAGCAGGCTCTGAAGAGGCGATCCGCGCCTATAAGACGATCCTGTCGCAGGTCATCGACCAGCGGCCGTCAGGCATGCGCCAACGCCTCGCCGATGCGCTCGGCAAACATCGCAGCTTCGTCACCCAGATCTCGAGCCCTGCCTATTCGATCCCCATTCCGTCAAAGCATTTGCCTTCCATCTTTTCCGTCTGCCATTTCAGCCCGGCCGAGCGCGACCAGTTTCTGGCCGCCTATCATCAGGCCCATCCCGGCAAGCTGCCGGCAGCCTCCGGTCCGCGCAAGACACGCCACGTCTCGCTCATCGTGCCGGATTTCGGCGACGACAAGCAGAATGCCGCGCTGGATCGGGCGATCAACGAGTTCATCCAGAAGATCACCAGCATCGCCAGCAAGGGCAGCGGCTGAGCGGGGAATTACTTGGGAGGACTGCCGTGAAAAAATTTCTCAATTCGGTGGACACGGTGCTCACCGAAAGCCTCGATGGCTTCGTCGCCGCCCATGCCGACATTCTCGCGCTCGGCGAGGGGCACAAATTTGTCCGCCGCAGAGCGCTCAAGCCAGGCAAGGTGGCGCTGATCTCGGGCGGCGGCTCCGGGCACGAGCCGCTGCATGGCGGGCTGGTCGGCCACGGCATGCTGGACGCCGCCTGCCCCGGCCAGGTGTTCACATCGCCGACGCCGGACCAGATGCTGGCAGCCCTACAGGCCGTCGACACCGGCGCCGGCTGCCTGTTCATCGTCAAGAACTATGAAGGCGACGTGATGAACTTCGACATGGCGGCCGAAATGTCGGAAGGCGTGCTGCAGGTGGTGACCAATGACGACGTCGCGGTCGAGAACTCATCCTATACGACCGGACGGCGTGGCGTGGCCGGCACGCTGGTGGTGGAAAAGATCGTCGGCGCCGCCGCCGAGCAAGGCATGGCCCTGCCCGAGCTCAAGGCGCTGGGCGATCGCGTCAACGCCGCGACGCGCTCGATGGGGGTGGCGCTGACCAGTTGCACTGTGCCGGCGGCGGGCAGGCCGACCTTCGAGATCGGCGACGGCGAGATGGAGTTCGGCGTCGGCATCCATGGCGAGCCCGGCCGGCGGCGCGACGCGCTGAAAAGCGCTGACGCGATTGCCGAGGAGGTTTGTGCCGCAATCGTCGGCGATCTCGCAGAACACGCCAAAGGACCGGCGCTGCTGTTCGTCAACGGCTTCGGCGGCACGCCGGCGATGGAGCTTTACCTGATGTACAACAGCGCCCGCAAAATCTTCGAGAAGTCCGGCGTCACCGTGACCCGCTCGCTGGTCGGCACCTATGTCACCTCGCTCGACATGGCCGGATGCTCGATCACCCTGACCATGCTTGACGAGGAGATGACGGCACTGTGGGACGCCCCGGTGCACACGGCGGCGCTGCGCTGGGGCATGTAGCCTCCGCGCCGTTCCACCCCATCGCCTGTCGTCATCGGCCCGGCGACTGAGCGATCATGTTGCAATCAACGGTACGGTCTGAACGCGCGGCGTAGCTGGCATGGATCACCTCGCCCATGTTCATGGAGATTTCACGCACCAGCTTTCGACGCACTGCGGTGGCGAACATGGCGGCCTCGGTGACGCCGATTGAAAATGCGTCTGGTCCGCCGATGACGCAGCGCTCGAAATAGGATTGCAGGTTGGAAGGGTCATACCTTGCAAACCCGTCCGCCCCGCCAATCCGGGGCAGTGCGATAGGGAGCCCGTTGATGGTCACACCTTCCGCGAGAAGGACCTGCCGGATGGGGTCAACGAGTGCTCCGGCATTGTTGGGTCCGTCTCCGGACACGTCGATAACCCTGCGCGGGCTGCGCAAGCCACTCTTCGCGAACAGATCTTTCGCGGCCGACAATGCGCCGGAGATCGAAGTTCCGCGGCCTTCAGTCAACGACAGAACCGCGAGCCTGTCTGCCAAAGTGAGAGCGTCCTGGCGGCTTTCGACAATTGTCCACGGCACAATGACGGTTTGCTGGCTTGGCCCTGCCCATTCCAGGTAGAGCACTGCGATTCTGCCTCGCTCTCCCGACTTGATCGCCCTCGCGATGTCCGCGTGGCGGAGGGCACCGACGTAGCCATCGCGCTGCACCCTTTGCTCGACTCGGCTCATCGAGGGCGAGACGTCCACGGCAAGGATCAGTTGCAGATCGACTTCGGCCAAGCCGCCCGCAGGACGGTTCGTCGAGTGAGCCTGTGGCGCTACCGCGAAGAACAGTGTGAACAGGCAGATGCCTGTGAGCCGCAGCAACGGTCCTGCACCCATACTTCCAGCAATCCACGCTAAGTAGTTCATGGCGAACCCCTCTCGCTGACAATGGAATTGTCGGTCCGAGGCGTCTCCCACGTCACGAACGGCTTCCGATCATTCGCCGAAATCGGCGCTCCCCAACCCGGTTTGGATGATGATGCCTCTCCGAACCGCCAAACCGTGCTAGGATCGAAGCATTGGACTGCGGCTTCGTGCTTGAGGGAACCGGCTTGAACAGCCCGCTGCCCACGACGTTCGAACTCAACGGCATTACCGCCGACGTGAGCAGCGAGACCTTGCGCGACAAGTCCAACAGGACAATCGCACTTCGCCACCAGACCTTCGCGGTGCTTCGTCACCTTTTGGAGAACGCTGATCGCGTCGTCACCAAGGATGACCTGATGAGGGCGGTCTGGAACGGGATCGCCGTCACCGATGACAGCTTGGTGCAATGCATTCACGAGATCCGTGCGGCGCTCAACGACGGTTGCCAGGCCATCGTGCAGACAGTGCCGAGGCGCGGCTACAGGTTGGTCCTTCCCTCAAATGCCGGACCGAGAATGACCACCATCCTGGCAGCAGAACTGGCCGCTGAGGGCCGCCCGGCAGACAAGGAGGAGCGGGGCGCTGCGGCACCTATCCGAGCGCACAGGCAGATCCTCGATCGCCTGCTGGTGCAACATGCGGGCCGTGTGTTCGCGAGCGCCGACGAAAGCGTCGTCGCGGAGTTCACGGGCCCTGTCGAGGCGTTGCGTTGTGCGAGTGAAATCCAGCATGAGGTCGACAGGCGGAACTGCGAAGTTCCCGAGGCAAAGCGCCTGCGCTTCCGCATCGGCGTTCACCTGGGTTATGTCATCGCTGATGGCGACCGCCTCGCGGGCGAGGCCGTGGAGGTCGCGGCTCAACTGCAAAGCCTGTCCCGACCGGGCGGAATTTGCGTCACGGAAGCGGTCCACGCCCAGGCTCACGATCGACTCCCGCTGGGATTTGTCGATCTCGGCGAGCACACGCTGAAGGACCTCGCGCATCCGTTGCGCATCTACCGCGTACCGCTTGCTGCGGAGGAGCCGGTCAGGTCGCCGTTTCGTGGTCTCGATGCCTTCGAATTCGAAGATGCCGATCTCTTCTTCGGCCGCGCGCGGGCGATTGCTGCCTGCACTGCCAGGCTGGAGCAGCAGGCAGCAAGCGGTACGGCATTCCTGCTCATCTACGGGATGAGCGGTTGCGGCAAGTCTTCCCTCCTGCGCGCTGGCCTGCTGCCGTCATTGACGCGGCCTGGAGCCGTGGCAGGCATATCCTTGTGGCGCCGCTGCCTGATCCGCCTCTCCGAGGGACCGGATGTATTCGCTGTGCTGGCTGCGGCCCTGCTTCACGAAGCTGCCGTGCCGGAACTCGCCTGCGAAGCAACAGCCGCAGAGTTTGCTCGGCTCTGCAGGAGCGCGCCGGATCAAGCGCTGGCGATGGTCCGACAGGCGCTTCGCAAAGCCGCCGGCCCGGCCCGCCCGCAAATCAGATTGCTGGTGGCCATCGATCAGCTGGAGGAGCTGTTCACCACGGAGAGGCAGCCGGCGACTCGCGAAGCCCTTGTGCGGTTCATGGCGGTGCTGGCCGCCAGCGGACTGGTCTGGGTGGTGGCGGTGATCCGTTCGGACTTCTTTCACCGCTGCGGCGAGGTCCCGGGTTTCTCGGCGCTCAAGGACGGCCTGGCCAGCTATGAACTGCTGCCGCCGACTGGCCCGGAGATCGCGCAGATCATCCGCGAACCAGCGGTCGTGGCCGGTCTCCGCTTCGAGGAGAGTGCCGAGTTGGGGCGGCTCGATGACGTGCTGCAGGCGGCGGCAGCTGCCGATCCCGGATCATTGCCGCTGCTCGAGTTTGTCCTCGACGCGTTGTACGAGGCCGGCCGCGAGCGCCGCGTTCTCACCTTTGCGCATTATCGTGCGCTTGGCGGGCTCGAGGGCGCAATCGCGAGCCGCGCCGACGAAGTCGTGGACTTGCTGGCGCCCGAGATCCAGGAGGCCTTGCCCGCGGTGCTGCGCGCCCTCACCACGGCAAGTCTGGGCGATGAAACGGTCACGGCACGTCCGGCCCTGTTCACCGAAATTGCAAGCACTTCGACGCGATCGGCCCTTGTCAGCGCCCTGATCGACGCACGGCTCCTCGTCAGCGATGAGGACGCCGAAGGGCACGTCTTCGTTCGCATTGCGCATGAAGCACTGTTGAGCCGTTGGCCGCGCGCCCGTGACATTGTGAATGCAAACCGGAACTTTCTCGCGACGCGCGAGCGCCTCAGGGCCGACGCCCACCGCTGGCACCTGGAGAGCAGGAATCGAGAGCTTCTCCTTCCGTCCGGCAAACGCCTGGCGGAGGGCGAGGAACTGATGCTGTCAAGACGCGAGGAGGTCGACGATGCCGTCCTTGAATACATCGAGGCGTCCTTGCGTGCCCATCGGCAGAAGGAGGAGGAGGACCGGCACGCAGAGCTGGCGCTGATCGAGGCCGCCGAAGAGGCAAAACGCGAGCGCCTGGAGCGCGAGGCCGAGCGCCGGAGCCTCGCGGCCACCGCAGCAAACCGGCTTGCCCGGCGGACGCGCAATGCCGCGATTGTGGCGCTGACGCTCGCTCTCATGGCGGGCGCAGGCGCACTGGTCGCCTTCAAAGCGCGGGAGGAAGCAAGGGGCCAACGCGACCAGGCGATCCGCAATCAGTTCCTTTCGCTCTCGTTCCTTTCGGAGCAGTCCACCGCGGCAGGCAACACCGAGGCTGCGATCCTGTTGGCGCTTGAAGCACTGCCCTCGAAAGACCAATCCGAGCGGCCATATCTCTTCGAGGCGGAGGCAGCCCTCTACAAGGCTCTGCTGGCGCACCACCAGATCAAAATCCTTCGACCTGGCGCCGGTGTGGCGGATGCGGCATTCAATCCGACCGGCGATCGCATCGTCACCGCATCCTACGATAAAACTGCAGCCGTCTGGGACATCTCCAGCGGCGCCGAAACTGCAGTTCTAAAAGGTCATGAAGAGGCCTTGGAGAGGGCCGAGTTCAGCCCAGACGGGAGCCGGATCCTGACGGCCGCGAGGGACGGCACTGCACGTCTCTGGGACGCCGTCTCGGGAGAACAGCTCTTCATCCTGCGGCCGGTAGGCAACTATCCAACGGCAATCTTTAGCCCGGATGGCACCCGGGTGCTGACGGCGGGGGAGGACAGCGATGTAACGCTCTGGGACGCTCGGACCGGAAAGAAACTCCTGAGTGTAGACAGCGACGGATATGCGCGCGCTGCTTTCAGTTCAGACGGCCGCAGCTTCGCGGCGGCACGCAAGCATCTTGTTTCGATCTGGAATACCGCAGATGGCGTACTGACGCGGTCAATCCCAGGGAACTGGCCCTACACCCTGGCGTTCAGCCCGGACGGAAGCCGAATGCTGGCCGGCCCGTGGGGTTGGCATTCACACCGCGACACTTCCAGCCTTTTCGATTTGTCGAAAGGAACGGAGATCGCAAAGTTGGCCGGCAGCAAGAGCGACACGCAATTGAACGGCGTGATTTTCAGTCATGGGGGCCAGCGAATCGCTACGGTATCCCTCGATGGCACTGCCCGGATTTGGGACGGAGCGTTGGGAACGCTGGATGATGTGCTCGGCCAGGAGGTTTCCGGGCTGAAGGCAGACACCGACACCGATGAACGCGATCAGGAGATGAACGGTGCTTTCACCCCGGACGACCGCTTCCTGGCGACCGCCTCGGTCAATGGGCCGATCCGCATCTGGGACGTTGAACGCGCCTCGTTGGTCACGACGATCGCCGGTCATGAATCTTTGGTTGAGCATCTGGAGTTCAGTCCGGTTGACGGCAACATTCTTCTCACGGCTTCACACGATGGCACCGCCCGGCTGTGGGATGTCGACGGTGCCCTGACGACAACGCTTTCTCATGAATATCGGCCGACTTTCGCGGTCTTCAGCCCCGACAATGTCCACCTGCTGACCGGTGGCGGCGACAGCGCGGCGCATCTGTGGAACGTCGTCAGCGGGCGCGAGACAATCCGGCTCGATACCCATGAGATCGTTCAAAACGCGGCGTTCAGTCCCGACGGAAGGCGCGTCGCGACGGCATCCCTTGGGGGCGAGGTCCGAATTTGGGATGTGGCGAGCGGATCCGAGACCGCCCAGTTCCGGTCCCATGGCGGCCTGATCCAGATCCAGTTTGGCCGCGATGGCAAATCGCTGCTTACCGCATCGATCAACGGTACCGCGCAGCTGTGGGACGCGGCGACCGGCACCGAGCTGGCCGCCATCAATACGAGCAGCAATCTGCCGCAGGCCATCCTTAGCCCCGACGGACGTCTGATCCTCGCGGCCAGGGAAGACAATGCCGGCCACATCCTTAAGACGGGCGGGACTGAACTCAAGGCGCTTGTGGGGCATCAGGATCGCATTACGGCAGCGGCCTTCAACCCGGATGGCCGACTGGTCGCCACCGGCTCCCTCGACCACACGGCCCGCATTTGGTCGACCGCGGACGGAGCAAACGTCGGAATTCTAGAGGGACACACCGGGGCGGTCACGGTGGTCGCCTTCAGCCCCGACGGTCAGTCGCTGTTGACTGGCTCACGCGATGGAACCGTCCGGATCTGGGGCGTCCCAGGAGGACCGGAAAGGGCCGTTCTGAGGGGCCACAGCGGCGCCGTGGACAGCGCCCGGTTCAGCCCCAGTGGTTTGTACGTCGTGACCGCGTCCTCGAAAGATCACACGGTCCGCCTGTGGTCGACGCAATCGGCGCGCCAGATTGCCGTCCTCGGCGGCCCGGACGAAGCAGCCGTTCGACCGGGCTTTACACGTGCAGCTTTCAGCTCCGACGGCACCCAGGTCGCGATTGTTTCCGGCGAAGAAATTGTCCGCATCGTCCGCCTCTTCCGGACCCCCAAGGACCTCATTGACTTCGCCCGGCGTGCCGTCCCTCGCCGACTCACCCCTTGCGAGCGGCGAAGCTTCTTCCTGCCTGCAGACCCTGCAACAGGTACTTGTCCGGGCTGAGACCAATGGGGCGCAGTGAACCGCCATCCCAAGAGACGGGCGCTTTGGTACGCCGATAGCGTTTGAGAACCCGTCATTCCAGCGCCTTTGGCCGGCGGCAGTGGCATGCCACCGCGAACGGCGAGCCCGAAATCAATCATCAAGCAGGGATTTCAAGCACGATTTTGCCGACGATGGATTTTGACAGAAAGTCTTGCTGGGCCTTGGCAATCTCCTCCAGCCGATAGGTCTTGGCCACGACAGGACGGATCTCTCCACGCTCGATGTAGGAGACGAGATTGTCGAAGACGATGTCTTCCTGGAAGGTGCAGCCGAAGAAGGTCAGATCCTTCAGATAAAGAGTGCGAATGTCGAGTTCGACAAGTGGGCCGGCAATCGCGCCAGCAACGGCGTAGCGGCCACCCTTCTTGAGAACATCCAGCAAAGCCGGAAAACCGGGGCCAGCCGCAACATCGATCGCAACATCCACCGCCTCCTTGCCAAGCCTGGCGACCAGGTTTTCGCCGCGCGCAACGACCTGATCCGCGCCGAGGTCCAGCAACAACTGTGCTTTTTGCCGTCCTGCTATTGCAGTCACATAGGCGCCGCGCCGCTTGGCCAGTTGAACGGCCGCGGAGCCGACACCGCCGGAAGCGCCGGTGATAACGACATGCTCTCCAGCCTCTACGCTGGCCCGATGCAGCATCCCTTCAGCCGTGGAATAGGCGCAAGGCATGGCCGCGAGTTCATTGTCGCTCCAGTCGCAATCGACCTTGAACGTTTCACGAGAGGGAGCCTTGGTGTACTGGGCGAAACCGCCATCGCATTCCGAGCCGAATGTCCAGCACTCGAAGGGCCGGTAATTGACATAGGTGCGGAGAAGATTTCGGACGATGACACGCTCTCCGATGCGGTCACGGCTCACGCCCTCGCCGACGGCGGCGATATGTCCGCAGCAATCGGCACCCTGGATACGCGGAAACGCAAGCGGAACGCCAGACCAGCTTGTGTCATCATCCTGGGCCGAAGCAAAGCCCTGCCTTGCACCGGAATCAGTGCCGCTCGTGACCGCCTTCGAATACCAGCCGATCCGCGTGTTGATGTCCGTATTGTTGACGCTTGCGGCCGAAACTCGGATCAGCACTTCGCCAGCGGCAGGCGTCGGAACCGGGAGGTCGGTGCGAAATTCCAGTTTGTCAAATCCGCCATGGCCAACCAGAACCACGCCCATCATGGTGGTCGGAATTTCGGCTTTGCTGCTGACGGCACCCTCTTTGCCAGGCCTGTTCATTTCACCAATACCCTTGGTTGGTGTTCCTGCAAGGCGGCTTTCGCTGTCATCCAAGCCGTTCAGGGCAGGCTGAGCTTTGCCATGCGGCCGCCATCGATGGTCCAGACCTGGCCGGTGACGAAGCCTGCTTCCGGCGAGGCGAGCCAGGCGACAAGCGCGGCGACCTCTTCCGGCTTGCCGGTACGTCCGACCGGATGGATGCGGCCGATCTCGTGGCGGAAGGCAGCTGGGTCCGGCATACTCTCGATGAAATCTTGGTTCAGGTCCGTGTCGATCCAGCCCGGCGCAACCGCATTGCAGCGGACACCCTCAGTCCCGTGATCGACGGCAACAGCGCGGGTCAACCCATGCAAGCCCGACTTCGACGCACAATAGGCCGCATGCTTCGGGTTCGATCCCAGCCCTTCGATGGAGCCGATATTGACGATGGCGCCTTTCGACGCCTTCAGATGCGGCATCGCGGCCTTGATCAGCATGAACGGAGTGGTGAGGTTGACGGCAACATTCCGCTCCCAGTCGGCAAGCGACATGTCCTCGACCAGCGCTTCCTGCATCATGCCCGCATTGTTGACGAGGACATCAAGCCGGCCGGCCTTGGCCACTACAGCCTCCACGGTCTTTCCAGCAGAACCTGGATCGGTGAAATCCGCCGCAATGCCCTCGAATTCCACGTCCTGCCCGCGCTGGGCAGTGAACACGCGTGCACCCTCGTTCCGGAGCCTCAGGGCGATCGCCCGGCCAATGCCGGACCGGCCGCCCGTGACCAGCGCCGCCTTGCCTTCGAACCGCATCACGCCACCGCCTTTCCGCCGTTGACCTCGACCAGCGAGCCGCACATGTAGCGCGCCGCATCCGAAGCAAGGAAAAGCACGACATCGGCGATATCTTCCGGCTCGGCGATGCGGCCGAGCGGCACGGTTTTTCCGAGTTCGGCAACCGCCGTGTCCGGATCAAAGCCGCGCTTGATGAAGCCGGTGCGCAGCATAGGCGTATTGACCTCATTCGGGCAGACGGCATTGATGCGAATGTTCTGGTGCGCGTGGTCTATGCCCATGCACTGGGTCAGCGAGGCGATCGCCGCCTTGGTCATGCAATAGACCGCATGGTTCGGGCCGGGACGAAGGCCCCAGCACGAAGCGGTGTTGACGATTGCGCCGCCGCCGCGCGCGGCAAGCAGCGGGATTGCGGCGCGGCTGATCCGGAATGGAGCCTGGACGTTGACGCCCACCGACAGATCCCAGTCGGCATCGGTCGTTTCGGTCACCTTGCCGCGCGTGATCACACCGGCATTGTTGATGACGATGTCGAGGCCGCCGAGCGCTTCGAAGGCCGCCTGGGGCAAGCCGTCGGCATAGGATGCTTCCAGCAGGTTGCCGGGCAAACGGGCATCGGCCTCGACACCGGACACGTCGCGGTCAGCAACCGCTACGCGGGCTCCCTCGGCTCGAAGCTGCCTCGCGATGACGGCGCCGATGCCACCGGCAGCCCCGGTTACAAGCGCGAGTTTTCCAGAAAATCTCATACTACTGTCCAAGGTTCAGAAGCTTGCGACGGGGCTACCGAAGATGCCTGCGTCAGGCGTCACGCCGAGACCCGGGCCCTTCGGAAGTGCGATGTGACCGCCTTCGATGCGGACACCGTTCCTGCTGTCGTAATTGCCCTCGATATACGGCTCCGCGATCCACACACCCTCGCACAGCTTGGGGCCAATGGTTGCACCTGCCTGCGCGCAGGCGGCAGCGAGAATATCGCCACCCCAGGCGTCGTCGCAGGTGTGCGGAAGATTGCGCGCGGCGCAGATGTCGCGGAAGGTCGCGAAGTTGTGCAGACCGCCAATGCGGGTCACCTTCATGCCGAACCCGTCGACGAGGCCGGTGCCGACTGCGGTGATCACGGTGCTGAGGTTGACGCTGTTTTCGTCCATGTAGATGCCGTGGTGCACCTGCGGCCGGATCTTCTGGAGGTCCTCAATCGTGTTGCACGGCTGCTCCATGATGAACGGAACATCGAGGCATTCACGGCTTGCCCGAAGCGCGTCACGCGTGGTCCAGCCGCGATTGGCATCGACCGCCAGGCGCATGCCCGATCCCTTGATCACTTCCCACACCTTGCGGACGACTTCGATGTCAACCTCAACCGGGCGACCGCCCACCTTGACCTGCAGGCGCGGATAGCCTTCTTCCATCTTCTCGCGGGCGATACGGGCAATGTCATCGGGAGTGCCGACACCGGTCGCGTAATAGGAGGGCACCTTGTCGGTTGCCGCGCCACCCAAAAGCTGGGCAACGCTCAAACCGAGCTTCTTGCCGATAAGATCGTGCGCCGCCATGTCGATGGCTGCCTTAGCGTAATTGTGCCCGTTCAGCAGGCTGTCCATCTGGCGCTGGAGAGAGAGCGGCCAGACTTCCGAGCCTACGAGCCCCGGAGCCATTTCCGTGAGCGCGGCGAGCGCACCACTGGCATGGGATTCGGCATAAGTCGGGCCAACGGGGCAGGTTTCACCCCATCCCTCGGTTCCATCTTCCCCGACGAGGCGGACAAGTGTCGTCCTCAACGACCACACCTTTGCATTCGCCATCGTATAGGGGCCGTTCTTTACCGGCAGATCGTGACTATAGACATCGATTTGCTTGATCTTCATGTGTCAGGCTCCCAAGCGCTCAGAACTGGTGGAAAGGAATTCATGCGATACCTTCGGCCGCAAGGGCTGCCTTCGCCGCTCGAAGGGCCGCAGCCGTCGCCCGATTCCGCCCCTGCAGGCGGGCTGTCTGTGTCATGCCTTCGTGAAGAAGGAAGAGCGTTTCGGCGACTTGCTCGATATCTCTGTCGGGCGCGATGGTTTGTAGACGTATGCGAAACTCATCGGCGAGCCGAGCCTTGTGATCCGTGACGATCTCTCGGATTGCGGCGCTCTCGGGATGCTCGGCCAAGGCATTCAGAAAGAGACAACCAGTGTTGGCCACTTCATTCAACCAGTCTCCGAGGCGGATGATTGGATAAAGGACATGATCGATCCCAGTTTCAGGGCCACCCGCAAGCCAATCGAAATAGGTCTTGTCACGATGCTCCAGCGCGCCCACCACCATGGCTTCCCGGCTTGGAAAATACTTGTAGAGCGTCCTCAGGGACACGTCGGCTCCCGCCCGCAGTGCTTCCACGCCTTGCTCGGCAAAACCTTGTTCGGCAAACTGCCGGTCGAGGTCGCTCGCGATCTTCTGTTTTGTCGTGCTCATGCGTCCAACGGTAGAGTGAACGCTCTACTTTGCTGGCTTGAAAGCGACTCCTTTTGGTAGGACAACGCCGCCCTGGAGCAAGGCGCGGTGGCGGGAATACTCCTGACGCAGTTCCGTGCGATCTCGCCGTTGATCTGGCTCGCACTCGCGTTTCGGGTACGGCCAGCAGGTGCTGCCGAGACCTCCACTACGTGAGTTTGCAATACTCAAACAGTTTTCTTACGCTGCGCATGTCGGCGTGAGTTTGCGCCGGGCACATGGGCTCGGCCCGCGATCGCGAGAACGTGTATTCGTGTTCCAGCAAGGAAAACGGACGGGGCATGCCGCCGCCGGAAGCCTTTAGGCGATTCAGAGCTGCGTTGTCAGCGCCGTCAGCCATTCGGGAGAGATATCGACCAGCACGGTCTCCAGCCTCTTCTCATAACCAGAAAGGATCGCCATGGCAGTCAGGATCAGCACGGCGCCCAGCGCGACCTTCAGGCCGCCGCCGGCACCGGCAATGCGGCCACGCCAGCGCAGCAAGGTTTCGCGCGACAGCTTGCCGAGGATCAACAGAGGCAGGGCGGCACCAATCCCGAACAGAACCATGGTTGCGGCAACCTGGCCGAGGTTCCGGCCCTGAGCGGCTAGAACGGAAGCCGCGCCGAGCGTCGGGCCGACGCAGGGGCTCCACACGGCGCCAAGCAGCAGGCCGACGCCGAACTGGCCCCAGGGGCCTGTGGCCGAAAAACTGCCGAAACGCTGCTCGATCCAGTTGCCGGCGGGACCGGCGGCCAGTGCGACCCGCGCCTGCAATCCCGGCAAGACCAGCGCCGCGCCGAGAACAAACATCAGCACCGCGGCGGCTCTGCGAAAGACTCCGCTATCTATTCCTATGGAAAACCCGATCGTGGCGACGAAAAGTCCGATCGCTGAAAAGGATATCGCCAATCCGGCCGCCAGCGCGGCGGGCCCGTAGCGATGCTGGGCGACAGCAGCGCCCAGCACGACCGGGATAAGCGGCAGCACGCAGGGCGACAGCGTCGACAACAGCCCTGCCAAGAACGAAAGACCGAAACCGAACGGCATCGCCCGTTGGTCAGCTTGTGCTGTCGAGCAACCGCTTGATGGCGTCCGCCTTGGTGACGCCGACGAGCCGGCCGACCTCCTTTTTGCCCTTGAAGGTGATCAGCGTGCTCTGCATCCGGGCACCAAAGGCGCGGACGACATCCTTCTGCGCATCGAAATCGACCTCGAAGACGGCTATGTCCGCGTATGCGGCCGACGGCAGTAGCTTGGCCAGGACCTGCTTCTGCGCCTTGCAGATTGGACACCACGAGGCGCTGATGTCGACCAGGATCGGCTTGCCCGCTTTCTGTGCGTCCTCGAACGCCTGCGGTGTATAGGCCATGCGATCGCCGGCCTTGGCCGTTTGGGCGCAAGCCAGGCTTGATAAGACGCTCAATGCTATGAGAAACCTGCGGCGGTCGAGCATTTTTCCTACTCCATGGCGTTGCGGACAGGCCCGACACGCGGGCATGAGATCACAGTTCGTTATTCGTGCCGCCACGGCCAATCGTTACAGGTTCGCGGCAACGTTGCCGATCCGCCGAGCAGCCGGAAAGATCAACGCCAAAAATGCCGTCTGAAATGTCTACTGGCGCGCGGTGCTTGAAAAAGTCTGCACCGTACTATGTTACCTTATAGGCTGTGGGGTTTCTTCCGCATCTTTGACGGCGCTTGCAGCTCGGCTGGAAACGATTGCGAGAAGGCAGGTTGGCCAGCAAAGGGTGTCTCTTGTGAGATTATCTATCATTTGAGGTCGGCAGCGGCTCAATCGTATGTCCGTTGCAGCGCAGGGAGGAAAGACGATGGATCGGGAAACGCATTCCAAATCAAGGCGAAGCTTTCTGAAGGCGAGTGGACTTGTCGCTGGGCTAACGGCGACGGCGGTTACGTCTCCTTGGGTTCAAAGGGCCGGAGCCGCCGACACGATCACATGGAAAATTCAAACCTCATGGCCTGCCGGTGTCGGGCTTGAAACTTTCCAGAACTGGTGCGGGACCATCAAGGAAAAGACCGGCGGCCAGCTCGAATTTCAGCCGTTCAAGGCGAAGGACATCGTCGGCGACTTTGAACTCCTCGATGGGGTGAAGAACGGCGTCCTCGAAGCGATGAACTCGTTTTCACTGTACTGGGCCGGTAAGCTTCCCGCTACGGCGTTCCTGTCCTCTTACACGATGGGGCTACGCTATCCGCACGAATGGGACATCTTTTTCTATTCGAAAGGCGGCCTGCAGGCCGCGCGCGACCTTTATGCCAAACAAGGTCTTTACTACGTCAACCGCATTCATCACGGCCCGAACATCATCCACTCAAAGACACCGATCCGCTCGATCGAGGATTTCAGGGATCTGAAGCTGCGTGTACCGGGCGGGATGATCGCAGAGACATTCGCGAAAGCCGGCGCCAAGACCACGCTGCTGCCGGGCGGCGAGGTGTTCTCAGCGCTGGAGAAAGGCACGATCGATGCGGCCGACTACACGGGACCGGCGGTAAACTGGGCGCTCGGCTTCCAGCAGGTGACCAAATACATTTCCATGGGACCGCCCGGACTGATGTCGGTGTATCAGCCCGTCGACCTGATGGATTTCGCCGTCAACATGAATGTCTGGAACCAACTCCCCGATAAGCTCAAGAAGTTCGTGGAAGACGAGATCCAGGTCTATTCGAACACCCATTTCGGGGCGATCCAGAAGGCCGACATGGAGGCCTGGCACAAATTCACCGACGCGGGCATTGAAATCAATCGGCTTGGACCGGAGGACCTCCAGAAGTTCCAGGAAATCGCGGTGCCGATCTGGTTCGAGTGGGCCAACAAGGACAAGGACGCGGCGCGCATTTTCAAGCTGCAGCTTGAGGTGATGGAGAATCCGACTGTCGGCTACGTAACGCCGGAAATGTATCAGGGACTATCGATCAACCTCTGAGGCTCTCCGCGCCCGGCCCCTGCCCGGGCGGGCGCACTCTCCTTCAAGAGGCAGTCGCCGATGCCCTCACTCACATTTGTGCTGCCGCACTGGCTCTACTGGTCGAGCCTCGTGCTTTTTCCGATTGCCGCGGTCTTCTTCGTCTATCGCGAGCGTGCTCGACCCGATGCCGGCCGAGCCAACCTGTTCCTCGCCTATTTCTTCCTGGTCACAGCCGGTTTTCTAGGCATGCACCGTTTCTACCTGAAGAGCCGCTGGGGGTTCTTGTTCATCCCGTTCTTCGTCGCTGTTCTCTGGACCAGTGCCCAGGTGCGGGATGGGCGCGAAACATTGTCTCTGACCCGCTCCCAGGCCGAACACGCCGAAAGAGCCCTGGCGCAAACCAGAGCCGACATCACGTCCGGCAAGAGCGGTGCTGCCGGTCGCCTCCCCAAGGCCGAGGCGGATGCGGCAACCACGCGTACCAATAACGCTGCCGCCCTCGCTGAGCTCGCCCGCTCGAACACCGTTGCCCGAATTGCCGGAATTCTCCTCGGCATCGTTCTCGCAGGCGACATCTTTCTGATGCCGGGCCTGGTTCGCCGCGCTCGCGAACGCGAGATTCAAGTGGCCCCGACCGGCACCCATCCTTTGGTGACCGACGTGCCTGCCACGCCGATCAAAGCTCCGCTCGCCGTCTTCCGTCCGGTCGACCGGCTGGTCAAAGTGACGGGCGAGTTGGTCGCCTACTGGTCGGTCCTCGCGGTCATCGCCTACTATTACGAGGTCGTGGCCCGTTACGTTTTCAATTCGCCGACGAACTGGGTGCATGAGAGCATGTTTCTTATGTTTGGCATCCAGTACATGCTGGCAGGAGCCTATGCCTATCGCGACGAGACCCATGTCAGGGTAGACATCGTCTACAGCCACCTCTCCGAGCGCGGTCGGGCCATCTGCGACATTATCACCTCGGCCTTCTTCTTCCTGTTCACGGGGACCATGCTGGTTACAGGCTGGCGTTTTGCCAGTGACGCCATGGCGGTTGGCGAACGCTCGTTCACGGAATGGGGCATTCAATACTGGCCGGTGAAGCTCGCGATCCCCATCGGGGCGGCGCTCCTGTTGCTTCAGGGTCTGTCCCGGCTGATGCGCGATATCGCCACTGCATTCGGAAGGACCAGCTGAGCGATGGGTCTCGAGCTTCCGATCCTTTGGCTCAGCATATTGATGTTCGGTGGTCTGGGCGTGCTTTTGCTGCTCGGATTGCCGATGGCCTTTTGCACCGGCAGCCTTGCCGTGCTTTTCCTCTTTCTGTTCGGCAATTCGGCCATGCTGAACATGCTGCCGTCTCGAGTCTTCCCGTTCATGACGGATTATCAGCTCTCGGCGGTGCCGCTTTTCATCTTCATGGCCGCGATCCTCGAGAAGGCGGGCATCATCGAGGAGTTGTTCGATGTCGTCTACAAATGGCTGGGCGGACTGAAGGGCGGGCTCGCTTCGGCCACGGTGATCTCCTGCACGCTGCTGGCCGCGATGGTCGGCGTGGTCGGGGCGACGGAAGTGACGATGGGCATGATCGCGCTGCCTGCCATGCTGCGCCGCAACTACGACGCCAAGCTCGCTTGCGGCTCGCTTCTTGCTGGCGGGACCCTCGGCATTCTCATACCGCCTTCCGTCATGGCGATCGTCTATGCCGTCGTCGCGCAGCAGTCGCTGGGCGAACTCTTGATCGGGTCGGTGTTTCCTGGGCTGCTGCTGTCCGGGATGTACGTCGTTTACGTGACGGCGCGCTGTTACATCAACCCCAAGCTCGGCCCAGCGTTGCCGCCGAACGAACGCATCGCCTTCGCCCAAAAACTCAAGCTTTTGCGCCGCACGTTCATGCCGATACTGCTGATCCTGCTTGTGCTCGGGGTCATCTTCATGGGCATTGCCACGCCCGTCGAGGCCGCCGGCATCGGCACGTTCGGTGCTTTCATCGTCTGCGCCGCACACCGGCGCCTAACCTGGGACACGATCCGGGAAGCCAGTGTCGCGACGCTCAAGGCCACGGCGATGGTCATGTGGATATTCTTCGGCGCCACCATGTTCGTCGGCTTCTTCATCCTCAAGGGCGGGCAGAACTTCGTCGCCGAATCCATACTCGGAACAGGCTTGGCGCCTTACGGCGTCCTTGTTCTGATGATGATCATCCTGTTCGTCCTTGGCATGTTTCTGGACTGGGTGGGCATTCTCCTTCTCACCGTGCCGATATTTCTGCCCATCCTTAAGTCGCTCGAATTCGGCGGCACGTTCGGCCTGGCCGGTGTGGCTCCTGAAGACGTGCCGCTGTGGTACGGCGTCATTTTCATGGTCAACATGCAGATGGCGTTCCTGAGCCCACCGTTCGGCTATTCGCTGTTCTATCTGAAGAGTGTTGCCCCGCCGGAGATATCGATGGCGACGATCTTCCGATCCGCGGTCCCCTTCCTGTGCCTGCAGGCGGTCGGAGTGGCACTGTGCATCGTGTTTCCCTCGATCGTCCTCTGGCTGCCGAAGGTCATGTACGGAGGCAATTGACCGCGTTTGCGGCTTTCGTCATCAACGCCGCAGATCTCTTTCGTCTGGCTCGGTCTCGACTTGAGCAGCAATGCGCCGTACTGGTGTCATCAAGAACGATCTGAACCATTCCCAATTCATACAGATCGCGACGCTTCTGGCGTGCGGTACAGAACAATGCGCCCTGTCGGAACGAGTTGGGAAAGAAAGTCGAAGTCCCGGACGTTCCCCGTGAGCACGCTTGCACCCAGTTGCCGCGCCTGAAGGAAAACCAGAGCGTCGTTGAGGAACTTGCGTTCGTAACCTTCGCCCTTTGGCAAATTGCTCGTTCGGAAGAGCAGGCCAGCGAGGATGCCGGCTTGCCCCCAGATTGCAATATCGGGGGCATGAATTCTGTGCTGCGGTATATCCGCGATCGTGGCTTGGATCGTTTCCAGAACAGCCTTCGTAGATGTATGCTTCGGATCCAGTCGGCCGAACATGTGTGTCAGTTCGGAAAGGCTCACCGCCGAATGGTGGCACAGCCGATACGTTAAGAGCGTATCCACCCCTGCCGGCGATCGACCCTGCAGAACATCCAGATAGACGGTGGTGTCCAGAAACAATGGACCGCCGATAATCGGTTCGTCGTCGCTCCATGGCAGATCGTCATCGGCCCGGCGCGCGAGTGTTCCCTGGCGTTTCTGGGGCTTGAGTGCTCGGAGGGTTTCGGAAAGATCAAATCCCAAGGTCGATATCCGAGGGGATGCTGCCTTTGCGCTTGACGAGACGAGCCCCGAAATCGTCCTCCAGCGCCAGGCGCGACAGCGCAAGCTCCAACAACTCGGTGTCCGAAGTGACGTGGGCGCGCTTCTTGGCCGCGGCGAGCAGGTCCGACGATACACGCCCCGACAAACGCGTGTTCTTAGCAGAGCCGAGCAGACCAACGGCCCTCGCCTGCTCAAGGACCAGCTTGTTACGGGTCAGCGCGACCTTTGCTTCGCTGTCTGCAGCAGTATGGATTTGAGCACCCATGCCAACCTCCTGCGTTGAACATAACGTAGTATACGTTCAACACATTTGCAAGAAGCACTCGAGTCTCTGCAAACTGTGCATGTAGACAGGTTGTTGACGTAAGGCGCATCGCGGATGCTCGAGCGCCGGGCTCGTATGCGCTCAGTCCAGCGAACCTCACATAGCTCAACAGGGTTCGCCGAGCCAAGCGGCACGGAGCGGATCACCGCGTCCCATATCTCTCCTTCAGACTTGCTTCGCCCAGCTATGGCCTCGTGTCGCCAGTGCCTGCCCCAGGATTCGTCCATGCTCGGAGGCAACGCGGCAAGACATGCTCTTGAGAGCTTGTCCTTGGGTACAGCCGGCGAAATGACGACAATGTTTGCGACTGGCTCGGAATAGTTTCCGGGCAAGCTTGGTATATGAAGCATCGAGGTGAAGTTTGTCCGCACTCACCATTCTTGAAAATTTCCGGGTGCTCAAGCACAGCATCTCAGGCGCCCGAATGCGGGAGATGAGCACGCGTGTGCGAGTATCTGCGCCGACCTGCTCACGACCGAAGATTCTGCCAATCGGACCGGGCGTCCCCCTGCCCCATCTTCCAAGCTGGGTCGCCCCTGCGGAGAAACGCCAAGTCGACCGATAGCCCGGCGGCGGAAATCAATCCGAAACAAGAACGCATTTCGAACGGGAGGAACACATGGCAAGCAATCAAACGATTTCGCAGCGCTTCGAAGAATACCAGCCCTCTAAGACACTCTGGTTTTGGTCGGTCGCGGGCGCCGTGGTGCTGACAATGATCGTCGGCTTCACGGCCGGCGGTTGGACCACGGCCGGAACGGCGTCTGAAATGGCGAAGACCTCGGCAATGAAGGCCAGGGCCGAACTCGTCGCCAATCTCTGCGTCCAAAAGTTTATCACAGCGTCGAACGCCGGCGATAACCTGGCCAAGCTCAAGGGAACGTCTTCCTACCAGAGAGACAGCTTCATCAGCGACGGCGGGTGGGTGAAACTGGCCGGAATGAAGAAAGACGCCCCGGGAGCCGCGGACCTGTGCGCGGAAAAATTGGCGGCAATGGACACGATCCCGACCAGCAACGTGGCTCAGGACAACAGCAAAGGTTGATCGCCACTTTTCGTCCGGAGTGCGCCATCGGGCGGCGTCTCCCACGGCTGACGAAGATGATCGATCCCTTTCGCATTCGCAGGTGAACGACCATGCATTCCGGTGTCGGTTTCTTGACAGTCCGCCGGCAGGTCAAACGACGGTTACACTTCGTATTCGTCCTTCTCATTCTTACAACTGCGTTGGTCTCGATACCCGCAACGACGACAGGGCTGCGGGCTGAGGTCCGGACTCTTCCGCTGCCCCGCTTCGTCTCACTGAAAGCTTCACCCGCCAATCTGCGCGTCGGGCCGGGCACAGGCTACGACATTGAATGGGTCATGACACGACCGGGCATCCCCCTGGAAATCTACCAAGAGTATGACAATTGGCGCCGTGTAAGGGATTGGGAGGGGACCACCGGATGGATCTACAGTCCGCTGTTGTCAGGGCGCAGAACCGGTATTGTCGCTCCCTGGGCGAACAATGAAGTAGCGCTGCGCAAGAAACCGACAATCGATGGTCCTATCACGGCCTGGCTCGAGCCTCGCGTCGGGGTCAGACTGACAGGGTGTGACGGGAAATGGTGCGCTGTTGCCCTAGGGATGACGACCGGCTTCGTCAGACAAACCGACTTGTGGGGCGCATATCCCGGCGAAGTGCTTTGAACGGTGCCATATATGACCGACCGAACCGTATTGATTTCCGGCGGAGGCATTGCGGGACCTACACTTGCCTTTTGGCTCGCAGCCGCCGGGTTCCGGCCGATTCTGATCGAACAAGCGCCTCGCTTGCGCACTGGGATCGAGGCGGACATCAATCGCGTCTTCCGATTTGATCCATTCACCAGGAGAGAGCGATTGAACATCGTAATGTCCGTCGGGCAGCCGTGCCGCAAGCCCGACGTAGCGGTAACAAGTGCCTGCTGAATCTTTGCCTGTGGCCGAGATCGGCCGCTCCGCAAGATAGCCCGCTATGGCACTTCCGACGCTAGCAGCATCGTCGCGGCGCGGATATCGGCAAGCCTTATGTCTCGGTCGTCCGATCTGGCCGTCACGACGGGAACTCGGGCCGATCCTTCGCCTGCGGGATATAATCCCGGATAGCGACGACCCAATCGTCCCTTACCGTGGCCAGGACCAGGCGGCAGCCTTGCGGATAATATCTCGGCAATGCCGCGGCCTGATCGGCGAGGATCGCTCCATTCAGCCCACACAACTCTCCCCCAAGCAGCCAACCTTGAGGTTTGTTGGTGCCCACCACCGCGATGTACTCCCCATCGCAGGGATACCCAATCAAACCAACTTCCTCGTAGTCGTTCAGTCTGCGCATCGCGTTGGTTTTATTCAAAACAAGTTACCTCTCCTTGGTTGAAGAAGTCGGCAAGCATCACGGTGTAACGGCCCGGCATCACCCCAGCCTGACGCCGGGCCGTGAGGAAGCGCCCGCGCGGTCGCACTTCCTGATCGTTATGACGCGGGGTCAAAACGCGGCCCCATGCGACAAGGTCTCGTTTGCGCAAGCTACGAGCGGTATCGCTGAACCGTGTTGGCGCGCCTGCGCCAGCCACACCCCGCGACTCTCCTGGGAGAGTCCCTTCATGGCGGCTCGCGCCGCCGAGGTGATTTCAAAGGCACCGCAAGAAGCACACTGAAACTCTACCTTGCGGAACGTGATTTCGGCCTCCAAAGCCGTTCCAGCGCAGACCGGGCATGAGGAGGGAAAATATCTCCTCTCAAAAGGCAAAATGTTCATCGTAAGGTCTCTCTAGAATCCTCTCCGAAGGCGAAGCGGCTAGACCGGAACGGTGGGCGGCTCTGGCGGATCGCGGACGGAATGCGGCTATCAATCCTGGGCGGTGATCAACCTCTTATCTTGTGAGAAACATTCCTCCGCGTAGCGACTTCGATCTGCTTTGCTTCCACTTCGAGCCTGTCCGGAGCGGCCGAGCCCATCAAGGCGTAGGCCGTACCCCCCGATTGCCAGTAGACCGTTGGGACGCGGCCGTCAGTGGCCGGAGTCGGCGGGACTGCGTCTTCGCCGTTCATTGGGGCGGCGACGAGGGTGATGCGCCCGACGCTTGGTGTGTCAGCCGTCACAACCAGGCTTTGTTGACCATTCCAGGGCTGCACCTGGACATCTTTGACCACCCAAACAGACGGAAGAGCCGGCATGCTGACGTTGACGGCGCCAACCAGCCGTTCGATCTTGTCCTGCTTCGGCTCGGCACCTTTCTCCGGGCCTGCATTGAGCTGCGCGACGCGCAAGGCGTCCCTCGCGGCCAGGATGAAGGTTTCGTCAGCCGTCTTGCCTCCCTGGCGAAGCGGCACGGTCAACGAGTTGGCCGACCAGCCGATCGCCACCAACGCGACCGCGGCGACTTGAAGCCGGAGCAGGCTAAGCACCTTCCTGCGGCGAAACGCTCCTTCCAGTCGCTTCGCCTTCTCCACGCTCGCGCTGGGCGGGAACAGCCGCCGCGGCTGGGAGTCGCGCAACGCCTCCATAGCCTGTGCGTGAGCAAAGACCTCCGCCGCCAGTTCCGGCTCTCGTGCAAGCCGGGCTTGCAGGTCGGATCTCTGCGACTGCGAAAGCTCACCGTCCAGCAGGCGGCCGATATCCTCTTCGGAAATCTTATCAGTGGGCCACATCGCGCCCTCCCACGATCTTGAAATGACGGGAAGACCCGCCGTCCGTATTTTCCAGGTTTTGCTTCAACGCCGCGCGAGCGCGGCTCAGGCGGGACATCACCGTTCCTGACGGCACGCCCAGCAGCTCGGCCGCTTCCGCATAGGTGAAGCCGAGTACCCCGACCAGATGCAGTATCTCGGCTTGATCGGCCGGAATTCGCGCCAGAGCCTTTCTTACATTGGAGAGTTCCGCAGAATGCTCTTGCGCAGGCGGCAATGCTGACTCGGACACATCCGCGAATGTTGCTAGGCGCTGCCGTTCGGCATGGGCCCGGCTAGCATGTGTGAGAAACGTGTTGCGAACGATCGTAACGAGCCAGGGCAGCAATGGGCGAGAACTGTCATAGCTGGTGGCCATTGACAGGGCGCGGACAAGCGCCTCCTGAACCAAATCATCCGCCTCAGAGTCGTTGCCGGTCAGGACGCGACCGTAACGCCAAAGATCCTCCAGGTACGGTATGACGTCCAACTTCGTTTTCATATCACCAGAGCTGTTTCTACTCCTTGGGCCACCCTAGCCAACCCGCTCGCGCCAAAGCGCGCGGCCCAGCGGTCAAGGACAGGGACAGGCAACCGCTGGGCCGGATGGGAGCGTACTCCTCCCGACTGCAAGAACTGAGAGCCATGCATCGTCAGTTGCTTGCGCCGCTCCCTGGTTCCGACATGGCCTCGAAACGCTTCCACGTCGGGCTCACCCTCCTTGCACCATTTACCAAGGCCGGTCGGAAACTATTCCAGACGACAGCGAAATTCTTTTTTTGGAGGGCGGGCAGGCCTCATCGGCAAAGGACTGCGGAATAGAGTCCCTTGCTCAAGGGTATCATAAGGAGCCGGGATTCACCCGAACGGCAAGGATCGATAGCGAGAGAGATCGCGAATGCAATTTGGCGAGATAATTGCAAACACGTTCGCCGCAATCTTGGTGATATGCGGTCTCGCCCTCATCTTCTTGGTAGCCGGAAGGCCGCTCTTCCCGAGGCGCCACGCGCGAATGGTCGTGATCTTGCCAGCCGATCAGAATACGACTGCCTCGACCTGCAACACCCATCCGCATCTGCCGACGACTTCAACCTTGCCCTCGCCCCGTCCCGGCCTACAGGAAGAATCTGAACTGTAATACGGACGAGGCAAGAGGCGGCGTGGGGCCGGTCAATACGAGGGCGGACAGACCTTGTGCGTGTTGCTCGGGCAAGCCGGCAGCATTCGTAGACGACTGGCAAGAAGGCGTCAGCTTAGAGGCTTCAGACTCCACCCATGTAAATGTCCATGATCTGACGGTCGTCGCGGACGTCTTGCGGGCTGCCCTCGAAGCGTTTCGAGCCGGCGGCCAAGATGTAGAGCTTATCTGCGATCGGCATGGCTTCACGGATGTTCTGCTCGACCATCAATATGCCGATGCCTTGCTTCGTCAGCGTCGTGATGCGCTCCAGCGTCTCGATCACCATGGCCGGTGATAGGCCGGCGGAAGGCTCGTCGAGCAGGATAAAGCGTGGCTCCGAAACCAGTGCGCGGGCCAGCGACAGCATCGCCTGCTCGCCGCCCGACAACGCGCCCGCCGCCGTTTTGCGCCGCCTGGCCAGCGACGGATACTGGTCGATCAATGTCTCAATGCGCCTTTCCACCAGCCGCTTGTCGGCGATAGCGTAACCGCCCATGCGCAGGTTCTCCATCACCGTCAGGCGCGGGAACACGCCACCGCCCTGCGGCATCAGCACCAGCCCCTGCCGTACCACCTCGTGCACGGGCAGATTGGACAGCACGGTCTCGCCAAGGCGGGCGGCGCCGTTCCACACCGGCAGCGCTCCGGCGATGGCCTTCAGCAAGGTGGATTTGCCGCAGCCGTTCGGCCCGAAGATGCAAGTGATTTTTCCGAGCTCGGCCGTTAACGAGATACCATGAACGATCTCCTGTTTGCCGTAGCCGGTGACGATGTTCTCGGAGGCCAGCGTGCTCATTGCGGGCGTCCCAGGTAGGTCTGCATGACTTCAGAATTGCGCACGATGTCCTCGAAGGCGCCGCTGGTTACCACCCGTCCCGAATCCATGACGATGATTCGATCGCAGACGTTGCGAACCATCTCCATGTCATGTTCGATGACGAGGAAGGACACGCCCTGTTTGCGCAGCCGGGCAATCGCTTCCAGGATGATCTTCCGGATGTTGGGGTGGACGCCTGCCGTTACCTCGTCGAGCAGGATCAGCGATGCTTGCCGCATGACGGCGCGACCAAATTCCAGCAGCTTCTGCTGACCGCCGGACAGGTCCGAGGCGCGGTTGTCGGCGACATGCTCGAGCTTGAGGAGGGTAAGTGTCTCGGCCGCGCGCTCGTGTGCGCCCTGCCAGTGACCTTCCGCCGCCGCCGCAAGAAGGTTCTCGGTCACCGTCATATTGTCGAAAAGGGCCGGGATCTGGAAGGTACGGGCCAGGCCGAGCCGGGCGACTCTGTGCGCGCTCATTCCGGCGACGGCATGGCCGTCGAAGCAGATCTCGCCCTTGTCCGGCATGATCGTGCCGGAAACGAGGCTGAACAGGGTCGATTTTCCGCAGCCATTGGGGCCGATGAGCCCGGCAATCTCGTGCCGCCCGACCGCCAGTTCGACGCCGTTGGCGGCCTTGATGCCGCCGAAATGCTTAAAGAGCCCGCGCACGCTCAGGATCGGATCGGCTGCCGACTGCATCCCGCCGCTCATGGGTGACCTCCCTCACCGCTGCCGATCAGCTTGTCCAGGACTTTGTCCAGCGCGTCGTTCTTGCGCCTTGCGAACAGCCCGGCGATGCCGTTGGGCAGAAACAGCACCACCAAGACGATGGCGGTGCCGAGGATGGCGATGTAGAAGGCGGTGTCGCCCCAATACATCCAAATCAGCCGGTTGACGACGAACAATGCGACGCCGCCGATGGCCGGTCCCCACAGCGTGCCCAGGCCGCCCAGCAGCACCATCACTACCATCTGGTCGGTGATGTCGCCGCCGAAAACGGACTTCGGATTGATGAAGGTAACCCAGTAAGCAAAGATGGCGCCGAAGACGGACGCCGTGACAGCGCTGAGCACGAAAGTCTGCAGCTTGACCAGGGCCGTGTTGATGCCCATCGCCTCTGCCGCTGGCTCGTGGTCGCGTAGCGCCTTCACCTTCAGCCCGAAGCGCGAACGCTCGAACAGCGCCCAGGTGAGGAAGTACGTCAGCACGGCGGTCCCGACCATAGCGAAATAGAAGAAGCGTTCGTTGAGATATGGAGGCAGTCCGATACCACCGATGCCGCCGGTGAAATCCATTGCCGAAGCGAACTGGATCAGCACCTCGGCAAAAGCCCAGGTGGCGATGGCGAAGTAGGCGCCACGCAGCCTCAGTGTCGGTGCGCCGATGATGACCGCGCACAATGCGGTCACCACCATGCCGGCGGGAATGGTAGCTGAGAAAGGCAACCCGAAAGGATCGCCCATCAGGAACGCGGTTACATAGGCGCCAAGACCGAAAAAGGCCGACTGGCCGAAATTGATGTAGCCGGCATATCCGCCCAGCATATTCCATGAGCAAGCGAGCCCCGCCCACATCAGCGCGCCTGTGGCGATGCGCAGCCAGTAATTGTTCACCGTCCATGGCAGGGCGCCTAGCACGACGATGATGATGGCGAGGAGAACGAGGCCTCGCCATTGCGCGTTTGTCGGTAGCAGCGCCATGTCAGAGCCCCCGCCGCAGGATCCCACGCGGGGATATCAAAAGAACTAGAAACAGCGTGGTAAAGATCGCCAGCAGCGAATAGCTGGCGCCGACATAGGTCGAGACGAAAGCTTCGATGACGCCTAGCAAAAGGGCCGCCACCAGCGCGCCCTCGACAGAACCCAGACCGGCAAGAACGGCTACGAAGAAGGCAAACAGCGTGTAGCGCAAGCCGACCTCCGGATTGACCGAGTAGATCGCCCCCATCAAGACCCCGGCCATGGCGGTGATGCCGGCATAGAGGCCATAGACATTGGCGCTCAGTCGTCCGATGTTGACACCCATCAGTGCGGCATTGTGCCGGTTCTCGGCAGTTGCGCGGATCGCCAGTCCGTAGCGGGTGCGATAAAGAAACAGGAAGAGCCCGCCGGCGATCGCCGCGGCGAACACCGCTGCCACAACCCGGATCAACGGAACCGTGACCGGGCCGATCGCCAGACTTTCGCCGCTCAGCGCGGTTGTGACGTTGCGGGTGTTGAAGCCCCACGCGGTCAGCATGCCGCCGCGCAGTAGCGTGAACAAGCCGAAGCTGAGCGCCAGGGCCATCAACTCCGGCCGCGCCGTGCGGCTGTTACGAACATTGTAAAGCACCGGGCCGATCAGATAACCGAGGGCGCCGAAAAGAACGAACGCCAGCGGGATCGCGAGGAAGCCGTCGAGCCCGAGCCACGCGGTGATGTAGTAGCCGAGATAGCCGCCCAGCACGACCCAGCCGCCGACCGCGAAGTCGATGACGTGCAACACCCCGAAGGCGAGCTGGAAGGCGATGGTAAAGGTGGCGATGACACCGCCGATCAGGAGGCCATTCAGCAAGGTCTGGAGAAAAAGATCCAAGGCGACATCCGTTTTTCGTCAAGCAACGGGAAGGCGGATATTCCGGCAAGCCCGGATGGGCAAAGCGGAACGGTCCATCGTTCTACAGCTATGCGCACCGGTGCCGCACCCATCGGCAGATGCGGGCGGCAAAACCGTCCGCATCTGCCCGTGCACGCCTATTTCCAGGCCGGCAGTGGGTAGATGTAGTCGGCTGCCGCGGCCTCCTTCGGCCCGACCGCGACAGTCTTGCCGCCCTGGATCTGGACCAGGACCGGCACGGGCTGGATGTTGTCGTGGTAATGCGGGCCGTCCTTCTCGAACTTGATCGGCCCGTAGAAAGTTTGGATGTCGGTTTCGGCGATGGCATCCTTCAACGCCACTCGGTTCTCGGGCGTCAGCGCCGGCTTCTTGCCCAAGCGCTTCAGCGCATCGCCCAGCACCAGACCGCTGGCCGCGCAGGCGGCGGCCGTGTAGTCCGGCTCGCCTCCCAGTTTCTTCTGCGCCATCTGGGCGAAGTCCTTGGCCGTGCCGAATACGTCGTCCTTGTAGGCCACTGTAGGCAGCCAGACCACCACGCCCGTCGTGCCGTCGGCATCGGCGCCGAGCGCCTGGGCGAAGGCCGGATTGGTGATACCGTAGTGCATGATCAGCGCCTTCGGCCGGTAGTTCAGCGACTTCGAGGTCTTGACCACATTGATCAGAACCTCCTCATGGCCACCGACAGCGACGATGTCGGGGTTGAGCGCCGCGATCTTGGAGATGATCGGCGTGAGGTCCCCTTCCGGCGGCACCAGCTCGTAGGTGGCCAGTTCGAGGCCGGCGGCCTTGGCGCCGTCGCGAAAACCTTCGCCCGTCTCCTTCGAGAACGGCTCGTTGACGCTGATCACAGCAACAGTCTTCGCGGCCGGTTTGGAAAGCTTCGCCAGCACGCCCAGCGACAGGCCCGAAGTCGTATCGACCGCCGGGATAATGCCGAAATTGAACTCAGGCTTCGCCTTCCAGACGTTGGGCGATTCGGCCGAACCGGAGATCATCGGCACCTGGTACTTCTGACAGATCGGCTGTACGGCAATGGTCGAGCCGCTGGTATAGGGACCGAACAGCACGTCGACCCCGTTTTGCACGATCAGCCGCTCGGCGGCGTCTGCACCCGTCGCCGGGCTGCTCTGGTCGTCGCCGTAGAACATCTCGACCTTGAAGCGGTCACCAGCTACCTCCACGCCGCCCTTGGCGTTGATCGCATCCGCCCAAAGGTCATAGCCCTGTTTGGTCAGGTTGCCGCCGAGGATGTTCTCGCCCGAGAGCGAGGTGATCACGCCCGCCTTGAAGGTCGCCGCTTGGGCGCGCGCCGTTCGCACGAACGGCATGCCGAGAGCACCGGCCGTGACGGCCATGGCGCTGCCGCCAAGGAACCGACGGCGCGAGAAAGAACGATCGATTGGAGCCATTTTGCAAATCCTCCCTTGCTTTTTATGGCGGTGATGCCGCTTTCGATAACCTTTCCCATCGATGCTCCAATTGGAAAATCGGTGGCACTTTTACTTCGTCTTGGGCAGCGCCCGTTCGCTCAGTGTAGAAGCCGGTTTAGATCAACACGACTTACTCCAGCCCGACTGGCCGATCGTGCAAGAGCTACCTCGATCGCCGGTTCGCCAAATCCATATATAGCTCCCGACTTGGCAGTTCCCATGTCTGAGCCGTCGCCTGGACAATTTTCTCCTACTTGCAGTTTTTCTGTCAGGCGGCGGAATTTTGGGGCCGTTTTGCTCGCAAACTTGCCATACGTGAGCGCAGTGCCGGCCGCTTTCGATCCCGGTTGCCGGGTCTGGTCATGTCGTTACCAGTTGGTCGCGATGTATTTTGGTTGGAGATATTCAAGCAGGCCATGATGCCCTCCCTCCCGGCCGAGCCCGCTCTGCTTCATCCCTCCAAACGGCGCTGCCGGGTCTGAGACTACGCCGCGATTGATGCCGACCATCCCACTTTCGATACGTTCGGCGACACTCAGGGCGCGCCTGAGATCACCACTGAAGACGTAGGATACGAGGCCATACTCGGTTTCGTTCGCTAGCCGTACAGCCTCGTCTTCCGTATCGAAGGGCGATACCGCTGCGACCGGTCCAAAGATCTCCTCCCTCGCAATATCGGAATCGTGAGATACGTCAGCAAGCACTGTAGGAGGATAGAAGAAGCCCACGCCAGACCGCGGTTTACCGCCCGTTTCGATACGCGCCCCGCGGGCAACGGCATCCTTCAGCAAGCGATCGACCTTCTCCACCGCGGTCGCTGTAATAAGCGGCCCGAGTTGGGTCGTCGCGTGAAGACCCGGCCCCACTGAAAGTGACGACATTTCCTCGGTAAGCCGGCGGACAAAAGCATCGTAGATGCCGCGCTGCACATAGAAGCGGTTTGCCGCGGTGCAGGCTTCTCCGCCGTTGCGCATTTTGGCGACCATGGCGCCGGCGACGGCATCCTCGAGATTCGCATCATCGAACACGATGAAAGGAGCGTTGCCACCGAGTTCCATCGAGCAACTGATGACCCGGTTGGCGGCCTCGCGCAGCAGGATGCGGCCAACGGCGGTCGAACCCGTGAATGACAGTTTACGCACCCGACTGTCGTGCAGCATCGCGCTCACCACAGGCCCTGCGGCCGTGGTCGTCACGATGTTGACGACACCTTCGGGCAGACCGGCTTCCATGAGGATCGCGCCGATCGTCAACGCGGTCAGCGGCGTCTCAGCCGCCGGCTTCAGGACGCACGTGCAACCGGCCGCGAGCGCCGGGGCGATCTTGCGGGTCGCCATGGCAGCAGGAAAATTCCAGGGCGTGACGAGCACGGCAATGCCAATCGGCTGGTATTGAACCAGGATTCGATTAGCGCCGCCCGGCGCATAGCCTATGTCGCCGAAAGTGCGCACCCCTTCCTCAGCATACCAACGGAAGAACTCTGCGGCATAGGTCACCTCGCCGCGAGCGTCCGGGAGTGCCTTGCCGTTCTCCAGCGATATCAGTTGCGCCAGCCTTTCGGCACGATCGAGCATGAGCTGATGGCAGCGCATCAGGATGTCCGATCGCTGGCGTGAGGGTGTTTGCCTCCACATCGTCGCAGAGGCCTCCGCAGCATCGATTGCCCGGATGCCGTCGGTGACTGCGCCGTCTGCGACAGATGCAATCGTGCGCCCATTGGATGGATCGGCGACATAAAACCGATTGCCGCCGGTTGCACTTGTCCATTTGCCGCCCACCAGCAGCTCCACAGGAGCGCCTGCAATGATAGCCCCAGCATCCGCCCTAAAAGGCTCGATGTCCCTTGCTGGCTGAGTCACACTCGACCTCTCGCGGTTTAGAAAACCCGTGCAACCAATCTGTGATTGCCCGGGACCAATATGAAATTGGTATTGAAACCGGTGTCAAGATAGATCAAATTGGTTGCGGAGAAAATTGCCGATTCGTCCAGGAGTGGGCCTATGACGGTCGTTCTGAGAGATTTCATTGAGGCGGAAGGATTGCAGCCAGGCGACCGGCTGCCCCCTGAGCGCGATCTAGCGGTCAAACTCGGTTTGCCGCGCACGGCCCTGCGGCGCATGCTGGCCGAGATGGAGCAAGAGGGGCGCCTTCTTCGGCATGTAGGGCGTGGCACTTTCGTCGCCGAGCGCGGCGCGACCGCAAGTGCTCCGTACCGCGCACAGAATGCCTCCCGGAAGGAACTGTGGACTTATCCCGCTGAGGTCTTCGAAGCACGATTAATCATCGAGCCGAAGGTGGCCGCGCTCGCCGCGTTGCGGGCGACGCCCTACGAAACCGAAGAGATGCAGAAAGTCATCCAGCATGGCAGCACCGCCGCGACGCTGGCGGAGTTCGAGCGCTGGGACGCCGCGTTCCATCAATTGGTAGTGGCGGCGGCCCGCAACGGATTGCTGGCCTCGCTCTACGAAGGTATTCACTCGCTTCGGGCGGGGCGGCTGTGGGGGCGCATGAAAGAGCAGTCTCTGACGAAAGAGCGTATGCAGGAGTATACGGCTCATCATCGCGCGATCCTGCAGGCGATCATTGACCGGGATGGCGGGCAGGCCGAACAAAGAATGCATAACCATATCTTGACCGCGAGAGCCAACATCCTCGGATCAGAGACAATGGCCTAGGAAGGTATCGCCAACAATACTGTCAGACTGCCGTATGAGCGGGATGGCGGCCCTTCGAACTCTGCTCGCTTGTCGCCCTATTCAAGGCGGGGCACCTTACACACTTTAACGGATCCACGGCGCGCGGATTGACCGCCCGTCAGTCCTGGACAATGAGTGCCAGGCAGATGCAATGCGAAAGGTTGCGGCGATGTGCACCCGGGCCTGACCGCAAGGAAGAGCAAGGTCATGGCCGCTTTTCTTCGCGCTGCCGGCGGCGCATGGCACGCTTATCCCGCCATTCATACAGGGAATAGACAAGCGGGATGAACCACGGCTTGCCGCGGTAGAATGGTACGGCCTTCGGCGCGGGGTCGAAATCGAAGGCGGACTGCGCCTTTTCGGCTTCACCGAGGATCTTGAAGGCAGCCTTCTTGCCCAGCCAGCGGGCCCAGACCACTCCGGAGCCGCAGAACCCGGTGGCGTAAACCGTATCGCCCGAGGTGAAAATCCGGGGCAACATGTCGCGATGCATGGCGACCTGGCCAAACCAACTATGCGTCAGGCCAACGCCCTCCAGCTCGGGGAAAATCCGGCCAAGTTCGCTGCGCAAATGGGTGGTCGGCGCCAGCGCGTCACCCGCCGTGGTGCCGTCCCGGCCGCCGAAGAGGATGCGCGATCCGTCCGCCGAAGGGCGATAGTAATAGCTGAGCTGGCGCATGTCGCCACACATCATGCGCCTCGGCATCAACCGGTCCATCGCTCCTTCTGCCAATGGCTCGGTAGCGATGATGCGGCTACGCACCGGCACAATACGGCGGCGCAGCCAAGGATCGAAGCCGTCAGTATAGGCATCCGTGCAGATCAGCACCTTCCTGGCGAAGACGTCGCCGCGCGATGTTCTCACGCGGACCCCGCCGGCCTCGGCGATTGTTCCGGTAACGGCTGTGTTCTCATGGATCACCGCCCCGGATGCGGTTGCCACCCGCAGAATACCAGCAAGCAGCTTGGCCGGATGCAGGCCACCGGTATCCATCCGCACGAATCCACCCGTGTAGAAATCCGTCCCGATGTAGCTCGGCACGTCCAACCGGGCGACGGGATAAGCCTCGATGCCAAGCAAACGCCGCAGTAGATCGGCGGAGCGACTGAGTTCGTCATATTCGTCCGCATTGATCGCGCCGACGAAGAGGCCGGAGAGATGGAAGTCACAGTCCACCTTCTCCTCCCTCACAAACGCCCATAGGTCTTCCCGCGCGGCCTTTCCCTCCATCAGGATCTCAGTGGCGCGGGCCTCGCCGAATCGTCTGATCAACTCCTTGCGCCCGGGTCGAATGCTCCCGCTCGCCATGCCGCCGTTACGGCTGGAAGCCGCCTGCCCCAGCGCCTGGCGATCAAAAAGCTGGATACTGCGACCGGCACGAGCAAGCTCGATGGCCGCCGAAAGTCCTGCATAGCCTCCCCCAACGATCGCCACGTCGCATTTGGGGACGACGGGGTGGACTGTGAGAGGAGCGAAGGTGCAATCGTCCCACCAATAGGGCGTGGATTTGAAGGGGTCAGCCGAATCTGCGGTCATTGGAAAAACCAGCTTTTGGTCGGACAAGCGCGGGCAAGCAAAACCGGTCAATCACGTGAGACCCAGAGTTTGCGCGTAGTTTCGATGGCGCGCCATACACCGGTGAACCCCGGATGCATGACGAAGGCATCGCCAGCCGCGATGCGGCGCGGCTCGCAGCCATCCTCAATGAGTTCGGAGACACCTGAAAGGATGTAGCAGAACTCGAAAGTCTCGCCCTTAATCGAACGATAGGCGCCGGGCGTGACCTCCCAGACTCCTGCCTTCACGCCGCCGTCGGCGGTCTGGGCGATATCCCAGCTCAGAAAACGTGGATCGCCCTCCACAAGGCGGTCAGGCAGAGGTTGCCCCTTGCGGGGGCACGGAAGAGCATCCTGGTCGATGAACGTCAACTTGGACATGGGGATGTGGCCTTTCTGCGGGTCAAACGCCGTTCGAACCAAAGTTGCCGTTCCAGAAGCTTCAAGGCGGTCAGTCCGACGACATTGAGGGTGAGATAGAAGACGGAAGTGATGATGAAGATGTCCATAATGGCGAAGGTTTCGCTCATCAGGCGTTTGGCCCAACCCGTGATTTCCAGCACAGCGATGGTTGAGGCGAGGCTGGATTCCTTGACGATGATGGCAACCTCGCCGCTGTAGGATGGCAGCGCTTGTCGCAAGGCCAACGGGAACGTGATCCGGCGCAAGACAATCCAGGGCGACATGCCGCACGCTTCCGCCGCCTCGATTAGCCCGCGCGGCAGCGACAGGAAGGCGGTGCGAAAGATTTCGGCTGTGTAGGCGCCGGTGTTCAACAGGACCGCGAGAATGGCTGCGTGCAAGCCGTCGCCGATAAGCCACCAAATCAGCGGGTTGGCGCGAAGGAACCCGACCTGCCCTAATCCGTAGTAGATCACGAATATCTGCACCAGCATGGGCGTGCCGCGAAAGACAGCGCAATAGGCGTCGGCCGCCTTGCAAACCAAGCGATTGCGCGAAGTGCGGGCGAGCGCCAGCAGGATGCCGAAGGGCAGTCCCAAGCCCACGCCGAACACCGAGATCAGAAGCGTGGTCTTTGCGCCGGTGAGAAGGAACGGGATCGCATAGGCAACAATGGTGAAATCCATTCTAACCTCCGCTGAAGCCGCGGTTGATATGGCGCTCAGCCAGGCCGAACAGGGTCTGGCTGACCGCTGTCATGGCGAAGAACAGAGAAGCGGCGATGCAGTAGAAGAGAAGTGGCGAGCGCGTGATGCCGGCCGCTATGGCCGCCATGCGCATCAGTTCCTGCATGCCGACGATGGAAACGAGCGAAGTATCCTTGATCGTCATCTGCCAGACATTGTTGACCCCGCCGAGAGCAAGTCTCAACGCGAGTGGCAGCGTGATCCTGAAAAAGGCGACCTGTGGCGGTAGCGCCAGAGACTTCGCGGCTTCAAGAAGGCCTTTGGGAACGGCTTCCAAAGCACCGCGCATCACCTCGACTGAATAGGCGCAGGAAATCGTCGCGATGGCGAGGATGCCGATGATGGAAGGATAGGCACTTTCAGCCATGTCCCGGTAGCCGAAGGCGACGGCGACCTTCTGCACCCAGTCGACGGAGCCGAAGAACAGGAGATAGATCACGAGAAGGCCCGGCACGCCCCGCACGACGATGCTGTAAACGTCGATCACCTGGGACAGCACCGGGACTCGCTGCCAGCGGGCGATGGCAAACGGGACGGCTGCGATCAACCCGATCACCATGCCGACCAGACCGATGCAGATCGTGACGAAGGCGCCGCGCAGCAAAGCGAGCCCCCAGCCCTGCTCCACAATCAGCGACCAGAAAGTTTCAAACATGGACGACACCCGTCAGGCCGTCGCGGACTGCGACGGCCGGTTGTTGCGAGAGGATCACTTCTTGCAGGCAATGGTGTAGTCGTCCTTGAACCACTTGAGGGAAGACTCCTTGATCTTACCTCCATTGATCATGTTGCAGAGCGCAGCATCTACCTTGGCCTTGAGTTCGGCATTGCCCTTGCGCATGCCGACGCCCATGCCGTGGCCGAGGGTTTCAGGATCGTTCATCGCCGTAATCTTCACGTCGATCTTCGTGAAGTTGGCGCCGTCAGGCGTAGCGAGGAAATCCATCCAGGTCGGGGAGTCGCCGAAAGCAGCATCCAGGCGGCCAGCCGCAAGGTCCGCGGTCTGCTGCGTGGTGGCATCGTAAGTCTTGAGATCGGCGCTGGTCGCCCGCTTGCCGATGAATTTGGCATAGGTCGTGCCTGTCACGACGCCGACACTCTTTCCGGCGAGAGCCTTTTCGATCTCCTCGAGATTCTTGAGCCCGGCAAGGGGCGAGTCTTTGGGGACCACGAAGTAGAGCGGCGTGGTGGCGTACGGGATGGAGTAGTCGATCTTCTTCTGGCGCTCGGCAGTGATTCCAAGGCCGGAAATGATCACGTCGAAGCGGTCGCTATCCATGGAGGGAACCAGCGAGCTGAAAGCCTGCACCACGAATTTGCACTTCATCTTGAGTTCGGCGCAGATGCCGTTGGCGACATCGGCGTCGAAGCCGGTGACGTTTCCGTTGGCGTCCGCCATGCTGAACAACGGCGCGTCGCCTTCCGTACCGACGCGTAGGACGCCTTCCTCGGCGCGCGCGGCACCGGCTGCGGCGGCGAGCATCAACCCCGACAGGAAAATCGAGCGAAACGCTTGCACTGAAAGCATGAGTGTTACCCCTTTTTCTTTGTTCTAGTGAAGAAAACCGCGTTCAGGCGGCGGCTGGCATGACGCTGGAGAGAAAACGTTTCACCGCCTCCGAGGCGGGGTTGCGAAACAACTCTTCCGGCGCATCGTCCTGCTCAAGGATACCTTTGCGCAGGAATATCATTCGGTTCGACACGTCGCGTGCAAACCGCATTTCATGGGTGACGAGAAGGATGGTCGCACCCTCCTCGGCAAGCGTGCGGATCACCTTCAGCACCTCGCCTACGAGTTCAGGATCGAGCGCGGATGTGGGCTCGTCAAAAAGCATGATCTTTGGTCGCATCGCCAGCACCCGCGCGATCGCCACGCGCTGCTGTTGACCGCCCGAAAGCTGACTGGGATAGCGATCGCGGAACTCGGCCATCCCGACCTTGGAAAGCGCCGAAAGCGCCAGATCCTCGGCCTCCCGCCTTCCTTTCCCGAGCACGTAGACGAGCGCCTCCGTCACGTTGCCGATCACAGTGCGGTGCGGCCAGAGATTGAAGCTCTGGAACACCATGCCAGTCCGCTGGCGAAAGAGTCGGATCTTCGCGCGGTTGGTGATTTCGCTCTTGCCCTGTCGATTGGAGGAGATGGAGATCGCATCGCCCATCACCTCGATCTTCCCCCAGGTCGGCGTCTCCAGAAAGTTTATGCAGCGCAATAACGTACTCTTTCCCGAGCCAGACGCGCCGATAAGGGAAATGACCTCCCCTTCGGGCATCTGGAAAGTGACGTCGTTGAGGACCCTGACTGCGCCGAAGGCCTTGCTGAGTTCATCAACCTTGAGAACCGGGCGCATGTCATGGCGCCTGGAGTCCCATTCAGCTTGCATCTTCTCGACAGCGGGCGCGGCCCAGTTGTCCGACATTTGCGCGAGTTCGTTAATTGCGGCTTGGCGACTGTGACCATCGCTACCGCTGCCCTCGGCGGCGGCGCCGGATCGATATCCCTTGCTGTCAGTCACACTCATCAGCTCCCTGCCTCCAGCAATTAGGCGCAACCAATCTTTGGATTGCTCGAACCAATATGACATTGGTATCGCAACCGGTGTCAAGATAGATCAAATTGGTTGCGCAAGAAATCTGCTGCACTTCAGCGGAAGCGGCCGTGTGACGGTTGTTTTGAGCCAGGCGATCGACTGCGTTCTGAGCGCGATCTCGCGGTCGAGTTCGGTTTGCCTCGCCCCGCCCCGCGGCATGATCGCCGAGACGGAGCAAGACGAGCGCCTTCTTCGTCATCCGGGGCGTGCACTTCGCTGCCGAGTACTGCGCGACCGCAGGCGCTCCCGCCGAGGTCTTCGAAGCGCGATTGATCATCGAAGCGAACGTGCGCTTGCGGCCCTACGGAGGACGCCCTACGAATCAAAGAGATCGGAAAGGCACACACGACAATCGTTTGTCGGAAGCAATGAGCACCACCGCTGCCTCCGCCCCGCCCGCATCAGCCCCAAGGCTGAGGCAGGAGGAGCGCTGGATCACGGTTGCCGCACTGCAGGCTATAACGCCGGGAACGCGCTATCATTTCATGCGCGCGGATGTCGTGATTGGAGCCGTTTGCGGATTGTTCGCTTTGTAGTGCAGGTAAGACCACCTCCATTTGATGTACTCGTCCCATTCGGGACCGAGTTCATCGAATTCAAGTCTCAGGATCCGCCCCGCGCGGACGTCATGCGGTCGGTGCGTGCGATAGGATCGCGCACGGCCCTAAGCTGGCACTGCTCCTCGCATAAGAGGCGCGACCCAACTTAGCGTTTGCGATATATTGCTCGGGCAAAGCCTCCGCCGCCTGGGAGGTAGGCACGTGGATGTTCGGGCATGGCTGGTGAGCCTCGGTCTCGGCGAGTATGCCGAGGCCTTCGGTGCCCACGACATCGATGAAGAGGTGCTCCCAAGCCTGACCGCCGACGATCTGACGGCGCTCGGGATCACGTCGATTGGCCATCGGCGCAAGTTACTCAGCGCCATTGCAGCCCTTGCCGAGGATCAGATCCGGCCCACCGCGGCTCAGCCTTCGCCTGCCGCCTCGGAATCTCGCGCAGAGCGGCGGCAACTCACTGTGATGTTCGTCGACCTCGTCGGCTCGACCCAGCTTACGCAGGCGCTCGACCCGGAAGACATGCGCGAAATCATTCTCGCGTATCAGCAGGCGGTTGCGCGCGAGATCGCTCGCTACGACGGGCGCGTCGCCAAGCTGATGGGCGACGGCGTGCTCGCCTATTTCGGCTGGCCACAGGCGCACGAGGATGACGCCGAGCGCGCCGTACGAGCCGGCCTTGCCGCTGTTTCGGCCACCGGTCGGCTGAACGCACCCGGCGGCAAGTCACTAGCGGCGCGAGTTGGCATCGCCACGGGACTGGTCGTCGTCGGCGACCTGGTCGGCGAAGGTGCTGCACAAGAGGAAGCCGTTGTTGGAGACACGCCCAACCTTGCTGCCCGGCTGCAGGCACTCGCAGAACCTGGCGCAGTCATCATCGCCGACACAACGCAAAGGCTGATCGCCGGGCTGTTCGCGACAGCTGACCTCGGTGAGCGTCTTTTGAAGGGCTTTGCCACTCCGATGCGATGCCAGCGCGTTGTCGGTGAAACAGCCACTGAAAGCCGGTTCGAAGCACGGCACTCCGTGCTTGCACCTCTGGTCGGGCGGGACCGTGAGCTGGCACTCCTGCTCGAAAGCTGGCACCGCTCGGCAACGGCGGAGGCTCGGGTCGTACTGCTCAGCGGCGAAGCGGGCATTGGCAAGTCGCGCCTGATTGCGGCCCTGGCGGAGCGGGTGGGTACCAAACCGCACGCCGAGCTGCGCTTCTTCTGCTCGGCCCATCACACGAACAGCGCGCTGCATCCTCTCATAATGCATCTCGAGCGAGCGGCGGGTTTTGTCAGTGACGACAGTGCCGATAGCAGGTTCGACAAACTCAGGGCACTGTGCGCCAGGCTGCAGTTGGAGGCGGGCGAGGTGCTGCCGCTGCTGGCTGTCCTGTTGTCGGTCGAAGCAGGCGAACGCTACCAGCCGCCCAGATTGCCGGCGCCGACGCTCAGGGCGCGCACGTTGGCGGCGTTGATACGGCTTGTCGAGGTGTCGGCAGCGAACAAGCCGGTGCTTGTGCTGGTCGAAGACGCGCACTGGATAGATCCGACGACGGCGGAGTGGCTCGCGATGCTGGTTGAGCGGCTCGCTGGCCTGCGCGCCTTGTTGGTGGTGACGGCACGACCGGAATTCGAGCCGCGCTGGAAGACTCTATCATCGATAGAGATGGTGCAGCTCGAACGACTCGAACGCGAACACGGCATAGCGATCATAGAGCGCGTTGCAGGCAACAAAAAGCTGCCTCGCGAGATTGCCGATCGGATCCTGGCCAATACGGAAGGTGTACCGCTGTTCGTCGAGGAGCTAACCCGGACGGTCCTCGACTCCGGGCTGCTGCGAGAGGCCGAGGGGCAGTATCTCGCGATCGAGCCGCTGCCCGACCTGGCAATTCCATCGACCCTGCAAGACTCGCTGATGGCGCGCCTCGACCGGCTGTCGCCGGTCAAGGAGACGGCTCAGATCGGCGCCTGCATCGGGCGCATCTTCGGCCGCCGGCTGCTCGCTGCGGTGAGCGGAACGGACCATGCGCGGCTCGACGATGCACTCCACCAGCTCGAACGGGCCGAGCTGGTGTTTCGCAGCGGCACCGCGCCGGAGACGACTTACACGTTCAAGCATGCGCTGGTGCGCGACACTGCCTACCAGAGCCTGTTGAAGAGCCGGCGCCAGCAAATCCATGGCCGGATCGCAGCAGCGCTCGAAGGCGAGTTCGCCGAAATCGCCGAGGCCGAACCCGAGACCGTGGCGCAGCATTACACGCTGGCCGGATTGGCGGCTGAGGCCGTGCCATGGTGGCTGCGGGCGGGGCAACGCGCGATGGCAAGATCTGCCAACCGCGAGGCCGCCGCCCACTTCTCCAAAGGGCTTGAGCTTATAGTGTCGCTGCCCGCTTCCGAAACCCGCCTCAGGCAGGAAGTTGCGCTGTGGACTGCGATGGGTTCGGCTCTCGTTCCGGCCAAAGGTTGGGCCGCCCCGGAGCCTCTGCAGGCATTTTCGACCGCGCGGGAGCTTGCCGCGCGGCTCGGCGACAAGATCCAGCTATTTGCCGCGGTACGCGGCGAGAGCGCCTGCCGAACGATCTCGGGCGACCTGCGCGCCGCCGAAGCGCTCGCTCACCAGTGCAGGACGCTTGGGATGGAGCTCGCCGAGGCATCCGCCGATTCGGAGTACTTGCTGGAGGGACATCATCAGCTCTGGGGCGTCAATTTTTATCTGGGCAAGTACGGACCGGCTGAATCCTTTGTCAGATATGGTCTCAGAACCTACGACTACGAGCGGCATCGGCACCTTGCGTGGGGTTATACGGGGCACGATCCCGGCGTTTGCTGCAGGTCCTTTCATGCGCAGATGCTATGCATATGCGGTAAGCCTGATGGGGCGATCCAGCAGGCAAGGGAAGCCGTCGCTCTGGCCCAGCGTGACTCGCACCCCCTTAGTTTGGCGCAGGCACAGATGGCGCTCGGCGTTGTCCACCTCCTCCGGCGAGAGCCCGGCGAGGCGCGATTCTGGACTGAAAAAGCCATTGCTGTGTGCACCGAGTTTGCCCTCCCGCTTCTGCTAGGACAGGCTCGCGCTTTCTTCGGCTGGGCGCTTGCCGGCCTGGGAGAGTTGGATGATGGGATTGGCGAGATGCGCGGTGGGATCGCAGCGATGGCCGCGACCGGCGCCGACATGGGGATGGCCGCTTATCTGTGTGCGCTAGCGCGGGCTTGCGGCGAGCGCGGCGAGACAAGCGAGGGACTGGCCGTTCTGGAGCAGGCGTTCGACACGCTCGCTAAATCAGGCTCTACATATCAGCTGCCCGAGCTGTTGAATGCGAAAGCAGAGTTGCTGTCACGGGTGGACCCGCCTGGCGACGCCGCCGAAGACCTTTTGCGGCAGTCTCTGGCCGCCGCCCGCGAGCAGGGCGCGGTGTTGGCCGAGTTGAGAGCCGCTTTTCGCCTCGCGGGACTTTGGGTCAATCGCGGCCGCGACAAGGAGGCGCGATCGTTACTCGCACCGGTCTATACGACTTTCAACGAAGGCCTCGACACGCCTGACTTATTGGAGGCCGGACTCCTGCTGCAACGGCTTTCGCAAGGAGCGACTGCGCAACCCTAAGGAGGATTGGGGCATGCTCAACCGAATGTGGATCGGCCTGTTGGCGGTCATTGCACTGCTGCCGCCTGGTGGCCGGGCTGTTGCGACCGAACTCACGATCCTGTGGGCGGAATGGGATCCGGCCAACTATCTGCAGGAACTCGCCAACGAGTATGAGAAGGAGACAGGGGTCAAGGTCACGGTCGAGACCGTGAACTGGCCCGACTTCCAAGATAAGGCATTCATGGAGTTCAATGCCCACGCCGACGCCTACGACATGGTCGTCGGCGATTCGCAATGGCTTGGAGCTGGTGCCACGGAGGGTCACTATGTCGAGCTGACCGACCTCGTCAAGGAGACCGATCTGACCAAGGTCATGACGCCGGCGTCGATGACTTACTATTCAGAATATCCAAAGGGCAGCGGACGCTACTGGGCCATTCCGCTCGAGGCCGACGCGGTCGGCTGGGCCTACCGCAAGGACTGGTTCGAGAATCCTGCCGAAATGAAGGCCTTCAAAGAGAGGTACGGCTACAATCTCGCCCCGCCGAAAACCTGGATGCAGTTGCGCGACATCGCCGAGTTCTTCTACCGACCACACGCCAATCCGCCGCGCTATGGCGTGGCGATCTACACAGAGCAGCACGGCGACGGTCTGATCATGGGCTTCATGTCCGAGTTGTTCAGCTATGGCGGCGAACTCGGGAACTACAGCACTTGTGCGATCGAAGGCATCGTTAACTCGCCGCAGGCCATCAGGGCGCTTGAGGCTTACAAGAAGCTCTACTCCTTCACGCCGCCGGACTGGGGCAATACCACCAATCGAGAGGAAGACCTGGCGATCACCGGCGGTCTGGCGGCAATGAGTATGAACTTCTTCGCCTTCTTTCCGGCACTGGTGAACCCAGCGACAAATCCGAACGCCTCCGTCACGGGATTCTTCGCCAGCCCGGCTGGACCGGACGGAGATCGATTCACGGCTCTGGGTGGCCAAGGTATCTCGATCGTGTCTTATTCGCGCAAGCAAGCGGAAGCCAGGAAGTTCCTCGCATGGCTCGTTCGCGATGACACCCAACGAAAATGGGCGGACCTTGGAGGCTATACCGCCGACGCCCGCATTCTGCAGTCGGAGACGTTCCGCAACGCTACACCGTACAATGAAGCGTTCTACCAGAGCCTATTCGTGGTGAAGGACTTCTGGGCAGAACCCTATTACGCCAAGCTCATCGAGCAGATGAACGCACGTCTGGCACCTTATGTGCTCAAGGATGGCGGATCGGCAAAGGAGACGCTTCGACGGGATCGCGGCCGACTGGAAGACGACCATCGCCGAAAACGGATGCAAATAGCGGCAAGCGGAACGGCAGCTTCGCATGGGGACACCAGCGAGCGGGATCGGCCCTTCCCTTTTCGGACGCGATACCCATTTTGACAGGTCGAGCGATCGCGCCGGAAGCGTACTCATTTTCACTAGAGGGGTGATTTCGCTCACGACGGCATCTGAAAAGGAATCTTACGATGATCACTGGTGCCCAATGCCGCGCCGCTCGCGCGCTGGTCGAATGGACCCGCGAAAAGCTCGCCAGCAATTCAGGCGTGGATGAGTTGGTCATCGAAGAATTCGAGCGTCGGATCACCCTCCCCGACCGGGACATCTGCGACGCACTGCAAACCGCGCTCGAAAAGGCCGGCGCTGTTTTCATTGCCGAAAACGGCGGCGGTATTGGCGTTCGCCTGAAGCTCAATCGCTCCGAGGTCCGGCGAATCGGCATTCTGGAGAATGAGGGTGGCATCGTCGGAACCGACGCCGTTCCATAGGCTCAGGTTTGCCAGGGATCGACGAATTCAGATCTCAGCCCCGTCAATGGGCAATTTCAGAATCCCGCGTTTGCTGACCGGGTGCAAGCAAGGAGATCGTCATGAAGGTTCTGTGGGGGTGATCTCACCGAGGAGGAGCAGACAGCGCCTAAGCTCATGAATCGCGGACCCTCCCGGCTCTATCGAAAGAATTGGCCGAACGGCTTGTCTTCGGGCTGGCGCAAAAGAGACCGCACGGGACCGGCATAAACAGGACTGGAAGAGAACTGGTGATAAAGACGCTGCTCGGCGGTCGCCGCGAATAGCTCAAGAGTGACACCGCTGAGGCGGCTGCCTTGACTTCCGGAATTGCTTCCCCAACTATGCTCTTATGAACGCCGCTGCTAAAATTCTTTGCGATTTTCTTTTCCGGGTTTGCCCCATCGCGGGATCTTAACCCCCGGCTCGGCTGGCATGTGCCCCGAGCCGAGGGGCTAGATTTCCATCGATATGGGATGATCCGCAGGGCTGCACGTCCCCGGGCATCGCCGCTTCGAGCAAAAAATTTCTTCGAATTGGCCCGTTTCCGCTACCTCGATAGCGGCTGACCCACCAGAAATTATGAGAATTCAAATGCTGCACAATACAAAAACTCGGCGTAAGCCGAACATCCGCATCTCGCAGTCGGATTACGCACGTCTGTCGGCGCTGGCGACCACTGTGGCCGCACGAAACCCAGTTGCGTCCGATGAACTGCTTGCCGAACTCGAGCGTGCGCGCGTCGTCGCCGATGGCTGGGTCTCTGCCGGCACTGTCCGGATGGGCTCGACTGTGACGTTCAAGCCCGACACAGGCGATCGGAAAACGGTCACGCTCGTTTATCCGGGCGAAGCGAACATTTCTGAGGGGAAGGTTTCAATCCTGACGCCTATCGGCACGGCCCTGATCGGCCTCTCGGCTGGACAGTCGATCATGTGGACCGCCCGAGACGGACGCCGGCACGAACTGTTGGTGCTTGGTGTGAACCATCCCACCCCGGAAGACGATAGCCCCGACCGCCTCGCACCTTCGTCTGCGATCGCGGCGAGCCTCTAAACATGGGCGTCTCGGTCCGTCTCCTCAATCACGCAGGCAGTCTGATCGCGGGAGTCTGACCCCTGAGCCGGCCTGTTCTGGTCCGGCGCAGGGGTAGCCTTCCACCCGCCGATCAATTGCTTGTTGCCGGATACCCTTGGAGAGGCCCGGCTGGAGACTGGAGACGCACCATGCCCAATATCGACACTTGCCAGCTGACCACCAAGGACTACACCATTCTTGAGGTGATCCGGGAGCGCCATCCAATCCGCGATGAAACCTTCTCGGCCATTCTCCAGCGGAAGATTTCGAGCGCAATTGTGATGTTTCGCGATGACATCCCGGCAAACGTCGTGACACTCAGCAGCCGGGTGGCCTATCGGGTGAACGACGGCCCTGCCGAAACCCGCATCGTCGCACATGACCAGATGCGCGGTCTGGTTGGCATGCTTTTGCCTATCACCAATCCGCGAGGCTTGGCGTTGCTCGGTCTGGCCGAGGGCCAGTCGATGTCTATTCCGACAGTGGACGGCAGCCTTGAAACGCTGACGGTGCATGAAGTGGTTTATCAGCCAGAAGCCGCAAGGCGCGAGAGGCTGAAGCTGGCGGGAGTTACCGCGCCCGGCTCGCACCGACTGGGCGGGCCGGGTCTGCGCATTGTCCATCGTTCCGATGAGCCCGATGGTGGAGCTCAGAACAAGGTTGCGGCGGCCTTCGACACCGGGTTCGACGACCCCGGGCCGTCGGCCGCCTGAGAACTCGACTATCGAGGCTGTGAAGGCGAGTAGACAAAGGTCCCGTCGATCCTCGCCCTCACGCCCTGTATGCCCCGGAATAGATGAATTCCGGCGCGCCTTGCCTCGATTGGGAAGTTGTCGACGCAAATAATTGCAGCGTCAGCTGCGCTCTGGTCGGTTATTGACGTTGGAGACTCCCCCGACGTGGTGATGTGCGCGCTCACAGCTGTCTGCGTACATGAAAGCGAGCAGCCTTCGAGTCGCTGCCCGAACGACATTGAAGGGAATGCGCGGGCGCGATGAAGTCCACCGGATCGCCTGTGAGAGCAACAATTTTGCACTTATGCGGCATTTAATTCCGTTTGCCTTCCAGGTCGAGCCTGCTCGAGCGAATAGGCGGCCTGCAGCACCTCGAGATCGGCGAAATTCGGACCGACGATTTGCAAGCCGATCGGCAGTCCCGATGATGACCACCCGCAAGGCACTGAGCAGGCAGGCTGCTGTGTAAGGTTAAACGGATAGCTGAAGCCTGCCCAGTCTGTCCAACGTGCGCCTTCGGCCGGATTGGGAACTTCTTGCCCAGCATCGAAAGCGACCACCGTGGTTGCCGGCGTCAACAACAGGCTGTAGCGCTGATGGAAGGCACGCATTCTGGCTCCCATCTCCGATCGATCCAGGGTAGCCTTCTGGAACTCGTGCAGGGAGATGCGAGCCCCTTCGACGGCAACCTCGCGAAGACCGGGATCGATCCTGTCGCGCTCTTCGTCGGGCACTGAACGCATGCGGTAGGCTGCACCTGCAAACCACAACGTGTTGAAAATGGCTTGGCACGGTCCGAGAGGCGGATCGACTTCTTCGAGAATCGCGCCCAATTCGCGGAACACATCGATCGTCTCGCGAAAGATGGCGACAATTTCGGGGTCGACATCGAGGTGGCCAAGATTGGCGCTGAAAGCAATGCGTTTGCCTGCGAGGTCTGCGGTGAGATTATCGTGGTAATTCAGCCCATCCGGCTTCAGGGCGTGCCAATCGCGACTGTCGGACTTGGATAGGATGCTCAACATAAGCGCGGCGTCACGCACCGTGCGGGTCATTGGGCCAGTATGAGCGACGGTACCGAAGGGGCTTGCCGGATAGGCAGGCACACGCCCAAAGCTCGGCTTCAGGCCAACGATCCCGCAGAAGGCGGCCGGAATCCTGATCGATCCGCCGCCATCGGTACCGACGTGCAGGCTGCCGAGATCGGCGGCCGCGGCCGCGGCGGCACCGCCGCTGCTGCCACCGGCGGTCTTGGTCGTGTCCCACGGATTGCGGGTGACACCGAAGCGGGGGGAATCCGTCACCGCCTTCCAGCCCATTTCCGGCGAAGTGGTCAGGCCGAGGATAACCGCGCCGGCCTCTTTCAGCCGGGCCACGGCCGGAGCGTCGAAATCTGCAGGTGCCCGGCTGTCAAAGACGTGGCTGCCAAAACTGGCGGCCCAATCCTTGGACAATAGCAAATCCTTGACGGTGCAAGGGACGCCGTCAATGCAGGAGAGCGGCTTGCCTGCCTTCCAGCGCTTCGCGGATGCCTCGGCCGCGGAAAGGGCCGGCCCTGGCAGCACCTGGGAGAACGCATTGATTGATGGATTGATGCGCTCAATGCGATCGAGAGCAGCCGCACACGCGTCAACCGGACTTACCGCGCCACTCTCAAAACCGGCGGTCAATGCTTGGGCATCCGGCTGCGTGCCGGTCTGTTGAACAGCTATACTGGTCATTGGCTCTGCTATTTGAATGCGGACTTTTGGCTCGGACTGACGGGCGTCCGTGACGAAAGTTCTAATTTATCGTAGAGATCCGGGCCTGGGCTTTTGCGGCTTCGCGGTTGAGGCCGAGGTTCTGGTAGACGTTGACCAGGGCTGTGTTGGCCGGCACCGAGTTGGGGTCGTATGCGCGCTCGGCTTCCAGCATCTGCTGGGCTTGGGAGTAGCGACCGGTCTTGATCGTGCTGTCGAGCAGTATCTGGTGGAACAGCGCCCTTTGCGCGTGGCTGCCGCCGATCTCGAGGATGCGCGGGATGGCCAGGGTCATCTTGCGGAAGGCAGTCTCGAAGTCACCACGGGCATGGGCAAGCAGGCCCTCGCAGGCGACGATGCAGACATCGCCCCACGCCTCGCGGGTGAGCGCCGGGGTCTTGGCCGAGAAGGCACGCAGGTTCTGCATCAGCTGGTCGGCCTCGGGCAACCCGGCCCGGGCCAGCCCGTAGACATACTGCATGGTCAGGAACGGCTGCACGAAGTCGTCGACACGCGGCTTGAGATAGGTACCGAGCTCCTGCCAGCGATTGCCGACGTCGGCGCCCACCAGCTCCAGCCGCATCAGCAGCGAGACCGCGCCGATCTGATCCTGGGAATATTCCTTCCACACGCCCCAGATACGCTCGTCATAGAGCCTGAGCGCGTCCTGGTAGCGGCCGAGATTGATGTAGTTGAGCGACAGGTGCCACCAATTGTGGGTCAGCATGAAGGAGTTGAGGTCGACCCAGGTCTTGCTGACATCGGTCAGGAACTCGACGCCCTCGTTTATGCGCCCCTGCGTGATCATCACATGCGCCAGCGCATGGTGAGCCCAAGGCTCCTTGCGCTTCATCTCGACGGCTTTCCAGGCCGAGGCTTCCGCGTCCTTCAGCAGATGGCACTGCTCATAGCCGAAGGCGGCGAGGCCGTGCATGTAGGGGATGTCGGCATTGTGGTCGATCACCTGCTCGGCCACCGCCAGCATTCCCGCGCAATTGCCGAGATTGAAATGATGGTACTGCGCCTGCTTGACGATGGCGAGGTCGCGGGGAAACTCCTCCAACGCCTGATGCGATAGCTTGATGGTTTTTGCGACATCGCCGTCGACCCAGGCGCGGACGATGGCGGTCGTCATCTGCTCGCGCCGGCTGGCGCCGGCTGCCGCGGCTTGCGCCTTCTCGATGAAGGGGCGGGCAAGGCCGGGAGCGTCCTTGCTTTCAAGAAACATGTAGAACATCGCCGCATAGGCGTTTGCGAGGCAGCTGTCGGGCTCTTCCTCGACCGCCTTGAGGATGCTGGCGGCCTTGTTCTCATAGGCCAGGAAGCCTTCGACAAAGTCGTTGATGCCGGCAACCGTCGCATCCGAGCTGGTCGTGACGGTGTTTCCGAGCCAATCCTGGCGCATGTTGTCCTCCAGTTTGCTTTCGTGTGCCCGCTGAGGCGATCAGCCGACATAGGCCGGTCGCGATCGAACAGGACAATCCTCCCGGCAAGGCGTCGAAGTCCCGATCCGGCACTGCTCGGATCCGACAGTGCACCCTACCTGCGTCTTACCACCAGAGGCAGCTTGCCTTCACAGGCTCGATATGAATAATGTTTTTTTGAGATTGCATTCACCGGTTTCTACGATGAAGGGCGGGGATGAAATTCAGCCTCCGGCAGCTCAGTTACGTGCGGGCAGCTGCCAGACATCGCTCTATTGCAACCGCCGCAAAACAGCTGAGCATTTCCCAGAGTTCGATCTGGGCGGCGATCGACAGTTTCGAATCGTCCTTTTCGATTCGATTGTTTGTTCGCCAGCCCAGCAAGGGGCTCGTGCTGACTCCCACCGGCAAGACCTTGCTTGAGCGGATCGAGTACCTTTTGCAGCAGGCCGAGACACTCGATGCCGAGCTTCTCGGCATTTCGGCACAGGTTCGTGGCGAATTGCATATCGGATGCTTTGCTCCCATAGCGCCGCTTACCCTGCCTTCGATCCTTCAGGGGATGACAGTGCGCTACCCGGATCTGAGGATCCAGGTTCTCGAGGGAGATCTGCCCTTCGTGAATTCACTGCTTGATGCCGGGACTGTGGACGTGATCCTCAGCTATGACCTCGGCTTGCCCAGCGGTGTCCTCTTCGAGAAGCTGGGCCAGGCCAGGCCACATGCCATTTTTGCCAGCGATCATCCGCTGGCCTCTCAAGATCGGATCTCGCTGCGGGACCTCGGGTCGGAACCCATGATCCTTCTCGATCTGCCGGAGTCGCGCACCTATTTCGACCTTTTGTTCAAGATAGCCGAGATGTCCCCGAACATCATCTATCGGACGGGAAGCTATGAGACGGTGCGAAGCTTCGTATCCGCAGGCCTGGGCTTTTCGATCCTGAACCTGCGACCTCAGATCGACCATGCCTACACAGGAAAGCAGGTCGCTTGCGTGCCGTTTGCGGAAGCGCTGCCGATGCCCTCCATCGGGGTCGGCTTGCGGCCGAACGATTACCCCTCGCCGGCGCTTAAGGAGTTCGTGCGGGAATGCCGGCGTTTCTTTACGCCTGAGCGGTGTAACAGGCTCTTCGTGACCTGAGGCGAAGACGGTCGAGGCGTTCCGCGTCCAGCGGCTTCAGGCCGTTTCCGCCAGCACTCTGCGCAGCGTATCGGACATTTGGTCGATTTCGGCCTCGCTCAGCATCAATGGCGGTGACAGCGCGATCGTGTCCCCGGTGACGCGGATCATCAGCCCTCTGCCCAGGCGCGCTTCATCGCCTCATAGCCTCGGGCGCACCACAGCCCGGCCGTGCCATCGAGGATCTTCCTGCCGTCCGACGACGTGTAGTACATCCCCTTCGCCGAGGCGATCAGCCTGGGATCCGCCTTGAAGTCGCGATTTGCCGTAAACGGCATCCAGAACTGATCGAGATCGTTAGGTCTCATTGCCTCGGCCGCCTCTCAAGCCTTGGTGTCGGAACCGGAATGGAAGTTGAAGACCGCGCCTTCGCGGATGCCGGAAGGCCAGCGCGTGGTCATCGTTTTGAGACGGGTGTTGAAGCGCACGCCCTCCATGCCATGGATGTGGTGATCGCCGAAGAGCGATCTCTTCCAGCCGCCGAAGGAGTGATAGGCCACCGGCACCGGAATCGGAACGTTCACGCCCACCATGCCGATCTTCACGCGGCTGAAGAAGTCACGCGCCGTATCGCCGTCGCGGGTGAAGATTGCGGTGCCGTTTCCATATTCATGGGAATTGATCATATCGACGGCCTCCGCATAACCCTTGGCGCGCACGACCGACACGACCGGCCCGAAAATCTCGTTCTTGTAGATCGACATGTCGGTGGTGACGTTGTCGAACAGGCAGCCTCCGAGGAAATATCCGCCCTCGTACCCCTGAAGCTTGAGATTGCGGCCATCGACCACCAGCTTCGCGCCCGCGGCTTCGCCCTCGGCAATGTATCCCTTGATCCGGTCGAGAGCTTCTCGGCTGATGACGGGTCCCATGTCTGAATTGGGATCGGTGTAAGGGGCGACATTGAGCGACTGCACCTTGGGGGTCAGCTTGGCGATAAGCCGATCGGCGGTCTCCGCGCCCACCGGGACCGCGACCGAGATCGCCATGCAACGTTCGCCGGCCGAGTCGTAGCCGGCACCCATGAGCGCGTCGACCGCCTGATCCATGTCCGCATCGGGCATGATGACCATGTGGTTCTTAGCACCGCACAGCGCCTGAACGCGCTTCCCGTTCGCGGTGCCGCGGGAATAGATGTACTGGCCGATAGCGGTCGAACCTACGAAGCTGACCGCGTCGACAAGTGGATGGTCAAGCAGAGCATCAACGGCTTCCTTGTCGCCATTGACGACGTTGAACACGCCTGCCGGAAGACCGGCTTCATGGAACAGTTCGGCAATTCGAAGAGGGACGGAAGGGTCGCGCTCTGAAGGTTTCAGCACGAACGTGTTTCCACACGCGATCGACACCGGATACATCCAAAGCGGCACCATGGCAGGGAAATTGAATGGCGTGATGCCGGCAACGACCCCAACCGGCTGACGGATCGCAAAAGTGTCCACTCCGCTTGCGACCTGCTCGGAGTACTCGCCCTTCAACAGCTGTGGGATGCCGCAGACAAATTCGACGACTTCGATCCCGCGCGCGATCTCGCCCTTCGCGTCGGGAATGGTCTTGCCATGTTCGGCCGAAAGCATTTTTGCCAGCTCGTCGATATGCTGGTTGAGCAGGTCGCGGAAACGAAACATCACCTGCGCACGTTTTGCCGGTGGCGTGGCGCCCCAGGCCGACTGGGCTTCCCACGCCACCTTCACAATGGCGTTGACCTCGGCCTTGCTGGCCAGCTGTACGGTCGCGATCTGCTCGCCGGTAGCGGGATTGAACACCTGGGACATGCGCTCGCCCTTGCCATCCACCCGCTTGCCACTCACGAAATGGCCAATCGTCGTCATGTGAGAACCCCCTCTGTCTGATCTGTGGCCGCACGCTTGGCGGCCTGAAATGCGAACGCGTCATGACCGCGAAGGTCACGGCGGCGTCATGCCGAACTTGGTCCCGCTGAGGACTAGTTGCGCGAAACGGCTGTCCAAGAGCTATGGACAGATTCCAGCAAACACCCGCGCAGATGATGCCAGATCGGACACGCCGAGCACGTCCGCATGGCTGGAGCCCTCAAACCGCGATGTCAGTCTACGATCTTCTTGCGATCGGCTCGATGGGCGGGCTTGGCTTGCTGCTCAGACGAGGGTCTCCGCGATCTCCCTCAGCCGGGCTATTCCGGGCCGGATTCGTTCCTTCGGGATGGAGGAAAAGGCCATGCGGAAGAAGCGATCGTTGGACGAGCCGCCGTGAAAAAGAGCGTTGCCCGGTTCGATCACGACCCCGGCGCCGAGCGCTTTCTGCGCCAGCTGGCTGGCGGAAAAACCTTTCGGTCCCTCGAGCCAGAAGGATGAACCGCCAAACTTGGTCTGGCGCTTCCATCCAGGGAAGTCGGCGTCCAAACCTGACGACAGTTCATGCCAGCGCTCCGCATAGACGCGCTTCATGCGCGAGAGATAGGCATCGTGATGCCCGAGCGCGAGAAAGAGAGCGACGGTGCGCTGATTGTTGCTGGGAGGATGGCGCATCATCAGTCCGCGCAAGCGCCGCAGCTCGGCAATCAAACGGCTGTCCGCAACCACAAAGCCAAGTCGCAGCCCTGGCATCAGCGACTTGGAAAAGCTGCCGACATAGATCACCCGGGAACTGCGGTCGAGCGCCTTCATCGGCATCGTGGCATCGCCGCTGAAATCGGTCTCGACCTCATAGTCGTCCTCAATAATGAGGGCGTCGGTGTTTTCGGCCCATGCAAGCAAGCGATAGCGCCGCTCGAGGCTGAGGGTCGCATTGGTCGGGAACTGATGGCTGGGTGTGGCGAAAACAAGTTCCGCCGAGCCGAGCTGATCGAGGTCCAAACCTTCATGGTCCACCGGGACGGCCTGGATGTTGGCCCCAGCCATCGCAAAGATGTCCCTCGCGGCATAGTAACCGGGGTTCTCCATCGCGATCTGAGTGCCGGGTCTAATCAGCACGGCACCGAGCAGATAAAGCGCATTTTGCGATCCGAGCGTGATCAGGATTTCCTCGGGCCGTGCAAAGATGCCGCGCTTGGTCAGAACCTTGGTCCGGATCTGCTCTATCAACAAAGCATCATCGGCCAGATAGAGATCGTCGGTCCAGGCATTGAACCATTTCTTGCTCATTGCCTGCCGGACGCAATCGCGCCAGGCCACGATCGGGAACAGCGACAGGTCAAGCTGCCCGTAGACGAAGGGATAGGGATATCCCGGTCATACGCCGGGAGCCGCTTTCTACACGCTGACCAGCAAGGGCGAGCACATCATTTTCATCGGCGACACGATCCACGTCGCGGCGGTTCAGTTTCCCGACCCGGACGTGACCATCGCCTATGACCAGGATGACAAAGGTGCCGCCCTGGTCCGCAAACAGGCGTTCGCCTCGTTCGCCGCGCACGGCGACCTCATCGCGGTACCGCATCTGCCTTTCCCGGGCATCGGCCATATCCGCGCCGATGGCAAAGGCGGCTATGACTGGGTACCCGTGACCTACACGAATCGAGACGCGCATTGATTTCAAGCAGCGCAAGCACGGCAAAATCGCCGGTCGGAATCTCCGCCGGCGATTTTCCTTGTGCATCCTTTGTTCAATGTTGGAGCGATGCACTATTGGGGTGGGATTGACCCGGCTGCGCACCCTGCTCGATGATCGCCTTTTCATCCCTGCGCCTAACGGGCGCGGTGTACTTCCCACGCCCCGGGCAGAAGCACTCATTCCGTTGGTTGCGGGCGTGCTACGCCAGATCAGAGCTATATTGGAACCGGCGACGTTTGACCCGGTGAGCAGCGACCGGGTGTTCACGCTAGCACTGGAAGAGAACCCGGCAATCATGCTTGGTCCGAGCCTAGTCCAGCGTGCTCGAGCAGGCGCGCCCAACCTTCGACTACGACTTGCTGTGCCGAACCGGAAGCAAATCCCGACCCTGCTCGAAAGTGGCGACGTCGATATCTTTGTGGGCATTGCAACGGGGGCGGAGAATGCCTGGATTGGGCGGAGGCTGTTTGACGACGATTTCGCCACTGCCCAGCGCAAAGGCCACCCTCGTGGGAGGGGGCCGCTCGATCTCGATGCGTTTTGCGGTGCCGCGCATCTGCTCGTTTCATCCGAGGGGAATCCGTTTTCCGGATTCATCGACAGGGCCTTAGGCGCGATCGGCCGCTCGCGCCTGGTCGCGATGTCAGTGCAAAGTTATGCAGTGGCGCCGACGATCGTCGCGGGAAGCGATCTCCTCTGCACCCTGCCGACAAGAATGCTTCGGCATTTCGATGCATCGCTCGATCTCTTCGCACCCCCGATTTCACTGAAAACTATCGGGATCAGCGCCTACTGGCATCCCAGGCATCAGGAAGATCCGGGCCATCAATGGCTGCGCGCGCAACTCTTTGCTGCGGCTGGCTCGGTTGAACTCAACTAGCTGAAGCCGAGTGGCATGGCGGTGCGTGCCGCGCGCGGCATGCCGGGCCTCAAGATCGTCCCGCAATATCGCGTTCGCCAATCCGGCCCATCCCATGGTGGTTCCCCACGAACATGCGGCATTCGAATTTCCGTCCCCTCCTCCCCAGTGAAGTCAAAGGGAAACCGGCCGCTCGTGTCGGACTGGCGCAATTCCAGACATGGCGGAACGGCCGTGGCAGAATACTGGAGACCTATGTCGATAGGCGCTGCGTAGAGATGTAGTCAGGTTCGAATTGACGCGGCGCTGAGGCCTGGGACCGCGCTCCACCACACCAGCCAGGTACCGGAACATCTCGCCGAAAAGTGCGGGGTAGCCTGCCAATATGCCCTCGCGCGCCATCCGGATAATGCGGTCGGGATTGTCGGGAAACAGGAACTCGGCGTCGAGCAAGATTTCCAGCGAGCTGCCTGAAGCGCGCCGAAGGCGCTCCCAACCTCGGTCGCGCCGCGCGGATGATCTCCTGCCAGCGGAAGGCGCTGTCAGTCACGATAGTGGCCCCGGTCGCCTGCGCCAGATACATAGCGATTTCGAAGTTCGGCCCATCTGCATCAGGCGCATCTGGCCGCCTTCCTTGCCGCCATTGAAGATGCCGTCCTGCAAGGCCGCAAGCGGGTCCTCCTCTTTCAGCCGCTCCAGCTCGGACAATATTTCCGCGATGCCGGCCGCATCCAGATCGGGAAACTTCTCACGCATCCGGCCTCGTGCGCGTTCCGGGGCCACATCAGCATGTCGCGCATGAAGTCGACACGCACCAACTCCTCCAGGCGCGGCTCTCCGCGGAGGCTTATGTCGATCCCAGCGGCACGGTCCTCCCCCATCGCCATGGTTTCGCGGCGGAGATGGTAGTCGAAGGTCCACGGGTCCGAAATGAGGTTGATCAATCCGGCGTCTACCAGCGGCATGACGTTGAGGAAGAATGCCACAGCCTTCAGGAATTCGAGATGGTAGCTGCGCGGATTCTCGGTCGGCCGGTACTTCTCGGCGATGGTGCCGGAGTGGACGAACGGCGTTTCGACGATCAGCTCGCCGAAGTAGAGCGACGCGCCCAGGGCAAACTCTACGATGGACTGCGGATGGAGCGATCCGGTGTATACCGCGCGCGGCCGCCCGTCGGGTTTTGGCAGGAGCGATAGAAGATCGGTTTCGAGCGGCCAGAGCGCCTCGTAGAGAAAATAGACTTCCCTGATCTGGTCATCGGTCAGCTCCCGTCTGACCACTGTCCAGTCCTTGCCCGCGTCTAAACCCAGGATCGAGAGGATGCCGCGATGAAACACGAGATTGCGCTCGCGGATGCTTTGTTCAGTTCAGCTTGGCCGCAGCGCCGATGGCCTGGACTTGCAACAGACGCGGTAGGGATGTCCTGACCCGCAACCGCAGGGCGCGCCCGACGCGAACTCCTTCGTCGGCGGGACCTTCTTAAGAGTTTCGCGTTCCTTCTCGGTCCGACCGAACGCATCTTGGTAACGGACGCTGCCGTCCTTGAACCCCACATAAGTTTCGCCACCGAAGTTCCAAAGTTCGTCGTGCGGCGGGAGCAGCGTAGCGGCAAGGCCGGCCCATGCGTCGCGCGCATCTGAACAAGGCGCTCTCTCACCTCCATGTCCGCGCGATCCAGATCGCGTCCGAGATGGAGAACGGCTATGCTGACGGCGCAATGGCCCGGTGGCGCACGCTTCACGAAGTTGCCTGCGTTGCGATGCTCCTGGACGATGGCGGCGAAGCGCTCGCCGAGCGCTACGTCGCGCATGAGATCGTTGAGGCGAAGAAGGGCCTCGGGCAATATCAGCAATGCCATACGCGCCTTGGTTATGCTCCCTTTGCGAAACGTGCCGCCGCGCGCATCGAAAAGGACTATGCCGATGCGATCCGCCGCTACGGCAAAGAGTTTGGCGGCGATTATGGCTGGGTCGTGGCGCATTTGGGGAACCCAAAGCCCAATTTCAGCAATATTGAGGATGCCGCGGGCGCCTGACTTTGCACGGGCTGAGAAAGTCGCTCGGCGTTTATCTGGCCGAAGCAGAAGCCTCGACCAGACAGCTCATGGACGTGCTCGGTCACGATGATATCGATCATGCCGAGCTCTATTCGCGCGAGGCATCGCAGGTTCGGCTGGCGGTCCAGGGGATGGATCGAGTCGTGCGCGTCTGGTCACCCGCAAGCCGATGCTTGGCGAACCTATTGGCGAACCTCGTGGCGAACCACCCTATAAATCATTGATAAATAACGATAATGGTGGGCCCGGAGGGACTCGAACCCCCAACCAAGCGGTTATGAGCCGCCGGCTCTAACCATTGAGCTACAGGCCCCACGCGGGCTGGCTTAGTGTTTTTCGGCTCGCGGCACAAGGCTTTCGAAAGCGCTGGCGGGGAATGCTAAAATCGGCCCATATTCCGGCGATAGATCGGCTTGCGCCCATTCGGGCGTGAACAGGTTCCGGGTATTGCAGGCAGTGCGACGAATCCAGGCTTTTTCGAGCCGAGTCCGTGCCGGCAAGGAATGGCCCAACCATATCGAGGAGGTTTCATGACCAGACGTCTTCTGACCTTTGCGCTCGCTGCTGCGGTCGCTTTTCCGGCGCTGGCGAGTGCCGCCGATTCGCCGACCCCTCCACGCATTGTCGTGTCGGGCGAAGGCGAAGCGACGGTCGCGCCCGACATGGCGATCCTGACGCTCAGCGTCATGCGCGAGGCCAAGACCGCGCGCGCCGCGCTCGATGCCAACAACGATGCCATGGCGGCGGTGATCGCCGCGATGAAATCCGCCGGCATCGCCGATCGCGACTTGCAGACCGGCGGCATCCAGATCAACCCGCGCTACAACTACACCAACAAGCCCGACGGCAGCCAGGAGGCCGAGCTTGTCGCCTATCAGGTGACCAACACACTCTCTGTGCGTGTGCGCGACATCGACAAGACCGGTGACATTCTCGACAAGGCGGTGTCGCTCGGCGTCAACCAGGGGGGCGGCATCGCCTTCACCAACGACGATCCCAAGGCCACCATCACCGAGGCGCGTAAGGAGGCCGTCGCCGACGCGATCGCCAAGGCCAAGACGCTCGCCTCGGCGGCCGGCGCCAGTCTCGGGCGGGTGCTGGAGATCACCGACCAGAACGTCGTGCCGGTGCCGATGCCGATGAACGCAAAAGCCTTTGATGCCGCGCGCGCCGCCGTGCCTGTGCAGGCCGGTGAAAACGCCTACACCGTCCAGGTGACCGTCACATTCGAGCTGAAATAGCCAAGTCCGACCTGATCAATGAACAAAAAACCCCGGAGGGAACCGATCCTCCGGGGTTTTTTCGAGCCGCGCGCTTCGGACATGCCGAAGGGGCTCCGCTACCAAAGACTGACCCTCATGTTGACCTTGACCGACCCTCCGAAGGCCATCCCTCCGGATCTTCGAAGAAGATCATGCACAGAGGGGATCGGCGAGGAGCGTGCTTCATGCCGCTCCCCGCCGATGAAGCCTCAGCGGTAGATCACCGGGCAACCGCGCACGTTGGCGAACACAACGACCACGCGATCGCCATACTGACGACCGGCCACCTTCACCGTGCGGCGGCTGACGTCGACGATCCGGACGCGATGCAGGCCCATGCGCTCAGCCTTGTCGAGGGCGCGGTCCGGCGAGCAGCGGTCGCGACGCCATTCGCGACGGTAATATCCGTCATCGTCATCGCCTGTGTAGACGCCGAAGCGCGGATCATGGTTGTTGCCGAAGCCGAGATAGAGGCTGTCCGCATGCGCCGGAATGGCGCCTAGCGTGCCAAGGCCGACAAGGGCCGAAAGGGCTGCCGTCTTGATGGTGTTGAACATCGTCTTCTCTCCTTGTTGAGGGCTCTCGCCCAGTCGGTGGTTGGCGAACTGGTGTTTGGCAAACCGATGACTGCAGAATGCCCCTTCCTGTCTGAACCATTTGCGAACCGGGCGTTCATGTCCGGTTCATGTGGCAGGAAAAGGGAATTCTCCCGCTGCCATCGCCCCTTCACTCTGAAACCTGCCGCCCAAACGCGTCGTCGCGCCGCCGGTTCCCGTCAAAACCGTCTTACGGCTTGTCAAAGGCAGACCGGTCAGGTTCGTCCTCAACGGGCGAACCGTCAGGGTTCGTCCTCAATAGGCGAACTCGTCAGGGTTCGTCCTCAACAGGCGAACCCGTCAGGGTTCGTCCTCAACAGGCGAACCCGTCAGGGTTCGTCCTCAACAGGCGAACCCGTCAGGGTTCGTCCTCAATAGGCGAACTCGTCAGGGTTCGTCCTCAACAGGCGAACTCGTCAGGGTTCGTCCTCCAGCATGTAATCGAAATAGTCGTCCGGCTCGGCCAGATCGGTTTCCTTGGCCCTCACCCGGCCGCGGATCGAAATTCCCGCCTGATGCACGGTCTCCCCGCTTCCGGAAACCAGCCGGTGCCACCAGTAGAGATCATGGCCTTCGGCGATCAGCCGGTAGGCGCATGTCTTGGGCAGCCAGCTGATGGTACGCACATTTTGCGGGGTCAGCCCGACGCAATCAGGCACGCGCGCCAACCGGTTGGCGTAGTCCGCACAACGACAGGTTTCTGCATCGAACAGCCGGCAACCGACGCTCGTCCAATAGATGTCGCCCGTATCTTCATCCTCGAGCTTCGACAGGCAGCATTTGCCGCAGCCGTCACAGAGCGATTCCCACTCGGCTGGGGTCATCGCCTCGAGCGGCTTGGTCTTCCAGAAAGGCGCATCCATGCCGGGGATTTGGCGCTGCCGGGCCTTTTGGTCAAGCATCGCAGTGAGCGCGGCCCAATATCAACATTAGAAAAACATGGAATTGCCTTCAAAACGCCCGCCGAGCAACCTTGGTTGGGGCCAATGCCTTGAACTGGAACCAATTGCGGTTGATGAAAGTTTGGGCAGGGATGGGACCCCAAAAGGAGAATTGAGATGAAACGCCAACCACGGATTCTGGCAGGCACGGCAATCGGCCTGCTGATGGCATCCGCGCCGTTGGGCGCGTTCCCGCTGCAGGGAAGTGCCGCTTTCGACACCCCGCGCGGAGCGCCACTGATTCTGGCGCAATCGAGCTGCGCCGAAGGCCAATCGGCCGAGGAATGCGCGCAAGGTGGTCAGCAAGGGGAAGCCCAGCAGCCGAAGAAGAAGAAGCGCGAGCAGCAACAACAGACCGAATCGGCCCCGGCCGAGCAGCCCGCCGAGCCGGAGCAGAAGCCGCGCAAGAAGCGGCAGGACCAGCAGCAGCAGATGGACACCGGCCAGGCCGGGGAAGCAGCGCCTGCAGAGCAGCAGTTCAAGCCGCGCAAGAAGCGCGACCAGCAGCAGCAGATCGAGGCTGCGCCGGCCGATCAGGGCGGCCAGCCCGCAACCGAAGAACAGCAGCTCAAACCGCGCAAGAAGCGTGACCAGCAGCAGCAGACCGAGACGGCTCCCGCCGATCAGGGCGGCCAGGCCACGACGGACGAGCAGCAGATCCAGCCGCGCAAGAAGAAGCGCGATCTCCAGCAGCAGCTCGAATCGGCACCGGCCGAGCAGGCTCAGCCTGCGCCTGCGAACGACAACCAGCAGCTCAAGCCGCGAAAGAAGAAGCAGCAGCAGATCGAGGCGGCTCCTGCCGAAGAGGCCGCTCCGAGCGAACAGGCTGCGCCGGCCACCACCGATCAGCAATTGAAACGCAAGAAGAAGCGGGATCAGCAGCAGCAGACCGAGACGGCTCCCGCCGAGCAGGCTCCAACCCAGAATGCTGAACCGGCGCCGGAAGAGCAGCAGGCAGCTCCCGCCCAAGGCGAAGAGCCGACAAACAAGCTGAAGAGGCGCAAGGCGCTCGGCCAGCAGCAACCGGCTGCCGAGCAGCCGGTGACCGGAGAACAGCCCCCGTCCGGCGAACAGCCGGCGACCGGCGAGCAGGCCGCGCCGGCGCAGGGCGAAGCCCCGGCCCAGGGCGAAGCCACCACCGCCAAGCAAGGTGAAGCTCCGCTTCTGGACAGCCAAAAGGACGTGCTGCGCCGGCATAAGGGGCGCAACGCCCAAGGCGCAGGCACCGGCGAAGACCAGAATGCTCAAGGCCAGGCTGAGCAGCAGGGCGCAAAGCAGGTCCAGAAACTGGCGCCGGTCGATCAGGGCCCGCCGCCCACCGACGACAAGGCGGCGCAGCAGGAGATCAAGCCTGAGAAGATCGTTCCTGTTACCGAGGAACAGGGCAAGCGGATCGAGCTTACGCCCGAGCAGGTTGTCCGCGAGCGCCGGCGGCCTGAGGGCGCGGACGTGGTGAAGCAGTTCGGCGACCGTGTGATCCTTCAGTTCAACAACCAGACGATCGTGGAAAGCAACGAGGCTCCTCGCATCACGCGCGGCGCCAAGGATGTCTACTACGAGGATCTGCCGCGTGGCCGCACCCGCGAAACCGTGCTGCGCGACAATGGCATCAGGATCGTCACCATTCGCAACCGCAATGGTGACGTCATCCAGCGTTCGCGCATCATGCCGGATGGCCAGGAATATATCCTGACCTATGTCGACGAGCGGTATTACCAGGATGTCGACGATTGGCGCGATCCGGGCGAGGACCTGCCGCCGTTGCGGCTCGACATTTCGCGCCGGGACTACATCCTGGATTCGGAGGATGTCGAGGATCCGGACGAGTACTACACCTTCCTCGAGCAGCCGCCCGTGGAGAGAGTGCAGCGCCTCTACTCGGTCGACGAGGTCAAGCGCTCGGCCCGCATTCGCGACATCGCCCGCCGTATCGACCTGGACACGCTGAACTTCGACTTCGGCTCGGCGACGATCTCCGATGAAGAGGTGCAGAAGCTTGAAGGCGTGGCCACCGCCATGGACAAACTTCTGAAGAAGAACCCGGCCGAAACCTTCCTCATCGAGGGCCATACGGACGCGGTCGGCACGCCCGATGCGAACCTGGCGCTGTCGGACCGGCGCGCCGAGGCGGTTGCCGAAGCACTGACCAACGCGTTCGGCATTCCGGCCGAGAACCTCACGACGCAGGGCTATGGCGAGGAGTACCTCAAGGTGGATACGTCCGGCCCGAACCGCGAGAACCGCCGCGTCGCGATCCGCCGCATCACCTCGCTGGTGGCGCCGGTGGCGAGCAACGAGCAGTAAAGCGCGTTTGATTTCAAGCTCCTGATCCGATTTCCGGAATCAGCACGAAAGGATGAAGGCCCGTCCACCCGGACGGGCCTTTTCGTTGAAGCGAAAGAAGAATTGTCCCTTTAGTCGCCGCGTTCATTGAATCGCCGCATTGCGACACCCAAATTCAAATCAGGGCGTTCCCTGCCCTGTCCCGACTCCAGCGGGACACATAGGCCCCGTCGGTCCCCTCTCCGGCGGGGCTTTTGTCTTTGAAACAAATCTCAGCTGCCGCAACGCCTTCGTCTTCTCGGCCTTCAGCCTCGTCAACTTAGCAAGGGTAAAGAGGGCTACTGCATGTCGCGCAAAAGTGTGCAGCGGTTTTGCTAAAACGACGTAAAAGCAAAGACCTAAAGCGCGTCGCCTGGATTTGTTTGAACGCGACGCGCTCTTAGAGAACAAGCGGCAACCTTGCCAACTTGAGCATACCTTGATACCATCTATTGGTATTGGAGATGCAGGATGTCCAAAAACACCTCCGTGACCCTTGGCGATCAGTACGACGCATTTATCCAGCGGCAGATAGCAAAGGGCCGCTTCGGCTCGGCGAGTGAAACAGTCCGCGCAGGTCTTCGCCTCCTCGAAGAACAGGAATTGAAGCTCGAGCAGCTTCGTGCCGCTATCGACGAAGGAGACATGTCGGGCAGCCTCGAGCCATTCGACATTGAGGCGTTTCTCAATGCGAAGAAGCGCCGATGAAAAGAACGGTCCGGATTTCGCCGCGAGCGAAGCGGGACCTCGATGGTATCTGGGATTATTCGCTGAATCAGTGGGGCGCTGAGCGGGCAGAAGCCTACATCCGCTCAATCCACTCCGTGGTCACGTTGATGGACCAGTTTCCAGCAATAGCGCGGAATGCCTCGGACGTCAGGCCTGGCCTGCTCAAATATGCTGTCGGTTCTCACGTGGTGTATCTGCGAATGAATCACCAATCCATCGATATTGTGCGCATTTTGCATCAACAGATGGACTACCCCAGGCACCTTTAGAAGGTTCGCGTTATCCTCGTTTCCGATTTGGCGAACACCTCGTCCGGCACGAAGAAATCGCCGGCCAGCGCCCCCTTGGCGCCGGGCGCATAGATCGAAAAATCGGTGACGCCTTCGGCGCGCAGCACCTCTTCGTCGATGTAGAAATTGCCCGTCGCATCGCGCGACGGCCGCAGGAAGATCGCATGCGCGGCATCGGCCATGATGTCGGGCGAGCGGCTCATCGCCGCTACGGTCGCGCCACCCAGAAGGTTGCGCACCGCGGCCGTGTCGATGGTCGAGATCGGCCATAGCGAATTGACCGCGATATCGTCTCTGGCAAACTCGGCGCTCATGCCCAGCGTGCACATCGACATGCCGAACTTGGCCATGGTGTAGGCGACATGGTTCTTGAACCACTTGGCCTTCATGTCGAGCGGCGGCGCCAGATTCAGGATGTGAGGATTTTCGGCCAACTTCAGGTGCGGAATGCACATTTTCGAGACCAGGAAGGTGCCGCGCGTGTTGATCTGATGCATCAGGTCATAGCGCTTCATGTTGGTTTCCAGCGTGCCGGTGAGCTGGATGGCGCTGGCATTGTTGACGCAGATGTCGATGCCGCCGAACCGTTCCACGGTCTTGCTCACTGCCTCGGCGACCTGGGCTTCCTCGCGGATGTCGCAGAGCACCGGCAGCGCCTTGCCGCCGGCCTGCTCGATCTCCTCGGCCGCACTGTAGATCGTGCCCGGCAGCTTCGGATGCGGTTCGGCGGTCTTGGCGGCGATCGTCACATTGGCGCCGTCGCGCGCTGCGCGCAGGGCGATCGCCAGCCCGATGCCGCGCGATCCACCCGAGATGAACAGCGTCTTTCCCTTGAGCGACATGCTTGTCTCCCTCTGCGATTTCGCGAGGCAACTTGCGCGGCCGACAGGCTCGGTGCAAGGCCCAAGAAGATTACGCTGCGTCGTGCGGCAACGGGGAAGCGTCGCCCGCTTCAGACCAGCACCAGCCCCTGCCGCATCGCAATGGCGATGGCATCGGTGCGGTTGGAAGCGCCGAGCTTGACCAGGATCGCAGCGACGTGGAACTTCGCCGTGTGGACCGAAATGTTGAGTCGCCGCGCGATCACCTTGTTCGGCGCGCCTTCCGCCAGCAGCGCCAGCACTTCCGCCTCGCGCGGCGACAATGCCGGGCGAACCTGGTCGTCGTCGAGTCCCTCGTCCTCGGACGGTTCTGTGTGGAAGTCGCCATGAGCGGCCACCGCCGACGGTCCGGCCCTGCTGATCCGATAACCGGACGCTGCCAGTCGCAAGGCGGCGGCAATCAGCAGGCCGTCGGCTGAGGGCGGCAGCACTGCCAGGACGTTGCCATTGAGCCCATCGCGGACGGCGCGTCGCGAAAGCAGAACCATCGGCATGGTCGAACCGGCGGCCCGGCTTTCCAATGCGGCCTCGTCCATTAGCGCGACATCGGCGACCTGGCTCATATTGCTTGCTGCGAGCGCCGGCAGCAGATCGTCGCTGGCCGCAAGCGCGTCGGCCAGTTGCTCGGCGCGCGCCGCGTCGCCGAGCGCGATCAGCACGGTCAGCCGGTGGGTAGCGCGATCCGGTCTTGCGATCGTTTGGGCTGCGCTGACGGCCATTTTCCTCTCAGCTCAACGGTTTTTCGCCGATGGTGATTGAGACGTCGCGCCGAGCGCCACCACTCGACACGCCGAGCGTCACCGTCGCGCCGGCGCTGTCTGGGCCGAGCCTGCGGATCAGTTCGCGCGGCCCATGCACGGCTTCGCCGTTCCAGGCCACGATGATGTCGCCGACATGCAGGCCGGCGGCCTTTGCCGGGCCACTGTCGTCGAGGCTCATGACCATGGCGCCATGCGTGTCGCCGTTTCGGATCGGGTGCAGCCCGGCGCCTAGATAGCCGCGCGCGACGTGGCCCTTCTCGCGCAGCGTCGTAGCCGCGCGTTCGATCGTCTCGTAAGGCATCACCAGCACCCGGCGGCGCGGTCCGAAGAGCAGCATGCCGATCAGCCCGCCTTTGGCATCGAGCACCGGGCCGCCCTCGAACCGGCTCCCGGTGTTGATGGCGAGGTTGATGCGCCGGTCGATGGTGCCGCCGCGCATCGAACGCCAGGCAGGACCGACCTCGCCGACAGTGCCGAAGACCGCAAGCCCGGTGCCTTCACTGTTGCCGACGGCGATCGCGATATTGCCGGCGCGCACAGGACCAGCCTGAGCCAGCTGCGGCAGGTCTGCTGTTGCCGCAGCCGGCTTGAGAAGCGCAACGCCCGTCGAAGGATCGCGGCCGACCATCTCCGCCTTGGCGGTTTCGCCCGACGCCAGCGTCAGCTCGATCTCTTCGCCGGCCTCAACCGCTTCCTCGGCGGTGACAAAGAAGCCGTCGCGCCAGTGGAAGGCGCTCGCGCTGCGGTGGTGATGCGTGGCAAAGCTCGCCAGCGCCGGCGCGGCGGCCGCCGCAGCATCGGCAATGGCGTCGGAAAAGGCTGCAAGGTCGAAAGCGCTCATGGCAATCATCTCCTGGGTTCGATGACCCAGATATCGCTCAGCGGCACGTCCTGCGGTACTCGCCTGACGGCTAGTCTGGCCGCCCACTGCCCATATGGTCAGGTCGCGGCAGCTGCGGCCGCTCCGCACATATAGTGCGTGCCGCTCAAAAGTACCGCGCGGTTTTGGAAACGGCATCCATCGCATTGCCGCAAGACACGGAGCACCGCCATGGCCTTCGCCGCCGAGAAATTCCAAGCCGATGACGTCTTGCTCGATGCCTATTCGGCGACCGTCGCGGATGCGGTCGACCGGATCGGTCCGGCCGTCTGCCGCATCGAGCGCACCGGTGACGCCGGCGGCCACGGTTCAGGCTTCGTCATCGCGCAGGACGGACTGGTGGTCACCAACTTCCATGTCGTCGGCGACGCGCGCGCCGTGCGGGTCACGATGCCGGATGGCGCCGTGCGCGACGGCCGCGTGCTCGGCCGCGATCCCGACACCGACATCGCGCTGGTCCGCGCCGACGGCAGTTTCGCCGATGTCGCGCCGCTCGGCGATTCCAAGCGTCTCCGCCGCGGCCAGATCGCGATCGCCATCGGCAATCCGCTCGGCTTCGAATGGACGGTCACCGCCGGCGTCGTCTCCGCGCTCGGGCGCTCGATGCGCGCCTCGACCGGCCGGTTGATCGACGACGTCATCCAGACCGATGCCGCGCTTAACCCCGGCAATTCCGGCGGCCCGCTGGTGTCGTCGGCGGGCGAGGTGATCGGCGTCAACACCGCGATGATCCATGGCGCGCAGGGCATCGCCTTCGCGGTCGCCTCCAACACCGCCAATTTCGTCATCTCCGAGATCATCCGCTTCGGCCGCGTGCGGCGCGCCTTCATCGGCGTTTCAGCCGATACGACCAACCTGCCCCGCCGCGCGGCGCTGCTGTCGCAGGTTTCCACCAACACGGCCGTGCGGCTGCGCAGCGTCGAGAAGAACGGGCCAGCGGCGAAAGCCGGTTTGAAGGAAGGCGACATCATCGCCGCCATCGACGGCCGGCCGGTCACCGGCGTCGACGATCTCGTACGCATGCTCGATGCCGAGCGGATCGGCCGTGAGACGCTCTGCACTGTCGTGCGCCGCACCGGCGTCAGCCAGGTGAGGGTGATACCGGTGGCAAGGGCTGGCTGAGAAAGTCATGCCTGTTGATGGGTCGTCTCCAGCCCCTCCTCCGTCCACACGCCCGGCTCCATCTCATGGAAGCAGCCTAGTTGTCGTTTGAACTGGTCGATGAGCCAGGCCGCCGCCGGTTTCGGGCTGCGATCGGTTCGGTGCATGGCATATAGGGGCGAACGCGCCTCGCTGTAGGGTTCGAGGTCGAGTTCGACCAGCCTGCCGCTGGCCAGATCTTCGGCCATCAGCCAACGCGGCAGGCCGCCCCAGCCCAGCCCCTCGCGCATCAGCGCATGCTTGGTGCGAACGTCGGTCAGTCGCCAGGTGCGGTAGGCGAAGACGCCGTAGTCGCGCCCCCGCGTCCGCTCCGACTGATCGAAGACAACGAGTTGAGTGTGCTCGCGCAGGTCCTCGATCGCGATCGGTTTCGGCAGCAGCGTCAGCGGATGGCCGGGAGCCGCAGCCGGCACGATCGAGACATGGCCGATGCGCAAGAGATGCACGTCGGCTTCGCCGAGCAGGCCTCCGATTCCCAGATCGGCATGCCCGCCGACAACCTGGTCGACGATCAGGCCGAGCGTCCCGACATGCAGTCGCAGGGTCACCGTCGGAAATTGCGCCTCGAACGCTCTCAGTACCCGAACCAGCACCGGCGAAGGCAGCGCCACGTCGACCGATATAGTCACTTCCGCTTCCAGGCCTTGCCGGTAGCCGTCGGCGCGCGAGCGGATGCGTTGCAGCACGCCCACCATGCGCCTTGCGTCCTCCAGCATCGCCTTGCCGACATCGGTCAGTTGCGGTTCGCGAACGCCTTCACGCTCGAACAATTTCAGCCCGAGTTGAGCCTCTAGGTTGGCGATGCCGTAGCTGATCACCGACTGCGCCCGGTTGAGCTTGCGGCCGGCGGCCGAGAAACTGCCGGTATCGGCCACCGCGACCAGGATCTGAAGCTGATCGAGAGTCGGATTTGGCTGCATGATCGATCCATGTTCTAGATGGGTTACATGCAAATTATACCTGTTTTTCAGATTGGTCAGCAATCCCATATTGGTGGGGAAAGTTCAATCCAACCCCAAAGGGACACCGCCATGTCTATTCTGCTTGTTACGTCCAGCCCGCGCGGCGCCGCTTCGCATTCGACTCACGTCGCCACCGATCTCGCGCAAAAGCTGCTTGCCGCCGATCCGTCGGCCAAGCTGGTCGTGCGCGATCTCGTCGCCAATCCGCTGCCCCACATCGACCCTGATTATGCGACCGGCATCTACACGCCCGTCGAGGCACGCAGTCAGCGCCAGGCCGAAGTGGTCGGCGTCTCCGACGCCGTGCTCGAGGAGCTGTTTGCGGCCGATACTGTCATTCTCGCCACCGGCTTCATCAACTTCAACATCTCGTCGACGCTGAAGTCGTGGATCGACCACATCGCCCGTTCGGGCAAGACCTTCGCCTATGGCGCGAACGGCCCGAAAGGTCTCGTCGCCGGCAAAAAGGTCTATATCGTGCTCGCTTCCGGCGGCATCTATTCCGAAGGTGCCGCCGTGCAGATGGACCACGCCATTCCCTATCTGCGCGGCGTGCTCGGCTTCCTGGGTATGACCGATGTCGAGGTCATCCGGGTCGAGGGTGTCGGCATGGGCGCCGACGCGGTCACCGCCGCGCTCGCCAAGGCGACCGCCAGGGTCGATGTGATCGCGGCTGGAACCGCCGGCAAACGTGTTGCGGCGGCGGCGTAAACGCACGCCATCCTTGGCCGAAATAAAAGGCAGGCGCCGGCCCGGCGCCTGCCTTTTTGCTTGCGCGCACTCGGTCAGTTGCATTGCGCCCAGCCGAGATCCAGCAGATAGCCGTGCAACGCCATTGGTTATTCTGCCGGTCTGCGCTATCGGTCGCGCATGTTCCTGTCCGTTGCTACAACGCATCGTCCGGCCACAGATCTCGGTTTCTTGCTGTACAAGCATCCCGATCGTCTGCACGAGACCGACCTGGCCTTCGGCAAGGCTTGGCTGTTCTATCCGGAGGCAACCGAACAGCGTTGCGAGGCTGCGCTTCTCCTCGACATCGACCCGATCGGACTCGTACGGGGCAAGGGTCAGGCAGAAGGCCTGCTGGACCAGTATGTAAATGACCGGCCGTACGCGGCATCGTCCTTCCTGTCAGTGGCGCTCAACAAGACGCTGCGGACCGCGATGACCGGCATTTCAAAGGAGCGCCAGGACCTGGCCAACAGCGACCTGCCGCTTGAAGCCGTGCTGACCCCGCTGCCGATGCTTGGTGGGGAGGCTCTAGTCCGAGAGCTGTTCGAACCCCTGGGGTGGACCGTCGACCTGACGCCGATCGAAAATGCCGGACATGGAGCCGGCAACCGGCAATACGGCCAACTGAAGCTGACGGGGAAAGGCCGGCTGAGCGGCTTGCTGAACCACCTCTATGTCCTGATCCCGGTCCTTGACGACGCAAAGCACTACTGGGTCGGCGAGGCCGAGATCGACAAGCTGCTGTCCAAGGGCGAGGGTTGGCTGGAAAACCATCCCGCCAAGGACGTGATCGTGCGGCGCTATCTGCGCAATCGCGGTCCGTTGGCCCGCATCGCCCTGGAGCGGCTGGCTCCCGAGACGGTGGGAGAATCGCTGCGTCCCGAAGTCAGGAGCGCACCCGAGGAGGCGCTGGAGATGCCTATTCGGCTGAACGACCTGCGCATGGACGCGGTGGTCGACGCCATTCGGGCAACCGGTGCAAACGTTATCGCGGATCTGGGATGCGGCGAGGGCAAGCTGCTCTATCGGCTCGTGCGCGAGCGATGGGTCCACAAGCTGTTCGGACTTGATCCCGCAATTCGCGAACTGGAGTGGGCTGCGAAGCGTCTCAAGCTGAATGAGTTCGGTGGACCGCCCGAAGGTCGGGTCACGCTGTTGCATGGATCGCTGACATACCGGGACAGCCGCTGGGCCGAAGCCGACGTCGCCGTGATGGTCGAGGTCATCGAGCACCTCGACGAAGACAGGCTGCCTTTGGTCGAACGCATCGTTTTTGGCGAGACGGCGCCGAAGTCGGTGATCGTGACCACTCCGAATGCGGACTATAACGCACTGTTTCCGAACCTGGGCGCGGGCAATTTTCGCCATCCCGACCATCGCTTCGAATGGAGCCGCGCCCAGTTCGAAGTCTGGGCGGCCAAGATCGGCGAGACCTATGGCTATGCCGCCGCCTTCAGCGGCATCGGGGCTGCCGACACCGTCCTGGGAGCGCCCACGCAGATGGCGGTGTTCACGCGATGAGAGAGCCCGACAAGACCGACCTTGCCATCCCTGATTTTGCGCTCGTCGTGCTGATCGGCTCGACCGGATCGGGCAAATCGACTTTCGCCGCCAGGCACTTCCTGCCGACCGAGGTCATCTCCTCGGATCGCTGCCGCGCACTCGTTTGCGATGACGAGACCGATCAGGACGTTTCGGCGGACGCCTTCGAATTGATGCGCGAGATTGTTGGCAAGCGGCTCAAGCACCGCAAGCTGGCGGTCATCGATGCCACCAACGTGCGGGCAGCCGACCGCAGGGCCTGGATTGAATTGGCACGCAAGTGGCACGCCCTGCCTGTCGCCGTCGTCATCGATCCGGGTGTCGACGTCTGCGTCGCGCGCACTGCGTCGCGACCCGACCGGCAGTTCGGCGCGGGAGTAGCCCAACGCATGACGACCGAGATCCGCAAGGGTCTCGGCGGCCTGCAACGCGAGGGCTTCCGCCAGGTCTGGAAGCTTGGCAGCGAGGCCAGCATCGAGGCTGCCAGGGTCTCGCGCCAACCGCTTTGGACCGACAAGCGGGACGACCCCGGACCGTTCGACATCATTGGCGACATCCACGGCTGCGCCGATGAACTTCAGACCCTGCTCGGCCAACTCGGCTACGGCGTCGCCTGGTCCGAGGATCGCGGTGACCGAACGGTCGTCGTCACTCCGCCAGAGAGCCGCAAGATCGTCTTTGTCGGTGACATCGTCGATCGTGGTCCCAACTCGCCCGACGCCCTGCGCATCGTCATGGGCATGGTGGCGGCCGGCACTGCCTACTGTGTCCAGGGCAACCACGAACGCAAGCTCGGCCGCTGGCTGGAAGGCCGCAAGGTCACGGTTGCTCACGGCCTGCAGCAAACCATTGACCAGTTGGAGACTCAAGATCGCGGCCTGCGAGAGGCCCTGCCGGCCTTCCTCGACGGTCTGCGCAGCCATGTCTGGCTGGACGGTGGACGCCTGGCCGTTGCCCATGCCGGCCTGAAGGAGGAAATGATCGGACGTGGTTCGGGCGCCGTGCGCGAATTCGCTCTCTATGGCGAGACCACGGGCGAGATCGATGAATTCGGCATGCCAGTCCGCGCCGACTGGGCCACGGCCTATCGCGGCAAGACGGCCGTCGTCTATGGCCATACGCCGATGCTGTCGGCCGAATGGGTCAACAACACCCTGTGCATCGACACCGGCTGCGTGTTCGGCGGCAAGCTGACGGCCTTGCGCTGGCCGGAGCGCGAGCTTGTCGAGGTGCCGGCACTCCAGGTCTGGTCCGAACCGATACGTCCATTGGGGGGAGCCGATCTCGGCAAATCGGCCCAGGCCGACGCCGACGGCGTCCTCGACTACCAGGACGTTTCCGGTCGCCGCTGGATCGAGACCGAACTGAGGGGCCGTATCGTCGTTGCCGAGGAGAACGCGTCGGCGGCGCTGGAGGTGATGAGCCGCTTCGCACTGGCGCCACAATGGCTGGTGTATCTGCCACCGACGATGTCGCCGTCCGAGACCAGCAGCCAAAGCGGCTGGCTCGAGCGCCCCGAGGAAGCCTTCGCTCACTTTCGCGAACGTGGCGTCGCTCAGGTCGTATGCGAGGAAAAGCATATGGGTTCGCGGGCGGTCATTGCGCTGTGCCGGGACGCGCGGACGGCGCGCGAACGCTTCGGCGTGTCGGGCAACGAGACCGGCGCGATCTGGACCCGGACGGGACGCTCCTTCTTCAAGGACGCCGCCGTGACGGAAGGCCTGCTTGCCCGTCTTCGCACCAGCGTCGATGCAGCGTATCTGTGGAACGAACTGAGCAGCGATTGGCTGCTGCTGGATGCCGAGATAATGCCTTGGTCAGCCAAGGCGGGCAGCCTGATCGAAAGCCAGTACGCGCCGGTGGCGACGTCCTCGGCCGCCGGCTTCCAGGCCAGCCACGAGGCGTTGGCTCGGGCTATGGCGCGCGGCGTCGATGCGGCCGGACTGCGGGCGCGGTTCGATGACCGGGCTGCGCGCGCGACCAAATACGCCGCCGCCTGGGCGCCCTACGTATGGCCGGTCTCAAGCATCGACGACCTCAAAGTCGCGCCATTTCACCTGCTCGCCAGCGAAGGACATGTCGGCTTCGACAAGGATCACGTATGGCACATGACGCTTGCGGCCCGCCTGGCCGCCGAAGATGGCGTGACTAGCACACGCTGGCGCACGGTCGATCTTGCCGACTCCGACGCGTGTGCGGAAGCAATCGCGTGGTGGGAGGCGCTGACGGGCTCGGGCGGCGAAGGCATGGTGGTCAAGCCGCGCGACTTCGTCAGCCGCGGCCAGAAAGGACTCATCCAGCCGGCGTTGAAAGTGCGTGGCCGGGAATACCTGCGCATCATCTACGGCCCCGAATACGATGCGCCGGACAACCTCGTTCGCCTGCGGGAGCGTGGCCTGGGTGGCAAGCGCAGTCTGGCACTCAGGGAGTTCGCGCTCGGTCACGAGGCGCTGAAGCGGTTTGTGGCGAAGGAACCGCTGCGGCGGACACACGAGTGCGTGTTCGGTGTGCTGGCCCTGGAGAGCGAACCGATCGACCCCCGACTGTAGAGATGTCTAACCGAACATCCGCTCACCCTGTTCGTCGACCAGTTGGATGCCCTTCTTGATCGAGATGTCGACGGCATCGTCCAGTCCGGCGAAACGGTCGGCCCGGATGAATCTGTGCTCCTTCACCACGCCGTCGATTTCCTTCGAGACGACGCCGCAGGTCTGGTACTGGCCCTCCGCCTTGTAGGGCGTGGCGCTGATCAGGAATCCCTTGTGCTCGACCTGTTTTGCCGGCTTTGCGCTTGCGGGCTCGTTCGCCTCACCACCGCCTCCGCCGAAAAGGCGTTTCAGAAATGACATAGCGCATCCTCCAACGGCAATCGTCCTGCATCACATAGCGTGTTGCAGGACGATTTTCACTACAGGAGCATCCCGAAAACTGTGCGGCGGTTTTCGCGGTCATGCTTTGCTGTCCTCGGGTTTCGCCGGCCAACGGCCGCCTCAGGCTCGCCGGCTCAGCGGCGCGACAGCGCCTCGAGTGCCGCCGCGGCGTCTTCCAGTATGCTGATCGCCTCGGCCTGCTTGTCTTCCGGCGCGTCGACGATATCGCCGAGCGCGGCGCGCAGCCGGTGACGCAGCGCGCGGAACCGGTCGCGCTTCTCATCCCGCTTTTCACGGCGACCGCGCCAGCCGCCATCCTCGTCGCCCCAGCCGAACCAGTCGCGCGCCTTGGCCATCTTGCGGCCAAAACGCTCGAGATGGTCGAGCACGTGGTCGATCATCTCGCGGTTTTCCTCGAGATGCGCCCTGCCCGCTTCGGTGATCGAGAACACCTTCTTGTTGCCTTCGCTCGAGGAGACGGCATAGCCCGCTTCTTCGAGGAAAGTCAGCGTCGGATAGACCACGCCCGGGCTCGGGCTGTAGATGCCGCTGGTGCGCTCCTCCAGGGCCTTGATGATGTCGTAGCCGTGGCGCGGCGCCTCGGCCAGAAGCGACAGCGTGATCAGCTTCAGGTCGCCATCAGCAAGCATGCGCCCGGCGCGGAACATCTCGCCGGGGCCACCGCGGCCGCCACCGCGCATGCCTTGCCCGAACGGCCCGAAGCCGCCGCCGCGGCCGCCGAATTTGCCGGCCATGTGCATGAACATGCGCTCGCCGAAATGATTGTGCCGAAAATGATCGTCTTTGTGCATGGATTGCTCCTCAAGTTCTATCTTACGATATATCTTAAATAACGCGCCACGCCTGCCGATTCAAGATATATCATACGATGTATCGTAGATGCACCCAGCGGCAGTTGACAGCACGGTTAAGCGCAGGCGCTCTACCAGCGGCCCTTGCGCCGATTCCAGGCATAGAGAAGGTCGGCGAAACGGTCGTAGACGAAGCGCGTCAGGGGCAGCACGGCAGGATTGCCGAACAGCACCGCCAGCCAGCTTTCGACTGGCGTCAACCGCCACACTGCGATCGCGACATCGGCGCCCGCAAGCAGCCTGCCTTCGGCATCGGTCGCATGCAGCCGGCGGCGGATGTCCTCCAGCGAGGCTCCGAATGCCGAGAGCGCGGCCGGCTCGAGATTTATGTCGCGGAATTCGATGCGGCCGGCCTTGACCGCCTCGATCAGCCGGCGCTTCTGCCGGACGATGCCCGCGTCGCAGACCGGGCAGCGTGTATTGTACCAGACGGTCAGCAGAGGCGTGGGCATGGCGCGACTATCGGGGATGCGGCGCGGCCCCGCAAGCACCGCGCCGGTGCATGCCCGAGCCAGACTTCACCCGAGCGAACTGATGATCTCGCGATAGGCGAATTCCGGAAAGGCCTTCATCGTCCGCGTCCTGACATTGCCGCCCGATGACAGCATCAGCGCGAAACGGGCAAGCACGGCATCGTCAGGCGCTTCGACCACGGCGACCATGTCGCATTCGCCCATGGTCAGATAGAACGCCTTGAACGATCCGCCCATGTCCCCCAGCAGCTTCTTGGCAGCATCGAGCCGCTTCGGCGACTCCCGCACATTCTTGGCTCCCATCTCGGTCCAGTTGATAAGCACGATGTAGGTTGTCACGGCACACCTCCCTCCGGCGCCACGGAGCTGGCGCCTGGCCGTTGCGACCGGCGCCGGGGCGGGCATCCGGCTTGTCGCCCACAAATGCATCCGACACCGAAATTATCCTCCCGGCGGGCACTCCCGGCAAGAGCGGCGCAGGCAAAGGAAAGGGCGCCACGAGGACGCCCTTTCGAATTCCTGGTCTGATTGTCGCTATCAGCTGTCGAGGAAGCTCCTGAGCTTGCGCGAGCGGCTCGGGTGCTTGAGCTTGCGCAGCGCCTTGGCCTCGATCTGGCGGATGCGCTCGCGCGTCACCGAGAACTGCTGGCCGACCTCTTCCAGCGTATGGTCGGTGTTCATGCCGATGCCGAAGCGCATGCGCAGAACACGTTCCTCGCGCGGCGTCAGCGAAGCCAGCACGCGGGTCGTGGTCTCGCGCAGATTGGCCTGGATGGCCGCGTCGATCGGCAGGATCGCCATCTTGTCCTCGATGAAGTCGCCGAGATGCGAATCCTCCTCGTCGCCGACCGGCGTTTCGAGCGAGATCGGCTCCTTGGCGATCTTCAGCACCTTGCGCACTTTTTCCAGCGGCATGGCCAGCTTTTCGGCCAGCTCCTCCGGCGTCGGCTCGCGGCCGATCTCGTGCAGCATTTGGCGCGAGGTGCGCACGATCTTGTTGATCGTCTCGATCATGTGCACCGGGATGCGGATGGTGCGCGCCTGGTCGGCGATCGAACGGGTGATCGCCTGCCGGATCCACCACGTCGCATAGGTCGAGAACTTGTAGCCCCGGCGGTACTCGAATTTGTCGACCGCCTTCATCAGGCCGATATTGCCTTCCTGGATCAGGTCGAGGAACTGCAGGCCGCGGTTGGTGTACTTCTTGGCGATCGAGATGACGAGCCGAAGGTTCGCCTCCACCATCTCCTTCTTGGCGATCGCTGCCTCGCGCTCGCCCTTCTGCACCTGGTTGACGATCTTGCGGAATTCCTGGATCGAGATCGCCGTCTCGGTGGCGAGGTTCTGGATCTCGGCGCGCAGTTCCTTGATCGCGTCCTTCTCGTTCTTGGTGAATTCCTTCCAGCCGCGCGAGGTGAGGTTGGCGATCGAGCGCGTCCAGTTCGGATCGAGCTCCGAACCCTGATATTCCCTGAGGAACTCTTCACGGCGCACGCCATAGCTCTCGGCGAGCCTGAGCAGCTTGCCCTCGTTCTGCACCAGACGCTTGTTGATGTCGTAGAGCTGCTCGACCAGCGCCTCGATGCGCGCCGCATTGAGCGACAGCGATTTCACCGCCTTGATCAGCTGGTCCTTCAGTTCCTTGAGGCGACGGTCCTGGCTGGGCGAAAGCGTGCCGGCCGCGGCGAGACGGTTCTCGACCTGCTGGTCCTGCAGCTTGCGCAGCTTCTTGTAGGTGTCGGCGATGACGTCGAGCGTCTCCATCACCTGCGGCCGCAGTTCCGCTTCCATCGCGGCCAGCGACAGGCTTGCCTCGTCCTCGTCGTCTTCCTCTTCCTCCAGCCCGCGCGTGTCGCCGCCGACATTGGTGATGTCGTCTTCTTCTTCGCGTGCGGCCGCGCGGCCGCGCGGCTTTTCTTCGGGCTTGGGCGTTTCCTCGATCCGTTCGACCACCGGCGCCTGCTTGGCCTCGGGGCCGGCATAGGTCGCTTCGAGGTCGATGATCTCGCGCAAAAGGATCTTCGATTCGTTGAGCTCGTCGCGCCAGATGATGATGGCCTGGAAGGTCAGGGGGCTTTCGCAGAGGCCCGCGATCATCGTCTCGCGGCCGGCCTCGATGCGCTTGGCGATCGCGATTTCGCCTTCGCGCGACAGAAGCTCGACCGAGCCCATTTCGCGCAGATACATGCGCACCGGATCGTCGGTGCGGTCGGTCGGCTCTTTCTTGGTTGTCGTGGTGGCGACGGCGGTGCCGGTCTGCTCGGCGAGCTCGTTGGCGTCGTCTTCGCTGTCACCGGCCGCCTCGGCCTCATTCTCCTCGCCAGCCTCGTCATCCTCGACGACATTGATGCCCATGTCGTTGAGCATGGCATTGATGTCTTCGATGCGATCCGGATCGGTCTCTTCCGATGGCAGCACCGCGTTCAGTTCGTCGAGTGTGACATAGCCGCGCTTCTTGGCGGCCTTGATCATCTTCTTGACAGCATCGTCGGAAAGGTCGAGCAGAGGGCCATCGGTGGCGCCTTCGCGTTCGGTCTCGACCTCTTCCTTTTCCTTTGTCGCCATTCTTTGTCGTCTCCAAGCGGCTGATATCGAAGCCGCGTAAGCTGCCGGACCGGTCATACCGGATGCGCTCGCGCCAGAACGCTTCTTACCGGGCCAGTAACCGCATCTCTCGTTAAGTCCAGATTAACCCTGGTATCTGTGGCAGGCCTTTTGCCTGTCCAGTCACCAGTTCCTCACATCGCTCAAAATTTCCCACCGACGCGGGGGCACGGTTAACGTTTCGAATCGTCCTGATTCCGCCAATCTGCCTGAAGGTCAAGCGCCTCTCGCATGATTCGCCTGAAAAAAGCGAATCAATTACCCGACTTAGGGGCGTCGATTCGACGCGCTGTGCATTTCCACTTCGATTTCGCGGCAGCCCAGGACCTAAACGCGCCCGGCTCTGCCCGACGAAACGCCGAACCCTTCGATCAGCGCTTCCGTTGCCTGTACATCATTGAATTGCGCTTGAATCTCGACGAGATGCCGGAAGTTTTCATCCGAAGGGTCTGCATCGAGCGCCGCCTGCGCCTGTTTCAGCTCTCTATGTAAGGTGCGCGCGCTGCGCTGCAAGTGCAGCGCCTGGTTGAAGGCGTCGCGGGCGTCGTCGAGCGCCGCGGTTTCGAGCGCCGGCCACTGCCGCGCACGCTTGATCAGCGCCACCGCGCGTTCCCAGATAGCACCACAGCCGGCGCGCTCGATGGTGGCAATGACGGCGTCGCGATCGTCGGCCGCGTCATGCGCCATGGCGTCGAGGATGGCAGCGTGCAGCCGCCGCAGGTCCGAATTGGCGAGGTCGAGGAATTCGACATGGGCGAAATTCTCGTCGATCAGCGCAGGATGATTGATCAGCGCCACGATGATCGTCGCCTCGCGCACCGACATGCCCTCGCCGGCCCGCTTGATCAGCGCCGAGCGTCCGAGGCTTTCGGTGATCGCCGTGCGCCCGCCGGCCGCCGGACCTCGCCCGAAGGCACCACCGGCAGCCTGGCCCTTGCCGCGCTCACCGGGCCGGCCGTCCGGCCGCTGTTGGCGCGCACCACGCTGCGTGCCGAAGAAGCTCAGCACCCGCTCGCGCATTTCTTGGCTGTAGTGGTAGCGCGTACTTTCGTCGCGGATGCGGCCGGCGAGCCCGCGCAGCGTCTTTTCGAGCTCCGCGCGCCGTTCCGGCGTGTCGAAGACGCCGCCCGCCGTCTCACGCATCCACAGCAGGTCGGCGAGCGGCCGGGCCTCGGCCAGCACCGCGCGGAAAGCGTCCGGTCCATCTGCCTTGACCAGGTCGTCCGGATCCTTGCCTTCGGGCAGCAGCGCGAAGCGCGCCGATCGTCCAGGCTGGACCCCCGGCAGCGCAAGGTCGGCGGCGCGCCACGCCGCCTTCAGCCCGGCCTGGTCGCCGTCGAAGCAGAGCACCGGCTCGCCGGCCATGCGCCACAAAAGCTCCAACTGGTTTTCGGTGAGCGCGGTGCCGAGCGGGGCAACGACATTCTCGAAGCCGGCCTGCGCCAGGACGATCACGTCCATATAGCCTTCGACCGCGATCACCGTGCCGCCCTTGGCCAGCGCCCTGCGGGCGCGGGCAAAATTGTAGAGCACGTTGCCCTTGTGGAAGAGCTCGGTATCGGGCGAGTTCATGTATTTGGCCAAAGCATCAGGCGCCAGAGCGCGCCCGCCGAAAGCGATGATCCTGCCGCGCGAATCCGGGATCGGGAACATGATGCGGTCGCGGAACCAGTCATAGGAAACCGGCACATCATCGCCGTGCCGCACCAGCCCGCAGGCCTCTATGTCGGCTTTCGGCACGCCCTTGGCGGCCAGATGTTCCTTCAGCGCGTTACGGCTGTCCGGCGCATAGCCGAGGCGGAAGGACTGCTGCGTTGCCGGCGTCAGTCCACGATCCCGCAGATAGGCCCGCGCCTTCGCCCCGTCGGCGCTCTGCAGCCGCTCCTGGAAGAAGACGGTCGCCATTTCCATGACGTCGGTCAGGCTGGCGCGTTCCTTCTCGCGCCGTTCCTCCTCTGCGTCGCGCACCGGCATCGGCACGCCGGCCATGTCGGCGATCTTCTCGACCGCTTCGGGAAAGCTAAGGCCGTCGAGCTCGGTCAGGAACCTGAAATGATCGCCCGACACCGAGCAGCCGAAGCAGTGATAACGCCCCTTCTTGTCCTCGCAGTGGAAAGACGGACTCTTCTCGCCGTGAAATGGGCAGCAGGCCCAGTAGTCGCCGCGCGACGCGTTCGTCTTCTTCCTGTCCCAGGCGACGCGCTGGCTGATCACCGATGATATCGGCACGCGGTCGCGTATCTCGTCGAGGAAGGCGGGTGGAAAGCGCATCGGAAAAGGCTCGTTTGCCCTCCATATAATCAAGCCGCCCGGGCGCGACGACTCGCAAAAAATCATCGTACCCGCTTTTCACAGACAAAAAGAAGGGCGGCCGCGGGACCGCCCTTTTTGGTGCGGACATTGCCCGATCAGTGCGCGGCGATGGCGCCGAAGATGACACCGGACACGATGCCGACCAGCAGGTAGTCGTTGCCGACGCGGATCCATTCCTGGCCGGGACCCGGGCGGCGCAGCCCGTAGCGGTTCCAGTCGCGCACCGCCTGGTGACGCTTCCATGCGGCATATCTCTGGCCGTTGCGCCAGTGGCTGCGCTTCACCACGACCGTCCTCTTCACCACCACCTTCTTCTTCACCACGACCGGCTTGTGCCAGTCGACCTGGATGACGTTCGACTGCATCGCGCTCGGCTGATTGAGCGGCGCGGCCTGGCCGGAAAAGGCCGAGGCGGCCAGCATGGAGGCCATGACGGCGGAAAGGATGAGGCGCTTCATGATCGGTACTCCTTGGTTGTCGATAGGCAAGGAGTAGCGGCGCCCGGATGAACCGAAACTGAACGATTGCATTACAATTCTGTAATGATTTCCGACGGTTATATAAACACCCTCATCAATGCACACGAATGGAATCAACACTCCTTGCGCCGACCGGTCTCCATCGGACCTGCCGTCCGGCTTGCCCATGCAACCAATGTGCTTTCATCCATTTCCGACACGCGCCGTCGCCTGTCAGCCACAGGCCAATTCGTGCATAATTTATTACCCGGCTAAAATCGGTTTGGAGTAACTTCGGCTCCTGAAATGCTTATGATTCGGCCTCTTTTCCGCCTGCCTGCCGCCTCGCCGCGAGGCCGCGCATGAGCGGGTCCGTCGTCCTGCTGCACCTTGCCGGCGCAGTGGCGCTGATGCTGTTTGCCACCCGCCTGGTCAAGACGGGCGTCGAGCGCGCCTATGGCGACATGCTGCGCCACAGGCTGCGCGCCACCATGCGCAATCCGATCATGGCGGTGCTGGCCGGCTGTGGCCTGGCCATCGCGCTGCAGAGTTCCACCGCCGTCACACTGCTGGTCGGCTCCTTCGCCGGCGCCGGCATCGTGTCGGGCGCCGCCGGGCAGCTCGCTGTGCGTGGCGCCGAGATCGGCTCTGCGCTGGTCGCCAAACTGCTCACCTTCGACCTGTCGCTCCTGGTGCCGTTGTGCCTGGTCGCTGGGACCGTCATGTTCATGGCCACCGAGCGGCGCGACTGGCGCCAGTCCGGCCGCATCCTGGTCGGCATCGGGCTGCTGATCCTGTCGCTGGAGATGATCGGCCAGGCCTCCGAGCCGCTGCGCGACAGCCAGCTCATGCCGGTCATCATCACCTATTTCTCCGGAGACGCCATAACCACTTACCTGCTGGCGGCGCTGATCACCTGGCTGTTCCAGTCGAGCATCGCAGCTGTCCTGCTGATGGCGACGCTGGCGGGCCGCGGCGTGATCACTCCGGAGCTCGGCGTGGTCCTCATCCTCGGCGTCAATCTCGGCTCGTCGGTCATCGCGCCGGTGCTGACCCGCTCGGCAGCGCCGGAAGTCCGCGTCGTGCCGATCGGCAACCTCTTGATGCGCGGGCTCGGCTCGCTCGTCATGCTGATCCTGTTCATGATCTTCAGGCCGCAGTTCGCCTTCCTCGGCGCGACCGCTTCGGACCAGATCGTCAACGCCCACATCCTGTTCAACGTCATCATCCTGCTTGCCGGCCTGCCGCTCGCCGGTCTGGTGTATCGCGCGTCGGAGAAGATCGTGGCGATTGGCGGCAAGGCCGAGCCGGCAGCCGGCCTCGACGTCGTCGAATTGTCGGCGCTCAACGAGAGCGCGCTCGACACGCCGAGCCAGGCGCTGGCCAACGCCACCCGCGAGGTCGTGCGGGTCTGCGAGATCGTCGAGATCATGCTGAAGCGCATCATCGAGCTCTACGAGAGCGCCGATGCCGGCAAGATCAAGGCCTTGGCGGCACTCGACGACCGCGTCGACCAGAAGCATGCGGCGATCAAGCTCTATCTCGCCAAGGTCACCAAGAACCCACTGACCGAGGACGAGGCGCTGCGCTGCCAGGAACTGATCGGCGCCTGCGTCAAGCTGGAGCAGGTCGGCGACATCATCGTGCGCAACATGCTGGTGCATGTCCGGAAGAAGCTCGAGCGCGGGCTGGAGTTCACGCCCGAGGGGTGGCGCGAGCTCTGCGCCTTCCACGCCTCGGTGCTGGCCAATGCGCGGCTGGCCTTCAACGTGCTGGTCTCGCGCGATCCCGAGACGGCGCGCCAGCTGGTGCTGGAGAAGGATCTGCTGCGCGAGCGCGAGAAGGAAACCAGCGCCAGCCATTTCCTGCGGCTGCGCGACGGCACCGCCAAGAGCGTCGAGACCAGCTCCATCCATCTCGACACCATCCGCGATCTCAAGCAGATCAACTCGCTGCTCGCATCGATGGCCTATCCCGTGCTCGAGGAGCGCGGACTGCTCGGCGGCTCGCGGCTGAAGGCCGGCTAGCGACAGTCGTGCGGCAAGGCTCGTCCGCAGCGGTGCAGAAATTAGGCTTTGCCCATCCTCGCTTCTCTCGGCTAAGAAGTTGGTCGAGTTAGTCTGGGAGGATGACCGCGTTGATAGACACCCATTCGCGCAGCTTCGCCAAAGCGCTTTCCTGGCGCGCCACCGGCACGATCGACACGATGATCATCTCACTGGTCGTCACCGGAAGCGTAAAGCTCGCGGCCACGATTGGCGTGACCGAAGTCATCACCAAATCGCTGCTCTATTATCTGCACGAACGGGCCTGGCTGAAGATCCCTTACGGCCGCCGAAAGGTCGCCTAGTTCCTGAACCGAGCAGACCCGTTTTGGGATCCGCTGAAGAAAAGCTAAAGCGGCGTCGACAATTTCTGCATTGCCGGCTGCGCTCCGGCATGATCTGAGGCGGTGCATTCCGTCCGACGCGTTTTTGAATCATGCTTGCGCTGATTGCCCTGTTCATCGCCGCCTTCGCCTTCGGCACCACCGAATTCGTCATTGCCGGCGTGCTGCCGGAGGTCGCGCGGGGGTTGGCGCTCGACCTTCTGGGTCATGGGAGCGCTGGGCCTCGTCGCGATCCTGGCCATGCTCGCCCTGCTGCCGCGCACGGCCGGGGCCGCGAACCGGCCGGCTGGCCTGGCGCGGGAAGTGCGTGTGCTGGGACGCCAGCAGGTCTGGACGTCGCTTATCCTGATGCTGATGCTGATGATCGGCCAGTTCGGCCTCTTCACCTACATCACCCCGACCCTGGTCGAGGTCACCGGCCTCGACGAGAACTTGATCCCCTGGGTGCTGCTGCTCAACGGGGTCGGCGCCACGATCGGGGTCTTCATCGGCGGCAAGCTCTCCGATTGGAAGCTGATGCCGTCCTTGATCACCATGCTTTGCCTGCAGGCCGTGATGCTGGCGGTGATCTATGCCGTCAGCCCCTATCCGGTGCCGATGGTTGTGGCGATCGTCATCTGGGGCGGCCTCAACTTCGCCATCGGCGCACCGATCCAGACCCGCATTCTCGCCTGGACCGCCGACGCCTCCAACCTTGCCTCCTCGCTCATCCCGTCCGGCTTCAACGTCGGCATCGCGCTCGCCGCCTCGCTCGGCGCGGCGATCCTTAATGCCGGCTACGGCTATCGCAGCCTGCCCCTGGCAGGCGTGCTCGCCATGCTGGTGGCCGTGACTGTGGCCGTCGCCTCGCAGGCGTGGGAATGGCGCAGCCGCGCGACGCCGCCGCTGCCGGCAGCGGCTGAGTAGAGCCGGGCCCGATCAAAGATCGATCCGGAACCTCAAGCTCTCGGCACCGCCATAGGCGGCATCCTCGAGGAAGCGCCCCACCAGCCTGCCGCCATTCGCGCTTATCACCTTCTGCGAGGCGGGGTTGCCCGGCTTGGCGGTGATCTCGACATACTCAAGACCGACCGCCCTCGCCTCCGCCAGCATCAGCCGCAGCGCCTGAGTGGCATAGCCCCGGCCTCGCTTCCACGGCACCACGGCATAGCCGATATGGCCAAGCACATGCGGCGGCAGCTCGGATGTGCCATTCTGCCAGCGAAGGCCAATCGAGCCGGCCGCTTCGCCATCCCAGATCCAGCGGCGAAAACCCGGCAGGCGCGGCACCTTGGTGCCGTCGGGCAAGGCGATCGGCGGCCCCTTCGCCTCGGGATCGTCGAGACTGGCGAGAAAGGCGACAGGATCTTGCGCGATGGCCGCCAGCTGCTCGCGCGTGGCTTCCAGCAGCCGCACATTGTCCGGCGACCAGCCGCGCTCCAGCGCCGCCTTGTAGGACGGCAGATGTTGGAGCGCAGGTTTGACGATTTCGATCATGACCGATCGCGGATTTCCAGCAAGCTGCACCTAAACTAGAAGTGTTTCGCCGATTGGCGCGATACCTCTTATGATCGTTCTCGGGTGATTCACCGCAAGTTAATTGTGAACGGGGGAATTGAGCTGGTGCGGTTGAAATTTGTTCCGCTGGGTGTCGCCACTATCTGCAGCGTCCTCATCGCCTTCGCGCTGGCGATGACACCTCGCTCCTTCGCAGCGTCGCGGGCCTCGGACATTCCCGACTGGCTGCAGCGCCATGTCGGCGATGGCGAAGGGCAGATCTCGCAAATAGTGTTGGAGCGGGCGCGCGCGCTTTACCAGAAGAAGGTCAGCGAAGGTTCGGTCGCGAATCCCTGCTACTTTGCCATGGACGCGACGCGTCCAGGCGATCTGGGCAACAGTGTGCTTGGCCAGCGTTACTACATCATCTGTGAAACCAAGCAGCTCTTTCGCGCGGTCTCGTCCGGCCATGGCAGCGGCCGCAACCTCAAAGGCGTTGCCAATTTCTCCAACGGCAGGCGTTGCGCGAAAAACTTCGGCAATGCGATGGACTCGGAGCTGACGGCCGGCGGCGCCTACATGACCGCCGAAGCGAAAACTTCGTTCAAGGGCTACTACCGCGTCGGCGCAAAGCAGGATGCGGTGTTCATGCGCACCTTCATCCAATTCGATGGTGAAGGCGAGACCGCAAACGCTAGGCAGCGCGTCATCGGTGGCCATCCGGCGGCACTGCTGCGGGGAATGTGCATGCGCAAAAATCCGCAAAGCTCTTACGCCGACCACGACGGTTTTGTCCCGTTTGGGAAATTGGTGAACTACGCCGGCGGGCGCAGCAATGGCTGCACCAGCTGGTCGCCCGCCGATGCCGAGCAGATCATCCCGCTGGTCAAGAACAACCCGACGACGCTCTACATCTATCCTGAATCGCGCGACATCGCGGCGATCGCCCGCGCCAAGGCCGCCGGCCAGTCGCTGTCAGGCGCTGGCCTCTATTGGAACGCGTCCTGCCTGAACGAGATCGGCTCGCCGAAATTCTGGCCGAAGAAGACGCTCGAGCCGATTATCGCGCAGTACAAGAAGGACCATCCGGCACCACCGCCGCAGCCGGTGCCGATCTGCAAGGGACCTTGAGACTGTCGCCGCTCGCCAGCGGCGGCGGCCACGTAGCAACGCAACAGCCTTTCGTTACTGCAGCAGCCCTTTGACGATGGCGCTTGCCTTGGCGAAGTCCATCTGTCCGGCATATTTCTGTTTCAGCGCGCCGATCACCTTGCCCATGTCCTTCTGGCTGGCAGCACCCATTGCAGCGATCGCTTCGCGCGCCGCCGCCGTGATCGCCGCGTCGTCGAGCTGTTGCGGCAGGAACTCGCGGATGATCTCCATCTCGCCGCGCTCCTGGGCAGCCAGTTCCGGCCGCTTGCCGTCCTCGAACGCCTTGGCCGACTCCTCGCGCTGCTTCACCATCTTGGCCATGATCTGCAGGATTTCTTCTTCGCTCGCCGCCGGCTTGCCGGCGCCGCGATTGGCGATGTCGCGGTCATGGATGGCGGCCTGGATCAGCCGCAGCGTCGGCAACCGGTGCTTGTCCTGCGCCTTCATCGCGCTCTTCATGGATTCGGCGATTTTCTCGCGCATCGTGCTTCTCCTTCGAACGCGGCGGACAATAGCTTTGCCGAACGGACAAGGCAAATCCCGGCAAGTATCTGATTTTGCTTGCCGAAATAAATCGATGCCGTTCGGAGGCAGCCTCATTGACCGCCTCGGTGCCTTCCCCTATGTACTGAGCCTCGCATGAACTGAAACTTTGGTTGCGCGCAGGCCCGCGAATTCGCCGCTGCGCGCTATTTGCTGCGCGGATCGTCCCGTGGACGGGATGGTCCGGAAGCAGTCTTTAGGAGTGCCGCCATGGCCGCCACGACTGCCCCCTGGGTCACGGAGAAGCCGACCGCCCTTCTGGTCCTTGCCGACGGCACGGTGATCGAAGGTCGCGGCCTCGGCGCCACCGGATCGGCGGTTGCGGAAGTGTGCTTCAACACCGCGCTCACCGGCTACGAGGAAATCCTCACCGACCCGTCCTATGCCGGCCAGATCGTCACCTTCACATTCCCGCATATCGGCAATATCGGCACCAACGACGAGGACATCGAGGACCTCAATCCGGCGGCGCGCGCCGGCGCTGTCGGCGCAATCTTCAAGGCCAATGTCACCGACCCCTCCAATTACCGGGCAGCCGGACATCTCGACCAGTGGCTGAAGCGGCGCGGCATCATTGCCCTTGCGGGCATCGACACACGTGCGCTCACCGTGCTGATCCGCGAGAAGGGCTCGCCGAATGCCGTCGTCGCGCATGCGCCCGACGGCAACTTCGACATCGACGATCTCAAGCGCCGCGCCGCTGCCTGGTCGGGCCTGGTCGGGCTCGATCTTGCCAAGGAAGTCACCTCTGGCCAGTCCTCCGTCTGGCGCGAGACACCTTGGATCTGGAACGAAGGCTTCGGCGAGCAGGACGAGCCCTCGATGCATGTCGTTGCCATCGACTATGGCGTCAAGCGCAACATTCTGCGCCTGCTTGCCGGCCTCGGCGCCAAGGTCACCGTCGTGCCGGCCAAGACCGATGCGGAAGAGATCCTTGCCATGCAGCCGGACGGCATCTTCCTGTCCAACGGCCCCGGCGACCCGGAAGCCACCGGCGGCTATGCCGTTCCGATCATCAAGGACCTGCTCAAGACCGACATCCCGGTGTTCGGCATCTGCCTCGGCCATCAGATGCTGGCGTTGGCGCTCGGCGGCAAGACCGAGAAGATGCACCAGGGCCACCATGGCGCCAACCACCCGGTCAAGGACCACACCACCGGCAAGGTCGAGATCGTCTCGATGAACCATGGGTTCGCCGTGGATGCCGACTCGCTGCCCGACGGCGTCGAGGAGACCCATGTCTCGCTGTTCGACGGCTCGAACTGCGGCATCGCGCTGACCGGCCGGCCGGTGTTCTCGGTGCAGCATCACCCCGAGGCTTCACCGGGACCGCAGGATTCGCACTACCTCTTCCGCCGCTTCGTCAATCTTATCCGCCAGCGCCGCGGCGAAGAAGCGCTGGCCGAACGGGCCTAGCGGCCTAAGGGTGTTGAGATTCAGGTCAGGCCGAATCGAAGACGCGAAGCGACCAAAATGGCGGGTTCCGAGATCGGAGCGGAGCGTACTTGAGACACGTGAGCACCGGAAGCGCAGGAAGCCGCCATTTGCAGGCCGGCATCACCTGAATATCAACACCCCTCAAACCGCGTCGGTCACCGCTTCCTGGGCGTGCATGCGCTCGACTTCCTTTGGCGTCGGCTTGGCCACCTTCGTCACGAAGACGATTGCCGCCAACGTCATGAAGATCGCGCCGAGCACGTAAGGCGCACCGCCGAACACCACTAGCGCGCTTGGACCGGTGAACCAGGAAAATATCCCCGTATAGAGCAGCGGCGTGATGATCGAGGTGATCGAGAAGATCGATGTCATCGCGCCCTGCAGTTCGCCCTGCGCCGAAGGTGGCACCTTGGCCGCGGCAAGGCTTCTGAGCGGCGGGTCGGCGAGCGACTCCAGGCAACCGGCGACGATCACCGCATAGATCATCCAGCCTTGCGTCGACAACGCATAGCCGAAGGCGCTGAGCGCGGTGAAGGTGAGGCCGATCGCCGCTGTCTTCCATTCGCCGAGCTTCGGGACGATCCTGGGCAGCACCGTCGCCATGACGATCGCCCCGCACAGGCCGAAGACTCCGAGCGAAAGGCCGATCTGCTGCTCGTTCCAGCCGTAGCGGTAATTGGAGACGAAGGACCATACAGCCGGATACATCATGTGCCCGAGCGTCATCAGGAAGAAGGCAAGGCCGATCCAGCCGATGCCCGGATAGTTGCGCATCTGGACGAGCGTGCCGACCGGGTTGGCCCGCTTCCATTCGAAGCGGCGGCGGTGCTTGTCGTCGAGCGTCTCCGGCAGAAAGAACAACCCGATGAGGAAATTCACGAAGGCGAGCCCCGCGGCGAAGTAGAACGGCACGCGCGGCCCGAAGGTGCCGAGCAGCCCGCCCAGCACCGGGCCGATGATGAAGCCGACGCCGAAGGCGATGCCGAGCAGGCCGAAGTTCTTAGCCCGGTTGTCGTCGGTGGAGATGTCGGCAATGAAGGCGGAGGTCGTCGAATGGCTGGCGCCGGAGATGCCGGCCAGCACTCGTCCGATGAACAGCATCGGATAGGACCAGGCGACGGCGCAGATCAGATTGTCGATGGAAAAGGTGAGCACCGAGGCAAGCAGGACGGGCCGTCGGCCGAAGCGATCGCTCAAGCCGCCGATGATAGGGGCAAACACGAACTGCATGGCTGCGTAGACGAAGAACAGCCAGCCGCCTTCGATCGCCGCCTCGCTGATGCCGACTCCGGTCAGTTCCCGCAGATAGGCGGGCAGCACCGGCATGATAATTCCGAAGCCGATGATGTCGAGCAGCAGCGTGGTGAAAACGAGGGCAAGTCCCCGCTTGGCCGTCTTGGGATCGATCATGATGGGGTCAAGCTCCTCGGCCGCCCTCGGACCAAGACGGGAGCACCTTATAGGCGAGCTTGTTGCCTGGAACAACAAGCGAGCAATAGCAAATACTCATTCTGGCAGTGAGTTGCCGGCAGCGCTGCCAAACGCCTGACGATAATGTGTCGCTCAGACCGGGTTGTTGAAAGTATCGCAGTCCGAAAGCTTCCCGCTCTTGTAGCCGCGGGCCAGCCAGGTCTGCCGCTGTGCCGAGGTGCCATGGTTGAAGCTTTCCGGAACGACATAGCCCTGCATCTTCTTCTGCAAGGTGTCGTCGCCGATCTGCTTGGCCGCGTTTAGCGCGCTTTCGATGTCGCCCTGCTCCAAAATCCCCTTTTGTCCGGTGTAGTGCGCCCACACCCCGGCGAAGCAGTCGGCCTGCAGTTCGACCTTCACCGACCATTGGTTGGCCTCGGCTTCGCTCATCCCTTGCCGCATCTGGTTGAACTTCGGCAGGATTCCGGTGAGGTTCTGCACGTGGTGGCCGACCTCATGCGCGATCACATAGGCCCTGGCAAACTCGCCGGAAGCTCCGAACTGCTGATCCAACTGCTGGAAGAACGTCATGTCGAGATAGACCTTGTGGTCGTTCGGGCAGTAGAACGGCCCCGCCGCCGACGAGGCGAACCCGCAGGCCGAGCGGATCTGGCTGCTGAACAGCACCAGCTTCGGATCTTCATAGGTTAAGCCGTTCGCTTTGAAGATGCCCGTCCAGGTGTCCTCGGTTTCTGCCAGCACCGTGGCAACGAACTGCTTCATCTCGTCGGAAGCCGGCGCGCCGCCCTGGGAACTGTTGTCTTCGGTGATCTGACCGCCGCCACCCGGCAGCGAGCCGCCGTCGCTCAACACTTGCAGCGGATCGATTCCGAGTGCCTTCAGGCCGAAATAGAGCACCACCAGGATGATAATGGTCGACATGGACATCCGTCCGCCGCCGGCACCACCACCGATCGGGATGCGGAACTGGCCAGGGCTGCCGCCGAAACCACCGCTGTCACCGCGCTGATCCTCAATATTGTCGCTCTGACGACGGCCTCTCCAAAGCATGGCAACTCCTCGCGATGCGTATGTCAGGTCCGGTCCGCGACCGCCCCCTCGTAACAATTAGCCCAATGTCACTTCAAGGCACAGCTTTTTTGGGTTGTGCGGAGGGTGAGATCCGGAGCCCGTCGTTTTCAGCCTCACTGCTTTGTGCCGGCGCTTTTGCCGTCGGAGCTTTTTGAGCGCTCCTCGGACCGCGCTGCGCCTTTCTTCAGCGGGCGGCCGGTTTCGGCCTCGGTCTTGCGCTTGTCCAAGGCTGCCGCCTGCCGTAATCCCTTTGCCGCCTCCTTGCCTTTTTCGGTCGGTGCGTGTTCGACGCCCATCGCATTCCTCCCTGGCCGCCATGATCGCGGACTGGAGACGAACGCGCTGGATGCTTGGCGGTTCCAGCTTGACTGGAAACCGAGGGGGTCAGCGCGCGGTCATCGCTCTGCGGAAAGCTTCCAGCGTCTCGGCACTGACATGGTGCTCGATGCCCTCGGCATCGATCCGCGCCGTCTCGGCGCTGACACCCAGCGAGCGCAGGAAGGCCTCGACCGTCTGGTGTCGGATGCGGCTTTCTTCGGCGACTTTGCGGCCTGTCTCGGTCAGGAACACGCCGCGATAGGGCTTTCTCGAGACCAGCCCGTCGGCGCACAGCCTGGTCAGCATCTTCGCCACGGTCGGCTGCGCGACGCCGAGCCTTGCCGCGATATCGACCTGACGCGCCTCATTGCCGTCTTCGATGAGATCGGCGATCAGTTCGACATAGTCTTCGACAAGCGCGCCGCGGCGCGCTTCCCGCGTCTGCCGAAAGCCCTCCGAGTGGATTTCGGCATCGGGGAGCGCGTTTTCGCGTCGAACCGGTCTGTTCCTCAGCGCCAATACGCGCCCCTCCTTGGGATTGAATCGGCTCCGCATTCATAGCACGGACCCGGCGTAGTCTGGCCGTTTATTTGCATTCCCACGCCGACGCAACCGGCCTTCGCGGCGGGTGGCCAAGCGCTGTTTGCGCATATCACGAAAGCACGATCAATGAAATATAGCCTATTGCATAATGTTGAGCCATGGCGTAAATAGAGGCGGTAATCCTACCCTCTTCACCGGAATGCCTCATGTCCGACGCCGATGCAGCAGCCGTAGCCCGATCCGCCTGGCGGTTTGACAGGGTCGACGACGAGCCACCGAGCCTGCGCGAGGTCAACGCCTCGATCAGGGTGCCGCAGACAGGGGTCTGGTTCCGTCGCCTGTTCGCCTTCATCGGACCCGGCTACATGGTTTCGGTCGGCTACATGGACCCCGGCAACTGGGCGACCGACCTCGCCGGTGGCGCCCAGTTCGGCTACACGCTGCTCTTCATCATCATGCTGTCCAACCTGATGGCGATCCTGCTGCAGGCGCTGGCCGCGCGGCTCGGCATCGCCACCGGCCGCGACCTGGCCCAGGCCTGCCGCGCCTACTATCCTCGCCCGGTCAACTTCCTGCTCTGGATCGCCTGCGAACTGGCGATCATCGCCTGCGACCTGGCCGAGGTCATCGGCACGGCGATCGCGCTGCAGCTGCTGTTCGGCATTCCGCTGATCGGCGGCGCCATCATCACAGCGCTCGACGCTTTCCTGCTGCTCTTCCTGATGAACAAGGGCTTCCGCTTCCTCGAAGCCTTCATCATCGCGCTTCTGATCATCATTTTCGGCTGCTTTGCCGTGCAGATCGTGGCCGCCGCCCCTCCGGTCGGCTCGATACTGCATTCCATGTTCGTGCCGTCGTCGCAGATCGTCACCAACCCGGAAATGCTCTACATCGCCATCGGCATCATCGGCGCGACCGTGATGCCGCATAATCTGTACCTGCATTCCTCGATCGTGCAGACCCGCGCCTATGAGCGCAACGACGCCGGCAGGCGCGACGCGATCAAGTGGGCCACGACGGATTCGACCATTGCGCTGATCCTGGCGCTGTTCGTCAACGCATCCATCCTCATCGTCTCGGCCGTGGCCTTCCACAACACCGGCCATCAGGATGTCGCCGAGATCGGCCAGGCCTTCGAACTGCTCTCGCCGCTGCTCGGCCTGGGCATCGCCTCAACGCTGTTCGCGGTGGCGCTGCTTGCTTCGGGCCTCAATTCGACGGTCACGGCAACGCTGGCCGGCCAGATCGTGATGGAGGGCTTTCTTAGGCTGCGCATCCCGCAATGGGCGCGCCGCCTGCTGACGCGCGGCATCGCCATCGTCCCCGTGGTGATCGTCACTGCGCTTTACGGCGAAAAAGGCACCGCCCAGTTGCTGGTCTTCAGTCAGGTGATCCTGTCGATGCAACTGCCCTTTGCCGTCGTGCCTCTGGTGCAGTTCGTGTCGGACAAGAAGAAGATGGGCAAGTTCGCCATTCCGCGTGCCGTCGCGTTGCTGGCCTGGGTGGTCGCCGCCATCATCCTGGTGCTCAATTTCAAGCTGCTCTACGACACGGTCACCGGTTTCGGCTGAGATCACGACCGGCGACAAACCGGCTGGCTGCGCTATGTTCGTAGGACATGACGCGTTCCGCCGAAGCTCGAAAATTCTATGCCAGACTGATGGCCGCCCAGGCGCGATCCGCCGGCCCCCGCCTTGAAGAAGCATTCGCCTCGGTGCCGCGCGAGGCATTTCTCGGCCCTGGGCCGTGGACGATCATCGCCGGCGACGGCCGGATCGAAACCCCGAGTGACGATCCAAGCTTCATCTACCAGAACGTGCTGGTTGTGCTCGATGCCGACAAGGGCATCAACAATGGCGAGCCGATCCTGCACGCCATGTGGATGGGCAAGATCGCGCCAAAGCCCGGCGAAGCCGTAGTCCATATCGGTGCCGGCACCGGCTACTACAGCGCGCTGCTGGCAAAGCTCGTCGAGCCCGGAGGGGCCGTTGCCGCCTTCGAGCTGGAGGCTGACCTTGCCGAGCGCGCCAGGCAGAACCTCGCGTCGTATCCGAATGTACAGGTCATCCATGGCGATGCGGTCGCCAGCGCGCTGCCGCCCTCCGACATCATCTATGTCAATGCCGGGGTCGCGGCCCCTCCCCTCAATTGGCTCAAGGCCCTGAACCCTGGCGGCCGGCTGGTCTTTCCATGGCGCCCGGCCGAACGCATCGGCCTTGCGGTTGTCGTCACCAGAACGCAGGCGGGCTTTTCCTGCGAGCCGTTCATGGGCTCCTGGTTCATCCCTTGCGTCGGCGCTTCCGCCGTTGGTCCGTCCGCGAAAATCCCCGACCGGGACAAGGCGGCGCGAAGCCGCTCGATCTGGCTTTCCGCCGACAGGACACCGGACCGCACCGCCACCGCCATCTTCGAGGATGTCTGGTTCTCGTCACGCGCCGTTCGCGCCGACAGCAAGCGCCAAAGAAATTGACAGACCCGTGTCGGAACGGAGCCTTGCGGCTCGTCCTTAGGCTGACAGCCCTGCCATGACGGCGCGGATAACGATAAGGGAGAGACAAATGCGAAAGATCATCGCCGCCACATTCGTCAGCCTCGACGGCGTCATGCAGGCGCCGGGCGGACCGGAAGAGGATCCGGTCGGCGGCTTCAAATTCGGCGGCTGGACGTTTCATTACTTTGATGAGGTGGCAGGCGCCGCTTTGGATGAATTATTCTCCAAACCCTTTGCCCTGCTGCTCGGCCGCAGAACCTACGACATCTTCGCCGCATACTGGCCGTATCAGAAAGATAAGATCGCAGATGCCTTCAACCCCGCGACCAAATATGTGGCGACGCACCGCCCGGATTCCCTGACTTGGGAGAACACCCACTCGCTTGGGCCAGATGTCGTGGCAAGGCTCCGGCAGCTCACAGAGGAAGACGGACCTGACCTGCTCATTCAGGGATCAGGCAATTTGATCCAGACTCTGCTCGCCAACGGGCTGATCGACGAGATCCGGCTGATGATCTTCCCGTTGTTGCTCGGCAAGGGCAAGCGACTGTTCGGCGACGGCGCGATGCCGGCTGCCTTCAGGCTCACCAGGTCGCAGGCCTCGAGCACCGGCGTGATCATGGCGAACTATGAACGCAGCGGCGAGATCCGCACCGGCTCGTTCGCCCAGGAGGAGCCTTCCGAGGCTGAGCTCGAGCGGCGCCGCACCTGGAAGTAGAACCGGCGATCCGTTCCTCGCCTCCACGAATGCGGAGGGGCGAGGGGAACTCGCGCTCACGCTGCCTGACGGTAGCGCGCCAAGCCTTTGCGGATATGATCCGCGAAGGCTTGCGCGGGCGGTGTGACGGCGTGTTTCGGCAGATGCAGGTTCACGGAAAACTCCGGCAGAGGCGGAAGGCCGGCATCGGACAGGATGTCGAGATCGACAGGCACCGTCGAGGCAAGCCACGTGGTCACCGCAAGGTCCGAACGCACCGTCGCCGTCGTGGCGTCGATATTGCCGTTTTCGAACACGGTGCGCCAGTCGAGCCCATGCTCACCGAGCGCGGCCAGCACCGCCGGTCGGAACGCGCAGGTGTCGGCGACGATCGAGACCGGCAGCGGTCGTTTCAGCCGTGCCGTTCCGCCTCTCGCGCCGACCCAGACCAGCCGGTCGACGAGCAGGCATTCGCCGCTTGATCGCCCGGCCCGCTCCTCGATGATGGCAAGATCGATTGTCCCTGCCGCAAGTGCCGCCGCGAGTTCGGGCGAGGAGGCGCAGACCAGCGAGATCTCCACCTGCGGAAAGGCTTCGGCATAGGCCTTCAGCACCGGCTGGAGCAGCGTGCCGACAAGATCGTATGGCACGCCGAGCCGCACCTGTCCGGCAACCACCTTGCCCCGGATCTCTGCCAGGATCTCGTCATTCAACTGCAACAGCCGCCTGCCGTTGTCGAGCAGCCGCTCGCCGGCGCGCGTCAGCCTCAGGCCTCGCCGGTCGCGCTCGAACAATGTCTGGCCAAGCACCTCCTCCAGCCGCTTGACGTGTTGGCTGACCGCGCCTTGGGTCAGATGAAGCGCGTTGGCGGCGGCCGTCATGCTCGCCTTCTCGGCTGTGGTCACGAAGGTGCGAATGAGGGTCGTGTCGAGATCGCGGATCATAAATGGCATTATATTTTGTAATTCAATCCATATCAAACATTGCATTTACTGATGATGCAGGACGGCTAGATTCCGACGCTCCTTCCACCGGGGAAGCCAGATGTCCGAGACCGTTATCCCTCTTGTCCTGTTCGCGCTGGTCTCGACCTCGACGCCTGGGATCGCGACAACCCTTTCGACGGCGTCCGGCGCGCAGTTCGGCTTTCGCCGGTCGGTGCCGCTGATGGCCGGCAGCGCGGCGGGATTGGCATCGGTGGCGGCTGCCGGCGCGGCAGGCCTCGCCGGACTGCTCACCGCCGTCCCTTCGCTGCAACTCGCGATGAAGATCGCCGGCTCGATCTACCTGATCTGGCTGGCGCTCAAGATCGGCCGCAGTGGCCCGCCCAATCTCGATGTCAGCATGGCCAGGCCGAACAGTTTTTTCGGCGGCGCCGGCATTCAGTGGATGAACCCGAAGGGCTGGGCGATGGGATTGGGTGCTGCCGCCTCCTTCGCGGCACTGGCCGACAGTCCCGTCCAGCTTGCGCTACTGCTCGGTTCGGTGTTCGGCCTTGCCGCGGCCTTTTCTTTGTCGCTCTGGTGCGTAGCGGGCACGCTGCTCGCCCGGCTGCTCAAGACCGAGCGGCAGTGGCGCGCGCTCAACATCGTCCTTGGCCTGCTGCTGGCCGCCTCGATCCTGCAGATGTGGCGGCCAGCTTGAGAGCGGCGTCGCACGACGTAGCGTCGCGCAAGGCAACCAGTTCCGATCTTATTCCGCCGGCATGGCGACTGGCCGGGCAAGCACCCGACCGGCAAGCACGACGCCCAATCCAGCGATAGGGAACAGCGCCGCGATCAGGCCGAGATCCGCCGGCGCGCCGAGGCGCAGCACGGCAGCGCCGACGATCGCGCCGAGCGCGACGCCGAAATAGAGCGCCGAAGCATTGAGCGACAGCACGATTGGCGCCGCATCAGGCGCGATCCTGATGATGCGGCTCGCCTGCGCCGGCGCGAAGGCCCAGCCGACGATGCCCCACGGCACCATCATGACCAAGAGTGCCGGGCCGGCGATCGTGTGCGGCAGGAAGGTCGGAATCAGCGAGAAGGTGACGAGCATCGCTGCACTCAGCGCCAGCGACCAGCCGACGGTGCGGGTCGCGCCGAAGCGGTCGGCCGCCTGGCCGCCGGCGATGTTGCCGATGACGGCGCCGATGCCGAAGGCGAGCAGCATTCCGGGCAGCGCCAGCGGGCTCAAGCCCACACCGTCGATGGCCAACGGCGCGATGAAGGCGAACACCGTGAAGGCGCCGGTCAGCGCCAGCACCGTCGTCGCCAGGATCGGCATGATGCCGGGACGGAGCGCCGCCGCCACCCGCGCCTTGAGCGGCAGCCTGGTGCCGATGATGCCGCGCGGCAAGCGCCACCACAGGATCGCGCCGGCAAGCGCGCCGAGGCCGGCGACTGCGAAGAAGGTGCCGCGCCAGCCGGCGATGGCCGCGACCAGCGCGCCGAGCGGCGCGCCGACCGCAACCGCCACCGTGGTGCCGCCGACGACGACGGCGATGGCGCGTGCGCGATGGTGATCATCGACCAGGGCTACCGCTGTCCCTTGGGCGGTCGCGGCGAACAGGCCTGACGAAAGCGCCATGACGATGCGGGCAATCAGCAGCAGCTCGAAGGACGAGCTGAGCGCGGCAGCAACATTGCCAACGACGAAGAACACCAGCGTCCACAGGATCACGCGCCGCCGGTCCCACTCGCCGGTCAGCGTCGCCAGGACCGGCGCGCCGATCGCATAGGCAAGCGCGAAGGCTGTGATCAGGGAGCCGGCGAGCGGAACGGAGATGCCGGCATCGGCGGCGATGTCGGGCAGGAGGCTGGAAATGACGAAGCCTTCGGTCGAGATCGTGAACGATCCGAGCGCTAGCCAGTAGAGCCGCTTATCCATGGGATCTGTCCTTAGTTCAAAAGTCATTGAACAATTGGACATGGCAGCACGTTATGTCAACGGACCCTGGGAAAAATAGCTGAACCCTGCTGACAGCTCTATGTCAGCACGAGGCCGGGATGAACGGATCGTCCGGGTCCGCCGAAGGAGGAGACGCGTTGAACTCGGCCGTGTTTGTGCTTAATTCTGGTCCATGACCTTGCCCCACCCCAACGCTGACCAGATCAGCCTGCCGATCGTGCTCGCCGTGCTCGGCGACCCGACCAGGCTTGCCATCGTGCGCTATCTCGCCAGCAAGGAAGGCGTGCCGCTGAGCTGCAGCAAGTTCCTCGATCTCGCCTCCAAGACCAACCTCAGCTACCACCTCGCCAAGCTGCGCGAAGCTGGCGTGACCCGCGCCGAGGTGGTCGGCACCAGCCGTCTGATCACGCTGCGCCGTGCTGATCTCGATGCCCGCTTCCCCGGCCTGCTCGACAGCGTGATAACGGCGGCCGGTGAGGACAAGGCGCTGCCGGTGATTGGCACAGCGGAGACCGAGATCGACGCCTGAATTGGTCATGACCCTTCGGCCCGGATTTTTCCGATGACATCGCGCAGCAACGTCTCCTATAAACGCCTCGGCTTGCGATGGCGCTCCTTGAGTCGCGCCGTGTGAATTGCAGTGCATTGCCCATGGCCGAAGGATGAGGCGCACAGTCACGCTCCGATCGACGCTGCAGATACTGTTCGCCGCTCAGCTGCTGGTGGCCGTCCTGCCGGCTTTCGCCCAGGACGCGCCAGAGACGGTCATCTCCATCATCGGCGGCCTGGCGCCGGACGACCTCCTCAACATTCGCGCCACCGCTTCAGCGGGCGGAAAGGTGACGGCGCGGCTGCCAAACGGAGTGGCTGTCAAGAATCTCGGCTGCAATGTCGTCAACGGCTATCCATGGTGCAAGATCGAGGACACCCAGGGCGCGAAGATCGTCGGCTGGGCGCCGGCGCGCTATCTCAGCCCCGGCAATCCGGCACCCGCGCCCGACGACAGCGCCGCCCCGGTCACCGAAGTCAGCGCTTCGCCCGCCGAAGCGCCGCCGCCCGATATCAGCGCGCGCCTGGGCAGCGCCGACCCGGCCGAGCCGCCCTCCGCTGCCGATATCGGCAGGACCGCCATGCAGGACGCCTATGGCCTCGCCTTCGCGGCGTCAGCGGCAACCTCGGGCTCCGAAGCTCCTGCCCCGGATGCCGCCGGCGGCATTCCCTGCGCGCGCCGCATCGGCCAGCCGATGACGCGCTGCCAAGTCTCGGTCGCGCGTGCAGGCGGCGACAGCGACGTGACCGTGGCCTGGCCGGACGGCGGCACGCGGCTCATCCTCTTCCGCGACGGCCAGCCGTCCGGCTCGGACTCGCCGGACAAGTTCCGTTTCACTCGCGAGGGCACGCTCAACATGATCCGCGTCGGCGTTTCCGAGCGGTTTGAGATTACGGATGCGTTGGCGCTGGGGGAATGAAATAGGGAAGTATGTTTCGCAGCCCGCTTGAACCTGTCTCCTCCCCTACTCCCCTACTCCCCTACTCCCCTACTCCCTCCCCTACTCCCCTACTCCCTTACTCCCCTACTCCCTCATTTTCGGGGTTACATCCGCCAAAACTCTTCCCTATAAGGCCCTCCTAGCCTGATACCAGAATCGCAAGCACAACCGGCCGGGTCCTCCCCCCGCCCGGTTTTTCGTGCAAGCCGCTCGCCGAACGGAACCTGTAGACATGCCAAGACGTACCGACATCAAGTCGATCCTGATCATCGGGGCCGGCCCCATCGTCATCGGCCAGGCATGCGAGTTCGACTATTCCGGCACCCAGGCGTGCAAGGCGCTGAAGGAAGAGGGCTTCCGCGTCATCCTGGTCAACTCCAATCCGGCCACCATCATGACCGATCCGGAGCTGGCCGATGCCACCTATATCGAGCCGATCACGCCGGAAGTGGTGGCCAAGATCATCGCCAAGGAACGCCCCGATGCGCTGTTGCCGACCATGGGCGGGCAGACGGCGCTGAACACGGCCTTGTCGCTGCGCCGCATGGGCGTGCTCGACCGCTACAGTGTCGAGATGATCGGCGCCGACGCGCATGCCATCGACAAGGCCGAGGACCGCGCCCTGTTCCGCCAGGCGATGAGCAAGATCGGCCTGGAGACGCCACGCTCGATGCTGGCCAACGCCACCGAGGTCAAGGACGCCGACCGCAAGATCCATGAGGCCGAGCGCGCCGCGCTCAAGGCCGAAAACCCGGAAAACCTCGATGCCGCGCTCGACGCGCTCGAAACGCGCTGGAACCTCGGCGAAGGCGACCGCAAGCAGCGCTACATCGGCCATGCCATGGGGGTCGCCGCCCAGGCGCTCGACCATGTCGGCCTGCCGGCCATCATCCGCCCTTCCTTCACCATGGGCGGCACCGGCGGCGGCATCGCCTATAACCGCGCCGAATTCTACGACATCGTCCAGTCCGGCCTCGACGCGTCCCCGACCACCGAGGTGCTGATCGAGGAGAGCGTGCTCGGCTGGAAGGAGTATGAGATGGAGGTTGTCCGCGACAAGGCTGACAACTGCATCATCATCTGCTCGATCGAGAACCTTGATCCGATGGGCGTGCACACCGGCGATTCCATCACCGTCGCGCCGGCGCTGACGCTGACGGACAAGGAATACCAGATGATGCGCAACGCCTCGATCGCGGTGCTGCGCGAGATCGGCGTCGAGACCGGCGGCTCCAACGTGCAGTTCGCCGTCAACCCGGCCGACGGCCGCCTGGTGGTGATCGAGATGAACCCGCGAGTCTCGCGCTCCTCTGCGCTGGCCTCCAAGGCGACCGGCTTCCCGATCGCCAAGGTCGCCGCCAAGCTCGCCGTCGGCTACACGCTGGACGAGTTGGAGAACGACATCACCGGCGGCGCCACGCCGGCTTCCTTCGAGCCGTCGATCGACTATGTGGTGACGAAGATCCCGCGCTTCGCCTTCGAGAAATTCCCCGGCGCCGAGCCGGTGCTGACCACCGCCATGAAGTCTGTCGGCGAAGTGATGGCCATCGGCCGCACCTTCCAGGAATCGCTGCAGAAGGCGCTGCGTGGTCTAGAGACCGGACTGACGGGCCTCGACGAGATCGAGATTCCCGGCATCGGCCACGGGACTGCGCCAGCCAGCCACGTCGACGACCGCAACGCCATCCGCGCCGCGCTCGGCACGCCGACCCCCGACCGGCTGCGCATGGTGGCGCAGGCGATCCGCATGGGCACGTCGCTCGAAGACGTGCACGCCATGTGCAAGATCGACCCGTGGTTCCTGGAGCAGATCGCCGGCATCATCGCCATGGAGGAGCGCATCCGCGAGCATGGCCTGCCGCAGGACTCGACCAATCTGCGCATGCTGAAAGCCATGGGCTTCTCCGACGCCCGCCTCGCGTCGCTGACCAAGACCGACCTGGAAGTGATTCAGAAGACTCGACAAAAGCTCGACGTTCATCCGGTTTATAAGCGCATCGACACCTGCGCGGCCGAGTTCGCCTCGCCGACCGCCTACATGTACTCGACCTATGAGGTGCCCTTCGCCGGCGAACTCGCCAACGAGGCGCGCGTCTCGTCGCGCAAGAAGGTCGTCATCCTCGGCGGCGGCCCCAACCGCATCGGCCAAGGCATCGAGTTCGACTATTGCTGCTGCCATGCGGCCTTCGCGCTGCGCGATGCCGGCTACGAAGCGATCATGGTCAACTGCAACCCGGAGACCGTGTCGACCGACTACGACACCTCCGACCGCCTCTATTTCGATCCGCTCACGGCGGAGGACGTGCTGGAGATCCTGCGCGCCGAGCAGGCCTCCGGCGAGCTCGTCGGCGTCATCGTCCAGTTCGGCGGCCAGACGCCGCTGAAGCTGGCCGACGCGCTGGAGAAGGCCGGCATCCCGATCCTCGGCACCTCGCCCGACATGATCGATCTGGCGGAGGACCGCGACCGCTTCCAGAAGCTCCTGCACAAGCTCGGCCTCACCCAGCCGAAGAACGGCATCGCCTATTCGGTCGAGCAGGCCCGCCTCGTCGCCGCCGAGCTCGGCTTCCCGCTGGTGGTGCGCCCGTCCTACGTGCTCGGCGGCCGCGCCATGCAGATCATCCATGACGAGGGCATGCTGCAGACCTACCTGCTCGACACCGTGCCCGGCCTGGTGCCGGAGGACATCAAGCAGAAATACCCCAACGACAAGACCGGCCAGATCAACACGCTGCTCGGCAAGAACCCGCTGCTCTTCGACACCTATCTGACCGGCGCCATCGAAGTCGATGTCGACTGCCTCTGCGACGGCAAGGATACCTTCGTCTCCGGCATCCTGGAGCATATCGAGGAGGCCGGCATCCATTCCGGCGACAGCGCCTGCTCGCTGCCGGTCCACGCTTTGCCGTCCGACCTCGTCGACGAGTTGGAGCGCCAGACCGCCGCACTCGCTCGCGCGCTCAATGTCGGCGGCCTGATGAACGTGCAGTACGCGATCAAGGACGGCACGGTCTATGTGCTGGAGGTCAACCCGCGCGCCTCGCGCACCGTGCCCTTCGTCGCCAAGACCATCGGCCGTCCCATTGCGAAAATTGCCGCCCGCATCATGGCTGGCGAGACGCTGGAAAACGCCTTCGCCCACTACGGCGCCATGCCCGACCCGCGCAATCCTGGCCACATCGCGGTCAAGGAAGCCGTCTTCCCCTTCGCCCGCTTCCCCGGCGTCGACATCTTGTTGGGGCCGGAAATGCGTTCGACCGGCGAGGTGATGGGCCTCGACCGCGACTTCGCCCTTGCCTTCGCCAAGAGCCAGCTCGGCGCCAATGTCGACCTGCCGCGCTCCGGCACCCTGTTCGTCTCGGTGCGCGACGAGGACAAGAAGGGCATATTGCCGGCGGTGAAGCGCCTCTCCGGCCAGGGCTTCAAGGTGCTCGCCACCTCCGGCACCGCCCGTTTCCTCGCCGAGAACGGGGTGGTGGCGGAAAAGATCAACAAGGTGCTCGAAGGCCGACCCCACATCGAGGACGCCATCCGCAACCGCCAGGTCCAGATCGTCTTCAACACCACCGACGGCCAGAAGGCGGTGTCGGACTCCAAGTCGCTGCGCAGGGCAACGCTGATGCAGAAGGTGCCTTATTACACGACGCTGTCGGGTGCGGCGGCCGTGGCAGAGGCGATTGCGGCGCTGCGGGCTGGGAACCTCGAAGTGCGGCCGCTGCAAGAATATTTTGGGTGAGGCTGCCAGCCCCTCCCTTCTCCCTTGTGGAGCCCACAAGGGAGAAAGCGGAACCTCACCCCTGCCCCTCATACGCCCTCCCATCCTTGTGCAGAAACCGTCCATCCGAACTCGGGCTCATCATGTCGATATTCGAGCAGGTGATGACATCGTCCGGGTTGCGCGAGCCGACTTCCAGGTAGCGCGCCGTGACCGATGACCGGTTGATCATGTGGTGGCCGTTGCCGCTGTTCTTGGCGAAGGCAGCACTATCGCCGGCCTTGAGCAGCGTTTCGCCGCCATCCTCGACCAGCGTCAGTTCGCCCTCCAGCACGTAGACGAGCTCGTCCTCATGGCTGTGCCAGTGGCGCTGGCTCGACCAGCCGCCGGGCGGCAGCGTCATCAGGTTGACGCCGAAATCCTTCAGGCCGCCCGCATCGCCGAGGCGGCGGCGGGTGCGCTCGGCGCAGGGCTGGTCGAAGGGTGGCGGATAGCCGGAGCCTTTGCGGACGGGCACAGCGGATAGGTCGATCTTGGGCACGGAACACTCCCGAATGATGTCGCAATTTAGTTCGCGGCGAGCGCAGCCACAGAGCCAGCTTGCGGAATTTGCCAGGATATTGGAGCGATGCCGCCCGCGACTGCGCTCTACGGCGCCCCCCTCTGTCCTGCCGGACATCTCCCCCACAAGGAGGGAGATCAGCCGTCATCGCGGCTTTCGCCAATCGTCGACGTTGCAGGATTGGCGAGGCGCCGAAGCCGCCAATCTCCCCACAAGTGGGGGAGATGTCCGGCAGGACAGAGGGGGGCGCCGTAGAGTGATTTCCGACCCCGTCTTCTCAGCGCACCACCGGACAGCGACGCTGGAACCGCACCCGCTTCCCGGCATTCTGCCCGTGGGCTAAAACCTTGCGATGGACGAGATGCCCGAAGACGAGATCGACCTGCGCTGCCCGCACGTCGTCGCCTTGACGTCGTCCGACTGCAACTTCTCCTCAGGGCGGATTCAGACCTCAGCACCGGCCTTCTGCGCGCCGCTCGCTACAGAAACCCGATGAACCGTCCGGCCAGCAGCACGCCTATCCACAGCGCCAGCGAAAGCGCCGCCAGCATGGCCGCCAGACCGCCCGCCGGCTCGTCTCCGCCGCGTCCGCGGCCGAGCCACAGGAAGCCGAGAAAATTGATCCCGGCGAGTAGGATCAGCGTCATCTTGGCGAGGAAGATCGGCATCGCCGCATAGGCGCTGGCCCGCACCGAAAACAGCAGCGAGCCGGTGACAAGCGCGCCGGCGAAAGCGACGAATGCCGTGCGGCGCAGCAGGCCGGTAAACGCCGCGTAGGGCAGCGCGCGGAACATCCCGCAGACCCTGAGATCCATCAGGGCGACGCTGGTCAGCAGCGCGCCGACCGCCAGGATGTGCAGCGCGTTGACGATCGGATAGGCGACAAAGGAGGCTTTCAGCCCTCGCACCAAGGCAAGCTGCTCGATGCCGGCCAGAAACTCCGCCATCAGGCCGGCGGCACACGGTCGGGATAGACGTCATAGTTCTTGCCGCCGACGCTGATGCGCACCGCCTTCATGCGCTTTTCCGACTCGTCGCGGGAGCGGTGGCCGATCGCGGTCACCTCGTCGCCGACCTTGGCGACCTCCTCCGTGAAGCCGGCGGCGATGGTGCGGGCGGGCGGCGCCATCTCCACCCGCCAGACCTCGCCCTCCGCATCGACGTCCAGCGTCGCATGCGGATTGCCGATATAGATCGCCGCGATCTTGCCCTTGAGCTGAAAGAAGTCGTCCTGCGTCCACGACCAGCCGTGATGGGCATACGCCGTCCCGGCGACAAGCATCAGCGATGCCGCCAGCGCGACGCCGCGTATCCGGTTGAAAGATGACTGCATCGCCAGTCTCCTCCACTCCTCCTGCCAGTGGTCGAAAGTAGGCCACGGCAGGGCCAGGTCAAATCACATCGGAGCTTCAGCCCGGCATGGCACGAATTTCGGTTCCGCGGCGTCCACGGCACGATCAGGCCTTGCTACAGGCCTTCATGCTCCCCACTTTCGTTTCTCCTGGCCGCTCTTTCTCATGCATCGGAGGCGGTCGAACTCACGTGTGAGCGAGGCAAACCATGAGCAGCATGAGGGACCGTCAGGAAGGTTTCGAAAAGAAATTCGCAATGGACGAGGAGACGAAGTTCAAGGCCGTGGCGCGCCGGAACAAGCTGCTCGGCCTGTGGGCCGCAGAAAAGCTCGGCAAATCCGGCGCGGATGCCGACGCCTATGCGAAAGAGGTGGTGCGCGCGGATTTCGAGGAAGCGGGCGACAACGACGTGTTACGCAAGGTCCGTGCCGATTTCGACGCGGCAGGCGTCGCCCAGTCGGATGCTCAGATTCGCCAGGCCATGGACGAGTTGCTGGCAACGGCGATCGAGCAGATCAAGGCGAGCTGAGGACCCGTTGCGGCGGGCAGAACCACCCTCACCCCTGGTGCGCCACCGCCAGTTCCTTGACATGCTTCTCGTGCATCTTCAGCACCGGCAGCGTCTTCTTGGCGAATTCCTTCATCGCCGGGTCGTCGCCCGAATTGGCGTAGGTGCTGAACAGCGCCACAGCATCCCTGTGCGCATCCGTCTGCATCTTGATGTATTTGGCGTCGAAATCCTTGCCGCTCGCGCTCTTCAACTCGTCGAGCATCTGCTGCTCCTTCGGCTGCAGCGCGGGGCCTGCGGGCTTGATCGAGGCCGTCGTCTGGCCCTGGCTCATCGCCGCCTTGAAATCCTCGGCGGCCTTGGTGTGGTCCTTGATCATCTCATCGGCAAAGGCCTTGACGTCGTCCGACGGTGACTTCTCCTCGGCCAGCCTGCTCGACTGAATCTCGAACTCGTTGGCGTTGGGCACGGTGGTGACGAAAGTCTGCGTGTCGACCTTGTTGTCTGCCGCCATTGGCGCGACGTCGTTGCCGTCGTTCGACTGGGCAAAGGCGGCCGGCGTGCCGGCAAGGAGCGCGATGGCGGTCGCGGTCAGAAGCGTTTTCATCTGGAATCTCCGATCAGCCCCTTCCACTTCCAACGCGAAATGGCGCTGCCGGTTGCGTCCTATCCCTTCACCCCGCCGGCAGTGAGCCCCGACACAATCTTGCGCTGGAAGATCAGCACCAGCACCACCAGGGGCACGGTGACGATGACCGAAGCGGCCATGATGTTGCCCCAGGGGATCTCGAATTGCGAGTTGCCGGACAGCAGCGCGATCGCCACCGGCACCGTGCGCTGCGCGTTGTTGGAGGTGAAGGTGAGCGCGAACAGGAACTCGTTCCAGGCGCCGATGAAGGCGAGCAGGCCGGTGGTGACCAGCGCCGGCCACATCAGCGGCAGGAAGATGCGGGTGATGATGATCCATGGCGTCGCGCCGTCGAGGATCGCCGCTTCCTCGACCTCGACCGGCAGGTCGCGCACGAAGGTGGTGAGCACCCAGACCGTGAACGGCAGGGTGAAGATCATGTAGGAGAAGATCAGCGCCACCAGCGAATTGTAGAGACCGGCCCAGCGGACCATCTCGAACAGGCCGGCCAGCACCGCCACTTGCGGAAACATCGACACCGACAGGATGGCGAGCATCAGCGCCGAGCGGCCGCGGAAGCGAACACGCGCCAGCGCATAGGCCGCGGTGACGCCGAGCAGCAGCGAGATCAGCACCACGGCGCCCGACACGACCAGCGAGTTGACGAGGTTGCGCAGGAAGGCGCCTTCGGTGAGCACATTGGCGTAGTTGGCGAGGCTGGGCGACTTCGGCCAGAGATTCGCCTCGAACAACTCGCTACCCGATTTTAGGCTGGTGACGATGGCATAGTAGAACGGAAACACCGCGACGAAGACGATCACCGCCACCAGCAGGTAGAAGGCCGCGCGCTTCAGCATCGCCATCTCAGCGGCCTCCATCCAGGCTGATGCGGGCGACGCGGATATAGGCGATGGTGAGCAGCGCCAGGATCAGGAACAGAAGCGTCGAGGCTGCCGAGCCATAGGCGAACTTGTCGAACTCGAACAGGTTCTCGCGCGCGAACACAGACATCGACTTGGTCTGCACATTGTTGGGCGTCAGCACATAGATCAGGTCGAAGATGCGCAGCGCGTCGAGCCCGCGGAAGATCACCGCCACCATCACCGCCGGGCGGATCAGCGGCAAGGTCACCCGCCAGAAGATCTGCCAGGGACTGGCGCCGTCGAGCCTTGCCACGTCGATGATCTCGCGCGGCAACATCTGCAACGCCGCCAGGATCAGGAGGGCCATGAACGGCGTCGTCTTCCAGATGTCGACGATCAGCACCGCGACCATCGCCGTGTCGGCGCTCGCGGTCCAGGCGATCTTGGTCTGGATCAGGCCGAGACTGAGCAGCACGACATTGATGATGCCGAACTGGTCGTTGAGCATCCACTGCCACATCTTGGCCGAGACGATCGTCGGGATGGCCCAGGGGATGAGGATCGCCGCCCTGACGACGCCCCGGCCGCGGAATTCCGCGTTCAGCACCAGCGCGACGATCATGCCGAGGATCGTCTCGCAGGTCACCGAGACGGCCGTGAAGCGCACGGTGTTCCACACGGCGCGCCACCAGACCGGGTCGACCAGCAGGCCGTCATAGATCACCCGGCCGCTTGGCATGCTGAGCACCGAGAAATAGTTGTCGAAGCCGACCCATTGCCGAGCCTCGAGATCGGCGAGCGAAGCATCGGTGAAGCTGAAATAGATGGTGCGGATCAGCGGCCAGCCGGCGACGGCGGCAAGCACCAGCAGCATTGGCGCAAGGAACAGCCATGCCGAGCGCACGCGCTGGCGCATCAGCCGCGAGGGCGGCGGCCGCGCGGCGACCGCAGGCGTTGGCGGCACTCGCGCTATCGCCGTTTCGCCGGCCCAGTTTCCACTGGTGCGAACAATTGGGCCGGACCGTGCCGGCTCTGTGGTCACCAGCCTTTGCCCTTCAGCTTGGTCAGCCTTGCTTCGAGATCGGCGAGGTTGTCGGCGGCATTTCCCTCACCCGACAAGGTCTTGTGCACGGCTGTCCAGAACTGGCTCGAGGCCTCGTTGTACTTGATCTTCACCGCGGCCGACGGGCGCGGCACGGCATTGAGGAACACCTGCTTCCAGCGTGGGATGATCGGCTGCTCCCTGGCGATGTCGGCATCCTCATAGAGCGCCTCGATCGTCGGCAGATTGGATGTCTTCAGCGTCCGGTATTTCTGCATTTCGGGCGAGGCGATGAACTTCACCATGTCGATCGCCGCATCCGGGTGCTGCGAATATTTGGAGACGGCAAGGTTCCAGCCGCCGAGCGTCGCCGCGGGCCGCGCGCCCTCGCCCGTGCCTGCCGGCAGCGGCACCACGTCGAACTTGCCCTTGATCGGCGAGTCCGCGCCATTGCCGAGCGCATAGGCATAGGGCCAATTGCGCATGAAGACGGCATTGCCGGTCTGCCAGACGCCGCGCGATTCTTCTTCCTGGTAGGCGAGCACGCCCGGCGGCGAAATGCTGCCGATCCACCCCTTGGCCATGTCGAGCACAGCCACGGCCTTTGGATTGTTGATTGAGACGGTACCGTCCGGCTCGATGATCTGGCCGCCGCCGTTCGACGTCACCCATTCGAGCGCGTCGCAGGTCAGCCCCTCATAGGCGTTGCCCTGGAAGACGAAGCCCCAGATGTCCTTGTTGCCGGCGGCCCGCTCCTTGTCCATGACGAGCCTGGCGCTGTCTGCCAGTTCCTTCCAGGTGGTCGGAACCTTGGCGCCGTACTTGTCGAGGAGATCCTTGCGGTAATAGAGCGCCGGCGCATCGGTGAAGATCGGCAGCGCCACCAGCTTGCCGTTGACGGTCTGCGACTGGATGATCGACGGGAAATGGGCGCCGACGACATCTTTTGTCGCTGCAGTCAGGTCGACCAGCTGGCTGGCCAGTTGCGGCGCCCAGATGACGTCGGTCTGGTAGACGTCGATGTCGGTGTTGCCGGCGGCGAGCCATAGCCTGTACTGGCCGAACTGGTCGGTCGTCGACGACGGCATGACCACGATGTTCACCTTGTTGCCGCTCTGCTTCTCGTAGCGGTCGAGGATCTCGCGAAGCACCTTGATGCCGTTGCCGGTGTCGCCGGAGACGATCGACAGGTCGACGGCCCACGCCGGAGCGGCCAACAGCAGGGCGCCGGCCGCAAACGCCACAAATGCGTGGAAGAGCTTCATGACGGTGGATCTCCCTGTGGAACCGGTGGCGCGGAGCTCCACACGCCGCCAGCTCATCGGGCCCTCCACCCCGCATCGGAATGCGGAACGTGCCTTTCGGTTCCCCGGCGCCGCCACACACGCGACAGGACCGGTGCCCCGCCGAACGGCTCCTGTTGGCTAAGTGCGACGCGACCTACGCCATCCGCTAAAGCGGGCGGACTCCGAAACCCACCGCCCCGGAGCCCGCCTTGGAGAGGCTTGTACATGCCGGCACAGCCCCCTCCGACGCCTTGCCTGCGTCGATCCACCGATCGGCCGCCCGGCGCCATGACGAATTAGCATGTTCTAACGTCAGGCTGTGTGAAGCGGTTCACAATGCCGCCGTGGATTTGGCGTGGAGCTCTCGGCAGGTGCCGGAAATTGGCTAGCCTTCCCAGGTGACCGGGATCATGCCGAGCCGCTCATAGAGCCTGAAGGCGGCGGCGTTCTTGACCGTATTGCTCTTGAGATCGACATGAGCCGCGCCCTTGTCGCGAAAGGTCAGGAAGACCTGCCGCATCAGCGCCTCGCCGATGCCGCGTCCCTGGCCTCGGGATGAACGGCGAGATTCTTGACGAAGCCGGATGTCCAGCAAAGCGCGGCGCCCGCCAGCAGGCCCTTGGCGTCGATGACGAGAAAGCAGAGTTGTGGATCGAACTCGGCATCGCCAGCAATACGCCCCCACCAGTCCTCGAACGGTCCGTCGGGGCCGTCGTCGAACACCTCTTCCAGCAGCGCGTGCAGCGCCTGCGCGTCCCTGTGCTCGAACGGACGCATCACGAAGCCGTCCGGCCAATGCGGCGGGGTCAGCGCATCGTCGAGAATCTTGCGAATGCGGATGTCGTTCGGGGCTGGCGGGCTAGGACTTTTCATACCGGTTGCCTAGGCGCCGTTCCAGCTTTTGGGCGTCAGCCGCCGAAGGCACGGCGCTCAGGCGTCGGGCGGCAGCCGGCGGCGCGTGCGATCGACGCCGAGGCCGGTGGCTTCGAGCAGACCCTTGCGCTTGGCGTCGTAGTAATAGCCGCTCTGGTAGAGCTGGTCGGCGCGCTTCTCATTGCCGCCCGACACCAGCCAGGCGCCGCGCAGATACTTGACGGCGTATTTCAGGTTGGTCTCGGCGTCGAACAGGCCGCTGGCCGGACCATCATAGCCCATGCCGCGCGCCGTCGCGTGCTTGATCTGCATCAGCCCCCAATGGCCGTGATTGTAGGCCTTCGGGTTGAAGGTGCTCTCACGGTTGACGACATGGCGCACCAGATCAATCGGCACTTCATAGATCGCCGAATATTTCTCGATCAGCCGCTCGATCTCTCCGCGCGGACCGATGGCGTGCTTCACTGGCTGACCAGGTGCGGCAAGCAGCGCCGGGTTCTCCGGCGACACATAGGCGACCTGCTGGACGCCCGGCATTGGCGCAACTTTTGCCGTCTGACCGGTGACGGGCATGGCGACGCCGGCCGTCGCATAGACGGCCGCGTGCTTGAGCGAGCCGGGTCCGGTCGGCGACGCGCCGGCCATCAGCACCGGCGGTGGCGGGAATTGTCCTGCAACAGGCGTCGAGCCGGCGAAGGCCGTGGGCTGCGTTGGCGGCGGCAGCGCCGCGCCGGGCTGAGCCGGGGGCGGCAGCGCCACGCCGGGTTGTTCCGGCGGCGGGAGCGCACCCGGAGTCCCGGTTGCTGAAGCATCGCCGGTCAGCGCTGCTGTCTGGACCTGCGCAAGACCGGAAGGTTCGGGCAGCACGGCAACGGTTTCGGGCAGCGCGACGGTCGGCGTGTCCTCTTCGACGGCAGGCGTGGACGCCGCCGCAAGCGCCGGCGTGGCCTTCGTCTGCGAGGTCGAGGTGCAGCCGCTGAGGCCAGCCGCGCCAACGAGCACGCCGATCGCCGTGAGGATGATTTTCGCTGCCAAGCCCTGCAGGTCCGCTTCGTCGGTTGTTAAGAAGTCCTTACACCAGCGATTCCGGCCGGGCAATCGGGACCACCCCGCGGTTTTCGGGTGGCGGGACTCGCAGCAAACTGCAATATTGTTCCCTATCTGTACCGTGCATGTACGCGGTTTTTCGCGGTTTGCGGAAAGGAGCGCGCCATGGAAAATGCATCATCGATCACGGCCGGCCACGCAGTGTTAGAAACAGTGATCGGCTTCATGGGCATAGCCTGGAGCGAAAATGGCCTGATCCGGCTCTGCCTGCCCGAGCACAGCCGCGAAGCGGTCGAGCGTCGGCTGTTTCGCCATGCCGGGGTTTCCGCCTCGACCCGGCAACCGCAATGGGTGGTCGAATTGATCGCCTCCATCAAATCCTACGCGGCCGGGGAGGATGTCGATTTCTCGAGCGTGCCGGTCGATCTCGCCGGCGTCGACGACTTCCGCCTCGCCATCTACGATGCCGCGCGCAAGCTTGGCTTCGGCGAAACCACCACCTATGGCGAACTGGCCAAGCGCGCCGGCCATGCCGGGCTTGCCCGCGAGACCGGAGCCGCCCTTGGCGCCAATCCGGTGCCGCTGGTTATTCCCTGCCATCGCATCCTCGCCGCAGGCGGCAAGATCGGCGGCTTTTCGGCGCCCGGCGGCTCGGCCACCAAGGAAAAGATGCTGGCCACGGAGGGCGTACGCCTCGGGCGGCCGCCCGCCGCCCAGGCTTCATTCGGGTTCTGAATCCAAACAGGACTGCCAGGCGGCGATCGGCCGTTTAGTCCTGCGGGAACAGGCGGCGGCGGAAACGCCGCTCGAAATCCGGCCGCTTGCAGACATAGACGGGACAAGACCTGGTGTCGGCGCTGGGCACATAGGCCCTCGCTCGCACCTCGCCCATCGTGCAGAAGCGCTCGTCGCGCACATAACGGTCATAGAGCGGCAGTCCCGGCACCCGCGTCGATTGATAGCGCAGGATGACGGCGCCCTGCCTGGCGATCGTCGCCCGCACGCGATCGCAGCTCATGCGCGTCGGGTCGTAGCGCGAGACGGCCTGCGCTTCGGCGGCGACCAGCATCAGGCAGGCGGCAAGCACAATGGTTCTCATGGTTGCTCTCCCAAAGACCGGCAGAACGCCGTTGCTCTCTATAACGCACGCCTGGACGCTAAATTTCCACACGGCCGGCGACCTCATTCAAGACGGCGGAACCGCCCTTGCCAATTCATCTTGTTTTCATCCGCGAACCATCCTATATGCGACCCATTGAAATTGGCCGATCGATCGGGCCTCGCGATCTTCGCGTTTGCTGACGTCTATCTCCAAAATTTCGATACCACCGGCCGGATCCGATCCGGTCAAACGAAGCAAATGCGAAGGACATTCTCAATGGCATCTGGAACGGTCAAGTGGTTCAACGCCACCAAGGGCTACGGCTTCATCCAGCCCGACAATGGCGGCGCGGACGTTTTCGTCCATATCTCCGCCGTCGAGCGCGCTGGCATGACCAGCCTCATTGAAGGCCAGAAGATCAACTTCGAGATCGAGCAGGACCGCCGTACCGGCAAGTCCGCTGCTGGATCTCTGAGCAAGGCAGCCTGATTTCGCTTAAGCATTATGCGGCCAAGCGTTATCGCTTGGCGTCGCAAGAATGCGACTAAGCAAGGCCGCGCACTGGGCGAGAGCCTGGGGCGCGCGGCAAGTCACGGATGTACTGACGGTCGCGCGACAAGCGCGCCGGAGCGGAAGGACCCGACAAGTCGAAGCAGCAGATTGCTGCCGGCCCGGCCCCGACGCTCCCGATCAGGCTACCGACATAGGAAGGCGGGCATTGTCCCGCCTTTTTTGTTGTCTGGATTTTGAACGTGGTGATTGGCGAAATGGCGGAGCTGCTTCCTTCTCCCGTCTCTATACGGGGAGAAGGCGCCGTCACAGAAGCTTTCCCCATTCGCCACGCTTCGCGCGAAAGAATTCCTCAGGGCAGCCACTCGATCGGCACATGCCCCTTGTCCGCCTCGACCCGTTTCAGCCACTCCACCACCGCCGGATAGGCATCGAGCTGAAAGCCGCCCATCTCGGCGGCGTGGGTGTAGGCATAAAGCGCGATATCGGCGACGCTGTAGCTGCCTGCAGCGAAAAAGGCGTTGGCTTCCAAGTGCCTGTTCATCACGCCGAGCGCCTTGTTGCCGCGCTCCAGCGTCAGCGCCAGCCTTTCCGGCGTCGCGTCCTTGGCACGTTCGGGGAAGGTGAGCAGCGCCTTGCGCACAGCGATTTAAGGCTCATGACTGTATTGCTCGAAGAACAGCCACTGATAAACCAGCGCCCGCTCGTACCTGTCGGCGGGCAGGAAGCGCGTGCCCTCGGCGAGATAAAGCAGAATGGCGTTGCTCTCGGCGACACGCCTGCCGTCATCGAGCTCGAGCAACGGCACCATGGCGTTCGGATTCTTGGCGATATACTCCGCCTTGCGCGTCTCGCCCGTATGCGAGCTTACCTCGACATTGGTGAAGGCGATGCCGAGCTTGGCCATCAGCAGCCGCGGCTTGTAGCAATTGCCGCTGTCGATCATGCTGTAAAGTATCATGGGCCCCTCCATCGCCGTGGCAAATGAAGAAAGCTATCGTGCTGGGAGCAGCGGCATCCAGTGATTTGTTTTGGCGCAACCATCAGCGGCGCTGATGCAACGGTACGACTTTGTCGTTGGCCTCAAGCAGCGAGTCGATCGACAGCGGCTCTTCGTTGAAGATCGTTCCGGCACGGGCCGGGCGAGCGAGCAAATATCCCTGCAGCAGGTCCACGCCGCCATCCAGCGCGACGCGCAGATGAGCGGCCTGCTCGATGCCTTCGACCAGCACCTTGGCGCCGCGGTCGTGCAGCATCGACACCAGCGGCCGGAAGAACCGCTCGGCCGCGGCATGGCGGCAGAACTCGGCGAACCAGCCGCCGTCGATCTTGACGATATCGGGCGAAAGCAAGTTGATCCGTTCCTCGGTCGAATGGCCGGTGCCGAAATCGTCGATGGCGATGCGAATGCCGCCACGCCTCATCTCGCGCACGAGGCTGACCAGAACATCGTCATCGGCCAGCTTTTCGGTGATTTCGCAGACCAGCAGTGCCGGCTCGAGGCCAAATTCGCCGAGCTGCCTGGTCATCACGCGGATCTCGGCCAGCGCCCGCCCGAGGTGATCGTTGATCAACGGATCGTAGTTGAAGAACAACGTCAGGTCGTCGACGCCGATATTGCTGTAGTTGCCGAGATGCAGCCTCCGACACATGGTTTCGACGAACAGGCGATCCGGCGCGGGCACGCTGTCGAAGAACACCGACGGTGCCACTGGCTGCGCGACCCGCCGCGGCTCGATCAGCGCTTCGACGGCGACGGGCTTGAGCGTCCTGCCCCGGGGCGCGAAGATCGGCTGATAGGCGCTCCACAGCCGGAACTCGCCATAGATGCCGAACTGGAGGCCGATCTCGTCGGCGAAGATCGCTTCGGCGACGTTGCGCCGTCTGTCGGGGCGCCTGTTCATGGCGATGCCTTGCGTCCGAACACCCTCGCCTGCCGAGCCGCTGGCGCCGATGCCGGGATGGCCGTGGCCTGCGACTTGATTTCTGCCGCCGAGGCCTGGGGGTCCTTGGTCAATCTGCGAAAGCTTGTGGGGGCAAGTTCTGGCCGGGCGAGGACATAGCCCTGCACCATCGAGGCGCCCGACTTCTCGGCAAGTTCGAGCTGCCAGTTCTCTTCGATGCCTTCGAAGACCGTGCGGATGCCCTGACTTTCGAAACTCTCAACCATCGCCGTAAGCAGCGCAAAGCCGGCGCCGGATTCCATCAGCTGGGAGATCCAGTGGGCGTCGAACTTGACGATGTCCGGCTTCAATTCCTTGACGCGGTTGATGTCGGACTCCTCAGCGCCGTAGTCGTCGACGGCGATGCGGAAACCATTGGCCCGAAGCGCCTCGACAAAACTGTAGAGCGTCTCTTGCGATGCCGATTTCTGCTCGGTGACTTCGCAGACGATGCGGCGCGGCTCGATGCCGGCCTCGTGCAGCACCAGCCGCATGTCGCGCAGCGCCTTGTCGACAACGGCTCGCTCGGTGAACACCGAAGGGTCGAAATTGACGAAGATGGATGCCTCGTCCGGCAGGCAGGCTCCGGCATTCAACAGATGCAGCGTGCGCGTCAACGCCTCGACATGCAGCCGATCGCTCGCCGGACAGGTGTTGAAGAAGCTCATGGGCGACTGCGGCTCGCCGTCGCGAAACGGCCGGATCAGCCCTTCGAAGGCGACGAGCGAAAGCTTGCCTTCGCTGAAGGCGAAGATGGGCTGGAACGCGCTCTGCAGCGAATGGATGCCCCAGACAGCGGTGGAGGTGCCGTCGTCCAGGCGGATGATGTGGGCAAGCCCGATGCTGCGCGACAAGGGTTCCTCGCTCCGCAAAACTTGGCGGAAATCAGTCCGCCATTCTGCCAGCGAAGGGTTTACCGGTCGTTGATGAACTTAGAATTGCCGCTCACCGCAGCTTGCGCGCTGCTTCATCCGACAAGGCTTGCGCTTGGGCCGATGATGCGACATGAGAGGCGCCGCGGCCGCTCCTGGCCGCGCCTTCCTGGAGACACTCTGTCATGGCCTTTCTTGCCGACGCCCTTTCCCGCGTAAAGCCTTCCGCGACCATCGCGGTGACGCAGAAAGCGCGCGAGCTGAAAAATGCCGGTCGTGACATAATCGGCCTCGGCGCCGGCGAGCCGGATTTCGATACGCCGGACAACATCAAAAATGCGGCGATCGACGCGATCCGCCGCGGCGAGACCAAATACCCGCCGGTTTCCGGCATCGCGCCGCTGCGCGAGGCGATTGCCAAAAAGTTCAAGCGCGAGAACAATCTCGACTACCGGCCGGAGCAGACCATCGTCGGCACCGGCGGCAAGCAGATCCTGTTCAACGCTTTCATGGCGACCCTGAACCCCGGCGACGAGGTCATCATCCCGCGTCCCTACTGGGTGAGCTACCCTGAAATGGTGGCGATCTGCGGCGGCACCTCCGTGTTTGCCAACACCTCGATCGACAACGGCTTCAAGCTGACGGCAGAGGTGCTGGAGATGGCGATCACGCCGAGGACCAAGTGGCTGCTGATGAACTCGCCGTCCAACCCTTCGGGCGCCGCCTACACCGAGAGCGAGCTCCGGGCGCTGGCCGACGTGCTGCTCAAGCACCCGCATGTCTGGACGCTTACCGACGACATGTATGAGCATCTGACCTATGGCGATTTCGTCTTCAAGACCATCGCCGAGGTCGAGCCGCAGCTGTACGAGCGCACGCTCACCATGAACGGCGTGTCGAAAGCCTACGCCATGACCGGCTGGCGCATCGGTTATGCCGCGGGCCCGGTTCCGCTGATCAAGGCGATGGACATGATCCAGGGCCAGCAGACCTCAGGCGCTTGCACCATCGCGCAATGGGCTTCCGTCGAGGCGCTGAACGGGCCGCAGGACTTCATCGCCAAGAACAAGGCGATCTTCCAGGGCCGGCGCGACCTTGTCGTGTCGATGCTCAATCAGGCGCGCGGCATCACGTGCCCGTCGCCGGAGGGCGCCTTCTATGTCTATCCTTCCTGCGCCCAGTTGATCGGCAAGAAGACAAAGAGTGGCAAGCTCATCGAGAGCGACGAGGCCTTCTGCTCGGAATTGCTCGAGGCCGAGGGTGTGGCGGTGGTGTTCGGCTCGGCCTTCGGCCTGGGCCCGAACTTCCGCATCTCCTATGCCACCTCGGACGCGCTGCTGGAGGAAGCCTGCACGCGCATTCAGCGATTTACGGCGTCGCTGGTCTGAGCTGCAACGCAGTCATCGATCAATGAAACCCGGTCTGAGGCCGGGTTTTGTCGGGCGCTCTCAGCCGCCATACTGCTCGTCGGAGACCGCCTCAAGCCAGTCTGCGTGGCTGCCGTCCAGCGCCTCCTGCATCGCGACATGGGTCATCGCGCTCTTCGGACCGGCACCATGCCAGTGCTTTTCGCCAGGCGCGAAGGAGATGACGTCGCCTGCCCTGATCACCTCGATCGGACCGCCCCAGGTCTGCGCCAGACCAGCGCCGGCCGTGATGTAGAGCGTCTGGCCAAGCGGATGCGTGTGCCAATGCGTGCGCGCGCCGGGCTCGAAACTGACCAGCGTCGCCCTCAGCCGCGCCGGATCCTCCTTTTCAATGATCGGCGTCTGCAGCACTCGGCCGGTGAAATACTTTTCCGGCGCGATGACGGTCGGCACGCTTCCGCAGGCAATGATCTTCATGGTCTTGATCCCTCGAACTGGCTGCACCCAACCGGATGGCCATCTCTTCGAGCCGACCGCCGGTCCCTTCGCGCCGACGGCATCACCAACGCAGTCGCGGCCAGAACAGCCCCGCGCGCTTCCGATGGGCGTCGTAAGCGCCGGCGAGCTCGGTACGCGAGAACTTCTTCTCCTCGTCGAGCGCCGCGATCAGATAGATGGCGAATATGCCGACAACCGGCATCACGGCCCATACCGACCAAGTGGCGGTGCCCCACCCGGCCCAGAATACGATGTAGGAAGTATAGAACGGGTGGCGGATATAGAAGAAGGGTCCCTCGGTCACGAGACCCTGTGGATTGCCGGCGTCGAAGGCAAAGCTCAGCCGCGCCCTGCGCGACCGCAGGATCGCCCACCAGAACAGCATGGAGCTCACAAGCTGGACAATCAGGCCGACGATCTTGGCCAGCGGTGGCTGTGGCAGGATCCAGATGATCGCCAGAAAGAACAGGGTCGTGATGGCCACGGACGCCGAGATGATCGCAGCGCCCAACGACATTTCGGACGACTGAAAATGAGCCCGCATCGACCAGAGATATTGGCCGACCGTGATGATGCTGGCGGTCGACACAAGAAGATCGAGCCAAAACTCCATGTCCCTCCTAAATCAGCCATGAAAAGGCTGAGCACATCCGGCCACGGGCATACATCCTTCCTTAACCAAAAATTTAAAGGAGGTGTAGACCGGGGAGATGCGAAATTGCCGGCAATGCAATCAGAAGGTTCAATCCGGCATGCCTGTGGCCGAGCGAACGATCCGGACACCAGAAGCTGATTTGCGCGTCAGCGATTCGTCTGGAAGTGGCTTGCCGATCGTCATGATCCACGGATCAGGCAGTTCGCGCGCAGTGTTCGCGCGACAATTCGAAAGCTCTTTGGCCGATCGGCATCGGCTGATCGCATTCGACCTGCCTGGACACGGCGATTCATCGGATGCCAGCGATCCGGTCGCGACTTACTCGCTCGGCGGTCTCGCCCAAGCGGCCGCTGAGGTTTTCGATCGCATGGCTATCGACCGCGCCATCGTTTTCGGCTGGTCGCTCGGCGGCCATGTCGCCATGGAACTGGCAAGCTTTCATCCTGCGTTCGCAGGGCTGATGCTCACCGGCGCGCCGCCGGTCTCGAAAGGACCTTTCGGGATGCTTCGAGGCTTCCATGCCAGCTGGGACATGTTGCTCGCTTCCAAGAAGGTTTACTCGGATCGCGACGCCGAAAGGTTCGAGGCACTGTGCTTTGGCGACAGCGCTGGTCCGTCATTTCGCCGGGCCATATTGCGGGCAGATGGTCGCTTACGCTCTGCAGTGACGCGCGGCATGTTCACCGGTCGGGGCGCCGACCAGAAACAGGTGGTCGAGCAGGCTCAATTCCCCGTGGCCATCGTCAACGGCGAGAACGACCTCTTCGTGCGGCTGAGTTACTTCGAAACGCTGGCTTGCCGCTCCCTCTGGGAACACTGTCACGTCATCCCCGGCGCGGGACACGCCCCGTTCTGGGAACGCCCGGAACTTTTCAATCCGTTGCTCGCGCGCTTCGCCGAAACGGTGGCGACACGCGAAGAAGGCGTGGCGAGGTCGGCCGCACGCGAGCTTCGGGTCGGCTGACCGCAACTGCGGACGGTTGCGACCGTCGCTGAGAGTGAGGACGGCGTAAGAATTCACGCTCGCCCCGGACACTGCAAGCGGTCCAGGGCGAGTCTCGCCAAACCGGCGCCGCGCGATAATACGAGCGCCCTGCGCAGCCGACAGTAAGCGCCCGCCCTGAGTGCGCAGGCAGACGCCTGACCAACCAAGCCGGCGCAGTTCCTATTTTTCTTGCCCTCCCCACGAACCCGTGTGACGATGGCATTGGGCAGGTGGTGAGTAAAAAGCCCCGCCCGCGACGGCCGAACAGGCCGGCCGCCGCTCACAGGGAAACGCCTGAGTGGAGGTCAGCCATGGGTACTCGCGCCGGAGGACGACGCACGGGACCGAAATGCATTGCCATAGTCGGTCCCTTCGCAAGCGGTAAAACGACACTTCTCGAAGCAATCCTCGCCCGCACGGGCGCCATCCCCCGCCAGAATCCCGTTTCATCGGGCAACACCGTTTCCGATCATTCGCCCGAGGCCCGCGCCCACGCCATGAGCGTCGAGGCGACTTTTGCCACCACGGAGTTCATGGGCGAGCAATTCACCTTCGTCGATTGCCCCGGCTCCATCGAATTCGCCTTCGAGGCCGAGCCGGTGCTTGCCGCCTGCGACGTCGCTGTTGTCGTGGCCGAAGCGGACGAAAAGAAGATTCCCGCCCTCCAGCTCATCATGCGCAAGCTCGACGATCTCGGCGTGCCGCGCATCCTGTTCCTGAACAAAGTGGACAAGGCGATCGCCGGCGTGCGCGAGACGCTGAAGCTGCTTCAGCCCGCGAGTTCGGTGCCATTGCTGCTGCGCCAGATCCCGCTGCGCAAGGACGGCGTCGTCATCGGCTCGATCGACCTGGCGCTGGAGCGCGCCTACGTCTACCGCGAATATGCCGAAAGCGAGGTTGCCGAAATTCCGGGCGACGAGAGGGCGCGCGAGCTGGAGGCACGCTTCTCGATGCTGGAGACCTTGGCCGACCATGACGACCAGTTGATGGAACAGCTGCTGGAGGAGATCGAGCCGCCGAAGGACGCGATCTTCGATGATTTGGCGGCCGATCTGCGCGGCGGCGCGGTGACGCCGGTGCTGATCGGCACAGCCGAGAAGGGCAATGGCGTGATGCGGCTGTTGAAGGCGATCCGTCACGACGCCCCGGATGTCGAGGCGACCAGAAAGCGCCTTGGAGCACCCGACGGCAACCAGACCGTCGTGCAGGTCATGAAGACCATCCACACGGCCCATGGCGGCAAGCTGTCGGTGTCGCGCGTGCTCTCCGGCCAGTTGGCCGACGCAGCCGAACTTTTCCTCTCCAACGGCGATTCGGCCAAGGTTTCCGGCATCTACAGGATGCTGGGCAAGGACCAGGCTAAGCTGACATCGGCCAAGGCGGGCGACACCGTCGCCCTGGGCAAGCTCGACAATGTCAAGACCGGCCAAACGCTGAGTTCGGTCAAGGGCGGCATCAAGCCGCTGATCACCCTGGAGCCGCCGCAACCGGTATTCGCCTTCGCGCTGCGCCCCAAGGAGCGCAAGGACGAGGTCAAGATGTCGGCCGCGATCCAGAGGCTTGCCGAGGAGGATCCATCGCTCAGCCTGCGCCACAATCAGGACTCGGCCGAAACCGTGCTGTCGGGACATGGCGAGATGCACCTGCGTGTCGTGCGCGAGCGCCTTGAAGGCAAGAACCAGATCCCGATCGAGGGTCACGCACCTGTGGTGCCCTACCGCGAGACGATCCGCAAATCCGCCCAGCAGCGTGGCCGCCACAAGAAGCAGTCCGGCGGCCATGGCCAGTTCGGCGACGTAGTGATCGAGATCAAGCCGTTGCCGCGCGGCTCGGGCTTCCAGTTCACCGACACCATCACCGGCGGCGTGGTGCCGAAGACCTACATACAGTCGGTGGAGACTGGCATTCGCGACTATCTGAAGACAGGCCCGCTCGGCTTCCCGGTCGTCGATGTCGCTGTCAACCTGTCGGATGGATCCTACCACGCCGTCGACTCCTCCGACATGGCATTCCAGATGGCAGCGAAGCTCGCCATGAAGGAAGGCATGGCGGCCTGTTCGCCGGTCCTGCTGGAGCCGATCATGAAGGTGGAAATCGTCACACCGTCCGATGCGACCTCGAAGATCATCGCGCTGATCCCGCAACGGCGAGGCCAGATCCTCGGTTATGACGCGCGGCCCGACTGGCCGGGCTGGGATGTGGTCGAGGCGACCATGCCTCAGGCCGAAATCGGCGATCTGATCATCGAGCTGCGCTCGGCGACGGCAGGCGTTGCCAGCTACAAGGCGTCGTTCGACCACATGGCCGAGCTGACCGGCCGCCTGGCAGACGAGGCGATGAACACCAACGGTAAGGCTGCCTGACTGATTTTGATGATGACAGGAAGACGGCGTCCGGATCCTCCGGACGCCGTTCATTTTGCGACCGTCTTCCTGTGAGGCAGATGGCAGGTCCGCCGCAGCAGGAAAAAATGGTTCGGACGCGGTAGCTGCCTGAGCCCGGCCCGTCCGAGTGATGCCCCCATCTCCCGAACTGACCAACCGCGTCCTATGCTGTGCTTAGCTGTCGGAGCGCGTCTTCGACATGTTACCCGATGTTACATGTCACTGTTACGTGGCTCTGATGGAGGCATTTTCGGTATCGTCGTGCTGCGGGCAACAAAAAAGCCGGATCAGTAAAGATCCGGCTGAGTTTGATTGGAAGTGCCGATTAGGGCTAACCTCCAGAGGGGAACACTCGGGGCGCTAATGGGAGGAGAACGCGCCCTGGAGATGAACTATATATGTGCTCATCATGCCCAAGAAACAAGCATCTATTTTGCAACACACGCATGCAAAAAGACGCAGGCTGTGGTCCAACCCATGCCGAAGACCGATAGGACCAGAAAAATCGCCGAATTCGGGGCCTTTCCGGCCCGAAAGCGATCGCTGATATGCAAGTCGACGCGGATTCTGTTCGGAAATACGCAAAATCGGAAATGATGTGGTTTCAGGCAGGTCGCGTTTATTTTTGCGGCAGCAGGGTCAGGCGGGCTCTTCCAGCCTCGGCCGCGCGCTGACCTTTGGCGCAGCACCCGCGCGGTCCCAGGCTGCAATCATGGCGGCTGGCTGACCATCATCGCATAGGGCTACGGGGGGAGCGACGAGCGGTCCGCGCCGCCTGGTATGTCAGTAAGACCAGCTGCGCGCCTTGGCGATGATGAAGTCGCGGAAGACGTGTAGTTTCGCTTGGTTCTTCATCGCATCTGGATAGGCGAAATAGGTGTCGAAGGACGGCACCTCCGTCTCGGGCAGCAGCTGGATCAGGTTGGAATCCTTGTTGATGACGTAGTCCGGCAGCATGGCAATGCCGGCGCCGCCCTGGACCGCGCGCTTGATCGACAGGATGTCGTTGATCTGCAGTGTCGGCACCCGTTGCCCGCCTTCGAAATCGCCGACGGTCTCCAGCCAGTTGAGTTCCGACAGATGCGAGGGAACGGGCACGCCGAAGGTGACGATGCGGTGATTTCTCAGCTCCGCGACCGAGGCCGGCTTGCCGAACTTCGCCACATAGGAAGGCGCGGCGTAGAGATGAAAATGCACGGTGAACAGCCGGCGCTGGATCAGATCCGGCTGCTGCGGCTGCCGCAGCCGGATGGCGCAGTCGGCCTGGCGCATGGTGAGGTCGAGTTCCTCGTTCGCAAGGATCAGCTGCAAGCTGATCTCCGGATAAAGCTCGATGAATTCCTGCACGCGCTCTGTCAGCCAGCCGGCTCCGAGGCCGACCGTAGTCGTCACCCTCAGCACGCCGGAGGGGCGATCCTTCGTCTCGGTCAGCCGCGACTTGATGGTTTCCAGCTTCATCAGCACGTCGTGGGCCGTGCGGAAGAGCATCTCGCCCTGCTCGGTCAGCACCAGGCCGCGAGCATGGCGATGGAACAACGGCACGCCGACGTCGTGCTCCAGCGCGCTGACCTGCCGCGAGATCGCCGACTGCGACAAATGCAGCGTTTCGGCGGCATGGGTAAACGACCCAGCCTCCGCCGCAGCGTGAAACACGCGTAGCTTGTCCCAGTCCAGCGCCATGATTCCCCTCTTGTTGCCTTTGGCGTCTGAATGAAAAATCAGGCTTTTAAACGGCTTTTCTCAGCCGATTGCTTATTCCGCCGCTTCGCGGTGAACCTCAATCCCGGCGAGATATTTTTCGGCCTCGAGCGCGGCCATGCAGCCGAGGCCGGCCGCCGTCACCGCTTGCCGATAGACGTCGTCGGTGACATCGCCTGCGGCGAAGACACCGGGAACGTCGGTGCGGGTAGAATTCGGCGCCGTCCACAGATAGCCGTTCGGCTTCTGCTTCAGCTTGCCGACGAACAGTTCCACCGCCGGCGCATGGCCGATCGCCACGAACACGCCGTCGATCTTCAGCCGCGAGACTTCTCCGGTCACCACATTGCGCAGGGAGAGCCCCTCGACCGAGGGCGGCAACGGGGCCTTGCCCGGCTGT